>JAFGCW010000057.1 GCA_016932435.1 Dehalococcoidales bacterium | reverse complement strand
TGGTAAAGAAAAAGCCATAAGCTTCCTGATAGGACTGGACAATCCACTCGACCAGTATTTCATGCGCCATCCCGATTTCTTTTTCCACCGTGCTTATGAGAATGCGCTGGTCAACCCGGACAATCCTTATATCCTACGCGCTCATCTACTCTGTGCTGCCTGGGAACAATCGCTGGGTAAAGATGATGATAAATATTTCGGCGATGCAATGTATACAGAAATCACCGGACTTGTAGAAAGAGGTTTACTAAAAGACCGCCGTGGTAAGTGGTATCTCTCACCAAGTATCGCCTACCCTGCTCAAAATGTGAATATCCGTAGCACCTCCGGTGAAAACTATGCCCTCATAGACACGTCGACCGGTTCCCTGCTGGAAACCATAGAATCCAATATTGCTTTCTGGCAGATACATACCGGCGCCATTTACCTGCATCAGGGAGAGTCCTATCTGATCACTCAACTAGACTTACCAACGCACACCGCTTATGCCGTTCCGACTAATGTGAATTACTATACTGTAACCAAGGAACTCGATGACTTGCGTATACTGAAAGTACTGCAAAGCAAAGAGGTGGGACGGGTTAAGGTCTACCTGGGTGAGGTGGAAGTCAGCAATCATACCATCGGTTACAAGAAACTGGCACAATTGACCGATGAGGTAATCGGGGAAGAAGCCCTCGACCTACCACCCCAGCTTTTTACCACCATTGCTCTATGGTTCGATTTGCCTCAGAGCACTGTTAACCAGATCGACAGAGAACAACTGGACTTCGCGGGCGGTCTACATGCTACCGAGCACGCCGCTATTGGGATACTACCCCTGTTTGCCATTTGCGATCGTAACGATATCGGCGGTGTATCGACACCTCTCCACCCCGATACCGGAAAACCACAGGTGTTTATCTACGACGGGCACCCGGGTGGAGTCGGCATAGCCGAAAAAGGTTATGAATTGATAGAAGAGCTTTGGAACGCTACACTGGATACCATCCGCAGTTGTCCCTGTCAGGACGGTTGTCCTAGCTGTATTCAATCACCCAAGTGTGGGAACAATAACAAACCACTGGATAAAAAAGCCGCGCAATGGCTGCTGCAGAGTTTGGTTTCCGGTAGATAACAGACTGAATCTGCGAATTTAAAATCTCCTTGTACCCGAGCATCAACTTATGGATACATGTGAGTTCTAATATTAAGCGATTCAGGGATAGAACAGCTCTTTGGCTGCCTCTTTCAGTCCCTCACGAAAATCAGGATGGGCAATGGCAATTAATGCCTCGGCTCTCTGTCGGCAGTCTTTACCCATAAGACCGGCGATCCCATATTCGGTAATAATGTAATCAGCATAGTAACGAGGTATCGTAACCACCGCCCCCCGGTCAAGTTGAGGTACAATACGGGATATCTTCCCTTCTAAAGCCGTCGACGGTAAGAGAGTCAGCGCCCTGCCGCCTCTTGAAAGTATCGCCCCGATATGTATTTCCGGCTGTCCACCGTGACCGTTAATAAAGTGGGCTCCGACGCCAGTCTCGACATTAATCTGTCCGGTCAGGTCTACAGAGATAGCATTATTGATGGAAACGAAATTATCGTTCTGACTTATATTTCTGATATCGAGGATATATTCGGAATCATATTGTTCAAAAACAGGGTTGCCGTCAATAATATCCAGGTCTTCACGATTGCATCCGTAAAAACTGGAAACGGTAACTTTGCCGGGGTGAAACGTCTTGTATTTCCCGGTGACAATCCCTCTCTGCACCAGTGTCCCAAAACCGCGTGCCGATTGCTCGCTGTAGATACCCAGGTCGTGTTTATTATCGAAAGCTCCGAGTGCGACCATCTCTTCTGCCGGAAAACCAGTACCTATCTGAAAAGTATCACCATCTCTGACCAGCTGCGAGACATATTTTGCGATAGCAACACCTATCGGGTCGGGTTCAACCAACCCACGGCGTTTTTTTAATGCGGTGACCCGCGTCTGCGCCTCTTCCGGATCTAAGGCTGAAAGCCTCTCGGCGGCACGCATGCGCATCTCTTCTTCCTCTATTAAAGGAAGCACCTCTTCAATGAGAACTCGCACCTCAGGTTGAGCCTGCGAGAGGTACTCTTTGATTAATGTGTCTTTCTCTCCTGTAGTCAATAAATCGGTTTCATCCGGAAGTCCCTGGACGAAATAATCAATCTCGGAGACATGTATAAAGTTACTGCCGCCGGTCCTGATAAGTCTGTCGTTTATTTCCACTATAACCTTTTTAGCTCTTTTACAGTAGCTCCTCTTGTTCCATAAGGTCGAGCCAAAGCTACAGAAACCATCTTTGTCAGGCGGCGAGACCATCGCCATGGCGACATCAATAGTAAAAGGACATTCATCAGGTCGTTCATCGAAAGGTTTCATCATTGAAGAGAAGGTTCCCGGCCAGAACTGGGTGCGCCTGGAATCCAATCCAGTCGGGGCGGTGCGTACCCAATCACCACCGAATATTTCTGTGGTATTGTAAAAAACGTCATCCATACCTTCCTGGAAGAACATGCCCGCCCTTTGCTCGGTAGGTGTAAATGAATGTATCGTTACATTGCTTAACTCATTCTTCCGAGCCGCCAGCGCTTCCCCGAGAAGCGGTACTCCCATGAATGAAAGAACGACCCGGTCTCCGGACTTAACGACCTTGACTGCTTCTTCGGCGGAAACCAGCTTACTCTGATATTCCACCTGCCACTCTTTACCATTACATTTAGCTTCAACATACTTAAGGTCCTTCATAACTTCGTCTCCTTGAAAGTTATACACCGGGACAATATACCAACAAATATCAGCTAGTTATTTTAACTCGTATTACGCTGAATTTCTACAATGCTGAAAATTTTTCTAATTCTAATACTTTTTGGAGTCGTAATACTTATCCTCTTGACAGAGTTAGACCATCAAGCTAAAGTGGGCATAATCGTTTTTCGGAATTGAATATTTGTACATGAGGAGAGATATGGGTTCATTCATCTCATTCATTCCGACGCCATTTGAGGTTATCGACACCTTCTTTAAGCTAGCCCCGATATCCGATACCGATGTTGTTTATGACCTGGGTTCCGGCGACGGCAGGCTGCTGTTTTCTGCATTGGAAAGGGGTGCCGGGAAGATCGTAGGTATAGAATTGGAACCTGCACTGGCGAATGATGCCAATAAAAAGGCTGAAGAAGAGGGGTTAACCAACAAGGCTACATTCCTAGAGGCTGACGTTATGGACGTAGACCTTTCGGATGCCACTGTAGTACTCTGCTACCTGTTTCCCACTGCATCGGAAGCATTGAAACCGAAGTTGGAGTCAGAGCTCAAACCGGGCACCAGAGTTGTCATGGAGTCATTCCCTATCGATGGATGGAGTCCGGCTAAAACTGATACATTCGGGTACAAGACCTTTTATCTGTACGTGATGCCACCGGTAGCATGTGAAAAGGGTAAACAAGACCCTACTACTTATGTCTGAAAGCTCATTCTGATATATTACATTTACAGTTTACAGCAGCTAGGTAATTCTAATTAATTACGTTTTCTCTGCGATTAGCTGGTTGATGATTTTACTTACCTTCTTCAGCCTTTCCATGCCGTGACTGAGATACTCAAGACCATCTTCTGTGATGGTATAACGTCTTTTTGCTGGTCCGCTATCCTGGATATCCCAGCTTGAGACCATCAGTCCGTTCCTTTCCAATCTTCGAAGAAGTACATAGACCATTGGCCTGGGCGTTTCGATTTCATAATTCTCTTTCAGACGTTGATAGATATCGCCCCCGTGAGCCGGCTTATCCTTAATAAGTCCCAGAACAGCCAGGGGAAGTATTTCTCTCAGTGATTGCATGTTTAAAAAACGACTACCTGGTTCATGAGCATGAGAACTACTGTAAAATCTCCTGTGAAACATCATCATCCTCCCAACATGCTATTACATAATTTCCTACTATAGTAGATTATATACTATAGTACATAATTTATCAATAGGCGGGAGAGCCTGATTTATACTATTTGAAATTATATAACCATCTTATGCTTGCAATGCAGCTTTCTACCCCTTATCATCGCCACCATGATAGAGCTCCTCCAACCAGCACCATATATCGCCGCTTGGTTTCAGACATCTCCGAGCCAGAGTTTTTACCGCATCAATGTCCCACATCGGGAGGAAGGTATCAGACCAGATATCGACACATATAAAGTCATAACGCTTTCCCGTGGATGTGAGGTAATGGCAGATATCATCGTGGATTATTTGCGTTTTCTCCGTCGCTACCTGATGAAAAACGAGATCGATGACCTCCTGGTTCAATTCGACAATATCAATACTATCTACTTTATCCTTCATCAGGGTTGGCAGCAGACCGATACCCAGTCCACCGATTAGCACATCACCTCTAGCTCCCTCGATAGCCCCCAGAGACGATTCCACCTCAAACGGATTATCTGTCATCCACGTATTTCCATTTTCAGTAAGTGTAACGACCGTATAATCGAAAT
>JAFGCW010000056.1 GCA_016932435.1 Dehalococcoidales bacterium | reverse complement strand
TGGTAAAGAAAAAGCCATAAGCTTCCTGATAGGACTGGACAATCCACTCGACCAGTATTTCATGCGCCATCCCGATTTCTTTTTCCATCGGGCTTATGAGAACGCTCTGGTTAATCCGGACAATCCCTATATTCTACGCGCTCATCTACTCTGTGCCGCCTGGGAACAATCTCTGGGTAAAGACGATGATAAGTATTTCGGCGAGGCAATGAATACAGAAATCACCGGACTGACAGAAAGAGGTTTACTAAAAGACCGTCGTGGAAAGTGGTATCTCTCACCAAGTATCGCCTACCCTGCCCAAAATGTGAATATCCGCAGCACCTCCGGCGAAAACTATGCCCTCATAGACACCTCGACCGGTTCTCTGTTGGAAACCATCGAATCCAATATTGCTTTCTGGCAGATACATACCGGAGCTATCTACCTGCACCAGGGCGAGTCCTATCTCATCACTCAACTAGACCTGCCGACACACACCGCTTATGCCGTCCCGACGAACGTGAACTACTATACAGTTACCAAGGAACTCGATGATTTGCGTATATTGAAAGTCCTGCAAAGCAAAGAGGTGGGACGGGTTAAGGTCTACCTGGGTGAGGTGGAAGTCAGCAACCATACCATCGGTTACAAGAGACTGGCACAATTGACCGATGAGGTAATTGGGGAGGAAGTTCTCGACTTACCACCCCAGCTTTTTACCACCATCGCCCTATGGTTCGATTTACCTCAGAGTACTGTTGACCAGATCGGCAGAGAACAACTGGACTTCGCAGGCGGTCTACACGCTACCGAGCACGCCGCTATTGGAATATTACCCCTGTTTGCCATTTGCGACCGTAACGATATCGGCGGTGTATCAACACCTCTCCACCCCGATACCGGAAAACCACAGGTGTTTATCTACGACGGGCATCCGGGTGGAGTCGGCATTGCCGAAAAAGGCTATGAATTGATTGAAGAACTATGGAACGCTACACTGGATACCATCCGCAGTTGCCCCTGTCAGGATGGCTGTCCCAGTTGCATTCAATCGCCCAAGTGCGGGAACAATAACAAACCACTTGATAAAAAAGCCGCGCAATGGCTGCTGCAGAGTCTGGTTTCCGGCAGATAATATACTGAATCTATTAATTTATAATCTCGTTTTACCTGAGCATCCACTGAAAATTCATGTGATTTTTAATACTTCCCGATTCAGGGATAGAACAGCTCTCTGGCTGTCTTTTTCAGTCCCTCACGAAAATCAGGATGGGCAATGGAGATTAATGCCTCGGCTCTTTGTCGGCAATCTTTACCCATAAGACTAGCGATTCCATATTCGGTAATAATGTAATCGGCATAGTAACGCGGTATCGTGACCACCGCCCCCCGGTCAAGCTGAGGTATGATGCGGGATATCTTTCCCTCTAAAGCCGTCGACGGCAAAAGAGTCAGCGCCCTGCCGCCTCTAGCAAGTATTGCCCCGATATGTAACTCCGGCTGTCCACCATGACCGTTAATAAAGTGGGCTCCTATGCCGGTCTCGACATTAATCTGGCCGGTCAGATCTATAGAGATAGCATTATTAATAGAAACGAAATTATCGTTCTGACTGATATTTCTAATATCGAGGATATACTCGGAATCATATTGCTCGAAAATAGGGTTGCCGTCAATAATATCCAGGTCTTCACGATTGCATCCATAGAAACTGGAAACGGTAACTTTACCGGGGTGAAATGTCTTGTACTTTCCGGTGACAATCCCTCTCTGTACCAGTGTCCCAAAACCGCGTGCTGATTGCTCGCTATAGATACCCAGATCGTGCTTATTATCGAAAGCACCGAGTGCAACCATCTCTTCTGCCGGAAAACCGGTACCGATCTGAAATGTATCACCATCTCTAACCAGCTGCGACACATATTTTGCTATGGCAACACCTACCGGATCGGGTTCTACCAGCCCACGGCGCTTTTTTAATGCGGTGACTCTAGTTTGAGCCTCTTCCAGACCTAAGACTGAGAGCCTTTCGGCGGCACGCATCCGCATCTCTTCTTCCTCTATTAAAGGGAGGACCTCCTCAATGAGAGCCCGTACTTCAGGTTGAGCCTGAGAGAGGTACTCTTTTATTAATGCGTCTTTCTCTCCTGAATTCAATAAATCCGTCTCGTCTGGAAGTCCCTGGACGAAATAATCAATCTCGGACACGTGTATGAAGTTGGTACCGCCGGTCCTGATAAGCCTGTCGTTTATTTCCACGATGACCTTTTTAGCTCTTTTACAGTAGCTCCTCTTGTTCCATAAGGTCGAGCCAAAGCTACAGAAACCATCCTTGTCAGGCGGCGAGACCATCGCCATGGCAACATCAATAGTAAAAGGACACTCGTTAGGTCTTTCATCGAAAGGTTTCATCATTGAAGAAAAGGTGCTAGGCCAGAACTGGGTGCGTCTGGAATCTAATCCAACCGGTGCATTGCGTACCCAATCTCCGCCGTATATCTCCGTAGTATTGTAAAAGACTTCATCCATGCCTTCCTGAAAAAACATACCCGCCCTTTGCTCTGTGGGCGTAAATGAGTGTATCGTTATATCTTTCAACTCATTCTTTCGGGCAGCCAACGCTTCCCCGAGAAGCGGTACTCCCATGAATGAAAGAACGACACGGTCTCCGGACTTAACCACTTTGACTGCCTCTTCGGCAGAAACCATCTTCTTTTGATATTCCGCCTGCCATTCCTTGCCATTGCATCTGGCTTCAATAAATTTTATGTCCTTCATAGCTTTGTCTCCTTGAAAATTATCACCACCCGGAAAATTAATTTAAAGATATCAGCTAGCTATTTTAACTCGTATCACGTTGAATTTCTATAATGCCGAACGATTTTATAATTTTGAAAGAGGTAATACTTGGACTCTTGACAGAGTTAATCCATAAAGCTAAAGTGAGCGTAATCGTTTTTTAGAGTCAACCATTTATAAACGGAGACAGATATGGGTTCGTTCATATCATTCATCCCGACGCCACATGAAGT
>JAFGCW010000008.1 GCA_016932435.1 Dehalococcoidales bacterium | reverse complement strand
TTAAGCTGATATGAGCTGCCAACATTCAGCACCCTGGTTTCCCCCGGCAGGGCCAGCTTCTCCCTTATCTATATTCTTTTAAAAAACGTTGAGGGTACCATAAGTTACCGTACTATCCGGCAACTAACAGTACCCTTTTTATCTTCATAACCACCCAATAAGCAGCGAATTCAAGATGGTGAATGTTTATTCAGTTGTAATTGGTGTATTTTAGGCTAAAGTGTAATCACTTTTTACATGCTTGTCAACACCTCGCATTGAATCTGTTGATGTTCTACGATTTTGTCACCAGGTAACTGTTCAGGGAAAATGTCACCATGGAAGGAAAAGTACATAATTTACACTCAGCCGAAGAAAAGTACCGGGCGGCACTTATCACGCGCCGCCCGGTACTTTTTGGTTATTCAATATAATGTTTCGAGATCAACCGTTTTTCATCTCTACCAAGTATCGATCTGTTAGGTAAACACTATACCTATGTCTACGTCCGGCCTGTCATACTCTCTTTCATATCAAGATCAAGCCAGGCATAAGGAAGCCAGAACTTGGTAGGTCCTTCGCCGTAGTAATTCCTCACCCATGGCTGCCATACGCGGTATGACCATGGAGCCGGCATCTGAAGATTGAATGCCTGTCCGAGACAATACACAAAGGCTTCCTTGGTTACCCTGTCAGCCTCCGGGTAGTTTACCATTACATACTGTTCCTGCTTTTTATACGCGGCTTCGATTATCGGGTCCGTTCCCGGAGGATCATTGGTGTGACTCAAGTTGAATATGTTAGGTCCGCGGTAGTAACCAAGACTGTACCTGACGTACAGAGCGCCGTCACCACCAGCCCACGCATTCAGCATCAGGTCTTCTGCCTGGTGGCCTACCCACATGCCGATGAATATGGTAGGTTCGAGAACCACGAGGTCCACATCGATACCGACATCGGCCCAGTATTCCTTAATGATAGACCCGGCCTGCTCGGAGGTTGGATTGTTCTGCATGTTCATCTTTATCTTGAAGCCGTCCGGGTATCCAGCTTCAGTCAGCAGTTGCCTGGCTTTGTCCGGATAGTATCCATAAAGTTCCTGTGTTTCTGTCGGTAGTTCTTCAAGCGGGGTATGGATTGTTGTATACCATTTCCTCGCCGGACTGTCTATCAGTTCTGCTTTCCCATCGTAAAGATCCCTGACTATCGTCGGATGGTCGATGGCAAGCATCATTGCTCTCCTGACTCTTACATCAGAAAAAGGTCCGTCAAGATCGACCCTTCCGGAAACCTGCATCGGCGGGGTTATAGTCTGTACATACTCAATCTCCGGATTGGTCCCCTGGATGGTATCGAAGTCTTCAATGGTGAGTAGATCGATCGATGACCAGTCAGCCCTCCCTGTTCTGAGAGCAGCATGTCTTGTCGACTGGTCAGGGATTATCTGGTAACCGATACTTTCTATGTAGGGAAGCTCGTCTCCCATTCCGGGACCAATCGGATTGGTTTGCCAGTAATTTTCATTCTTGACATACTTGGCAGCACTGGAAGTAACGTAGTCTTTCAGTATATACGGTCCCGTTCCGACAGTATCATACCAGTTGTTACTTTTTCCATATCCAGCTTCAAGGAAGTCCTTCGCCCATACGTACTGGGCGCCACCGCCACCCATCAACCACAGGTACCCGGTACCGGCAGCTACCGGTGTATTTACCGTGATTTGCCATTCGCCGGTCCGTTCTACCGTCATATTCTGTATCAAGGAAGGCTCATTACAGTTTGTACAGGTTAAGGGTGTATCTCTCATGTATTCAAGACTGTAAGCAACATCCTCTGCCGTCATCTCTCGTCCACCGACCAGGGCTGAAGCCTCGAACTCCGCATCATACGCCCAGTGCACACCCTGTCGGATATTGAGTATCCAGACACCAACAGCCGGGTTTTCCCAGCTCTCGGCTAAATGTCCGCCAAGCCACCGGTAATCGGTTACACCCTGGGAATAATCGGTCTCACCTGTTCCGGCCAGACCTTTTTCTCTTTGTATACCGAGGATTTGCTCGAGAACGTAACCGTCCTGAGAAGGCCACTGGCAGGCACCGGAAGCGACGTTCCAGTTCGTAATATCCGATCCGGTAAGAATTACCAGTCTGCCACCGTACCTTGGTTTGTCAGGATCGACGGTAACCGAAGGTTTTGACGGCTCCTCTCTTGTTTCATCACCACCACCAACAGTTACCGTCTGCCCCGTATCCTCGGTAGTGACGGTACCGCCGGTATCAGTTTTGGATTCGCACGAAGATAATACAAGGGTAAGTACCATAAGGCAGCTAACCAGCAACCAAACAATTCTTTTTATCATTTATCACCTCCTGAATTTTTTTAGCTTCATTCTAAAAGGTTCTCAGACATGATCATGCAGTTCTAATATGAAATCTCTGGATTGATATTAAATCAGGTCAAACTACACCTCCTCGAGGCTGGCCCTGCCGCTAACCCCGATTACCCCCAGGGCTCCGGACACGGGAGGGGTGTGGTTATTAATTAAGCTGATATGAGCTGCCAACATTCAGCACCCTGGTTTCCCCCGGCAGGGCCAGCTTTTCCCTTATCTATATTCTTTTTAAAACCATAAAGGGCACCGTAAGTTACCGCACTATCTGGCAACTAACAGTACCCTTTATATCTTCATAACCACCCCGTGAGCAGCAAATCCAAGATTGTGAAGGTTTATTCAGTTGTAGTTTGTGAATTTTAGGCTAAAGTGTAGTTTATTTTCACGCGCTTGTCAACACCTAAACAAATAGTACACAATTCACACTCAGCAAAAGAGAAAAACCAGGCGACGTCTTTCAACGCCGCCTGGTAGTTTCTCGTTGTTTAAACGGTTATTTAGTAATCAACCGGTCATTACCTTTATCCGGTTACGATCTGATCCAATCATCCTACTTCATCATTTCAGCTTTCAGGTCCTGGTCTATCCATGCCCATTGCAGCCAGAACTTCATATCACCTGCGCCATAATAGTTCTTCAGCCAGGGCTGCCAGATCCTGTATCCCCACGGTGCCGGCATCGTCACGAGGAACGCCTGTTCGATGCAGTACTTATAGGCCGCCTTGGTTATTTCGTCAGCTTTCGGGTAATCGACCATAACGTATTTCGCCTGATCTTCGAAAGCTTTCTCGATTATCGGATCGCTTCCTTCCGGATTGTTGACATGAGCCGTGTTAAATACATTCGGTCCCCGGAAGTAGCCCATGCTGTACCTGACGAAGAATGCACCGTTTCCTCCGGGGAATGCACCAAGTAACCAGTTCTGCGGATCACCACCCCAGAATATATTGAAATACAAACCGGGTTCTATAGGTGATAACTCAAGGTCGATACCTATATCTGACAGGTACTCCTTGAATATCGCCCCCGCTTCCTCGGAAGCTGTATCATTGATCATGGTCAGTTCCATCTTGAAGCCATCAGGATACCCGGCTTCAGCCATCAGCTGCTTCGCCTTCTCCAGGTTGTATCCGTAGTATTCCTGTACCTCAGGCGAATACTCTTCCAGCGGTGTATAGATACTCGGGTACCACTTCCGCGCCGGACTGTCCAGTAACTCTGCCTTGCCATTATAGAAGTCATTGACGATCGCCGGATGGTCGACAGCCAGCATCATCGCCTGGCGTACTTTAAGGTTCGAGTAAGGATCTTCCGGTTTGTCGATCCTGCCGGTGATCTTTAACGGATCGATTATTAACAACGCCGACTCCATATCAGGCGCTGTCGATATCATCTGTTCGTATTCTTCAACCGACAGGGATTCGCCGAACGGGCCCAGCCAGTCGACTTTACCCGTTCTCATAGCCGCCATTCTTGTCGATTTATCAGGTATTATCTGGTAGTTGATCGAATCCATGTAGGGCAGCTGGTCTCCTTCTCCGGGTCCGCACGGATTGACATCCCAGTAGTTATCGTTCCTGACATACTTGATCGCAACATCAGTTACGTAGTCATCCGTGATAAACGGACCGGTTCCGACCGTATCGTACCATTCGTTACTTTCTGCGTAATTCTCAAGATGTTCTTTCGCCCATACATACTGAACACCTCCGCCACCCATTATCCACAGGTAACCGGTGGTCGGGTTTACCGGCGTTTTTACCGTTATCTGCCAGTCTCCCGTACGCTCAACAGTAGTGGCTGCGATAAGGGCCGGTTCACTGGCAACACTTGCTGAATTCGGGTTGTCCCTCATGTATTCGATGCTGTAGGCGACATCCTCGGCAGTCATTTCACGTCCGGCAACCAGCTTGGAAGCTTCGAATTCCGGAGCATACGCGAAGTGTACTCCCTGGCGTATGTTCAGTACCCACACACCCACGCCGGGAATTTCCCAACTCTCGGCAAGATTACCGCCAACGGCTTCCCATTGAGGTACACCGCCGACAAAGCTGTACTCTCCGGTCCCCGCTGGACCATTTTCCCAGTCACGACCAAGAATCTGCTCGAGGACGATTGCGGCCTGTCCGGCAGCCTGTCCGATAACAGCCCCAGGATTCCATACGGTAGGTGAGGTAGTAGTCGATATCGTAAGCCTGCCGCCGTATTGTGGCTTGTCCTTGTCTTTATCAACCGTGGTAGCTGTGCCTGGGCCGGCACCCGCATCATCCTCTTCACCGCCAACGGTCACGGTCTGCCCTTTATCCACGGTAGTTACCGTTCCACCGGTATCGGTATCGGATTCACACGAAGCCAGCACAAGTGTCAGCACCATAAGGCAGCTAATAATAAACCAAACTATTTTCTTTGTCATATAAGCTTTTCCTCCTCACGTTTTCTTTCACATTATATTTGTGAAAGATCCCTGTATTGTAATAAGTAAGATTAATAGAATCTCCTTTTAAATCACGTCACCTTTTCACCTCCTCGACTGGCCCCACCGCGAAGCCCGATTACCCCCAGGGCTCCGGACACGGGAGGGGTGTGGTTATTATTTAAGCTGATATGAGCTGCCAACACTCAGCACCCTGGTTTCCCCCGGCAGGGCCAGCTTTTCTTTCTAACCACGTGTATTTAATTTTTTACCCATGCGAGTTATGAATATTGTCACCCGGATAACTCCAGGAAAAGAAAAAGGGCACCAACAACCGCCGTACTATTTGGCAGCTTTAGTACCCTTATCCACATCATTCAGTTGCACCTCCGGTTCTTGAAGGTGTAAGTGAGATAGCAAAGGTGTATTCAGTTGTAACGAGTAACTTAGGCTAAAGTGTAATTATATTGAATCGTAATGTCAATAGATTCATATAAATAAACTGGAATTTGATGCTAAAAGTTCGGTTTTTCAGGCATCAACTTGAAATTACTATAATACTCCAGATAGCCCCAACTCCAGCCTGACATCAACTACAGCCAGTCTACCGTTTTTCACCTCTTGAAGGGCTTCTTTCAGGACAGGTAGCACATCCTGAGGTCTGGTTACTATCTTACCGTAACCGCCGCATGATTCCGCTATAAGAGCATAATCCGGAGGAGGAGAGATATCAATTCCGGATATGTACCCCATCTCTACAGACATCGGAGTCTCCGAAATCCTCTCAATTATCGTACGAATCGCACCATAAGATTGATTGTTAAAAACAACGGACAGGAACGGCATTTTATAAGCATTGGAAGTCCAGAGAGAAGCAACCGGACAACCCCAGACAAATCCGCCATCGGTCATCACGCTCACAACTGTTTTATCAGGAAGAGCCGTTTTTACTCCAAGGGCTGCTCCTAAAGCCCACATGATAGAACCGCCTGCGCAGGCACAGAGAGTTCCCGGTTTGGTCCTATCTACCTGTGCAGCCACCGATGATGACTGACTGATGAGATGGTTCACCAGTACGGTATCCTCATCCAGGATCTCATTCAAACAGTACCCAAGCCAGTCGGGTGAGATCGGTGTTTCGGATGATTTATTTTTTGCCGCTACTCGATTCTCTTCACGTTGTTTTTTGTACTTTTCTTCGAGAATCCTGTAGCGTTTCTGTAGTCCGGCCTTCAATTCTGGCGTCAGTTTGTTCTTTATTATCTCTGTCAGCGCAGGTATCGCTTCCCTGGAATCAGCTTTTATAAAAATATCGGCGCCACGACCCCATAAAGGTCTACCCTGTGTCATCGGGTCAATATCGATATGAAGAATGGTCGCATCTTCTTTCGGGAATATCTCAGCCGGCACATAAGGCAAGTCATAATCGATCGTTAAAATAACATCAGCTTCTACGAAAGGTTCATTTCCTCTGATCCCGCCACCCATTTCCTCCATCCCTGCACACAACGGGTGGTTGGTAGGAAAATTCATCCGGGTTAATCCGGGAACTACCGGGACGCAGAGAGTTTCCGCCAGTTCGATAAGTTTCGCAACCGATCCGTGGTGTCTTTCAACATATCCTGCCACGATCAGCGGCTTTTCTGCAGCGAGTAACTTATCAGCTATCAGTCCAAGATCACTAGGATTTGGTGGTGGAAGCACCTCGACAGTCCCTTTATATGAGTCGAAGCCCTGCCTGTCCGTTCTCTTTGTTAAAATGTCCCTTGGATATGCCAGGTATACCGGCCCCCTGGGTTCAGTAAAGGCTGTATTTATAGCCCTCTGTATTACCTCATGGATATCATCATCCATTTTGATCTCGTAATCCCATTTCACGCTGTTTCTGGTCATCAATCCCTGGTAGTAAGGTTCACCTTTCCAGTTTGTCCTGCTTGGAGCAGCGGCAACTCCAGCCATCAAGACTACCGGTATTCTTCCCCATTGCGCATTATGAAGAGCTCCGGCTACCTGCTGTGTTCCAAGTTCGCTGTGTACCAGGACTATCTGCGGTTTTCCTGACACCATATAATGGCCATAAGCGGCTGTCAGGGCTACAGATTCATGCAAACAGACACTCAACTTTGGTGCAGGTCTTCCAAGTGCGTAATATTTCAGCACCGCTGCATTTATCGAGGCGAACTCCCCACCAGGATTAAAGAATATATTATCAATACCATTCGCATTACAAATCTCCAGGAATGCTTCCGCTCCAGTATATTGTTCCATGACTTCCCCCTACGAGACTTATTTATTGATTGACATTAGTGTCGTCCTGTACCGGTTATGGTGTCGATCCGCCATCTACGTTGATCGACTGACCCGTAATATTCCTCGCTTCCTCTGAGGAAAGAAAAACCACAGCTCTCCCGATGTCTTCCGGAGTTTGTTCCCGTCCAAGCGGTACTCGTGAAGCTACGTATTTGTCAAAATATTCCCGGTAGGATAAACCTTCAGCACCCGGTGTCGACTGGATACGCCTGGGCGCGCTTCTTTCATACAGGGGTGTATAGAGAACTCCGGGACAGACACAATTTACGTTGACGTTATAAGGTGCCAGCTGTAAAGCCATTAACCGTGAAAACTGAATGACTCCCGCTTTAGCGACTCCATAACTTGTCATCGGGGAAAGGGCTGCTTCTCTTCCGGACATTCCTCCACCGGGAGGTGGACCGCCAGCCATAGGTCTTCCGCCAATAGATGAAATATTAACGATTTTTCCACTTTTCTGATTTACGAACAGCGGCGATACAGCCCTGGTCATCAACATGGTTGCTCTCAGATTCAGCCTGATAGTATCATCCCATTCTTTTTCTTCAGAGTAATCTTCTCCGGGTTCTTCGTAGTAATATTTCGATTCACCACCAACGTTGTTTACGAGAACATCTATTCTTCCGAAGGTATCCAGTATCTGTTGTAACGCATGGTCAGCCTGGTCTTTTTCCGTTACGTTAGCAATTATCGCTGTTGACCGGCGTCCCATTGTTTTAACATCCGCTGATACTTTTTCAGCATTTTCCTTGCTGATATCGATTACCACTACATCAGCACCTTCTTCTGCCAGGCATTTCACGATACCTTCACCAATACCCGCTCCTCCTCCCGTAACTGCGGCGATTTTGCCTTCAAGTTTCATCAATACCTCCATGGATTGTTTCATTCGAGATGTGTCCGGGTATTTATCATGGGTAAACTCAAAAAATGATAGTGTTTCCTGGACAATATTTCAAGTCGAAATGTTTGATAGTTTACGAAAAAAGAGACCCCCTGGTTAGGGGGTCTCTTGATACACGATATTTAGGAAATAATCTTGATTAGTTGGTCAATTCAGCCTTGAGATCCTCGTCTATCCATGCCCATTGCAGCCAGAACTTCATATCACCTTCGCCATAGTAGTTCTTAAGCCAGGGCTGCCAGATCCTGTATCCCCATGGAGCCGGCATCGTTACGAGGAATGCCTGTTCAACGCAGTACTTGTAAGCTGCCTTAGTTATCTCGTCAGCTTTAGGATAATCAATCATCACCGATGCAGCCTGCTCTTCGAACGCTTTCTCGATAATAGGATCGCTTCCTATCGGATTGTTAACATGAGCCGTGTTGAATACGTTCGGTCCACGGAAGTAGCCCATGCTGTACCTCACGAAGAACGCACCGTTACCACCAGCCAAATTGGATAATATCCAGTTTTGCGGATCACCACCCCAGAAAATGTTGAAGAATAAACCGGGTTCTATGGGTGATAATTCAAGGTCGATGCCTATTTCTCCCAAGTATTCCTTAGCTATTGCCGCGGCTTCCTCGGAAGCAGTGTCATTGATCATGGTCAGTTTCATCTTGAAACCATCTGGATACCCAGCTTCAGCTAATAACTGCTTGGCTCTCTCTACGTTGTATCCATAATATTCCTGTACCTCAGGTGAAAATTCTGACAGAGGTGTGTAAATGCTCGGATACCACTTGCGAGCCGGACTGTCCAGTAACTCCGCTTTACCACCATAGAAATCATTGACGATCGCCGGATGGTCGATTGCCAGCATCATCGCCTGGCGTACCTTCAGATTCGAGTATGGATCTTCCGGCTTGTCGATTCTACCGGTAATCTTCATAGGATCGATTATTAACTGGGCAGACTCCATCTCGGGGCTTGTCTTTATCATCTGTTCGTATTCTTCCTGCGACAGAGATTCCCCGAACGGTCCCAGCCAGTCAACTTTACCAGTCCTCATCGCTGCAAACCTGGTCGATTTGTCCGGTATTATCTGGTAGTTGATTGAATCTATGTAGGGTAACTGGTCTCCTTCTCCGGGTCCGCACGGATTGACATCCCAGTAATTGTCGTTCCTGACATACTTAATCGCGACATCAGTTACGTAGTCATCCGTGATAAACGGACCGGTTCCTACCGTATCGTACCATTCATTACTTTCAGCGTAGTTTTCAAGGTGCTCTCTCGCCCATACATACTGGACACCACCGCCACCCATTATCCACAGGTAACCGGTGGTCGGATTGACCGGTGTCCTTACTGTTATCTGCCATGGGCCTGTCCGTTCGACAGTGGTATTCTTAATGAGCTGCGGTTCACTGGCAATACTTGCTGAATTCGGATTGTCTCTCATGTATTCGATGCTGTAGGCGACATCATCAGCAGTCATCTCGCGTCCGGCCACCAGCTTGGAGGCTTCGAATTCCGGGGCTAACCCAAAATGAACTCCCTGGCGTATGTTCAGCACCCAGATGCCGACACCGGGAATCTCCCAGCTCTCGGCGAGGTTACCGCCAACTCCTGCCCATTCAGGTACGCCGCCGACAAAGTTGAACTCGCCAGTCCCGGCCTGACCTCTTTCCCAGTCACGACCAAGGATCTGTTCGAGGACAATCGCCGCCTGTCCGGCAGCCTGGCCGATAACGGCACCGGGATTCCAGACGGTAGGAGAGGTTGTAGTTGAGATGGTAAGTCTGCCACCGTATTGCGGCTTATCAGAATCTTTATCAGCCGTGGTAGCTGTACCAGGACCTGCGCCAGCATCGTCCTCTTCACCGCCAACGGTTACCGTCTGACCTTCATCCTGTGTAGTTACGGTTCCTCCCTCATCTTCTTCGCCACAAGACGAGATAAGGAGTGATATGACCATAAGGCAGCTTATCAATAACCAAACGATTTTTTTCGTCATATAAGCGTTTCCTCCTCGTACGTTCTTTCATAGAGTATTTATGAAAGATACGATTTTTTATCTGGTAATAACTGAAATAATATTCAATTGTATTAAGTCTATATTCCACCTCCTGAACTGGACCTGTCCTGAAAACCTGATTATCCCAAAAGGGTCATTCCGGTCACGGTTAAAGTCCGGATGATAATAAACTGAGCAACGGGCTGAAAATCTAATGATTTCAGATCCACGCACACGAATATATCAAATATACCTTTGTTAAGCACACGGAAAGGCACCTGAACACACGATAATATCTCTTAGCAGCTCCGGAATCCTTTTATCTTGTTATAGAGGTGACACAAGCCGATTACTGTTTTTCAACAGATTACATTCATTCATATTGAATGTAATCCTTTTGAGGTCAAATGTCAAGTTGAACGATGGTTTTTCATATTTACTTTTCAGTAATAAAAGAACAAGAGTATGTAGAACGATTATGAATGCAAAAGATAAGGGCCGGAGAGAGTAATATCTCCGGCCCTGAATCATAGAATATTTGAAATCAGAATATCAGGACTAATATCCCATCTCTGCTTTCATCTCAGTATCCAGCCAGCTGAAGTAGACGAAGAATTCGGGCTGGGCAAAACCCATGGTGCCTTCGCCGTGGTAGTTTTGCAGCCATGGCCACCACATGTGATAGGCATACGGTACAGGAAGCCAGATACCGGTAGCTTGTTCGAGAATGTATGAGCCATATTCTTTAAGTATTGGATTAATGTAGTCCGGGTTAAAGTAGTTGCCCATGATATCGTTATACCACGCCCTGGTCTGTGGGGTCTCAAAGAACGCATGGTTATCGAAACTCTCCATGCGGCAATCGAGGAACCTTGCCGGCCAGTGCTGAGTCCAGAACTTGTATATCATGTCCTCGTGTTTCCTGGCTCTGGTAATGCTGTAGAAAGCGCCTGATTCCATAGGTTCGATATTCATATCGATACCGACATCTACCATGTATTCCTTGATTATGGAAACGAAGTCCGAGTTAGCTTGTACACATTGTATATTACACTTGAATCCATCAGGATAACCGGCATCGGCGAGTAACTGCTTTGCTCCTTCCGGATCATAGCTGTACAACTCCTGGACGGATGCGGGCTGTTCTTCCAGCGGTACGTACCATGGTGCATAATCGGTGGTCGGCAGATAGGGCCAGCCGAGAATGGTAGCATGACCGCTGTAATAATCATCCAGAATCTCCTGCTGATTGACAGCCATGTTCATCGCTTTACGTACCTTTATATCATAGTAGGGCAAATCAGGATTGTTAACTATCATGCAGGGGAATTCACACATGCCGTAGCCTGTAATATACAGCATATCCGGGCATTGTTGCTTGAAAAGTTCTCCATCTTCCCATTTAAGACCGCCCATTCTGTCGACCTGACCTGTCCTGAAAGCAGCCTGTTGAGTCGAACTGTCGGCAATTATTAACGATTTCAGTCCATCAAAGTACGGCAACTGATTCTCAGGATTGAACGGGTCATGCTGCCAGTAATTAGGATTCCTCTCATACTTGATCATGCTGGCAGTAACATAGTCGGTCAGTATATACGGACCGGCACCGACCAGGTTCTCCCAGTCAAGCATATCACCGTATACATCGATAACCTCGTGAGGATAAATCCAGGACATTGCGCCGGTCAGCAGCCAGATGACACCTATCTGCTTTGCTGGTACATCCATCACGCAGGTCCATTTATCGGTTGCCGTTATCGATGTCGGTATAGCATCCGCATCAACTGCATGAGGATGATAAGCTCTCTCATCATACCAGGTACGATTCATGCTATACTCGAAGTCGTAGGCATCCATCTCCCTGCCATTTACGGGAGCTTTATCCTGGAAGTACACGCCCTGGCGGACATGGAAGACGATATGAGTATTATCGGGTATTTCCCAGCTCTCGGCAAGATTTCCCGTCCAGACATCGCCACGTCCCGCGAAACCGCCTATCCACAAGATTTCTTTGGTTCCGGCAGGACCTTTCGTCCAGTCACCCATCATCGGATAACCGCCGATGTAGTGCTGGGCGGGACAGTCCATGGTAAGGTTGATTACCGGATCCCATCCCCGGTAATCACCCATCGATATGAAATTATAGATACCTCCATACTTGGGTTCATCAGGATCACGGAGTCCCTTTTCTTCTACTATTTTCTCCATAGCTTCAGTACCCGATGAAGTTTCAATAATCTTTACTTCATCAGAACCTTCATCTTCCACTACTTTTGCTTCTTCGGTTTCCGTGCCACATGATGCTACTACCAAGGATAGGATCATTATGCAACTAATAAGCATCCATACTATTTTTTTTAACACTTTTCACATCCTCCTCTTTGGCATTCTGATCGCATAATATATATTTTCTATATCTCACCTCCTCTACCTGTCTTAATCAAAATTTCTTCTTAACCTGGACAAAAAATACTGATTAATCCCATGATTTATCTCATAAAAAAGACGGACACCAGAAAACGTAATAAATGGTAATCTGGCGTCCTACAAACAGTTATAATTTCCCTGTTCGAAATATTTATTCATATATTCCCTACAGGTACTAGTATGAACTCAAATGTATACAATTTCAGCTGTAATGTCAATACTAAAGTAGATCGCTTTACACTATATTTTAATAATAGTCTAAAACTCGTTACCCGATGTCCTGCCATAAGCTTTGCTGTCACTTGCGGTCCAGAAGAAAATCGGACTGTCCACCCTGCGGAATATCAGGGGTAAATGTTTCATCCCGGCAGGTACGAAGATCAGGCAACTCTTATCGATAATATATTGCTCATCTTCTAGCCAGAATTCTATTTCACCACCAAGTTCCCGCGGGTCACTGAGAATCGACCCGACAAAACCGAGTGTTTCACCAAAATCATGAGTATGGGCTATTTCCGTCTGAACTCCGCCGTTACCATGGACTGCGGTGATCCAGTGACAGTCGGTGTAAAAACCTCCCGGAAGAATCTTATCATCCAGGTGGAACATGTACACTCCCTCGAAATAACTACCGGCCTCTCTCTGTTCTTCGATGCTTTTGGGTGTTTTCAGCGATGCCAGGTAGTCTTTATCAGGTTCGGTCAATATGTACTTATGATACTTTTTTTCTGTCATGTCTTTTCTCCCCGTTGCTGTTTATTCCGCCGGTACAAGTACCGGGTCTTCTCCCATCGGCCAGAAATGGCCGAAAAGGAAAGGCCTGTCCATCTTTTTTACATGTATCGGACAATGCTGCAGGCCTTTAGGGAAATAGACCATCGCCGATGTAGAAAACTCGGCCTTTTCCCATTCTTCACCGAACGCTATTTCCACCGTTGCCCCAAGACTTTTCATATCGTGGGGATCAGTGCCAAGAAACATCAGATACTCATCAGCGTAGTGAGAGTGCGGAGGTTCTGCGAACATACCTGCTCTGACAACGTAGTAAAGAGCAAAATTAGGCCTGGCGCCTTCTATTCCTTTCATAAATTCCTCGTTTCCACCAAGGAAATCGCTGTTCATGTTTCCGAATGTCGGCCAGGGCTTCTTTACATCATGTAAAATATATCTTTCATATTTGGTTTCTGTCATTACTTTCTCCTCATAGCTTGACGTCTGAATTATCGGTGGAACTATTAACTCCCTGGTTTCTCAGGGGGAATATATTTTGGCGGCAGGGTAAGAGTTAGCACCCAGGAAGTCTTGTCCGTACTTCCCGTAACACGGTGACCGTAAGGTACACCTTTGGGGACATAGGTCATTGCAGCTGAATCTATTGTGTATGTTTCTGACTTCTCACCCATGGTAATTTCGATCTCTGTACTGATATCACCTATCTTCTCATGGTCTCCACCGGTGTACATATTCACACGATCGGCATCTACCGCCTTCGGAGGTTCATTTATTAACGGCAATGCCTGGACAGGAGTAAGCTGTACACCAAAATCATATCCACGGGCATCTTTACCGTGAAACTCGAATACCTGCAGGTCGCCGTATTGCTTTATTTCCGGGGCAAGTACATATTTGTCGACATCTTTTTTTTCTGTCATTTTCATTCCTTTCGACTTACAAGATTGCTGCCCGATTACTGCTTTCCCCACATGGGAGTATTCCCGATAGTGAAGCACAGCACCGGCTGGTTAATGTTCTTGAATTCGATTGGGCAGTGATCCAGTCCCTTCGGTATGTATATGAGGGAACTCTGGCTGATGGTGTGTTTTTCATCTCCAAGAACGATAGATACATCACCATCTGCTTTCCTCGGATCATCCTTGCCGCAAAAACCGATTATGCCTATCATCTCATCGAAATCATGGGCATGAGCCTCCGGTGACATCGTCATATCTCCACTCCATATCCAGACAAAGTCCACATAGAAACCTCCCGATGACGCTTCGTCATCCAGGGAGACCACCTGGGTGGATTTCGCCATTCTCGGTCCTGGCGGCGGGGGAGGAGGAGGATTTTTAGGATCCCAGTGCGGTTTAGGCTCGGTGATTATGAATCTGCCATACCTTGTCCCGGAAGAATCGGGCTCAGGACGCAGAAAGAAAGCCTCTTTGGACTGCCCTTCTTTCGGTTCCGTAGACTCGGAAGTGCGACCGTAGCGGCTTATCGGAGCAAGGGTAAAGAAAAAGGTCGGCCGGTTAACTTCACGGAATGTCAGGGGACAGTGTTTCATTCCGGGAGGAATGTGAACAAGGCAGCTTTTTGTCAGGTAGTGCGTCTCGTCTCCAAGGATGATTTCCATCCTGGCGTCCAGTTCTCCGGGATTATCCTGGTCGGTGCTGATAAACCCGATAACTTCGGTAAAATCATGGTGATGAGGTTCCTCGGTTGTACCGGATGTGGTCACTCCCTCCCACAACCACAGGCACTCCATGTACATCTCCGCTCCTTCTACCTTTTCATCATCCATCCAGAGTAACCGCATTCCTTCCACGGTCGACTCTATGGGGCTTTTATCCCGCATTTCTTCTATCTTGGCCATTTCCTCAGGAGTATATTCCCTTGTGTCCGTGATAACGTTCTTTGCATACTTGAGCTCTGCCATCTATCACTCCTTTGTTTCGTTATATTAATCCAATATCGAGATTTCACCTATAATAATAGCTTGAGTAATACAGTTCAACCCATGTTTTAAATATCCTGAGGTATCCGCGAACCGGTTAATCTCAAAGTACCTATAAACACCGGTTTCTGGTATCATAAATAACCTGACCGGATGAACATCATCCGGCAATTTCTGTTCAGGATATCAATAAGGAGGAACATAAGTATGGCAGAATCCAGATATTCAAAGTATGTAATCAGAAAACCGGCAATTATCGGTCAGGGTGGACACCTTGAAATACCGGATAAGATCGACCTTGAGGGCAAGGTTGATACCGGACCGCTGGTATGGGTCGGCAAAGAGATAATTCCAAGCGCGGTAGTCGGCTTTGAATCCGGGATCATCTCAGGTGATTTTACGGTTGGCACCGGCAATGATGGCGGTCTTGCACCTCATAAACATGACGATTTCGATGAAATGTTCCTGTTCATGGGGACGAATCCGAACGATATCGAAGACCTCGGAGCAGATGTGGAATTCTGGCTCGGTGAAGATGATGAGCTTGAGAAGATCGAGATAAATACATCAGCCTGTATTTTTGTACCGGCTGGACTTGCGCATTTTCCAATGACCTGGAAAAACGTAAAAAGTCCCTGCGTGTTCGTGGTAGTTTCCTGCAGCCCGTTTGATCCCAGCACTCAGCGACAGGAATCCGCATCCCTTGAAGGTAGACCCCGATAATTGAATTAACATTTAACATAACAAATAGAGGTTACAAAGCATGACTATTACCCCTGCGCAGCGGTACAAGGAAAAAGGAAAGAGGTTAGGCGATGCTGTTCGACTCCGGATACCGGACAGGGTGCCGGTGATGCTGGAGTTGAGTTACTTCCCTGCCTGGTATACGGGGCTGACATACGAAGCCGCATTTTACGATTATGATCACTGGCTTGAAGCTAACATCAAGACCATGACGGATTTCGACCCGGACCTTGTACACGTTACCGCGTTTTCACCCGGTGAAGCCCTTGAATTATTGGACCCCAAGCCTCTGAAGTGGCCGGGACATGGAGTCTCACTTAACGACTCACACCAGTACCTTGAACTCGAGAATATGAAAGCTGACGAATACGATGCTCTTCTCGAAGATACTTCCGATTTCATTATGCGTAAGCATCTCCCCCGTGTCTGCGGCGCGATGGAAGCGCTCAGCAAGCTTCCGCAACTGTCTTCGCTGGGATTCAGCTTCCGTGGAGCACTTTCCCTGGCAGAAGCGCTCGCGGACCCCGAGGTTGCTGTTTCCGTAAAAACACTCCAGGAAATCGGGCAAATCCAGCTCAAGTGGCGTGACAAGATGCAGTCATTCGGAGAAGAGATTGATAAACTGGGGTATCCAAAATTCTATCCGGGCACGGCACAAGCGCCTTTTGATTCAATCTCCGATTTCCTTAGAGGAATGCAGGGTGCGATGACGGACATGTTCCGCCAGCCTGATAAGCTGCTGGAAGCCTGCGACAAGATACTGGAAGACAGGATAAAAAGAGGAATACCATCGGTTGAGAAAAACGACGAGTGTCCACAATTGTTGTTCATGGGAATGCATCGCGGCTCGGATGGTTTCATGTCTATAAAGCAGTTCGAAACATTCTACTGGCCTACTCTGAAAAAGGTCCTTCTGGCAGTAATAGAAGCCGGACTGACACCCCTGATATTCTGCGAGGGCGACTGGACGACAAGAATCCAGTATCTCCTGGAGCTACCTGCGGGGAAAAGTGTCGCCAGACTCGACCTGACCGATATATACAAGGCAAAGGATATTCTCAAAGGACATACGGCAATCATGGGAAACGTCCCTGCTTCGATACTGCAGACAGGTACTCCGGATGATGTGAAAAACTGCTGTAAGAAACTGATAGACGTTATCGGGAAGGACGGCGGGTATATCCTGACAGCCGGAAGTTCCATCGATAAAGCAAAGCCTGAGAATATAAAAACCATGGTTGATTTCACAAAGGAATATGGTGTTTACAGGTAGGGATATCTATTTGACGGATGTCACCACCTTTAGTAAAGTTAGCTAGCAAAATGTGTATGTGGAGGTAGTATATGGCAGAAAAATCACCGGAGGAACTATACAAGGAAAGAGATCAAAGGCTTGCCGATACAATCGAGTTAAAGATACCGGATCGCGTACCGATCGATATGTCTTTCGGTTATTTTCCGGCGAGGTACACCAACCAGCCTTTCTCTATTGTCTATTATGAGCCGCAGAAGTGGCTTGAGGCGGTAAAGAAGACAGTGGTGGATTTCCAGCCTGATTCTCTGTTTTACATCCAGGGACTGCAGCCCGGCAAAGCTCTCGAGAAACTCGACCCGAAGACACAGAGATGGCCGGGGCATGGAGTCCCCGAAAACACCGGCAACCAGGCGATCGAAGGCGAATTCATGATGGCGGATGAATACGACCTGGTGATGGGAGACTCTACGAATTTCACACTCAGATATCTCATGCCGAGAACCGTGGGGTCCATGGAAGCCTGGGCTAATTTCCCGGACCTTTCCGATGCCGGCAGGGGACAGATGGGCGCAATGATGATAGCCGAAGCTCTGGCAAGACCTGACCTGGCAGCTTCAATAGCCACACTCCAGGAAGTCGGACGCGAGATCGCCGAATGGAGAAAAACCATACCGAATATAAACGCCGCAGTGGAAGAAATCGGTTTCCCCGTCGGCGGTATGGGCGCCGGTGGATCGCCCTACGATCAGGTCATGAACGGTTTCCGGGGAATGCCGGGAACGATGATGGACATGTACCGCCAGCCGGACAAACTCCATGAACTCATAGATTATTTCCTGGAGAAAAGTTTGAAGCGAATCGCAGCAATGCCATACCGAGAACACCACAAGAGAAGTTTTATGGCTACCCACCGTGGTTCCGATGGATTTATGTCTAAAAAGCAGTTCGAGGAATTTTACTGGCCCGGGTTAAAGAAGATCTATTTAGCCGTTATCGATAAGGGAATCATCCCCTGTATCTTCTTCGAGGGAGACTGGACGACGCGTCTTGAGTATCTTCTCGAGTTGCCGAAAGGCAAGATCATGGCACATTTCGACTCCACCGATATTTTCAGGGCGAAAGATATCCTCAAAGGCCATATGTGCATCAGAGGTAATTTCCCAGGCTCACTGCTTACGGCCGGTACTGTCGATGAAGTAAAAGCCCATGTTAAGAAGCTGATAGATTACGTCGGCAAAGATGGTGGCTATGTGATGTGCCCCAGGGTCGTTCCTGATTTCGCCAAACCGGAAAATCTTCACGCTATGATCGACTTTACCAAGGAATACGGCGTGTACAACTAGACAACCCGTTTAAGAACTGCATATAGACCACTTTACCATTCCGGCGGAAGCCGACATCCGGAAAACCTGGAGACAGCCTGGTATCTGGATACCGACTCTCGTCGGTATGGTTTTTTAGTAACGGAAAATATGGAAAAGGAGCTGTGTTATGACTTTAAAGATGGGATTTGTTGGAGTAGGAGATATCGGTAACGTAATGGCGAGAAGCATACTGAAAGCCGGTATCCCGCTGACGGTATATGACCTTAATAAAGGAGCCGTCGATAAAGTAGTGGCTGAAGGAGCTGCAGCCGCAGGTTCCTGCCGTGAGTTGATGGAAGTAAGTGATGCCGTGATCAGTATGGTCCGTGACATTCCGCAGACGGAGGAGGTTGTTTTCGGCAAAGACGGAATCTGGGAAGGCGCAAAAGAAGGCAGCATAATCATCTTGTCCAGCACTATCGGACCCTATTACCCGCGAGAACTGTATGAAAAGGGCAAGGAAAAGGGCGTCCGGGTAATCGATATAGGCGTTACCAAGAACATCCCTACCAACGAAATTGGCCAGTTTACATTGATGGTAAGTGGCGATGATGATGTGGTCGATACGTGCTGGCCGGTATTCGAAGCGATGGGCAGAAAGGTATTCAGGGCAGGAGAGATAGGAAACGGGCAAGCCTACAAGCTGGTAAACAACATGGTCGCGTTTAATATGGGCACGGTTATCCATGAATGTCTGAATGTCGGGTTAAAAGCAGGTCTTGAAATGAAGATGATGCTCGATGTCATGGAAGAAGGTACCGGCGGCAGCTGGATGGCGAACAGCATGAGAAGCAGGCTTGATTCCGGAATGAGGAGAATGCCACCTCCGCCGCCACCGGCAGACGGTTCGCCCCCACCTCAATTTATCAACAAGGACCAGGTACTGGCGATAGAAATGGCGGAAGAACTTGGTGCCGAAATACCGGTAGCCAGGCTGATGGAAAATCTCGACGAATCGATAGTATACGAAGCGTACACGAAATATATGAGAGGTGGCTAAAAATACATTCATGGAAATCTTGAAGAATTACCTGGTAATGAGGAATTACAATGAAAAAAGAGTTCGATTCCAAGCCACCGACGTTTAAAAAGCAATACGATTGGTTTGATGAAATAACTGCATTTTCCTGGCAGGATTTTTTAACTGCTATACCGTCACCGCTTTTCGTTGTCGCGTCATATAAAAACAATGGTAAAGAAAATGCCTGCCTGCAATCATGGTCGACCTTTGTAGGCGATAACGGCGAATTTCTTTGCATTATCGGTTCGGTCAACAAAAGAGGTCGCATGTACAAGACGATACAGGACCGCAAGTGCTGTGTTCTGAATTTTCCCTCCAGGGATGTTTATGATAAATGCACTGATACCATAAAAAACAATGCTTATGAAGACGAGGAAATAACCAAATCCGGATTAAGGTCGGAAAAGGCAGTTTCAGTTGATGCACCGAGGATCAGGGAGTGTTTTTTAAACATCGAGTGCGAATACTTATGGGAGCATGAACATTATGAAGGGAGTAATGAAGTAACCATGGCGCTGCGCGCCACTCACATATGCATGGATACCGACAGATGTGATGAAAACACTCTGGGCAGATATGGCGAAACCGGGTATATGTATAATATCCATTCACCAAGAAATCCTGAAACCGGAGAGGTGTTACCGGATTGTTTCGTCGCACTGGAGAAGTACAATTAGATTTGAAGTAGGTCAGAGTATTTAGTAAAAGGGGCAGGATATTGATCCTGCCCCTTGATTCTTTCAGGTAATTTCAGCTATCGCCAGTTATCGTTGCTGAGATTTTGTTTTACCATCGATGGTGTCAAGTCGAGGAGCAGGCAGAAACAGATTCACCGGATATTGTATACCAATCACACAAAGGTTAGAAGTTTAAGGAATAAAATTAATCTATTCGGGTGAAGCGTAGTTTGCGGTTCGGTTAAAAACGCGGTTTATCAATTCGATAGTTCCCCATACCTTGCGTCTGACTCCGCCGCCCTCGCTACCGATCCATTCGTAGAATTTCTCTTTAGGTATGTTCCTTGCCTCTTCGATAGAAAGGCCTCTTACCAGTTCGCACAGGGCTTCGATAACCACATTTGCCGTAGGGTCGCAACTGCATAAATACCTTATATCCTCTATCATACCGTCTTTTATCATTACGTACACGTTGATATAATCGCTTTCTCCCTTACCGCAAATGTGTATACCTTCCGCTTTCGAATCAATAAAGTAACTGGGGTTTTCAAAAGAGCCGGCGTTTTTAAATCCTTCTCTCATTAATTCTTTGTATTTTTCGGCTACTATTTCGTCCATTATGTGACCTGCTCCGTGTTGTTTTTGGTTATGGTTATAGGTAGAAACGTTCTCTGAAAACCTCATCAAGGGTTTCCATGAAAATATCACACTCTTCAATAGTATTATAAAAGTAAAAAGAAGCCCTGTACATCATTCTCTGTTCACTCGGTAACTGCGGACCCGACCATCCCTGGCCGAATACTTTATTGAGATAGGAATGGACGCAGAACTGTCCGTCCCGTATCATCACATTCTTTTTCTCACTCAGTTCCTCAGCTATCCCGTTAGCGTTCGGTCTTTTAATCTCGAATGAAAGTATTCCGCTTCTTTTAGCAGGGTCCCTCGGGCCAAGGATATTAAACCAGCCAAGGTTGCCATAACGGTCGAGAAGCTTCCCTGACAGGTAGGTATTCAGCAACTCTTCCTGAGTCCTGATATTATCCATACCTACATTTAACAGGTACTCCACCGCTGCTCCGGCGGCTATCTGACCCGGATAGTCCTGCAGACCAACCTCGAACCTCTCCGGCGGCATCAGCAGGTTATATTCTTCGTAGGTGGTGTCGATTATAGTATCGCCACCGAGCATGGTAGGTAACACCACATCTTCAGTCTCATTTTCTTCCAGGACTTCCTTACCCAGATATTCAGCCTTCCCATAAAAAATACCGACCCCTCTCGGCCCGCACATCTTGTGCAAAGAAAATACCAGGAAATCCACATCCAGGTCTTTCACATCAACAGCCTGGTGGGGGACAGTCTGGGCGCCGTCCAGAAGGACTTTCGCGCCGTATTGATGAGCCAGTCTGATAATCTCTTTTGCGGGAATGGTATAACCGGTAAGATTCGACGTGTATCCCATGCTGACCAGCCTGACCCGGTTATTCTTAAGTTGATCTTCGAACATGTTCAGGTCGATTTCGCCATCTTTGGTAGAATCTATGGGTATTGCTTTGATGATACCCTTCTTCTGCAAACGAAGCCAGGGAATCAGGTTCGAATTATGTTCTTTATCGGTATGAAGGACAACATCACCCGGCTTGAACTGAGTCCCAAGCGCCACTATATTTACACCATGGCTGGAGTTCAGAGTAAATACTACCTCTTTATGTGAATCGGCATTAATGAAATCCTTGATAATATTTCGCGAACCCTTCATTCCCCTGTCAGGGTTTCCGTCGATACGGTCGGTTACTTCCTGGGCAAACCAGTGCCTGCTTCTGCCTTCACCGCAAGCAGGAAAATCGTTATAATACTCGTTAAACGATTCTATAACCCGTTTGGGTACAAGCGTGTTGCAGGCATTATCAAAATAAACAGGCGGGAATCCGTTCTGGAGATTTTGTAAAGATGGAAAATCGTTTCGAACCCATTCGAGAGAATGTTCGCTGGTCAATGATGTCTCCTTCCTGTAGGTATTATACTGAATCGTAGGTACAGACGTCCAATGAAAATACTATAATAACTATCATATTTATCAACTTTACCGTGATACTGACAATCTACAGAATAGTTTTAACATATCTGTTTACCGAATTCCTAATTAAAGATACACTCATTTCAATTAATCCTGAGAAACGTCATCACAAAAAAGACAGGAGATGCAAAATCGCAAAAAAGGATCGAATTTACAGGTGTCTTAACCCGGTTGAGATACAGTTGCCCGTCAAGACATTTCCTCCGGCGACGCGTCTTAGCACACTGGATGGTAAGGAGAAATCTCAGAATCACCGGTAAACCGGACATTACACTCCCGCAGGAAAAGAAACAGAAAAGTGAATACCCAAACATTACCTGGAGAATGTATTCGTATTCAACTACCAGCAGAAATATTGATCAGTCGACGATTAAAAACTGGCCGTTCCCGTTTATAAGACTTGAGAAAAACGCCGGTTCGATATCAAGTTCCTCGATCTCATCCGTATACATGTCGGCAAGGTAGTAGAACGGGCTTTCAGGAGTATTATCTTTAAATGTGATGAGTACTTTTCCGTTCGATTCATCGACGGTAAGAAGTAACGGATCGGTTTCAGTCAGTTCCAGGAAATAGACGGGAGATTCGGAAAGCGTGAATTTTACTATATACACTCCTTCACTACCAGGAATTACCTCACTCCAGAAAAGCGATGTTTCTCCGGCAAAAAAATCCACATATTCTTCGGACCCGAATGAGTAAAGCAATTCGCCAAGTGAAATAGTCGCAGGATCTACTCGATAAATATCATAGAATGTCGCGTTATCTTCATAGGTGGTCACTATGCTAATCAGTTCGCTTCCGATACCAAGGTACCAACCCGTATTATTTTCGTCGTAATAGTCCAAGACCTGCGAAGCCGTGGTCTCACCGAACTTCATAACCATCACATTGCCGCCACTTTTCCGATTGCCCATCAGGTTTTTAGAAATTTTCGTACGGTAAATGAGTCTGTCTCCATAGATGGTAAATCCATCGTACATATCGGAGGTGGTAATCGAGCCGAAGCTGCCGATGGTCTGACCGGTTTTGGGGTCTTTTCGGGTTATATCCTTTCTGCCGGAGTCGGTGAAACACTTAACCTCGTACAGCCATCTGTCCTGAGTAATACCATAGATAAATGATTTCGAGTAACTTTTCGATGATGTCCAGCCGAACTCGTGCAGCATATTTACTCCGGGGATATAGCGGAGCAGTTTGTAATGAGTGGTGTCCCAGTTTACATTTCCTCCTTCAACTCGCAGGAAGCTGTTTTGAGTACCACCGGAGAGAGTAGCGAAGAGTGCGATACTGTCTGGCGGTATTTCAGGTTCTGCCGGTTCTTCCGGAGGATTATCGGCAGTATCAGGTATTTCTGAACCATTATCCTCAGAAGTAGTCGGATCATCGGCACCTGCATTAATCGGACTATCAATATCAGTATCGATAGTGGAGCACCCCGAAAGTGAATACAGGACTATGCTGGCAACGATTAGTATCTTAAATAATCTCTTCACCAACTCAAATCCCCTCCGATGAATACGTTAAATTACCCCCGGTTTTCTATGAACGTAATATTCATACCTTTATCGATAAAAAAACATAACACGTAAGAATAGATGAAGGTATAAAGAATATAATAATCACGTAAATATTTCGTTAAGTTTTTATAATGAATATCTTCGTGTAAACCGAACGGGATTAAAACATAGATCGGATAGAAATCTAGTCAGGAAAATTTCCTGGATACCGACTTTCGTCGGTATGGAGGAACATTATATATACTGTCATGAAAGTGGCTTTAACTGTAGAGCACTGATCATATTCGGGTTTTGACGATAGAGAATATTAAATTACTCGCAAATAGGTAGAAATTTATCAATAAACCTTCATTGGGAAAATGAAAAACCGGCAGCGCCTTTCTTGTATCTCTCTCTTCAGGCGCTGCCGGTATCTCTTCCGCTACCGGACATTTACCTTCTCCCTCTTCTGTCTCAGGCTGTTACTTTCTCCGTTCCGACCGCTTCCTTCACCTTCGCCTTTGCCTGGTATTTCTTGTGAGTTGCTGCCAGATAACCGCCTGTCACCGCCAGACCTATTACCACCGGTATTCCCAGGAAGATTCCGAGCCCCATGAAGATTGCCAGCGTCATTTCCATTTTTTCCTCCTTTTTCTGTTTTTCCTTTCGTTCTCGTTTTCTACTATCATCATAAATCCGGAAGGAAAAACG
>JAFGCW010000007.1 GCA_016932435.1 Dehalococcoidales bacterium | reverse complement strand
GCGAACGTTATGTATATATAAAATTCCCCACCGGCGCCTGGGGAAAATATTTTGCAATAATGGGGAATTTCCACTTGCAAAAAACAGCGTATTACGAAGGGTTAGATTTAAAAGGAATGTGAGCGTGTATTTTTAACCCACAGATAATTTTGGGAGGTGTTTTAGCTCTGATATTATGGTAAGTAAGGTATTTATTATATGGGTAACGAATAGCGAAAGAAAAAGTTCGTTCGAGTTAGCGTTCAATAGGAAACGATAGAGGTATTAAATAAGAATTATGTTATTTGAATAGTTCTATTTAACTAAATGACCACGTCTGAGGAATTTAGCATCTTCCCTCATCCTGCCAATTATAGCAACCTTTGTAGAAGGAGAAGCACTCTTGCGTTTATTATCTAATGCAGTTCTAGCTGTTTTCCGATCTCTCCAGAACTTCTTGGTATCTCTTATATAATTTACCCTCACCATCATCAAACCTACCAATAAGAGATTCTATTAACTCTTTATCAGCAATCTTAATCAAATGCTGCATTCTAATTTTATCCTTGTCTCTATATACTGTCAAGGACAATAGTATCAAATGTTCTGGAGTAGCGAAATTTGCCCTAATATTACCGAAGTCGTATGTATTTGCTTGTGAGACTGCATCATTATACATTTCATTAATGTAATTTGGTAAAAACTGAACGGGCATATCGTCTATGTAGATATAGACATCTTCAATCCTGGCATCTAGTTTACGAAAGTAATCATAAAGTGCGTGGTATTCTGCATCAGATCCCAATATCACTATCACATCAAGATCAAAGGTTTGAGAAGGAACTTCATAAAACAATGCAGCGTAACCACCAGCGATAGCGTAGCCTTGTATTATCCCATCAGTAGTTAAGTCATTTAGACGTTTTATTGCACTCTCTATAGACATAATATCCTTCTTATTTATTTTATATCACTTTTAACTTGAAATAATACACCGCCAAAAAAAAAGTTTCCAATGATTCTAGAAAATTACTCACACAGAGTATATCCATTAGAATTAAACGTAACAACTACCGTAACAGGGTACTATATATAGTACCCCTGTGTTACGTTACGATATGTTACAGGTGTTACGTAACAGTTACGCTAGGCGTGGCGTGAGCGTGGGAAAATAGTAAAACGTAACAGTAATGGCCATGAGTGTTACGCTAAGGAGTGTTACGCACGAATGCTGGCAGGTGTTACGCTAATTTGAGCGTGAATAGGCGAAAAAAAATTAAAGTGTTACGGTGTGTTACGCTTCATCGTAAGAACGTATCGCCCAGGTATCATCTATCTTAATGAATAGATTCTTATTGCGGTTCAGGGTAGTTTTCACACTGCCTTCTTTTGCATCGAGAATGTCGGCAAGGTTTTTGGTAGTCATTCGTTCGTGTTTCAGCAGATTTTTAATTCTGTCTTTTAGTGATAGTTCTACTGATAAACCGGTTTCTAAAAGGTCTGCTTTTGCTATCGATACGGTATTATAAGTAAATTCAAATTTATACCCGAGTGTTGTATGTTTCTTGGACAGGTTTGCTTTCGTTTGTTTCAGGCTTATAACAAGTTCATCTTCACCTGTTTCCTGCTCAGACTTACACTCCCAAACTGCTCGTGCCAAGTTGGTAAAAAACACTGAACCGAATATCGTTTTGTTTTTATTCAGTTGATCCTTTGAAGTATGCGCTAATGTCAATGAGGTAATGCCCAGTTCACGTAAGGCTGCATGGTAACGAATTGCTGGTTCAGGATCGTTCAGGTTTCCCCGTGCTGCTGGTCCCAGACTATCTACAATCAAGAGCTTAATATCTTCTTCTAGAATCTGTTTTTGAATTTGGTCTACTGAGTCAGCCAATGGTGCTGTCATTTTCCTTCGATATATTGGCATAACATCTTGCTTGAAACCGTTTGAGATCGCGCTCCAGCGTTTTCTAAATGTGTCTTTCTCATCTTCCCAGTCAAGGAATAGACTATTAATTGGGGGCTCTGTAGTGATTAAATCTAACCGATTGTAGTATGAGGGCCGTTGGATTATATAGGCAATTATCAATGATAACAGACTTTTCGCTGATCCATAGTCACCAAATACTACAGTTGGATGGTTAAAATATAAGATAGGTTCTAATAAATACTCTGCTTCTAGTGTATCATTTTCATCAGGCCATACCGCTTCAAGTGCTTCACCCTCTCGAAGCTTTTTTAGGGTAATCGTTGAAACATTCGTGAGTACTTCGTTCCAGTCGATGGCGTCATTGTCTTTTTTCAGGATTGCTGCTAGGTTAGTACGAGTGCTTAAGGTTAAAAGATTAAAGCTGGCGTACTGCATGATGTTGCCATTGAGACGAGAAACTGATATTTCGCATTTGCCGTCATTTTTAAGTTTGGAGACTTCGATGACTAAGTCATCCTCAGACCATGTGTACTTGTAGCCATCGAAAGTCTTTTCAATCTCCGGTGTATTCATATTATGAGACCCTCTCTTTTCCAGCCTGATGTACTCTGAGTCGATCCTGCTGGATATCTCCCGTAGCTCTGAGCTATTCGCTTTACTTCGGTATCCGATAAAGGTGGCTGGCACTGCGTCCTGTTGACTTCGAGCAGGCTGATCTCGATGGTAGATTCTGGCAGTCCTTTAGCTCTGAGACTACCAGCCAATGAAGCAAGAGATTGATTCCGGCTGCCTTCGGTAAATATCCCTTTTAGAGTATCGTTATTACTATATGGTTGTACCTGGCTTTGTTTCTGAGTACAAAGGTTTATGAGTTCTTTCGGAGCTTTAGTAATCGGTCCAGGCCAAACCGGAGACTTCATGTATTGTTCACCGCTTCGGTGCATGGATGGTGGAGCAATTACATACCCGCCAATACCTCGAATATCAAGCCCGTCTAGTCCGGCTAACCTGGCAGTATTCCGTATTGGTACATCGGTTTTATACCAATAATGAGAGCCACCACTACCGGTCGTTATGAGCAATGTTTTCGGTAACTCGACTGTAATCTCCTGTAGCTTCTCCAGGCTCTCATATCCGCTATGCTCGATATCGACATCTAGTACAAAGTACCCATCGGGAATTGCTAGTCCTACATTAGATACAGGATGACGAGTCCACCATCTGTCTATCAGTTCAATATTTGTAGTAGCATCCTTGAGACCGTTCTTAGTAAGAGGTACTTTACCGATATCACGTCCTTTGTGTCCACGTCCACACCCGCAAGCGTAATCTTTGGTAGGATCAGGCCAGCAGCAGGGGAATACCGGAAATCCGGCTTTGGCATATCGAATAGCATACGTGTGATTGATAGTAGTAGAACCTGTCATTCCTCTTCACCCTCGTTAAGCATCCGATCTAGTTTAACTATCGGTATCAAAATTCTCTTACCGATTCTCAGGCATGGTATCTGACCGGACAAGCAAGCCTGGTATGTTGAGTTCTTACTGAGTCCTAAGAGTCTACTCGCTTCCTGTACTGAATAAGTGAGTTTGTTATTCTCCATTACCCACCTCGACAGGAAATAAATCAGCTTCAGCAACCTTCAAAGCTCTGGCTAATCTTCTCCTGAGTTTAGGCCATGCCATTAGTTGACCTCGTTCTATGCTGCTTAAATTGGTAGAGGCAACTTTAGCCCTTCGAGCAAGTTCTACTTGGCTTAGACCAGCTTTTTCTCTGAACTCTCGAATCCTGTTTTCCATTTTTATCACTCCTCTTGACATCTCTTGGATTTGGGTTTATGATTTATATAACTAGTGTAGCATGAAGATTTAATATGCGTGAAGGAATTAAATAAGAATTTTTACACACAAAACACATGAAGTAAAAAGAATTTATTAAAAAAGGACTAGAAATTATGGCAAGAGGTAGGAAAAGAAACACTACAATTGAGTTATATATCCAACAGTATGTGCATGATCCCGAGAATCAGGATAAGACTCGTGAACAACTGGCAGTTGAGATGTCAAATCATATTGAAGATGTCATGGGATTACGTGCTCCTACAGATGAAACTCTGATTAAAAAGATATCTGAGGCTCGTAATCGTCCGGCTAGTATTCAAGATAAAGCCTGGAGCATGGCTACACTGGATGATTATCCTATCGCACCAGATGTGCTGCCAAGAGTATTCTCTATTTGGAAACAGTTACAGGATCGTAATGAGCAACTAACAATACGACAAGCTAAGTGGGCAGCTAGGCTATCAGGTTTTAATGAGCCAGATGATTGGCTAATAATTTGGGTACAAGCATATTCTGAGACTGAGAAACTACACGAGATAATAAAGAGGGATTTTGAAACATTTGATATCGATCGATTATTTGCAGGCTTGCCACCGGTTAATATCGGTATTGCACTCAACAAAAAAGAGATTAAAGCAGCAGGATTTGAGAGTATCTACAATGAATGGCTTGAACATAATAAACCTGAATCATTAAATCCAAAGGAGGATTAGGTTAATGAGAGGACATATCGTAAAAAGAAGCAAGAATTCCTATACCATCGTATTGAGTCTAGGACGTGATCCAGTTACTAACAAACGATTACAGCAGTGGGTAAGCGTTAAAGGGAATAAAAAAGATGCCGAGAAACGGCTCTCAGAGCTTCTCATTCAGTTTGATACTGGAACTTTCGTAAAACCGGAGAAGCAGACTGTATCTGAGTACCTTCATTCATGGTTAAGTGATTACAGGCAGAACCTTGCACAGAAAACGTCCGAACTATACCTGTACCTGATTGATAAACATATTATTCCTATAATCGGTAATATTCCATTGTCTGAACTAAAGACTCAACACTTGCAGAAACTGTACTCCAAGAAGATAGATTCCGGACTTAGTAATGTAACCGTACAAATCATTCACAGAATACTTCACAAGGCGCTGAAAGATGCTGTAAGAACTAACCTTTTATACCGGAATGTAAGTGATTATGTTGATAAACCTAAAGTACCTCGAAGACAAATGAAATCCTTGAGTGAATCGGAAGTCCACCTTTTACTTGAATATGCTAGAGATACCGAATATTATTCGATTTTTTTCCTGGCATTGTTTACCGGAATGAGAAGAGGGGAACTTTTAGCTCTCAGGTGGTGCGATATCGATTTAGACCTATGTACAATTAGCCTTACACGGAATCTTGTATATATCCATTCAAATAAACCAGAGGAAAGAATACAAGTTTGTGACCTGAAAACAGCCGGTAGTAAACGCATGATAGCTCTATCCCCTTCAACCGTTAGCATGTTACGTGAACACAAAGCGAAACAGGTAGAATTGAACGAACAATTTGGTACTATATTGAACGAGGATAGACTGGTATTTTGTCATGCTGATGGTTCTCCGTTATTACCAAATTCCGTAACTCATGCCTGGGAGAAATTAACTCGAAAATGTGGCTTACTTGGTATAAGGCTACACGATACCCGCCATACTCACGCTTCCCTCATGTTGAAACAAGGCGTTCATCCGAAAGTAGTCCAAGAACGATTAGGTCATAGTTCTATCCGGCTAACTCTTGACCTATACAGCCATGTTACACCTGGTATTCAAGAAGCAGCAGCAAACAGGTTTGATGATATCTTCATTAGTAAGGTGGAAAAACCTATAAAAGAAACAGCCGGTTAGCAAAATGTTAGCAAAAACAGAAAAGGCGTTGTGCAATACTTCACACAACGCTTTTTTTAGTCTCGATTTTTGGTGGAGCTGAGGGGACTCGAACCCCTGACTTCCTCCTTGCAAAGGAGGCGCTCTCCCGGCTGAGCTACAGCCCCATACGCATAGTATTATAACAGTAAAATAATATTATTACACGGGGATATTTAGTAAGAACAGGTAAATAATCTTCGTGAAGTATTAATCCGGATCGATATGTTGCCTGACTAGATCAATAACCTGGGCCGGGTACCTGGCTATATCCACGCCCACCTCGGTCAGAGCTGCTATCTTACTCTGCGGCGTCCCTTTGCCGTCACCCCTGATAATCGCCCCGGCATGCCCCATCTTCTTCTCCTGGGGAGCGTTAAGTCCCGCGATGTAAGCGACAACCGGTTTCGTTACCCACCGGTCAATATAGTCGGCAGCCCTTTCTTCCTGAATTCCGCCTACTTCACCAACTATCACGACTAAATCCGTATCAGGATCTCTTTCAAAAAGTCTCAGGAGGTCCGGCATATTGGTGAATACCACCGGATCAGCACCCATACCTATAACGGTACTCTGACCATAACCTGCCGTGGATAGGTTGACACTCGTCTCATAAGAAAGCGTGCCGCTTCTCGAGATAATTCCGATTCGGCCGGGAGTAAACATATTCGCCGGCATAATACCTATCTTGGCTTCACCTACAGTGATTATTCCAGGAGTGGTCGGACCTATTATGGTGACATCTCTGCCACGGGCATATTCTCTTATCTCCATAGCATCATGTATCGGCACGTTCTCTGTAACCACTGCGAGCAGTTTCATCCCTGCGTCAATATTCTCGATAACGGCATTCTTAATTGCAGCCGCCGGGACGAAGAACACCACAGCTTCCGCTCCTGTCTCATTGACCGCCTCTTGAACGGTGTTGAATACGGGTACGCCTTCGACTTTTTCGCCGCCTTTACCGGGAGTTACACCGGCGACAATATTCGTCCCATAGTCCAGCATCCACTGAGTCTGCACACTGCCGATTCGTCCTGTTATTCCCTGTACCAGTACTCGTGTGTCCTTGTTCAGCAGAATGCTCATCTTGTACCCTCCAGCAGTTCGGCAAGCATTTCTACTCCTTCTTCGGTAGACACACCAGAGGTCACGTGTACCCCGTTTGCCTTGAATATCTCCCATGTCTCTTCCTGGTGATTACCCAGTGCTTTCGCTACTACCGGTATAGTAATATTGTGGTCTTTCAGATATCGGACAACACCTTTCGCGCCTTCGTGGATCGGATTTATTCCGCCATACACGTTGATAAAGAGTCCCCGAATCCCTTCTTTTTGAAAGACCAGGTCCATGACTTTGTACAAAAGTTCTTCGGTGATAGCTCCTCCGGTTTCAAGGAAATTGGCCGCACTCATTCTCTTGCTGATAATATCCATCGACGCCATTCCCAGTCCGGCGCCGCTGGCGATTATGGCGATATCACCATCCAGTTCCAGGTAACTTACGCCAATTTCACGCCCTGCTTTCTCGAGTGGATTGGTAATTCTCTCTATCTGGTCGAAACCCAGGTCAGTATGCCTGTACAGACCTGAATCATCCAACTCTACTTTTGAGTCCAGAGCGACGTATTTACCTTTTTTAGTCTTAACCAGCGGATTGATTTCCGCCAGGATAGCGTCGTTATTCCTGAATACCTGGTACAGTTTCACTAAAATTCCGGGAATTTCATTCAGGTCTTTCCCCTTCAGCCCGACCTGTCGACACATCCTCCTCGCATCTCCCAGTTCAAGTCCTCTGCTGATGGGCACGGCTCTCTGGACGACTGCTTCTTCTTTCTCCTGCGCTATCTGGTTGATATCCACGCCGCCCTCGGCGCTGAATATGGCCATCGGTGTGCCGTGGTAATCATCGATAGTGATGCTGCAGTAATATTCTCTCGCTACATCGACATTAGCCGCAATCATCACTTTATTAACAGGCAATCCTCGAATTTTCGAAGCAAGTATTCTTCCTGCGGTCTCCTCTACCCTGTCCAGTGAATTGACCGTCTTGACACCACCGGCCAGATACCTTCCGCCGGTCAGAACCTGCGCCTTGATAATTACAGGGACTCCGATTGTCTCGGCTTTCTCCTTTGCTTCTCCTGCTGTGGTGACCACCGCAAAATCCGGTACGGGAATGCCGCCCTGTTTAAATAACTCTACGCCTTCGTATTCATATAATTTCATAATCGCTGATTTTCAGAATACACCACAGACCGATTATCCGTCAATATAATGCGGTAAATGATTACCGCCTGTTTGCCAAAACTCAGATAAAAATGCTAGAATATACCAGTATTCATCCCAGAATACGTCCCTCACCCATACATTAACAGGAGGTGGTTTACTGTGGGTATAATGACAAAAGAGCAATATTATGAATCCCTGAAAGATCTTCACCACACCGCTTATATCCTCGGTCAAAAGGTCGAGAACGTCCACGAGCACCCGCTTATCAGCCATATGACGGCTTCGGTTGCCAAGACGTATGAACTTGAGAACGACCCCGAAGGAAGAGAATACCTCATAACGAAATCAGGTCTGATAGATGAAGAAGTCAGCCGTTTCCTTAATTTCTACGAAAGCTCTGATGATCTTATTGCGAAGGTCAGGATGCTCAAGTACCTTTCCCATAATATCGGTGGCTGCTACATGCGCTGTACCGGCATGGATGCCCTGAGCTCCGTCGGTATCGAGGTGTATAACTGTGACCAGAAATACGGCACCGAGTACTGGGCACGGTTGATCGATTTCATAAAATTTATGCAGAAGCATGATTATGTCCTCTTCAGCGGTGTCACCGATGTCAAGGGAGACCGATCAAAGAGACCTTCCGAGCAGTCTGACCCTGATATGTACCTCCATGTCGTCGACAGAAACAATGATGGCATAGTCGTCAGAGGTGCCAAGATACAACAGACCGGTTCTATGTGCGCCCATTGGGGAATTGTAGTTCCGACAAGGGAAATGAGAGAAGCTGACAAGGATTACGCAGTCTGCTTCGCGTTCCCGGCCGATGCTGAAGGCGTTATCCACGTGTACGGAAGAGGTACCCTTGAATCCAGGCCAATGGAAGGCTGTGACCTCGGTAATATCGAGTTCAGTAAATTCACCCCGATGGTACTCTTTAACGATGTGTTTATCCCCTGGAAGTACGTATTCCTTGATGGTGAATACGAATTTGCAGGTAATATGGTAAGGAATTTCGGCAACTACCATCGCCATTCGCACGGCGGCTGTAAATGTGGCGTCGGTGACATTCTTATCGGAGCTGCTGCAACCGCAGCCGACTACAACGGCCTTCCCAAAGTGTCCCATCTCAATACCAAATATGCCGAAATGCTTAAGGTCACGGAAGCGATATACGGCTGTTCAATTGCAGCTTCTGTCGAATCGACCAAAACTCCTTCCGGTATTTATACCGTAGATCCGGTACTCTCCAATACATCCAAGCTTTATGAAGGGAAAGAACTGGCCGAAGTCATCCGCCTGATGATAGAGATCGCTGGTGGTATGGTAACCGGTATCCCCTCTCAGAAAGATTTCGATAATCCGGATATCGGACCTCTCCTGCATAAATACCTCAAGGGCGTGGATGGCGTTTCTACCGAGGACAGAGTACGTATATTCAGGCTTATAGAGAAACTCGCCTTCGAAAGCCGTGACATCGTCTCCAACATACACGGTGCCGGTTCACCGGAAACACACCGTATGACCATTCTTAATAACTCCAATATGGAAGAAAAGAAGAAATTCGCTAAGAAACTCGCCGGTATCAAAGAAGAGGACAAATAATTCATCTGGTTGATCAATTAAAGCAGCCGTTCATATGGATGAACGGCTGCTTTTTTACCTGCATACTTCATGCGACAGTGTTCGACAATGGTATCTCTACCTTTATCTCAGTACCTTCACCGTGTTTGGAACGTAGATTAAAAGAACCATTTATCAATTCAACCCGTTCCTGCAGACCCGCTAATCCATATTTTCCTCGCGAAAGTAACTTACCTCTCCCGACCGGGGTAAAACCCACACCGTCGTCCTTGATTGTCATTCCTACTTTCCCTTCTGTAACTCCCAATAAAACCTCGACTTTTTCTGCCTGAGAGTGTTTCTTTATATTATTCAATGCTTCCTGGGTAACTCTGAAAAGAACGATTTTGATTTCCTGTGTCAGGCTGTCTTCGGGAAAATCAATATCAGGTTCAATCTCTATTCCGGTCTCTTCGGCAAGACTGCCGCACAGCCATAATAAAGCCGGTTTAATACCCACTTCTTCAAGAAGTGGTGGCTGTAGCCCTTGTATAGCCCTCCTCGTCTTTTCCAGTATTTCATCAATACTCTTTCGCAAGTTTTGCAGGCTAAGCTTTACTCCCGCAGGAAGTCCCCCGCGTGTTTCCAGTATCTCATCTATATCATGCCCTACGTCAATTAGTTCCTGGGCAGTATCATCATGGAGTTCGCGTGACAACCTGTGACGTTCTTGCTCCTGCGTATTTACTATATCCCTCAGGTATATCTTCTGGCGTTCCCTTGCGTTAATTACGATGCCGATGACGAGTGCCAGTAGTATATTAATTGTCAACCACGAAAGGATACGGTAAATAGGATCCGGATATGCAGGTATTAACAGGGCGTGAGGTAAAATAACGAAAAAACCGATAAGTGAAAAACAAAGAGCGACTATAATCCTCAGGGTAAGAGCGATATAAACGATAATACCGGAAAACAGTAGAAGAACGAGTTCATGATAGGCTCCTCCCTGAAGAAAAGAAGCCAGACTTCCGGTCGCACCGATCTTGATTCCATCGCCGATGTAATACAGCAGCAGGATAAGCATCGAAAGAAATATACCGGTTCCGAGATATCTTTTTCGAATGTTCCGTGGCTTGGTAATTAGTTGCTGCCAGACATTGAAACGACTTTGCATATGATTCACCTGTAACATTAAGGAAGATCGTCAAGCAAGAGCCATCCTTCCTTCAGGCATCTCAGGATCGCTTCAAGCCGTGAACCGACCTCCAGCTTGGTGAAAATATGGGTGAAATGTGTTTGAACGGTCCGAGGACTGATATTAAGTTCTTCAGCGATCTCGTCATTCGAAAGTCCTTTCGCCCCGAGTCTGATAACCTCGAGTTCCCTCGGCTTCAGCTGATTTGAGGTAGCCAGACCACCACGCCAGCTCTTAGCCAGGTTCCTTAATACTTTTTCCGCAACTTCCTGATCGAAAACAGATTCGCCATCGCGTAGAGATCTAATCGCACGGATTAGTTCCCGCATCGGGACGTTTTTTAAAAGATAGCCACCGACACCTGCTTCAAGGACTGAAAATACATAAGGAGCATACCCGTAGGCACTGAGTACCAGCACCGCAGTTTTTGGGAGAACTTCTTTAATCTGCTTGGTCGCCTCGATGCCATTCAGCACCGGCATCGCAATATCCATAATAACGATATCCGGCTTTAGCTGTTTTGCCAGTGTTACGGCTTGTTCGCCATTACGTGCTACCCCGACTACCTGCATATCCTGTTCTTCACTAAGAACGCGTTGCAATCCTTCAGAAAACGTCGAGTGGTCATCAGCAATAAGAACTTTCGTTATATTCACATTCGTATCCTGCAAGCAAATCATACCATACGATTGTTATCCGGCGCATCGTATTCCTGTACGCTTTTAATACGACTTTAACGCAATTAATTCGTACGTTCTGGATAGTACGAGTCCGCCGGATAAGAAATTCATTCGTAACAATGGCTGATGGATTTCCGAACAATCCGGATTACACTTGATATATGGAGCGCTATCCCTCTCATGCGAGCATACGTACTTATTGATGCTATCCGAAAAGATGTCAAGAAAATAACGACCGAACTACGGCAAAGACCGGAAGTCATCGTAGCCGACGTAATCAATGGACCTCATCCTGTCATTGCCTGTCTCGAAGCTGAAAATCCGTCAGCTATGGCAGAGATGATACTTTTCGGTATCAGAATGATAGAGGGAGTCAAGGACCTTACCGTTTATCTCAGTATGGACGGTAAGGATACCACCAATCGTAATGATCCTTCGATTGATAATATTCTTCCGGATCTTTCGACAGGTATTGCTGCGAAAATAGATAATCACGGACGGAAAAGAAACAGGAAATCAAATGACGCATAAATTTATCACAGGTGTAACAAAACTCTTGAAACCGCTTTTTGTGAATGGATTCACCAGAGAGTTTACCAGAAGTTTCATGGATCCGGATGTTAATCTGGAGTTACAACTCAATGAAATATGTTCGAATTGCCCTCTTCATACTACTGCTGCGGATGATAATGGTTCAGGACTTGACCTGATTGCCGTAGATGTATGCCGAATGAAGTATTTCGGTCAGTTACTCCAGTCATTCGTCGGCAGACCGGGAGATGATGAAACGATAAAATTATACGCTTATCTAAAAAAATGTGAGGATTGCATCACTTCAAAGTTGAAATACGCATTCGAACTTAAGAAGTCAAGATCAGTGATAAAGAACTGAATGAAGAGAATAACAAGCTGTAAAAATAACCTATGGCAGACGATCAAGGACTTACACAAATACGGGATATCATAAAAAGACTGGGCTCATCGGAAGTAGTCACTGGACTGGGACTTTCGGTCCTTATCGGTGTGATAGCCGGACTAGGTGCTGTTGGATTCCGCTGGCTTATCAACAACTTTCAGACCTTGTTTTTCGATAGCGGTGGAAATCTTCTGTCATTTCTTGGCGATTATTACATTCTTATCATTCCGGCGGTAGGAGGACTGATTGTCGGACCGATGATATATTACTTTGCACGGGAGGCTAAAGGACATGGCGTCCCTGAAGTAATGGAAGCAGTTGCGATGAAAGGCGGTCGTATCCGACCACGCGTGGCCATTATCAAGTCTCTGGCTTCCGCTATATGTATCGGCAGCGGTGGATCGGTCGGTCGTGAAGGACCGATCGTCCAGATTGGCGCTTCTGCCGGTTCAACTATCGCCCAGTGGTTTAAACTCCCTGAAGAAAGTGTAGTTACCATGGTTGCCTGCGGTGCCGCCGGCGGTATTTCAGCGACCTTCAACGCTCCTATAGCGGGTGTGCTTTTTGCCATGGAAGTAATTCTTGGTCGTGTCGTGACACACAGATTGTCATACGTTGTAATAAGCTCGGTAATTGCAGACTATGTCGCTCATGGTTTCCTGGGAACAGCCAGGGCATTTATTGTCCCGGAATTCAGTATCAGCAGTCCGTGGGAAATCGGTTTTTATGCCATACTGGGTGTTCTTGCTGCCGTAACCGGTATCTTCTTCACGAAAATATTATACTGGTTCGAAGATATTTTCGATAAGGTGAAGTTCCCGGAATACCTGAAGCCGGTAGCCGGTGGTCTACTGATAGGTGTTATAGGCCTTTATAGCAAAGACCTTTTCGGAGTTGGTTATGAAGGTATCCAGAATGCCCTTTCCGGACAACTGGCGCTTAATGGCTTATTGATACTTTTTGGATTGAAGATACTGGCTACTTCTATTACCATTGGCAGTGGTGGCAGCGGTGGTGTATTCGCTCCCTCGTTGTTCCTGGGAGCAATGCTGGGGACCGCTTTTGGTATGATAATCAACGGGTTTTTCCCCGATATCGCTGCTTCTCCTGCAGCCTATGGTGTGGTTGCAATGGCGGCAGTCTTTTCAGCAGCAGCAAGAGCGCCCTTCTCGGCTATCCTTATAATATTCGAGATGACAGGAGCTTACTCGATTATCCTTCCCGTGATGATTTCGGTCGGTATCAGCACTGTCCTTGCCCGTCATCTCAGCAAGGAATCTATCTACACGCTGAAACTTCTCCGGCGTGGCGTTGATATCGGCCGTGAAGAAGTATCCGATGTTATGAGAACTATCAAAGCGAAAGAAGCAATGACAACTGATTTTCAGACAGTCCCCACAACGCTTAAGGTTCGCGAATTAATGAAGTTATTCCAGAAAACCGGCTCTCATGGTTTCCCTGTAGTGGACGACAAAGATACTTTATTCGGGATAGTTACGATGACGGATGTCGAACGTCACCTCGGTGAAGAGGAAAATGGACTGACGGTAGCTGATATTGCCACCCGTTCACCATTCGTAGCCTATCCGGAACAGTCGCTTGAGAGAGTCCTTGGAGCTACCGATGATGAATATGGACGGATCCCCGTTGTCAGTGAAAACGACGGGTATCACATTATCGGTCTATTGAGTCGTCAGGATATCATTAAAGCCTATCGCCGGACTCTCAGGAAAATGAAAAGAGCCGAAGCCCGATAACTACCACCTCGGTAATGTATGTAGTTCAATAATACAGGAGTGAAAAATGCTGTCTCGTCTGGGACCCTGGGAAATTGTACTTATACTTGTTGTAGTACTCTTTATCTTCGGGGTCGGGAAACTGCCCCAGGCAGGAAAATCGATAGGCCGGGCAATATATGAGTTTAAAAAATCATTACAAGATGAACCATCCGAAAAACAAAAAACTACCGATAACAAAACCAAAGAAAAAACATAACGACATCCGATAAAGAAATATCATTGTACTCACAGTTTACTGAGAAAAACGAGTAACTGTAGTATTGAGTATACGTCGATTAAAGCGTCTATGATCCGTAGAAATGTTTTCTAAAAAAGATACTATATTCTATGTTATTGCAGGTAATATCATCGCCGTGATAGCAACACTTTGCGGAGCAAGTCTGGTTACTATAATATATACTTCATTACTGATTCCTCCGGTTCTCTTAATTATCTGGCGTCTTTTCTCTATGAGATAACTCATCTTTGAAATTGTATGATTCCTTATTTCCATATTTTAAACATCCTCCTAACCAAAACCGGTTCTGTACGTTATAATTGGTGAATATGAAAATGCCGGGAGGAAACAAGATGAAAAAAATAATCGTATCCATGCTGATTGCTCTATCACTGGTACTGCCGCTCGCAGGTTGTACCGGTACTGCATCAGCCGGACTGATACAGTCAGACAAAGAAAGAATATCTTCTCCTTCTGTCAGTTCAACCGACGAAGATATCCTGGTTGACGGGAATACCGCCTTTGCTTACAACCTTTTCCAGGCACTCAAAAGTGAAGATGGGAACGTCTTTTATTCGCCCTACAGTATTTCAATAGCTTTGGCAATGACCTACGCCGGTGCCCGGGGTGAAACCGCCACGCAAATGGCTGACACACTTCACTTCGACCTTTCACAGGAAAAGCTTCATCCCGCGTTTAACTATCTTGATATGGAACTCAATAAACGGGGAGAAGGTGCCAAAGGAAAAGATGATGAAGGTTTCCGACTCAATATCGTCAACGCTATCTGGGGACAGAAAGATTTCACGTTCCTTCCGGTATTCCTCGATACGCTCGCGGAAAACTATGGAGCCGGACTGAGAGTCGTTGATTTCATCGGTGAGACAGAGAAGGCACGCGTAACGATCAATGACTGGGTCAGCGATGAAACGGAAGAACGTATTCAGGATCTTATTCCTCCGGGACAGCTAGATGCGATGACAAGACTGGTACTTACCAACGCTATCTACTTCAACGCTGCATGGCAATACCAGTTTGAAGAAAGCTTGACTTCAGACAGCCCGTTCTACCTGCTGACCGGTGAAGATGTAAACGTTCGCATGATGAAACAGACGGAGTCATTGGGATACACTGCTGGAGACGGCTATCAGGCCGTGGAATCGTTATATGATGGCGGTGAACTCTCCATGATCATCCTGCTGCCTGATTCGGGACAGTATGAGTCATTCGAAGAACAATTAACCGCTGAAAAAGCTGATGAGATCATCAGGAACCTGGAAAAAATTCAAGTCACTCTGTCCATGCCAAAATTCGAATTCGAGTCTGAATTCATGATGAGAGAGACTCTCTCAGCGATGGGTATGCCTGTCGCTTTCGGTTCCGGTGCCGATTTTTCGGGGATGATCGGTCAGCCGGGATTGTACATTGACCAGGTGATACACAAGACGTTCGTCTCGGTAGATGAATCAGGTACGGAAGCAGCCGCAGCGACTGCTGTAGATATGAAACTTACATCAGCCCCTGTTGATCCTGTTAAAGTCACTATCGACCATCCCTTCATCTTCCTCATCCGTGATATCGAAACAGGTGCAGTTCTCTTCGTCGGACGTGTTTTAAATCCTTTAGATTAGGATAATTCCTATGGTGATAAATTGCAGATCTATCCCTTGACATTATTCTCGATAGTAACTAAACTCAGAATTCAAAGATAATTTACTGAATACAGGAGGAGAACAATGTTCAGCAAACCGCTAAAGGCAACTAACACCGAAGTAATGGTATTCACCAGTGCCGAATACAATAATGAAGTTGTAGATTTCCAGGAAGCTGTTAACTCATGGCTGAAAGCACAACCTGATAATATTGTGATTGAAGATATTATATACAATCACTGTGGCGTCAGTTCACGCGGAAAAGATATAATCTCTATGGTAATTGTCTCCAGGTCAGCTTCCGCTAAAGAACTGGGTTGAAGTCAATAATTCTCTTGATAAACTAATTTAGGTATATTGCATATCAAATATGTTTTTCGTATAATATCTCTAAGGTTTAGTATCAGGTTGTCAAATACGCTTCAATACATGCAAATATTCCAGGTATTGGATGGCCAAGACTCTAACCAAATTTTTGAAGAGAGGAGGTCATCCATTGAGCTTCGAGGATAAAACACTCCAGTGCTCAGATTGCGGTCAGGATTTTACCTTTACCGCCGGAGAGCAGGAGTTCTATGCCTCCCGTGGTTTCCAGAATGAGCCTAAACGGTGCCCCGACTGCCGCAAGGCAAGAAAAGCACAACGTTACGGCGATGGTGGATACGGCGGCGGATACCGAGCACCGAGAAAGATGTTCCAGGTTATATGCGCTCAGTGCGGAGCTGAAACCGAAGTACCTTTCGAACCTCGTGAGGATCGACCTGTTTATTGCAGCGACTGCTACAATAAAATCAAAGCCGAGTAATTAAATCGGAACAAGAGAAAAACATACACAGGTTTGAGCTACTCGGCCTATGTATGTTTTTTGTTTCCAGGAATGTCTTCTATACCATCTGCTGCTTGCCGTCTCTCAGGAAATAAGCACAAGCTAAAGTAACGACAATTGATGTTATCGCAGCTATATTAAAACAGACGCTAAAACCATGATTATCG
>JAFGCW010000006.1 GCA_016932435.1 Dehalococcoidales bacterium | reverse complement strand
TAAGTCTCCCTGTCTATATTCCAACATCTATCATTGAGAATACCTGTTTATCGGTAAACTGCCTTAATTTGGTGGCGCCACTCGGACACACTGCAGCACAGGCGCCGCATCCCTGGCATAATGCTTCCCTTACTACAACTATACCTTTCATGGTATCTTTTATTCTCGCTCCGTACGGGCAGGCCGGTACGCATATCTCACAACCTGTACACCATCTCGGATTAACCTCAGCTACTATAAGTGACGCCTGGATCTGCCCTCTAGACAATAGCGTTGCTGCTCTTTGCGCGGCAGCTTGGGCTTCAGCTATACTCTCACCGATGTTCCTTGGATATAAAGCCAGTCCGCAAGCGTAGATGCCTTCGTGGGTGAAATCTACCGGACGGAATTTTACTTCCGCTTCCTTGAAAAAGCCGTTCTCTGTTAGTTCAAGATCCATTATTCCGGCAAGTTCTTCATTCGTGTCCTGCGGTAAGATTGCCGGACTTAGTACTACGGTATCAGCTTCCAGAGTTATAGTTTCTCCCAGCGCAGGTTCTTTAAACTCAACCGTTATTTTTCCAGCTTCAGCTTTAACACGAGGTTCGTCATCTTCTTCATATCTAATAAATATTACCCCGGCTTCCCTGGCTTTGGTGTAGTATTCTTCAAGAAAACCGTAACTCATAATATCGCGATAAATTACGTATACCTGGCATTCAGGATTCCGTTTCTTTATCTCCATCGAATTCTTGATTGCCTGGCTGCAGCAGATTCGGCTGCAATAGGGTCTCTCTGCATTCCGTGAGCCGACACACTGTATCATAACTACAGAATCCATGCTTTCGACATTCAGGTCACCGGAAGCAATTCTCTGTTCCAGTTCGGACTGGGTAATAATACTGTCGCTGTCATTATACGAGTACTCTTCAGGTTTGTACTCGCTGCCACCGGTGGCAACTATCACTGCACCGACCTGGAGTGGTATCTCTTCGTCGCCTTTCAAGATTTCTGCATCAAAATTACCGGCATATCCCGAAAATTCTTTGATTTCCGAATTCAGATATACGTTAATTAAGGAACTTCCTTCAATGCTATGAATAGTATCATTCAGCAATTTCTGAGGGTCGTCACCGGATAGCGTGGTGTGAATATGCTGAAGATTACCTCCAAGCTTATCTGATTTCTCTACAAGGTGAACTTCAAATCCCTGTTCGGTAACAGATAAAGCAGCTATCATTCCGCTCAATCCTCCGCCGATTACCAGTGCTCCACCATTAATTGAAGTTGATTGAAGGTCAGTATTCTTTTGCAGTCGAGCCCTTTCAGCCGCCATCGCGATAAGTTTCTCAGCCTTTTCGGTCGCCTTTTCCGGCTCATCCTTATGCACCCAGGCAACACCTTCTCTAAGGTTAATGAACTGGCTGAAAATATGATTTAATCCGGCGTCTTTAAGCGCCTGGTTTATCTGCCCACCAATTATCGAGGTAGGACAGGCAGCTATTACCAGTTTACCGGCTTTTGCCTGTTTTACTTCATCAGCCAGTTTAGCAAAGCCGTCTTTCTGGCATAAGAAGTCGGACTTCGATGCGTAGACCACGCCGGGAAGTGCCTTGCTATACTCCAAAACTCGACCGATATCGATAACCGACCCTATTTCGTTACCACAGCTGCATATTATTATTGCGGTACCGGTTTCTTCCTCTGTTTCTTCTTCAGCTTTCTCAACCGTGTCATCAATATTCCGCGGCATGGCTAATAGTGTCATAACCCGGTTTGCTGCTGCTCCGGCCTCTACCAGCGTATCGGCAATGTCTTTCGGCGCCGATACCGAGCCGCATACATAGATACCTTCTTTACCTGTTTCGACCGGTGAAAATATCTTACCCTCGCAGAATCCCCACTGGTTTGTCTCCAAACCCAGCGTATTACTTAATTCTGAGAATCCCGGAGGCGGCACCTGCCCAACCGAGAGCACCACCATCTCGAATGAATAATCCTTTATGGTACTGTCTTCATTTCTTGCGGATAGCAAAATATTATCCGTCAGGAAATCCCGCTTTATCGCAGGTACTCTGGTTCTTACGAATTTTATACCGTATTTGTCTCGTGCTTCCAGGAAATACTTATAATTTCCTTTTCCGAAAGCACGAATATCCATGTAAAAAATGGTTATATCGATATCGGGATTTGCTTCCTTCGCCAGAACAGCCTCTTTGATAGCATACATGCAGCATGCCGATGAGCAGTAGTTATATTCAATCTCGCGGGAGCCGACACACTGCAAAAACGCCAGCGATGAAGGCGTTTTCCCATCGGAGGTTCTCTCCAGATTCCCTCGTGTAGGCCCAGAAGGACTTAACATCCGCTCCATTTCTATGCTTGTCAGCACATTCGGAAAACGCTGGTACCCGTATTCACTCGTCTGTTTGGCATTAAATTCCTCGAAACCGGTAGACAGCACAACCGCCCCAACCTTTATCTCCAGGTCCTCTTCCTGTGCATTCAGGTCTATCGCGTTATTCGGGCATTTTTCCGCACATACACCGCACTTCGTGCAGCTATTCCAGTCGATAAGATAGGCATTTGCGGCTACCATTGGATTTCTGACGTAGATGGCTTTTCGCTTTTCAAGTCCCTGGTTAAATTCGCTGTCGACCTCTACCGGGCACACTTCGGCGCAAAGGCCGCATCCCGAACACAGATCACGCTTTACTCCCATGGGAGTTTTCTTTAGCGTGACAGTAAAATTCCCGGCCTGGCCTTCAAGTTTTTCAACCGAAGTCAGAGGGAGAAACTCGATATTCGGATGATTAAGTCCCCGACGAAGACAAAACTGGACAGACTCATCACCGACAACCAGCGGCAGCATCTGGCACATTCCGCAGTGGCTGTTCGGAAACCATTTGTCCATCTGCATGAGTGTGCCGCCGATATCAGGACTAAGGTCGCATAGATAGACTTTTACACCTGATTCGGCCAGTTCAAGAGACGCTTTGACGCCACCGACACCGGCGCCTATCACAAGTACTGATTGTTCTTTAGCTTCAGCCATACCTTTTCTCTATAGATACTCGCGTGTAGCCGCGTCTACTTTCTCGAAAAACTGCTTCGGTGTCCAGTTCTTATGTTGTATTGCGCTTGACGGACATTGAGCGGCGCAGGCTCCACATCCCTTGCACAGGGCCGCATTGACCTCCGCTATTTTCCGTTTCTCGTCTATCTCGATAGCTTTATAAGCACATACCGCAACGCACTGTCCGCACCCGGTGCATACTTCCTCGTCGACATACGCAGTAGCGGCTTCAACCTCCACCTTTCCCCTGCTTATCATGGACAAGACCTTGCCAGCTGCCGCCGAAGCCTGGGCAACTGTGTCCGGAATGTCTTTCGGTCCCTGACAGCATCCTGCTAAATACAGTCCGTCACTCATTGTTGCGACCGGGTCAAGTTTCGGATGCCTTTCAAGGAAGAACCCGTCGGCACTCCGGTTTATACCGAATAACTGGGCAACCTCATTTGCGTCTGCTCTCGGTTCGAGCGCCGTACACAGGACGACCATATCTACCGGAACTCGGATAATACTGCCGAGTAGAGTATCTTCTACGACGACAATTAACTTACCTTGTTCTTCATCGTTAATAGCCTTGTCCGTTATCTGTCCTACTTTACCTCTTATAAAGGTTGTACCCTCATCAGCAAGCCTGTTGTAAAATTCTTCGTAGCCTTTGCCATAACACCTCATATCGATGTACATCTGGTATACATTTGCTTCAGTCTTTTCCTTGATAAGGTGCGAGTACTTCAGGGCGTACATACAGCAGACTCTCGAACAGTATTCGTGATAGTTGGTATCCCGGCTGCCGACACAGTGTACGATTGCCACACTTTCCGGGTTCGATCCGTCTTTTAATTGTATCTGTCCCAGTGTCGGTCCCGACGCATTACTCATTCTTTCAAACTGGAGAGCCGTAATGACATTATCATATTTACCGTAACCGTATCGCTCGATCTGTGCAGCATCGAATGTATCATAACCTGTGGCGAGAATAACCGACCCGACATCCACCTCAACGATTTCATCCTTCTGATCAAAATCAACAGCATCAGCCTGGCAGAATTTCTTACAGGCACCGCATTTTCCGTCGGCCAGATATTTACAATGTTCGCCATCGATTGTCGCTACATTCGGTATTGCCTGCGCGAAAGGAATATAAACAACCTTTCTTTCTTTCAATCCTTCATCGAAGGTACTGATCACCTTAAAGGGACATTTTTCAACACAGGTACCGCATCCGGTGCATTTATCGGCATCGATATACCGTGCTTTCTTCCTGACCTTTATTGTGAAGTTCCCTATATAACCACTCACTTCCTCAACTTCGCTGTAGGCCATTAATTCGATATTATCGTTTCGTCCGACTTCACTGAGAAGAGGAGTAAAAATGCAGCTTGCGCAGTCGAGTGTCGGGAAGGTCTTATCGAATTGGGCCATATGGCCGCCAATGCTGGGTTCACGTTCAACCAGATAAACTTTGTTTCCTGAGTTGGCTATATCGAGAGCCGCTCTCATCCCTGCAATACCGCCGCCAACCACCATCACATTCGGGTTTACCGATACTTCCCTGACTTCCAGTGGCTGCTGGTATTGCACCCATCGGACGGCAGCTTCTACCGTCGATTTTGCTTTCTCGGTGGCATTGTCTTTATCGGCCGTAACCCAGGCATCCTGCTCGCGAATATTCGCCATTTCAAACATATAAGGATTGATTCCGGCCTCCTGGCAAGCTACTCTAAAGGTGTGTTCATGAAGCATCGGAGAACATGAAGCAACTACTACTCTGTTCAGGTTATGTTCTTTAATATCTTCCTTAATCATATTCTGACCGGGGTCCGAACACATATACATATAGTCTTTCGCCACTACTACATTGGGAAGGCCGGCTGCATATTCGGCGACCGATGCTACATCGACTACGCCGGCAATATTCAGCCCACAGTGACACACATAAACGCCAATTCGAGGTTTCTCATCCATTGAACAGGCCTCCAAACTTCTCTATATCGCTTCGTCGACAAGTTCGGCGATATCTTTAATAACCAGAGCGTCTTCGTTTTCTCCGGAACGAAGGCTGTCTTCGAAGTTAAGAATACAATAAGGGCAGGCTGCAGCGAGAATTTCAGCGCCTGTTTCTATCGCCTGCTCGATACGCAAATCACTGAACCGTTCACCCTTTTTAGTATCCATCCAAATTCTTCCACCACCACCACCACAGCATAAGCTGTTTTCACGGTAATCAGCCATCTCTACCAGTTCAACACCAGGTATACTCTGGAGAACTTTCCTCGGTTCATCATAAACACCATTATGCCTGCCAAGATAACAGGCGTCATGGTAGGTGACTTTCTTGTTTATCTCTTTTGAGAAGGTAATTTTCCCTTCGTCGATCAGTTCGGCAATAAACTGGGAAGCATGAAGTACTTCGAATTCGCCACCTAGTTCAGGATATTCGTTCTTGAAGGTATTATAGCAATGAGATGAAGTAGTTACTATCTTTGTAACACCAGCTTCTTTGAAGTTACTTATATTGGTTTCCGCGAGTGTTTTGAAGAGATTTTCGTCACCGGCTTTACGAACACTTTCACCGCAACATTTTTCCAAGGTACCCAGTATCCCAAAATTTACTCCGGCTTTCTTCAACACGCTTGCGGTGGCTTTTGCAACTCTCTGGGCACTCGGATCATAGGCAGGTATACAGCAGGAAAAATAAAGAACATCCATACCTTTTACGTATGGCTTAACGTCAAGGTCCTTCGCCCAATCCGCGCGGTTTTCCTCTGACTCACCAAGAGGGTTCCCAGTGGCCGATATGTTTTTCATCGATATTCGTAGACCATCAGGAATACCACCCACGCTGAATTCAACGACCGCTCTGCGCATTGCCCTCATAACATCGATAATAGCGACTCCTCTTGGACACCTGTCCACACATGCTTTACAGGTAGCGCACATCCATAATTCTTCACTCTCGAAATCAATGAGTCCTAACTGTCCCTGGTGCATTATCTTCCGGACAATAAAATTTTTCACCAGATTCCATGGACATGTAGCCGAACACGTTCCGCACTGATAGCATAATTTAAGAGGATCACCGCCCTCTTCCTTGATAAGATCAATTACTTCCGGGTATGGAGTTAATGCTTGCATCTCATTCCGTACCTTTCCGGTTCAATTTCCTATATTTCCGATAAAATAAGTATGTCACTATTACGTGGAAGCGTATAAATAACGTCATATTCATAATGACATGTCACGATACCGTGTGTCAATAGTAATGACCGCATTTCGAGACTGACAATACTATTGAAATCCATGGCTTGTTGTTTTTATCGATGGAATCTTACCATAATTTTATGATACTATTTGATACCGTGTATCTCGTCATTCATATTGACACATCATAGTATGCGTGTTAATATTCTTATGACGTTGTATACACGCAGCATGATATTAGTGACATACGGGTATAATATCATCACTTCACCGGACACTCGATTACCTTTCACTAGTACAGCCATTTTTGGTTGATTAATCTTCAGGGAGTTTACAGATGAGGTACGGAGAGACTGGATATAATCTTGAAATCGACCTGACTACCGGAAGTATTGAAAAGGTAGAAACCGATATCAGGAACGCCCAGTTATATCTTGGAGGTCAGGGGACGGCAGCCAAAATACTCTGGGACAGAGTCCCTCCCGACACCGAACCGTTTTCGGAGGAGAATCTACTTATCTTCAGTACGGGTTTACTACACGGCACACCGGTTCCGGGAGCGAATCGAGTTGCCGTAAACACCTTTTCTCCCCAGACGAATCTCCAGGCACATTCTCTTATGGGCAGCTATTTCGGTCCGGAAATGAAATATGCCGGTTACGATAAAATCATTCTTAAAGGTAAAGCCCCTAGTCTGGTATATATATGGATTCACAATGACAAGGTTGAGATAAGAGATGCGTCACACCTTGCCGGTATGGGTACACATGATACTGCCACCCTTCTACGGGAAGAACTCGGGCAGGAAAAAGCCCAGGTTGCGGCAATAGGTCTTGCCGGTGAAAACAGAGTATTTACCGCATCCATTGACCACAGTGATGCCTGCGCCTCCCGTGCCGGTGTCGGCGCGATCATGGGAGACAAGCGAGTCAAGGCAATAGTAGTACGCGGCACCCAGGATATCCACGTCGCACATCCCGCGGAATTATTCCAGCTGTGCCAGGATTTGCGTATCATCATGAAAAACAGCGAGCATGTGGGTGACTGGATGGCGGTTGATGAAGATGACAGCTTTCATCATAATAATTTTGCCTGGGGTAACGCCCGTACACGCATAAAGGATTACTGGACCGATGAAATCGAAGATAGATTCACACGGCTAAAGTACGACCATATGCCACGCCAGACCGGTTGCTATAACTGCCCTAAGAGTTGCCATAATGTCATTAACTGGCCTGATCGGCGGCGTTTCTCTTATAAGTGCTACGCTAAGGATACGTATCACATGGCATCTTTCCAGGAATTGGATTTCAGTTACGAGATACTGCCTGTTGCCACGGAATATGGTTTAGATGCCTATTCTACACCTCAAATAATTGCTTTCGCGCTTGAATTACTTGATGCAGGCATCCTTACCGAAAAAGATTTCCCGGGAATGCCTGAAGATATCAGGAGCAGGTTCTATTATATTATGGATAAGATAGTCAGGAGGGAAGGAATCGGTGATATTCTGGCGAACGGTGTTTACCATGCAGCCCGTCAGATAGGCAACGGGGCCGAAGCTTTCGACCATAATACCGTGAAGAAATTCGAGCAACTCCCAATAAAACTGGGGAAATTGAATCCTCCTTATTTCCTGATGATAGCAACCGGAAATAAGATGGCTATTACCCAGATCGAAGGCTCCTTCCCACAGGACCCTATGCCGACTATGGAAGAACGGCAAGTATTCGTGGATGACTGGGAAGCCGTTCCTGACGAAAAATTCAAGCAGTATTTCCTCAACTGGGAAAAACGTAATGAGATATCCAACGAAGCATCCTGTGCTATCACTGAGTGGAACGAAATGATGCATACTCTCGATGATTCCGATGGAATTTGCGGATTCTTATCATCATTCAGAGGGCAATTCGGCGGTAGAGTCGCTTATCATATTCATAATCTTCCTACTATTATCAATCTGGCTACAGGTATGGATTTCGATGAAAAAAGTCTCTGGGAAACCGGCACAAGAATTCGTAATCTGATACGGGCATTGAATATCAGACGGGGTATGCGTCGGGCTGATGAAGTACCACCAGCAGACCACTGGGCGGTAAGAGACCATGAATTCGAACAGAAACTTCTTGATGATTATTATGAGTACCGTGGCTGGAACAAGGACGGGGTACCGACAAAGGAAACGCTTGAAAAATTACAGTTAGGATATATTGCTGAAGATTTCGTCAAGCGAGGTATCTTCTAGAGAAATAATACTTTTCCGCAATTTCGCGGATTAAATATTATTCGCTGATAAAAGGGATTAAGATGATAAGAACAAGGACAATCAAGACGATTAAGGTAAACGCAGATAAATGCACTGGATGCCGTGCGTGCGAAGTAGTCTGTGCTGCCTACCATGCCGAACCTAAGTACAGTATCGTTAATCCGGCAAGATCACGCATCCAGGTATTTCGTTGCGAGGATACTGATATTTATCTACCGATAAGGGCAGGTAAATATACCGAGGTAGAATGCATCGGCAGAAATGTCATTGTAATCGACGGAAAAGAATATGGTGAATGTTCGTTTTGCCGACAGGCCTGCCCTTCCAGAGAAATTTTCCACGAACCGGATTCCGGTCTGGCATTAGAATGCGATATGTGCGGAGAACCAATGCCCGAAGACGGTCCCCTATGTGTTCAGTGGTGCGGAACCGAGGCTCTTACATATGAAGAAATTGAAGTAGAAGAAGAGGTCGAAGATGAGGATGAAACGGTAGTTGTGGAGGAGCTTTAATGACAGAAGCTACAAACTCACCCGTAGGAGCGGTACTGGTTATTGGAGGAGGAATCAGCGGAATACAGTCCGCTCTCGACCTTGCCGATTCCGGTTTTAAAGTATACCTGGTTGAAAAGTCACCGATGATCGGTGGCAAGATGGCCCAGCTGGATAAAACCTTCCCTACTCTCGATTGTTCTCTCTGAATACTCGGGCCTAAAATGGCGGATGCCGGTCGGCATCCCAACATAAAAATACTGGCCAATACCCAGATAGAAAAAGTAGAAGGTGAAGCCGGGAATTTTACCGTCACAGTACTCCGGCAGCCCAGATTTGTCGATGAAGATCTCTGCGTCGGCTGTAGAAACTGCGCAACCTACTGTCCTTACACGGTTTCGAATCCTTTCGACGAAAATCTCGGACCTGCAAAAGCGATTGATATCTGGTGCCCCCAGGCTATCCCCGCTTCCGCTGCTATAAACCGTGACGCCTGCCTTTATTTCGATGATAAATGCACCATATGCAAATCTGTCTGCCAGGCAAAGGCGATAGACTTCAAGCAGAAAAAGAAACGAGGAATCATGCACGTCGGGGCAATTATTGTCAGCCCCGGATATGAGATTTTCGACGCAAAACTAGCCGGCGCCTACGGCTATGGACGCATGAAAAACGTGGTCAACAGCCTTGAATTCGAACGAATGTCGAATGCGTCAGGACCCTTTAATGGTGAAGTTATCCGTTTGTCCGACGGGAAAATCCCCAAAAAGATCGCATGGCTGCAATGCGTCGGTTCACGCGACTCCGGTCTCGGAAATACCTATTGCTCAGGAATATGTTGCACATATGCTCTGAAACAGATGATCCTTGTAAAGAATCATCACCCGGATATCGAGGTAGCAATATTCCATAACGACATCAGGACTTTCGGAAAAGGATTTGAAGATTTTTATAACCGGGCTAAGGAAATGGAAGGCGCCCGATTTATCAGGAAAAGAATTTCCTCTGTTAAGGAGAACAAGCAAAACAACAATCTTATCGTTTCTTATGTCACCGATGATCACACCGTACAGGAAGAAGAATTCGATATGATAGTACTCTCCGTCGGAATGAGTCCTGCAAAAGATAATGCGGCACTGGCGGAGGTAATGGGATTCGAACTTAATGAACATGGTTTCTGTGAAACAAGCGGGTTAACACCCAATGAGATTGCCGGTAAGCCCGGTATTTATCCTGCAGCTGCGTTTACTGCCCCTATAGATATTCCCGACTCCATCAGTTCAGCCAGCGGGTCCGGAGCGATGGCTGCCCAGTTGCTGGCAAGCCAGCGAGGAACGCTTGCCCAGACCAGGGAATATCCCGAGGAACGCTCCGTCGAAGGTGAAGATCCCAGGATCGGAGTCTTTGTATGTAACTGCGGCACCAATATCGGCGGAGTTGCCGATGTTCCTGAGCTGGTTGAGTATGCTTCGACTCTCGATGATGTGGTTCATTGCGAAGAACACACTATCTCATGCGGATCAGATTCACTACGCAAGATAACCGAAGCTATTAAAGAAAAAGGATTGAACCGAGTCGTTGTTGCAGCCTGCACCCCCAGAGATCATGAAACTGTTTTCCGGGAGGCTTTACGCGAAGCAGGATTAAATCCTTATTTACTGGATATGGCGAATATCAGGGAGCACTGCACTTGGGTACACTCTTTCGAAAAGGAAGAAGCCACGGAAAAGGCCAAGGATACGATTGCCATGTCCGTTGCACGGGCGCGCAATCTTACGGAACTGGAAGAACTTGAGCTTCCGGTCAATCCAAAAGGCTTGGTGCTTGGCGGCGGTCTTGCCGGAATGAATGCAGCTCTTTCTCTTGCCAGGCAGGGCTTCGAAGTCTATCTCGTAGAGAAAGAAAATGAACTGGGTGGTCATGCCAGGCATATTCACTATACACTTGAAGGGCTGGAAGTGGATCCGTATCTTCAACAGGTAATCTCAGAAGTAGAGAATGAAAAGAATATCACGCTTTATAAGGGATTCGAACTGACTAACTTCGCCGGATATGTTGGAAACTTCAAAAGTACGCTGGTCAAGCCCGACAAGCCTGATTCAGAACCAATCGAGGTCCAGCACGGTATAACGATACTTGCCACCGGGGGAAGTTCCTATACTCCCACCGAATATCAGTATGGTCAGAGTTCACGGATAGTAACACAGCAGGAACTCGAAGAGATGATCTCTGCCGGCACATTACCCGAAAATATAAATAATGTATCCATGATCCAGTGTGTTGGCGCCAGGAATGAAGAACACGGTTACTGCAGCCGTATCTGCTGTGGTGTAGCTTTAAAGAACGCGCTTAAACTTAAGGAACTCAACCCGGATATCGATATTACGGTATTTTACCGGGACATGAGGGCATATGGGTTTAAAGAAGATTATTATCTTGAGGCAAGAGACAAAGGTGTCCTTTTCATACAGTATGAACCGGAAAAACAGCCGGAAGTATCGGTAAATGGTGACAGCCTTTCTCTTCAATATTATGACAGCACGATCAATATGGAGGGTGATATCAAGCCCGACCTGCTGGTACTCAGTACGCCCGTCGTTCCCGACGGCAACCAGGAAATATCTCAATTATTAAGATTGCCGTTAACCGGTGACGGGTTCTTCATGGAAGCCCACATGAAGCTCAGACCGCTTGATTTCGCGACCGATGGTATCTTCCTCTGCGGCATGGCTCAATACCCCAAGGATATTCCGGACTCCATTAACCAGGCGAAAGGCGCGGCGCTTCGAGCGGCTACTATCCTTTCCAAGGATACCATCGTTGCCAGCGGCGCTGTCTGCGAAGTGAACGAGGCAGACTGTATCGGGTGCGGACTCTGTACCAAGGGTTGCCCTTTTAACGCCATTGAACTTCTTGAAACTGATGAAGGCAAGGTAGCCCACGTGATACCCGCTGCCTGTAAAGGATGCGGTGTATGTAATGCGGTATGTCCTACCCACGCTGTCACCCTTAACCACTTTACCGACCAGCAGATATTTTCTCAAATAGATGCCGCTTATTCCATACCTATCGATGAAGATAAACCGAAGATACTTACGATACTTTGCAACTGGTGTGGATACGCGGCTGCCGACCTTGCCGGAGTTTCAAGGATTCAATACGCGTCGAATACCAGGACAATCAGGGTTCTATGCTCCGGCAGAGTACATACCAAGTTTATCTACGACGCATATCTGAAAGGTATGGATGCAGTTCTTGTGGTCGGATGTCATCCAGCTGATTGTCATTATATCTCCGGCGTTCAGCAGCAGATAAAATCTATACCGATTACGCAAAAAGGTCTTGAGAAAATGGGAATAGATCCGTCCAGACTTAAACTGGATTTCGCCTCAGCCGCGGAAGGAGCTGCCTTCGCAGCTCTAGTAAATAACTATAATGATGAAATAACTAGACTTGGGCACCTTGAACTGACCGACGAACAAAAAGAGCAGCTTCAGACACTCAGGAACAAAAAGACCATACCGAAAAAGAAAGGAAAAGCCGCAAGTGCAGCAGCAACTGACGACGGAGAAAATACCGCTCCGGAATAACGAATTCACGCAAAAAATAGCTGCAGAGGTAAAGTATCTTAACCGCTGCTACCAGTGTTCGATGTGCAGCGACGGATGTCCGGTGGCTTATGCAATGGATTATTACCCCAACCAGATAATCCATCTCGTTCGGCTGGGACTCAAAGACAAGGTATTGAACAGCACTACCATATGGTTGTGTGCTTCCTGCGAAACCTGTGCGACTCGCTGTCCGAATGAAATAGAGATCGTTCGCCTGATGGATATTCTTCGGGAAGAATCGGTAAAATCCGGAGTTAACAGCCGGGTCAGTAATATTCTTAAATTTCACCAGGCGTTCCTGGACCAGATAAAGAAAAAGGGCAGGATAGACGAAGTCAGCCTGATGATTAGCTACGAGATGAAATCACGTGAGTTTCTTTCCATTCCAAAGATAAAGGAACTGTCGGATATGGCGATCGGAATGTTTAAGAAAGGTAAGATTAAGTTTCCATCGTTGAAGAGACACTCGACCAGAGATATCAAGTCTATTTACAAAAAGGTTCTTTCTCGTTAAAAATATCCCAAGGCAAAGATAGATATATGAAATACGCATACTATCCCGGATGTACGGCAACTACCACCTCAATAGAATATGAAGAATCCGTCAGGGAAACAGCCAAGTATCTTGACATCGAGTTTACGGAAATACCGGACTGGACATGTTGCGGCGCCAGTTCTGGTCATGTCATTAACCGCGAGCTATCCCTTGCACTTCCGTCCCGCAACCTCGCTCTCGCTGAAAAAATGAATATGGATGTCGTTGCACCCTGCCCGGGTTGTTTATTGCGATTTAAGACTGCGGAATACGAGTTGGGCAGAGACACGGCACTGAAATCAAAGATAGAAGAAGATATCGGCTCAAAGCTTAATCTCTCACACAGGTCCCGGCACGTCCTGGAAATCCTGTACCAGGATATCGGAATAGAAACCATCAGGAGTAAAGTAGTAAGACCACTTCATGGTTTGAAGATAGCTCCTTATTATGGATGTGTTCTTGTTCGACCTCCTGAAGTCACTTCATTCGATAATCCAGAGAATCCCGTAGTTATGGATGAGATAATGGAAGCCCTAGGAGCCGAGATAGTTGACTGGTCATATAAGGTTGACTGCTGTGGAGGTTCTCTCTCTATAGTCGTTCCGGAAATAGTGCAGAAACTATCGGGTAAGATAATACAAGGAGCCAGGGAAGCCGGAGCGGATATGATAGTAACTGCCTGTGGTATCTGCCAGCTAAACCTGGATATGCGGCAGCCGAAGGAATCCGGTACTGATCCTTTACCCGCGCTCTATTTTAGTGAATTAATGGCGCATGCTTTCGGCAGCAAGTGTATTTCAAGATGGGCTAAGAAGCACTTCGTCGATCCATCGCCGAATCTCGAAGAACTCGGATTGCTTTAATTCTCTTTCTAGTACTCAGCGAGCACTGAATCGAAATACTGGTTTGCTTTTTCAGTAAGTATTTCATGATATCGAACGAATAAATCCATTGCTTCCGATCTTAACCAGTTTTTGGGAAGTAATTCCTCCGGAAGGTCGGGGTCAAGGTACGGTAGTCGTCGATAATCATCGATTAGCTTGAACCTCTGTACAAAGTATTCACTCGACTCAATGTTTTCACCTTTATCGAGGCGTGCCTGGTGGTCTTCCATCTTTTTCCGGTATTCTTTTATATAATTATTATACCGTTTATGAATTTTCTGGAGATCCCAGCACCTGTCAACGATTCCTGCCGGATTATTGAAGTTTTTCATCCTGGTCTGAAATATCTGTACATAAGGTCGTATTTTCAATTTATCGGCAAGTTCTATTACCTCACCGGTAAGATCATGAGGAGATATCCATGTAGCGGTAGTCAGAGGTCCGAATCCCATCCAGGCAAGTTCTCTACGTAGTCTATCACGTGATTCCCGATTCTGCTCCGGTATATAATAGACTACAAGGAACCATAATCCATTCCACTCGGTCCGTTTCCTGTCAAAAATCCTTCTCTCACCTTTGTTCATCAGGGCAAGTCCCTCATCACTGAGAGAATAATAACTGCGTGATTTGTTTCGTCTGACTTTTAAAATACCGGCTCGACACATGCGCGAAACCGCCGACCTTATGGAATTTTCAGAAAGACCGAAATTACTAAGGAGGGCTATGAGACTTCCTATTCCTATTTCACCACTTCTATGACGAACATAATCACCATAGAGAGTAAGCATTGCAGACCTGGGACCGAACATAGTATGTCACCGTAACAATATTGCGTTAATAATGTGATAGATTATGGTAACATGCGGCTTTTGAGGTGTCAACACACCGTTATTGCTACAGAATATCAATAGTTTTTCACACTTGAATACGTTTGTTGACAAATTGATATTGTAAAGATAGAGTATATTCATTACAGCTATGGATTCAAAAAACAACCTCATAAACTATACTACAGGATTTATAGTTTCCAAACGTAATTAAACGTCCTTTTTGATATTAGATTATTACGTTCTGGACTGGTGGACAATTCCGGGGAGGATGCTTGTGGCTGGCGATGATAGTGGTGATAGTCAGGATTTATTCAACATTACTGGCAAAATCAACGCGAACGATAGTCTGGTTTCTTTGATAATAAAGTCCTGCAACGAAGGCATTATCATTGTACAAGAAAATCAAATCGAATTCGTAAATAATTCGTTTTTATCATTGACTGAATACTCTCAGGAAGAAGTATTCGGTAAAGCTTTTCTCGATTTCATAGCTCCAGAGTGCAGAGATGAAATCTCGGTAATCCACAATGATAGAATCTCAGAAGAGTCATCTCTCCGTATTTACGAAACAGCCTTCCTCACAAAATCAGATGAACATGTATATGTTAAAGTAACAGCCAGCCACTTCGAATACAATGGAAATCCCGCCGTCATGGTTATTTTCAAAGATTCCTCTATACGGAAAGAAAATAATGATTTAACTCATTCCGACACGAATTTTTTCGACAGCATTATTGAGCACTCCCCCAATCCAATGTGGGTTTCCGATACTTGCGGAAATATCATCCGTATTAACCAGGCGCTGAGAGATTTGATGAAAATAACCGACGAAGAAATCATCAACAATTATAACGTTCTCAAAGATAAACAGGTCGAACAACAGGGGTATCTTGATCTTGTCAGGAAAGTATTCGAAGAAGGGATAGATGCCGAGTTCACTTTAGACTACTATACTGCCAGAGAAGAACAGGTCAGTATACAGGAAACGACGCATAGAATTTTAGAAATAACCTTGATCCCGCTTAAGAACTCAAAAGGGGAGATCACCAATGTCATCTGCTTAGAAAAGGATATAACCGAACGTGTCGAGGCTACGGAAGCATTATCGGAAAGCGAAGAAAAATACTACTTACTTTTCGAAAACACCTATGACGCTATCTTATTGACAATACCAGACGGCAGAATCATTGCGGCGAATCCTGCTGCCTGTAAAATGTTCGGTATGACCGAGGAAGAAATATGCCAATCCGGTAGAAACGGAATAGTTGACCTTTCTGATACTCGCCTTACAGATGCAGTCAAGCAGAGAGATGATAAAGGCTATTTCAAAGGACAACTCACCTTTTTAAGAAAAGACGGAAGCCGTTTTGAAGGAGAAGTAACATCCGTTATTTTTGATGACTCTGAAGGCGACCCCAGATCAAGCATGATAATCAGGGACATCTCCGAGCAGAACCAGGCCAGAGAAGAATTAAGAATAGAAAAGGAAAAAGCAGAAAGCTACCTGTCGATTGCCGATATTATACTTCTGGTTATCGATGAAAATCACCTGGTATCTATGATAAATCGTAAAGGTTGCGAAATACTGGGATACGAACACAATGAAATTATCGGTACGAACTGGTTCGATAAGTATATTCCCGAACGGTACAGGGAAAAGGTAAATGATTACTGGAACCGGTTTAGACGAGGTGATGGCGACGGTCTTACTACTTTCGAAAATCCTGTTATCACAAAAAACAGAGAAGAAAGAATAATATTCTGGCATAATACCATCCTCACGGATAATAAGGGGAAATTCTCAGGTACACTCAGTTCCGGACAGGATATCACTGAATGGAAATTATCAGATGAGTCGCTAAAGGAATCGGAGAAGAAAAACAGCATATTTACCGAGTTAACTTCCGACTATGTCTATGTATACACGCGTGATGAAAAAGGTCAAATGGTACTTGACTGGATAGGCGGAGCATTCGAACAAACTACCGGATATACTCCTGAAGAATTTAAAACTATGCCTGTTGCATCCAATGTACATCCCGATGACAGACCAGCCTTAATCGATACTCAACGCAAGGTTATGTCCGGTGAAACAACAACTCTTGAGTTACGTATCATTAAAAAAAATGGTGACATACGCTGGATATTCAATCAAGCACAACCAATCTGGAATGATGATCACACTACTGTGATCGCCATTTATGGTGCAGCTCATGCTATCACTACCAGGAAACTTGTCGAACAAAACCTGATTAATACAAACAGGGCACTCACTGTCCTCAGTCGCTGCAACGAAGTTCTGGTACATTCTACTGACGAATGGAATTTACTTAATGAGGTATGCCGTATTGTTGTGGAATCCGGAGGATATCTTTTTACCTGGGTTGGTTATCGAGAAAACGACCCCGAAAAAAGTATAGGTAATTATCCCCTCTTATCATGTATAGACTCAAATTGTATTTACAGTTATACTTAAATATCACTCTCCAGTTGGAGTATTAATATGTCTGACGAAACTAAGAAAAAACCAACTACTAAAACAAGACCTAAGCCCAAACCGAGTACCCCAAGACCAAGTAATCCTGTTATAAAGATGTCAAAGCGTAAAGGCAAGGGCAAAAACTAAAAGTACTACTTCCGCTACAGTAGCACGAATTATATACTTTAATGCTCTAGCCTTTTTCTGCAACTCACTATTGTTTTCCGTATAAGCATCTTCCATGTGGGTTAATATATCTATTTTAAATTGCTGCGGTGATAAATCCCAGAATGACTCTCTAATGATAATTGGGTTATTCATAGTATCGTATTTCCTTAAGCGCCAAAACTCAAAAGAAAAACCTGCCACCCATCCATAAGCAATAAGAGCTAGTGCACCAAATATAATTGTACCTAATGACACATCATCAGAAGCCAAAACACCTGCTGCTACTCCAACCCCCAATACTGCTGTAGCAACATTAAACAAATTAGTTCCCTTACTTTCTAAGGCATCAGCAGTACGACTCTGGTCTTTAAGAACATCTTTAACCCACTCAAACGAAACATCTAAACCTGGTATATTTCCTGCCATAAATACCCCCTTATGAGCGTGAATATATCCCTTGACAACATGTAAAATTCGTGTTATAATAATAGTATAAAGAGGTGGGAAAATGAAGAAATACACTATCAAAGATTTTAACGAACAATTCGCTACTGACGATGATTGCCTTGAGTGGCTTAGAAACCATCGTTATCCTGAGAAAATTGATTGCCCTATTTGTAATGAACCTAGACTGTTTCATAGGGTAAAGAATCGCAAGGTTTACGAATGTGACTACTGCGGATACCAGCTTTCCCCAACTGCTGGTACAATCCTTCACAAATCTGCCACACCACTTAGATATTGGTTTTATGCTACTTACCTTCTGGCTTCTACAAAGACTGGTATCTCTGCCAAACAGCTTCAACGAGAACTTGGCGTTACTTACAAAACAGCCTGGAGAATGTTTACACAAATTCGCAAGCTGATGAGTGAAGGCGTTGACCCGCTCTCTGGACACGTTGAAGTGGATGAGACTTTGGTGGGTGGTAAGAAAACTGGCAAGCGTGGTCGTGGAGCAGAAGGAAAGACAATCGTTATGGGTATGGTCGAGAGAAATGGCAAAGCTATCACTAAAGTTATCCCAGATGTTAAATCCACCACACTTCTCCCATTGATTGAAAAGAACGTTGCTAAAGAGAATATGACAGTTGTCTACACTGACGAGTTCCCTTCCTATAACAAGGTTGAGAGGCTCGGATATGCCCATAGAATCGTTCAACACTCCGCCAAACAGTACGTTGCTGGTATCGCACACGTCAACACCTGTGAAGCTCTCTGGAGTACAATCAAGCGTGGTATTGATGGAGTCAACCATCATGTTAATCCTCTTTATCTCCAGTCCTATCTTGACTCTTATGTGTTTCGTTACAATCATCGCTCTGATGAGACTCCGATGTTTTGGAATCTTTTGAATCGGCTTTCTGAGGTTGTTCAGTCGTAAAGACTTTCTCAAGTATTTTTTCGAATTTTTTCTTGGTTAGGATGTTCTTGGGAGCCATTGATCTCCACTCCAATCACTATCATTCATAGTTTGTTTTTTCTTTGCTTTCTCTTTTAAAAATGGTATTTTATCTTTATCTTTAGTGACTTCGAGGTCTAAATATTTATCAACTGTTTTTTGCAAGTGGAAATTCCCCATTATTGCAAAATATTTTCCCCAGGCGCCGGTGGGGAATTTTATATATACATAACGTTCGC
>JAFGCW010000055.1 GCA_016932435.1 Dehalococcoidales bacterium | reverse complement strand
GATATTAATAGGCATGCAGGCCGGTAAAGATATAATTACCGAAGAATGTTAGTATAATAGCCGCAAAACCTATCACCATCAGTACCGCCGTCTTCGTTCCTCTCCAGCCCCTCATGACACGGGCGTGTATATAGGCGGCATACACTAGCCAGGTAACCAGGCTGGCGGTCTCTTTCGGGTCCCATCCCCAGTATCTTCCCCAGGCGATATCACCCCACAGAGCCCCGAGAATGATAGTCAGGGTCAGAAAAGGAAAACCGAAAATCACCGCCTGGTAACTGATAGTATCCAGGACGGATTTATCCGGCAGCCATATCGAGTTGTTTCGATCCTGTATGATAAATATCAGCGCTGAGCCGAATCCGATTGTGAGAATACCGTAGGCTACTACCGCGGAGGCCACGTGAAGGGAGAGCAGGACGCTCTGCTGGAGTGCCGGCATGAGCGGCTCCGCTTTTACATGCTGTACCGTTGCGAAGATGAGCAGCAGTATGGAGACGATAAAACCCAGATTCTTTACCGCCGCGGTCTTGTAACGCGACTCGAACAGCATCCCCATTACCACGATACCCCAGGAAAAAGCGAGAGCAAATTCATACATATTCGCAAACGGGCCGCGGCCGGTCTCAATTATTCTGATTATTATAGTAACAGTGATTAGTACCAGCGTTACCAGGGTCAGTACAAATGAAACCTTATCCAGTACACTTTTCGATTCCGATAAAGGCGCTCTTTCGCTGTTTTTACTATCTTTCACCGCTATCATTCTGCGTCGGGTGCTAATGAAGGCAAGAATGGTAAAAACAATAGTCACTACGGCACTTACAAGAGACGCTGTTAAGAACCCACCTTCAAGGTTGAATAAATCCATCTAACTATGCTCTCCTTTGTCCGGTATATCGGTAATTCCCTCCTCGATACACTCGACCAGTGCTGTTATCTCTGCATCGTTTCGCCCCATACGTGATGACGGTGTTTTCACACAAATACGGCTTCCGCTATCCTCCGGTTTTACTAATATCCAGGCCTGGCGATAAGGAAAGTAGAACACCGCACAGATGCCGAGAATGAACAGGATAGAGGATATCCAGATGAGCAGATTCGTCGGATCTTTCCTGATCTGAAAACCGGAGTACTCCAAATCCCCGTTATACGTAAAACTCAATCCGCTGATCATTCGTGGAGTCCCGAGCTCAACCAGTTTAAGGTCGACCTGCGCATCCCCCGATCTCAGGTCTACTGCTATCTGTCCCACAGGGATCATCGACATTTCATTATTCTCAGACGGTACGATAAGCCGTACGGTATGACCTGTCTGAGGAAGATAGAAATAACCTTCATAATATCGTATCCCCTCGACAGCGAATGAACTGTTCAAGGCAACATTATCATCGAATATCGTATTCCCGGAATCGTCATGCACCTGTATCGCTGCCGCAGGCCCGAAGTACGACTGGTAAATCTTCACCCCTTTGTAGGCCAGCGGGTAATTGACCCGGATCCGGGTTTCTTCGATAATTTTACCATCCTCGTACAGGATAACGTCGCTGCTGTAGTTTTTTGGCATTCCGCTTTCATAATACTCAGCCGTAAAAGTATCGAGGTACAGAATCAGACCGGTGTCATGGCCGATATCACGGCCCGTACCTTCGGCAACCGTAAAACTCGTATCGCTGAATCCGTAATAATTCCCTGTGATAAACGCCAGGACGAACAGTATCAGGCTGAAATGGCTGATAAACGTCCCCAGTCGGTAATACCGGTTCTTATCCGCCGAGATATACCTGTTCTCGTCACCGGTCTCCATACGGGTCCGATACCCTCTTGTATGGAGTACCTTTCGCAACTGTTCGGCAGCCAGGTCGGGTTTCAGGTCACTCACCGGCAGTTCGGCCGTTGCACTCCCTGACATATAGAAACTTTCGTTCTGTGTGATTGCCGTACCTTTTATACCGGCTCTTATACTATTCCAGCGGTTGATCGTGCAGACAAAGATATTCATCATCAGCATCGAACCGACGATAACGAACCATGGCGACCGGAAAACGTCAAACAACCCTAGAGCTGAAAAGAAAGATGCCCATCCGCCCAGTTTCGGCCTGGCGATGGTCTCCAGCCAGTAGTTATAGTACTGCGGATCCCCGGCGGCGCTCTGAGGTACCTGGATAAGCAGCGCTCCCAGGAGACTGAGAGCGGTGATTACCAGTATCAGGATAACGGCGAGTCGCACCGAACTGAACTGTCGCCATATCCACTTTATCACGTTTCCGAATTTACTCTGCTCCTGCCGCTTCGTTTCTTTCGCAGTCTTCATGCACGACCTTTCTTTTCTACTAACTGTCCGAAGTCAAAAATAACCCTTAATGCAGCAATTATGGGACAGAACACCGCAGTCAATTATATTGTCAGGATATCTATAGATATTATCGGATAAACCAGGTATTCAAGCAAATTTGATCGTCGTTCTGCTATATTGAAGGACGATTACTTAATTATACAATACCCGTTACGTATACTCTAGGAGTAATTTCACCCATGCAAATCTTCAGCCTATGTTCCCGGTTTTCTTAAATGTCGAATAAACACTTACTATATATTCAACAGACATACCCGGAACTGCTGTGATTTACCGGAAAGAAATTCCAAAGGTATTGTGGATAGAAGTGAGGTGTGACGGGAATTCGATATCGGTATTTTCAGGTATTAAATATTTGTCAGGTAGATTATTGTTTCCCTTGCGAGGTTTTTTTGAGCCTGGTTTACTTCTCGTATTCCCTTCTTCCTCAATTCTTGTGAACACTTTATGACAAGTAGATTTTTATCGTAATCTGCAAAGTTACGGTACCATGAGTCTGCCCGTTTCGTAAAGACAACAATACCTGCTTTACTTTTGTTACGGACATAGTCATCTATTTCTGATAAGAATACTAGTTCAATGTCACATTTCAAGCTCTTGCTACCTGACATTTTACCTTTTCATTAAGCTAAAAATTTTATTGATCAAGATTCAATATCTTTTCTACCAGACTATACTCGATTAACTGAGCGATTCAAGGCAAATTTGTTCTTTAATCAAATCAATCTTACTGTAAAAACGGCGGTTTATAATCCAGGCCAAGAAGATTACGGGCTTTGGTTTGAAGTTTGGATAATAGAGACGTGAGTCGGTTCTTTTCTTCATCTGTAAGAGTATCGAAGATTAATTTTATAGAACGTTCAGTGACGGTATTTGTGTAAATATCCAACCCTTTGTCTGTCAGGATCACATATGTCTTATGATCTCCATCTTTTTTAACCTTTGTGACAAGCCCTTTTTTCTGCATTCTATTTATGAGTGTCGTTATCGAGTTTAATTCCCTTATGGCAGATTCTGAAAGCTGCCCGGGAGTCAATCCTTCTTCACTTTGAGCAAGCATATGCATCACTTTCACCTGAGACTGACTCATCTGGTACTGCGCTAATTCCATCTTTACTGCTTTCTGGATGGTTTCTCTTGTCGAGTCAAGTAGAGCAT
>JAFGCW010000005.1 GCA_016932435.1 Dehalococcoidales bacterium | reverse complement strand
TCCTTCCCACATGTCCTGATGACTCAGGTTTACATTGGGAAGCCCTCAGCAGAATTCAAGCCCATTTGCCCAGTTCGATATGCCCCATGCCAACGCGATAGTGTGTGTACCGCTGTATTGCGGTACGTCAGAAGACAGGATTACGCTTTCCTCCATCTCCTCTGTTTCAATCTTAACGGTAGATTCTGTGATTTTTACTACGTCATCCCCTTCGTCTTCTTCAACAGTTTGTTCCGTTGTGGTTGTATCGCATGAAGTTATTATTAGAGTTAATACCATCAAGCAGCACAATACCAACCATACGATCTTCTTCACAATTTACCTCCTCTCCTGAATAAAAGATTAAATTCCCTGTTTCAATGAAATAGCACCATTGTTTCTTAAAACCTACAAACTCAACGTTACGCTTTTTGAATGCTGGCCCTGCCGCTAAGCCCGATTATCCCCAGAGCTTCGGACACGGGAGGGGGTTGGATATAATATTGGCTGGAGTGAGAAGACAACACTCAGCATCCTGGTTTCCCCCGGCAGGACTAACTTATGTATGAAAATACAAATAGTAATCCTCCTTTACTTCTAAATATTTAACGGGTAAAACAGGAATGTACTGGACATCTGTTATTGATTAAACACAATGGAAAGAGTTAGAGCACCATGAACCGCTATCGGCGTTAAACAGTTACGGTGCCCTTTGTATTACCATATTCATCTCCTTGAGAAGAAGATACGAAATGGTGAAGGTATATTCTGTTGTAGTTTTACATATTGGGATTGAAGTGTAACGATTATTTTCGGAGTTGTCAATAGATAAAAGTGATATCAAAAGATCCTACAATCTAACGGAGTGTTATCCAACTTTTCTTGGAAATGCTGTGATAACAGTAAATGGGATAGAAGCTTCAATGGATGTGATCAAGGTAGCCGATATTTCACTGGATCCTCCGGCAGTTAACTTTATTCATCCTCCGGGGACAGTCTTTGAGACGGTATCGCTGCTGGCTGAGAATACTTCACCGATAGACATATATATCCAGAAAGAGAGCATTGAATTCGGAGATGTCAGACCGGGGAAGTCTTCTTTAAAAAAATAGTAGATATAGAAAACGTAGGCTCACAAGCTGTTGATATAACCCTTGAAATACAGGGTACGGGTAACACATCACAGACGTTTTTTCAGCAATCATTATATACAAATAATGGTATTTACGACACTGAGGAAGTCATATGTACACTTGTACCGGGTAATAACTCTAATAGTATCACTCAATTGAAAGTACCATCTGAGTGGAAGATTTCCGATGTGAGAGAAGCAATATTAATTTTCTGGGCTGAAGCCCATTAACTGTAAAAAATCGAAGATATGAGAAAGAAAAATAATAATGAGTATGAATGCACTTAGAATTATCTACGTATTAACTCTCGTTTCCTTTCTGCTGGCATCAGGCATTGCTCACGCAGTAGACGGGTTCTCAATAGTGCCTGCTAAGATGGAGGTTACGATAGAAGGGGACGAGGTAATTCCGTAAATGTGTATATAACTTCAGACCACAATGGCGAACTCATTATCGGTGTAGAAGATCTGCCGTTCAGGATTGAACCTTCGACTATCCCTGTGAAGAGCATTGATGAACACAAGAGGGTAGAACTTCGCATATTCGGTGATTCTTCGCTTGAAGAAGGAGAGTACTCTGGCAAACTCACGTTTCTTGCCTATTCGGGTAACAATATTGCAAATGGTATTAAAGTATAGACTACAGTTACCTTATTGATTAATGAACCTGTGGTTAACAATATTAGCGAGTACGAAAATCCCGATTACTTTCTGGTAACCGGGATAGTATTAGGATGTCTGCTTTTGCTAATAGCCTTATTCGCTTTGTTCAAGAGATACAGGTATTTTTTATTATTCTCGATCCTATAAAAAATAAATGGAGAACAAGCATGAGAAAATTTCTACCGGTAATCCTCGTTGTAGTAATCCTGCTGCTTGTTCCAGCTATTCCGGTACTGGCAGCAAACGCAACTACTTCCATGCATATTATGAAATACGCGGAAAACGGTACCGTGATCGGTGAAACTACTGTCACATATGAGTTGATGGAAGACAACCTTACAAAAGGATATATATATGTTATGAAAAGACCTGCTTTTAAAAGAGATATTCAAAAATCTTGATTTTGTATGGAGTAAGTCAGGGGTTCGAGTCGCCTCAGTTCCACCAGATCATGAGACTGAAGATAGTACACCTGAACCGTTCGATACCTATTTTGATACTTTTGATACTTTTCAAACATAGTATCTTCATGTGAGAATATATTTCTCTGCATCTCCTTCCTCTTGAGGAAAGTGGCGGATTATCTTTAACTAAACCGCACACGATTGAACCGGGAAGAATGAGCTTCCCGGTTCTTTCATTTTATTAATCTTTACAGGCATCGATTAGGTGTCGTGCGACATTTCTGTATATGTGTCCCACAAGTGCCGGGACGTAATAGTAAATGCTTTCATAGGCTTACACTAGTTATCCGATTTCTCCTGTTTCTGATACTTTCGGTACTTTCGAAATTCGACTCCATATATCAAAATACACATCATCAATATATTACTCCTGAAGGGAGAATATGTTGGTGATATAGTAGCCCTCAAGCTACCTGACCTCTCTGAACCGGGAATCCTGCCGTTCCCGGTTCAGCCCGTTATGAGACCTTTTACTGATGGTAATCAGAGAACTGCCAGAAATCATAGCCAACTGTAGACATAAAAAGAGAAAGGTCTGAAATTTGTATTTCAAACCTTTCTCTAAAATGAAGAACCAATTACATTCACATCCCGGCGGCTGCAAGAATATCCGGTACAACCTCTTCTTTGCCTATTGCCATGATGTGAACACCATCGCATATCGAATTATTCTTGAGAGTGGCTATCATGCGTCCGGCTATCTCTATACCCTTTGCCAGAGCTTCGCCTTTAGGAGCCGATGAGAGTTCGTCTATAAAGTTTTGTGGTACGAAGATACCGGGTACGTTTTCAGTCATGTATTTTGCCATTCTTGCCGATGAGAGGAGGACGATACCGGCTAAAATTTTTACAGGAAATCTACGGGCGTATTCCATAAACCTGATGAAATTATCCATGTCATAGACTGCTTGTGTCTGAAAAAAAACAGCGCCGGCTTCGACTTTCTTTTCAAATTTCATCAACTGAGGTTCAAGTGGGTTAGCTTCCGGAGTAACAATCGCCCCGGAACAGAATTCTACGACTCCATTCAGTTCGTTGCCCCCCAGATCATATCCGGATTCCATTGTACGGATGGTTCTCAGGAGCTGCACTGAGTCAAGATCGAAAACCCCTTTTGCTTCCTTATGGTCACCTACGGGTACGGCGTCTCCGGTGAGACACAGTACGTTTTTAATCCCTCTAGTGTAAGCAAGCATCAGTTCCGCCTGAAGAGACATACGATTACGGTCGCGGCAAGTCATCTGGAGAACAGCTTCACCGTCATTTTCACGAATAGCCATACAGCCGCCGATCGATGGAAATCTCATTACCGAACTCTGGTGATCGGTCACGTTTAACGCATCGACTTTATCCTTTAGTATTTGTATATGGTGATGCATCTGTTCAAGGTTCGTTCCTTTAGGCGGGGCGATCTCACTGGTAATAACGAACTTTCCAGAATCTAGCTTTTCTTTAAAACTCACTGGCATTTTCCATACCTCCCCGTCATGATATTTTCAGCACACCGGGTCTTGGCGTTACCTGGAAATTGTGAGGAGGATTATATTGTTTCATCAGGTATAGTCTGTTCTGTTCCTTTAATCGATTGTAAATGAGGGTCCAGGCGCAATCTTTTTCTCTATCAATCTCACATTTTCCGTCATTCGTACCGCCGCACGGGCCATTCAAGAGTCCCTTGTGGCAGGTGGTAATCGGACATATACCGGCCGTTGCTCCGAGGACGCACTGTCCACACTGGGCACAAACCTCGCGGAAATTACCGGGTGTTTCTTCAACGCCGATAAACAGGGTATCCAGGGCAGGAATAACAGGCCTGTCTATATATAGACTAATCCGGTGTACTCCGAGAGCACATGACATAACGAGGATACAGTTTGCGTCTCCGATTGCCCGATTATATTCTTTCATGACTTCTGAAGTCATCTCATCACAGGCAGTAGGAATTACCGTTGTGCCGCTGATACGTTTACCGAGTTCAATTAGTTGGTCACTCATTTCTTTTACCTGGTCGACTCCACCGGTCTCTGTGAGTGTGGCACATGTTCCGCATCCCGCGATAAATATCCTGTCGAATGGCTCCAGTTGTTCCTGTATTTCTTCAAATGGTTTTTGCTTAGTTATCGATTTCATCACAACCCTCCCGCTGTTAACATGACCGCATTACGTTTCAAGATCACACCTCAGACAGCGTTTTGCTTCCCGTCGTGCTGTTTCCTCGGAAAAACTTAATTCCACTTCGTCGAAACTCGTTTTTCTTTCGCCTGGAGGTAGTATCGGGACGGAAAGTCTTGGCTGCTCTTCCCACGATTCATCTGTTTCAGCTACAACGGTATCTTCAATCACACGTTTCTTAAGATCGTATATTTCGACTCGCGAAGAATCTTTATTCAGATATTTTTCGATAGCAATTGAAGCCCTTCTACCGGCGGCAATAGCCTCAATTACCATTCCCGGACCCGTTACGAAATCACCTCCTGCAAACACTCCTTCGACATTCGTGGCAAGGGTGTTATTATCTACTACAAGTGTCTCCCATCGGGTTCGTTCGAGTTCGCTGTCGACCGGAAGGAATGATAAGTCAGGAGCCTGACCGACTGCAGCTATGACGGTATCGGCTTCAGCAAAGAACTCCGAGCCGGGGACCGGTACAGGACGTCGTCTTCCACTTTCATCAGGCTCTCCTAAACTCATACGGCTGCATTGTAGGCCTGATATTTTCCAGTTTTCATTTACTATCCTGGTGGGAGTAGTGAGGAAATTGATATGAATACCTTCATCCACCGCCTGGTCATATTCAATTCCGGTTACCGGCATTTCTTCGCGTGATCTGCGGTAATAGATACTTACCTCTTCTGCGCCCAGTCGAAGCGCCGTACGGGCAGAATCCAGGGCTACGTTCCCACCACCAATAATGGCAGCCCGTTTTCCAACCTGGACTTCCCTGCCGATTTTAGTATCCCTGAGAAATTTGAGTCCGTAATAAAAGCCATCAATATCATCAAGTTCTCCCGGAATACCTACACGCTGACTTCTCTGGGCTCCGGCAGCGATAAAGATAGCTTCGTATCCCTCAGCTTTGATATTCTCAACAGTGAAATTGGTGTTGACCGGCGTGTTGTACTTTATCTCAACACCTTTCTGAGCAATATAATCGATTTCACTTTGGATAACATCCCGCGGGAGGCGGAATTCTGGGATAGCGACCGAAAGCATACCACCGCCGACAGGCAGGGCTTCGAAAACGGTTACCGGATACCCCAACTGTGCTAAGTAATATGCACAGGCCAGTCCTGTCGGTCCCGCTCCGACGACGGCAACGCGCTGTGATTTTGTTACTGGAAACGGTTCGGGACTTTCCGTTACATTTGCGAAATACCAGTCTGCCGCAAAACGTTTAAGTTCACGAATAGCTACCGGATCATCGAGTTCGCCGCGCCTGCATCTTGATTCACAGGGATGATGGCATATCCTGCCGCATATAGACGGGAAAGGATTACGTTCGCGTATCGTTTCCACCGCCTCCAGGTATTCTCCTTCAGCAATATGAGCGACATACTTCGGTACGTTGATGCCGACCGGGCAGGTATGCTGGCACGGCGATATCATGAGTGAATCGCACACTGCAGCGGGGCATTTCTTTTCAAGAATATGGGCTTCATATTCGTCACGGAAATAATTAATAGTTGATATGACGGGATTCGGTGCTGTCATACCGAGATTACACAGGGAACTTTCTTTAACTGTTGTAGCGATTTTTAGAAGTGTGTCGATGTCACCTTCCTGACCCTTACCCTCGGTAATCCTTGTCAGAATTTCAAGCATCTGTCGTGTACCCAGCCGACATGGCGTGCATTTGCCGCATGATTCCTCCTGGGTAAAACTGAGGAAGTACCGGGCAATTTCTACCATACAGGTGGATTCATCAAGGACTACCATACCTCCGGAACCCATGATCGAACCGACTCCAGCCAGTGATTCATAATCAACGGGAAGGTCGATAAGCCTGGCTGGAATACAACCGCCGGAGGGCCCGCCCGTCTGAACAGACTTAAACTGTTTTCCTCGTGGCACCCCACCACCGATATCATTGATAATATGTGACAGGGGAGTGCCCATCGGTACTTCAACCAGTCCGCTGTTGGCTATTTTACCGGTAAGGGCGAACACGGCAGTCCCTTTGCTCTTTTCAGTGCCAATCCTGGCAAACCACTCGGCCCCTTTTTCAATAATGATTGGTACTGTAGCCAGTGTTTTTACGTTGTTGATGGTGGTTGGTTTTCCGTCAAGCCCGGAGTTTGCAGGATAAGGAGGGCGTGGACGGGGCATACCTCGCCGACTCTCGATCGATGCCAGGAGAGCTGTCTCTTCACCACATACAAAGGCGCCTGCACCGAGTTTAGTCTGGATCGTAAAGCTGAAATCAGAACTAAGTATATTTTCACCCAAATAGCCGTTTTCCTCTGCCTGTTTTAAAGCTATTTTCAGTCGACTTACCGCCAACGGATACTCGGCTCGGACGTAAACGTATCCCTTGCTGGCTCCCATCGCATAAGCGCCAATGGTCAGACCTTCGATTACTGCATGGGGATCTGCCTCCAGTATCGACCTGTCCATAAACGCTCCAGGATCTCCTTCGTCGGCATTACATATTGCGTATTTTGGTGAACCGTTTGCGATGCGTTCGAATTCCCACTTGGTCCCCGTAGAAAAACCTGCACCCCCGCGGCCTCGTAATCCCGATTTCTTGATTTCTTCTATTACTCCGTCGGGAGTCATTTCCAGCAGTGCTTTACGCAGTGAGTGATAACCACCTCTTTCCAGGTAATCCTCGATTTTTTCAGGATTAATGTGGCCGCAGTTACGAAGAACAATTCGCTCCTGCATTGCATAGAATTTGATATCGGCATACTTGGGAATGGCTTCGTCGGTTACAGGATCATGATAATAAAGACGCTCGACAGGAATTCCGTCACGGAGGTGTGATGCTGCAATTTCAGCAGCATCTTCCGGTTCGACGTGGGTGTAAAAAATACCGTCAGGTTCAACGATTACATTCGGACCCTGCTGACAGAAACCATGGCAGCCGGTAAAACCAACCTCAACATCATTCAGGTTTAGCTTCTCCACTTCCGTTTGAAGTGATTCGTAAACAAGGTCACCGCCACCGGAGACGCATCCGGTTCCGCGACAAACATAAATAATCCTGTTTTGCTTCATATTATCCGTCACCATTCTTGTTAAATAACCTTGATACTTTCTTAGGGTTCATATGACCATGAGTATCCCTGTTAATAACGATATTTGGAGCGAGGGCACAAACACCGATACAAGCGACGGTTTCCAGGGTAAATTCAAGGTCCGGTGAAGTTTCTCCTTCCTCCAGGTTAAGCTGATGTTTAACGAGGTTCAGGATAGTTTTTCCTCCCCGGACATGACAGGCAGTACCCCGGCATACCTTGACGATGGTTTTCCCTCTCGGAGTGGTATAAAGGTGCTCATAGAAGGTAACCACTCCCTGTACCTGACTTGGGAACAGGTTGAGCCCTTCCGCTATTCGCTTGATTACAGGCGGAGGAATATAACCAAGCAGTTCCTGTATTTCCTGGAGACAGGGAATCAGCCCCCACTTTTCATTTTTGTGTTCCGTGATAATAGTATCGATTTTTTCCAGTTCAGTCTGCGTTAATTTTTTCGTTTCAGTCATTATTATTAATCCTTTCAAGTCGTACGGAACATGTCTTTAACGAATTATTGGTATCGAAACCAAATAGCGCATTCACCGGGCTGTCCGGGAACGAGGAAGGCATAAACAGCATTCCTTCGTCCAGGTCATCGGAGATCCGAACAATGGCAGTTATTTCTCCGTCAGGTGATACTATCCTGACGTTATCACCCGCATTTAACTTATACCTGTTTGAATCACCGTTGTTGATATTAATCCAGGCATGGGGAGTAAAAGCTCTGAGCCTTGAAGCTCTGCTACTCCTGGAACCGCTGCCAAATCCATGAAGGGTGGAACCAGTTACCAGAACGAGGGGGTATCGTTCATCTTTTTCCGTTTTTGAGGGAACATATTCTACGGGAGTGAAACGTCCGAACCCACTGGGGAAGAGACCTTTATAAAAACGTTTGGATCCGAGTCGTTCACTCGAAGATTCCAATTCATCGTTATCCTGCTCAAAGTCGTGATGTGAAAGATTTTGATATAGAGGTACCATTTCTTCGATCTCGTTTAATATTTCTCTGGATGACGCATATTGCATGGATGAACCCATCTCGCGGGATAACCTGAGTATAATTTCCCATTCAGGAAGGGAGGTGCCGGGTGGGTCGACAGCCCTCCGTACCTGTTGGACTCTGCCTGCAAAGTTAGTAAATGTTCCGTCTTTTTCGGCGAAAGCTGCTGCAGGCATTACCACCGAGGCCAGTTCTGTTGTTTCGTTGGGAAATATATCTGCGACACACAGAAAGTCCAGGGAAGAAAGGGCTTTTCTCACGAAAGCAGGATCCGGAAAGCTCAGGATAGGATTTTCTCCCATAATCAGCATTCCCTTGATATTCCCGGCTTCTGCCTGTCTTAGAACCTCAACGATGGTCATGCCGGGACTTTCCGGTATTTCAGCCTGCCACGTATTCTTGAATGCATCTCTTGTTTGAATGTCCTCGAGACTTCTATATCCCGGAAGGAAGTCGGGCAATGTGCCCATATCACAGGCACCCTGAGCATTATTTTCCTTTTGAAGAGCGAATATACCACCACCATGATGACCGGTGTTTCCCGTCAACATAGCCAGGTTCGCCAGAGCAATTACACCTGCTGTACCTCTTTGCTGTTGAGTGATTCCCATTCCATACACAATGGATGCAGTTTTTGCTTCCGAATATATTCTTGCTGCCAGCTGTATGGCTTTTTCCGGTACACCTGTGATGGTTGCAACATGTTCGGGAGAATATTGACTCAAGGTGGCAGAATACTCATCGAAATTATCGGTACGTCGAGTGACAAATTCTTCATCATATGTCCCGCTATCGAAAATTTCTTTTGCTATTCCGTTAATTAACGCGGTATCTGTTCCGATGCTGGATTTTAACCAGATTTGCGCATATTTCGTTAATTCCGTGCGCCGTGGATCGATAACTACCAGTTTTGTTCCATTATTTTTTATTGCGCGTTTGATGGCGTAAGAAACAGCAGGAGCTGATGCCGTTGGATTGGTGCCGATTACTATTATTGCATCGGATTGTTCCAGTTCATTTAACGTGTTAGTCGATAAGGGAAAACCTATCGACCAGCCCAGTCCTTCTCTACTTGGAGAGTTATACAAGCGACTTCCATTATCGATATTATTCGTTCCTAAAACACAACGAGTGAATTTTTGAAGTAAATAATTATCCTCGTTAGTACATTTTGACGAACCGAGGACGGCAATACTATCCGGTCCGTATTCGTCTTTTATACGCTTCAATTCTTGAGCCGTATAAGATATGACGTCTTCCCATGGGGTTTCCTGTAGTCCGTCGGAATTTCTGATCAACGGGGTCGTAAGGCGGTCAGGATGATGTATAAAATCAAATCCATAACTACCCCGAGAACAAAGAGTTCCTTTGTTTACCGGACTGTTAAAAACCGGTCTAACCCTTATTATTCGATTATTTTTTATTTCCAAACTGATGTTACATCCGCAGCCGCAGTAAGGACATATCGTATCAACGACGGTGGATGTAGTACCGTTATATGATGTTTTCTTTTCTTTTAGAGCACCGGTAGGGCAAAGAGCGACGCAGGTACCGCAAAAAGTACATTCTGAGTTTTCCAGTGGAAGGTTGTCGAACGTAGACGGTCTGGATATAAATCCCCGTTCTATATAATCGATGGCTCCTATTACGACCAGTTCCTGGTCGGCACGTATGCACCGGGAGCACATTATACATTTTGACAGATCTCTCTCAAGGAATGGGTTAACATCGACTATATTCGAAGGTAGAGGTATTTTGTTTAATTCGAGCTTACCGATGCCCATTTCCGCTGCCAGGTTCCGCAGTTCGCAACGGTTACCTTTATCGCATACCAGACACGAATCAGGATGGCTGGCCAGCAGGAATTCAAGTATCAGCTTACGGCGTTCCAGCACTCGTGGAGAGTGGGTATTTATTACCATACCCGCTCTTATGGGAGTTACACAGGATGCCAGTAAAGCTTTGGTGTTTTCTTCTTCTACCAGACATATTCGACAGGCGCCAACAGAAGAAAGAAGTGGATCGTGGCAAAGGGTAGGAATAGAGACACCTGATTCCTGTGCCAGTTCCAGAATAGTCATTCCCGGATAGCCACTTACTTCTATTTCATCAAGCGTTATTGTTATAGCTTCCACTCACATCACCTTTTACGAAATAAGCGATTCAATCCAGGATTGATCACCCCGGGCGACAGATCTTATTCCTGTCAATAGCCGGGAACTTGCCGAAGCTTTCGGTATAAATCCTACCGCTCCTGCTTGTTTACTTGCCAGGACATTTTCTTCGTCGTCATACTGTGTCAACATAAGAATTTTGGCTTTCTCAGTTTTAGAATGAATTTCTTTAGCAGCGTCCAGCCCGTTCATAACCGGCATAACGATATCCATAACAACGACATCGGGCGAAAGTTCCATCGTCTTTTCGATACCTTCTTGACCGTTTACCGCTTCTCCGACGACCTGCATGTCACGCTGCAAAGCAATGACAGCCCTGATGCCATCTCTGACCACCGCATGGTCGTCCACAATGAGTACTTTTATTCTTCTGGTTTCACGGTTTAAGAGAGCCTGGATACGCGGAACCAGAGCTGATGAGGTGATAGGCTTTGCCAGAAAGTCTTCAGCATCACACTGCATTCCTTCATCCATCCTCCAGCCTTTCAGTACCTGCTTTTCAGGTGAAGCATTGATAACCATGACCGGGAGATTGCTGAAGGCAAGTGTCTGCTTAAGCCATTTATGAAAGAGGAACGCGTCACCACGAGGCATAATGGTCCCCAGTACTATCATATCCGGTTCTTCCGAACGTACTTTCCCTTCGGCCTCAGGACGATCCGACGCAGTACATACGGAGTAGGATTCTTTCTCAAGAGTGGTTTTCAGATCTTTTGTGAAATCCGGTTCATCATCAATAATCAGGATTACCATTTTTTTCTCTTCCATCATCTTCCTCCATTCACCGCATATACGGTAGTATTTCAGGTGATGTAAAAGAGAACTAGAGTATTTGAAGTATAAAGAGACATTCTCTAAAAGTGGAACAGGGTTTTCCCTTGTATTGGACCGGGAAAACCCCTGTATTTCAGTAGTTTATTAGCCGAAAAATGATATGGAAGTAGTAAGAAGAGAAAATATCGACACAGGAAAGTACCGGAGGGATTACCCCTGAATTAAAAATTAAAGGTTGATGATGCCTTTACGGACGGCATACTTTACCAGCTCAACCCGGTTTCGAAGACCGAGTTTTGCCATAAGATTGGTCCTGTGTCCTTCGACAGTCTTGGGGCTGACTACGAGCATATCCGCGACCTGCTGAGTCGTATATCCCTCCGCTATCAGTTTAATTACATCTCTTTCCCTGGCAGTTAACTGCTGATAGGGATCTGAATTACCGCGTTTATCGCCGGTGCGATAATCTTCAACCAGCAGTTTAGCAATAGATGGTGAAAGGTAGGAATCGCCATTGTATACCGACCGTATACCGGTTGCCAGTTCAGCAGAGGCAGCTACCTTACTGATGAAACCTGAAGCACCTGCTTCTATCGCCGGAAAGACGTATTCTTTATCATCATATTGTGTGAGGATAATGACTTTCGTCCGGAATTCTTTGCATATACGCCGTGTGGATTCGAGCCCTCCTAAGATGGGCATAGAGACATCCATCAATACTACATCCGGATTTAACTCTCTTACCTTTTCAATAGCCTCACTTCCGTTGGCGGCTTCACCGACCACCTCTATATCACCGGCAAGTGCAAGGAGAGCGGAGATGCCATCCCGAACTATCGTGTGATCATCGACTATTAGTACTGTTATTTTATTCACCATAATTGCCTTCATCTATCGGCACTCTTGCCCAGACAGTGGTTCCTTTGCCGGGTTCAGACTCAATCCAGCTGTTTCCTCCGAGAAAACCTACCCTCTCCCGCATACTGAATAAACCTCTACCGCGTCCGCTTTCTTCTACGTCGGTAATCTCGGCAACCACGAAACCCTGCCCATTATCTTTTATACTGATAATCAGTTCACTATCACGGTACTCAAAACTGACAAAGGCATTGGTTGCTTTGGAGTGCTGAGCAATGTTTCCTACAGCTCCCTGGATGAATCTGAAAAGTCCCGTTTCGTATTCGGGTGATAATCGTCTTTCTTTGCCTTTTACCTGAACCGATACCGTGATTTCTCGATGATTGAGAGTAGACTCCGCATGCTGCCGTACGGCGGGAATCAGGCCCAGAGTGTCCAGTAAGGCAGGCCGAAGGTCAGCTATCAACCGGCTTACTTCCGTATGAACCTGGACAGTTAAAGCCTGGACTTTCTTTAGTCCTTCAATGAATTGCGGATCATAGTCACCGGACATTTCTGCCGAAGTAACCAGTGCCTGAAGCTGCAGCGCTAGACCTGATAACGACTGGCTGGTCTCGTCATGGAGTTCACGGGCGATTCTTCTTCTTTCCTCTTCCTCTGCCACGAGATTCTGTCTGGCGAGTCGTCGTAGACGTTCACGTGCTCTCCTCAGCCGCTCGTTCAGTCGGGCTTGTTCTATTGCTACTCCAAGTTGATCACCTATAGAGTGCAGTAGGTGCATATCATTGGTGGTGAAGACATGAGACATCTTACTGGTGACGTTTATTACACCGAGAACCTTATCTTTTGCCCTGAGAGGAACACTTATCAGTGCTTTCAGTCCTTCGTCACTTACGATGTCGGCATGGGCGGTACGCGGATCGGCCGAAAAGTCTTCCAGCATAATGGCTTTGCCAGTCTGGGCGACAGTGCCGGCTATACCTTCTCCAAGGCTAAGTTGTGTTTCGGCTACAAACCTGTCACTGAGACCTTGATGGACACGATAGGAGAGAGTATGAGTTTGCTCGTCGAGAATGAGGATACCGCCGACGGCACCGTTCATTATATTCAGGACGTTATCCAGGGCAACCCGGAGTATAGCATCCAGATCCCACAACCCGCTGAGAGCTGCTGATACGCGGCTTAGTACAAGAAGTTCGTGGTATCTTTCCTCGGATTCAGGCTCCGAGAGTTTTTTCCTGGTATCCTGTCCTTCTGCCAATATTGAAACCTCCCGGAGACTGTCAGTCTTTCAGGGAAGGCAGCTAGACTTATATGAATACCATCTATTTTATATTTCTGTCAAATTACATGGGGGAAATACAAGTCATTCTCGGAAATCTCACATACGAAACAGGGAAGAATTCAGAGGTAATTGTTGGAAATCGTGTTCTGAGGAATGTCGCTATCGCCAGTACATAACTATGCCTGGACCGGTTGAAGGCTTAGTGAGAATTTATTCTACCCTATATTCTTGAACTTGTTGGAAAGATAGTCCATCATGACGTACTTGCCGAGATTATCCGGATTGGCGAAAAATACTCTGCCTTTGTTAAGTTTCGTCATCTGGGTGATAAAAGGCGTTAAAAATGAAGTGTGTTCAAACATGAACATATTAATCGTTATACGCTGGGATGTACAGGCTTTTACTTCTCTCATCGTTTTTTGAAGTGTCCGCATGCTTGGCGGGAAACCGAAATAAACAAGGTCGCCTTCGAGATGGGCGGTGGGTTCTCCATCGGTAATCATGATTATCTCTTTATTGTTACAGTTCTGACGGGCCAGCAGCTTTCTGGCAGTTCTCAAGGCGTCTTCGTAATTCGTGCCCTGTTCACCTCTTACGGTGAATAATAAGTTCTTCTCTCTTATCTCGCTGGCTCGACTGGCAAAAGTGAGGATATACAGAGAATCCTTGGGGAAGCGTGTCTTGATAAGACTTTCAAGAGCTACCGCTACCTGTTTAGCTGAATCAAAATACCCACTCATGAACATGGAGAGACTCTTATCGAGTATAAGCACTGTGGCTGAACGGGTGCTTTCTTCGGTTTTCAAGACCTCGAAGTCATCCACACTCAACTTCAGAGGAAATGAAGGTTCTCGCATCAGAGAGTTCATGACGGTCTTCTGGATATAGATGTGAAAATCATCGCCAAACTCGTATTTCTTTGTTTCTTCGATAAACTCGTTTCCCATCCCCGTTCTGTGAATATTATGCTCTCCGCTACGATCCTTCTTCAGCTGAGAGAATATGTTGTTAAGAGCCTGGTGTCCGATCTTTCGAATCCCTTTGGGAGTAAGCTCGTAACGACCGTCCTCTTTGTTGATATATCCTGCTTCTTCCAGGAGTTTAATAAGTTCACGTGCGGCTTCGAGTTCTTTTTCCGCTTCTTCGCCCATCAATTCCTTTACAAGTTCATTATCGATTTCGTCCAGACCAGGATCGTATCGGGCAAATTGCATCTGCTCTTCCAGGTCATCCATCTTCTGGAGAGTATCCATCAGTTTCATGGCTTCTTCATAGGAAACCGATTCTTCTCCGCTGAACGGATATCGCTGCTGAAGTCCTTCACTCGGGAAAAGTCTTTCCATATAGGAAGCCATTCTGGCCAGTTCCTGTTTGGTTACGTTATCAAGCATGGAATCCATCAATTCCTGGAGTTCCTGCTGTATTTCAGGTGAGAGACTCTCCATCAGTGATTGCGCCTGGGCCATCTGTCTTTGAAGTCGTTCTATGAGTTCATCGAGATTTTTTGGAGGATTATCACCGAAGAAATCACCGAACTGCTGCATGAACCCATCAAAATCCGGTTCTTCCCCTCTCATTCGCTGTTCCATCATCTGGTTCAGGGACTCGATCATATTTCTCATGCGAGCCAGGGAATCCGCATCCATATTTTTAAGTTGTTGCACCATGTCTTTCCCAAACTGCTCCATGGCACGTTTTTTCAACAGGTCCAGTAATTCATTGAATTGACTCCTGGCGTCTTCATCCATGAAGTCATAATCAGTAAGTCCTTTTATCATACCTCCGGTATCTTGGGGAAGCTCATCGAGTTTAGCTAGGTTCTGGGAGGCTCTGTCCTGGATATTTTTCAGTAGTTTTTCCTGGATATCGGAAGCCAGTTCCGCGTCACCGTTACGGGATTTTTCGCTGGCTTCATCCAGTTTCTTCTGTATACCCTGTCGTTCCGTATCGAGTATCTGGTCGAGTTTCTGCTTAATTTCATCCATCATAGAATCCAGGTTATAACGACTTAACTGGTCCTGTTTCATCTGGCGGAGTTTCTGAAGCAGCTGGTCGAGATTCGGCATTCGTCTGCCCTGATTATTGATACCAAATCTCTGCATTGCACGAAGAGCATCCGTAAGATTTCCGTAACGGAAAACCTGCTTGCCAAGTTCATCCATAAGCTGGTCCGAATCCAGCTCTTCGTATTCCTGGCTTCCATCCCATTCTGAATAGTAATAATTATTCAATGTATTATCTCTGCCTTGTATACATTCATTCTATCATTTTTCTATAACCTAGATACAGAATGTAGAATATTAAGTGATATGGTAATCAAAATAGAAAAATATTGCTTTGCTTGGGCATATTTTTTTTCATTGACCTGAACTCATACTTAACAAATAACTCCATAACCCGTATTATGGAAGTAAGATGTATAATTTTCATAGATTTTCCAGGTTTTTTGAACCGTCCGAACCGTTTTCTATTCTGGAATTGGTAAATACAGGAACCCTTGACCTACATTTAGCTGCTATCTTATGGCTGATGATGGAACAGCGTTCTTCGATAATAGTTGGGGCCGGACCGAGCTACGCCGGAAAAACGACCATGTTGAATGCCCTGCTGGACCTGTTACCTCCGAATATGAACCGGATTTACCTATATGGCGAGTATCATGATTTCAGCTTTGTGAAATCAGCCGTTCCTTCCGAAACATACATGGTTGCCGAAGAATTCAATACTCACATGAATTATGTCTGGGGCCAAACGGCAATAACTGCTTTCACCCTTCTCAAAGAGGGATATTCGATGGGGGGGACGATGCATGCCAGGACGCCCCAGGAGGTGGTGTATTTGTTTCATCGATATCTGGGCCTATCCCTGCCGCTTATATCGAATATCGACGCTGTAGTCAATATAAACGTCACCTGGGACACAAATTACAGCTCTGAACCTCTAAGACAGGTAGAATCGGTAGGATTATTCCTTCCGGGCGACGAAGAAGCGATATCACTTGGTGTAGTTGCTCTGCGTGAAGAGGGAGAGAAAAATTTGAAATATGCTGATTCTGTCCAACTCAGGAGACTGTTTTCTGAAAAATATAACGTTGATATTCCCGATATGGAAAAAGAGATTGTCCTTAGAGAAAAATACCTGGAACAGTTAATGATCGATATGAGGATATCTCACCAGGAAGTAAGAGAAGCCGTACTCGAATTCTATAATTCACTAAAATCCTGAAATAAGCTGGGAAAATTTCCTGTTATGTTATACTCAAAGGAAATCGTATTGAGAAAATGATAAACAGGATTATAAATTCCTATATACTGTTTCTGCTGCCTGTCCTCGTCATTCTGATAGGCAGTATCGGATTCATGCTGCTTGAAGATTTGTCGTTTTTTGATTCTATGTATTTTACGGTCGTAACAATTTCTACGGTTGGATACGGCGATGTCCATCCGACCACTACGGCAAGTAAGATATTCGGGATATTGCTCATTGTTTTCGGAATAGGAACCTTCCTGACGATAGTGTCTAATATCACCCAGAATTTCGTCCAGCGTGGAAGAGAAAGACTACGGAAACAACGATTGAATATGATAATCGGTGTGTTTTTCACTGAAGTAGGTAACAAACTTCTGCAAATATTTGTGAGATTTGATGCAAATGTCGGTATTATTCGGGAAGAACTATCGTTACAAGGTGATGTGGAAACACATGACTTCGCATTATTAAAAAGCAAACTCAAAAAACACGATGCTGGAATGACGTCCGACGCTATCGATTTTGATATGGTATCGGATTACTTGAGAGATAAAAGCGACTTATTATTAAGGCAACTTGAAAATCCTGATTTGATCGAACACGAGGCTTTCACTGAACTACTCTGGGCAACAGTTCATCTGAGGGATGAACTGTTACACCGGAATGACTTCGATATATTGCCGGAGAGTGATCTGATGCATCTTACCAATGACGTAAAACGAGTCTATACCCTTCTTACCCAGCAGTGGTTGGATTACCTTCATCATCTGAAAGTCCGGTATCCGTATCTATTTTCTCTTGCACTGAGAACGAATCCATATATTGAAAACCAATCGGTAATCGTTGAATAATCGACTGCATGTAATATTCTACGGTGAAAACAGATGAAAGAGACAAAATTTATATCCTGGAATGTTAATGGTATCAGAGCGGCGCAAAAACACGGTCTTCTGGAATGGCTGTATAAGGAATCGCCGGATATTTTTTGTGTTCAGGAAACGAAGGCGCAACCGGAACAACTTGATAAGAACCTACTTGAGCCAAATGGATACTACACCTACTGGAATTACCCGGAAAGAAAGGGTTACAGCGGTGTTGCTACCTTCACGAAAGATAAACCGGTCAATGTCGATTACGACCTTGATACGCTGCAAGCAGACTCTGAAGGAAGAGTTATTATTACGAATTACGAACAATTTACCTTGATGAACGTTTATTTTCCGAACGGTAAAAAAGACCAGGAACGACTGAATTACAAAATGGAGTTTTACGAAGCCTTCCAGCAACTGGTCAAGCCGATGATAGGCAGAGGTGAAAAAATCATAGTCTGCGGTGATGTCAATACAGCCCATAAGGAGATAGACCTGGCACACCCGAAAGCAAACGAGAAAATATCAGGATTTTTACCCATCGAAAGAGAATGGATAGACAGGTTCCTCGATAACGGTTTTATCGATACATTCCGTTATTTTAACAAGGAACCGGAGCAATATACCTGGTGGGATGTAAAAAGCAGGGCCAGGGATAGAAACATCGGCTGGAGGATAGACTACTTTTACATTTCAGAAAATCTGCTGCCACATCTGGCTGAGGCATTTATTATGCCGGATATCATGGGTTCCGACCATTGTCCGATAGGGATCGTCCTCAAGGAACCGTAAGTGGAGAGTTAACATGCCTTTACCTTTAAATCCACTCGAGAATATAACGCTGATAAAATGAAGTTGATCCCGTTGCCGATACTCGATTATTTTTTCAAACAGATATTTCTATATTGTGTTTCAGGAATACCTGCCATATTCCAGGGTCGCTTCAATCCAGGCTTTTACAAGTTCTGGTTTGGCGCCGGACATCTCTCCAACACCGGTACTCATTATAAAACCGCCGCCTTTACCTACTTCTTGACATAATCGTTTCGTAAAGTCGCGTACTTCCTGTACGGTCCCGGACTGAATCAGAGAGTTCGGCATCCCTCCGATGATACACATGGTGTCACCGAGGACTTCTTTTACCTTGAAAATATCACTCGACTGGAACATTCCGAAGGTCTTGCCTTTTGGCAGTTCGGCAAGGTATTCCAGGCGGTCATCCCAGACTCCTTCGTAGAAACATCCCGGTGTAATTCCATTATCTATCAGCTTAAGCATAAGATCTTTTAGCTGGGGCCAGTAAAACTTCTCAAACTGTGGTAAAGACATAAAGCCATCAGAGCCGCGGTGCAGGGGGAGCAGCGCCTGTTTCATACCTGTGGCGAGAGTGGACTGCAGTTCGATACGAGCAACTTTTTCCTGCGCGGCAAGCAGTTTGTCCGGGCGTTTAAGTATATCCAGCATTATTCCCCGCATTCCTCTCAATGTATCCGACATGAAGTCGTAAGGAGCTTCCAGCAGAGCTCCCATAAGCACATTCGGAGGAAACCCGAGTGCAACCATGCGCTGGCCTTGTTCTGCGGTAAGTTTCCCGCGATCTGCTGCCAGCTGTGCTGCTTTGGCGATCTTCTGAAATGCTTCGACCAGCGCCGGATTTGCATACTGGGCAATGCTGAAGAGATGATAACAGCCGAATAGAGTCATTCCCAGCGGCGGGAGTGAAGAGAAACTTTCAAGGGCGCTGAATGCCCGGGGTAGATAGGTCCGGATACCCCAGTCGGCAGGGTCCTCAAGGAAATCGTCATAGTCCTCTGCTTTCATAAACTCATGTTCGACGAACTGGAATTGGCCGTCAGTACCAAGCTGGTGACCCGGCCATGCCGTCATGCGGTCGCCAAGCATAATATGAGGTTCTGCATATGATGAATATGCTCCGATGATAGAATCAGCTTCGTGTTCTAACGCAAACTGTTCGAGAATTTCCTGTACTTTGGTCGGATTTTCATGCATTTCCTGATTGGTGATACCGCCGATCTCTGCAATGAAATAACCCAGCATAAGATGTATTGGAATGCGATCCGGCTGTTTAAGTTCCATAGCATCGCGTAGACGTTTTTCTCTTTCCTTGAATAATAGTTCCGGATCTTTCCCGTATTTTTTTACTATCTGCTCTCTCAACCGAACAATGTCATCCGAATACTTCTGAGTCATGTTATTCCTCCTTCTGACTGTTTGAATAAATCAATCCTACCTCAATGTCCATGATTAGAAAAACAAATTCGAATGATTTTATTTTTACATATCAGGCTAAAAGAATCTACCAGTCATCTATTTCACTAATATTATTAACAGGAGTATTCAGTCGTTAGTCTGTGGCGAGTAGGAAACTCATTGCTTTTTGGATGAACTTCCGCTCTTGCTGCTGTCACTATGGGAACGCTATAAGCTAACCGAAACGAACCTTAATTTCGCTCAGTCGTAATTGTCAATATCTCTGATTGTGAATAAATTACGTTTATCCGGATCTGTATCTTAAGTTGATAGACTACTCATTTGCATATTTATCTGTGTTTTCTTTACTGTAACCGGTTGTGGGTATGGTAGCGAAATAGAATATTGGCTTGTCCACACGCTTGAATTTCATCGGGCAATGTGAAACTCCCTTTGGAACAAAGACCACGCAACTCTTGGTGATGGTGTGTTTTTCATCACCAAGAGAGAGTTCTACTTCTCCACACAGGTCTTCAGGATTATCGGTGTCACTTCCGAAAAATCCAAGGTATTCATCATAACTATGGTCATGTTTTATCGGGGGTATACCCTTTTCATCCGGGCCATATACCCATTGAGTGGTAAAATAGTAGACTCCCGGATTATATTCTCCATCTGTGTAAAGCAACATTTTGCCTACACCTTCACCCTCGATTTCCTGCCTTTTAGCGGTCTCTTCCTTTATTTTGTCCGGTATTCCACTGATGATGTATTTGCCATATTTTGTCTCTGCCATTTTTACCTCCTTACTTTTTTGAATAAGTCCTCCCAATTCTATGCTTGTTTGTGCACTATTTCAATACTTGATCGATTCTAGTAATACTGCTTCAGCATACTTCTAATTTGATACTTTCGTTCGCTTGACTGGATACGATTTAGGATTTACATGTTTTGGCCTGGTATTGTTTCATTATTTTGGACGGCGCTTACAGTTATTTGTCAACTGCTATTCCAGATATTTAATGGAGAGAATTTGAAAAAAAATCAAGTTGTTATATTACTATTTTCCATTTTGTTGGTAATGACGGTGACTTCTTGTGAAAACGAAGTGAACGTTATATGGCCAGAAGAAATAGGCCATAATGAAGTGTTAATTACTTTTACTACAGAATACGCTCATAATCGGGATGGATTTGTTTATCCCGGAGAAATAATTACGTTTGATTCTCGAGGTACCGGTACGAAATACGCTCCTGATAATACAAAAACGATTGTCTGGACTTTCACTCAGATTTCCGATGGGAAGAATTATCTAGATACTGCATCTACGGAAGGAGGAGTAACAAGCGTTGAAAAGGTATTTTATGATGGAGGAACTTATAAGATCCGTGCCGATCTTTATAACACCGAAGATTATAAATCGTTGGGGGTAGGATCGCCCCTTATTGATACCGATGAACGTGAAATTACCGTAGAAGCTATCGTATTCGAGTTAGAAACAGAAGTGCTCTACGAAAAGGTAATTCAGTTTATTCCGAAGATCCTCAATCCTGAAATTGGTCCTGTGTACACAGGACTATGTATGCATTTTGGTGATAACAACATAGAGGTACTGGAAGCAACAACTCTTGAGGGAATCACACATTCATATGTGACAGAAGGAATTTATAATGTAACTGCGGAGTTGTTGTATCAAAGTAGTGTTAGCTCAGTTATCGCTACATCTGATACATCGGTTCGTGTGAAAGGGGCTTTGTATATTGTATCTCCATCTGGACCATTGAAAACGGACACTATATATACATTTCAAGCTCATCAAGTACAAATCTTTCCCTCTGCTTCAGCGTATGAATGGGATTTTGGAGATGGGGCCGTTGTCAAGATTCCTTATACGAGTGAAGTTTCTCATTTATTTACGCAGCCTGGATCATATGTCGTGTCTGTGGACGTACTCGATACGGAAGTAATGGGTGAAAATGTTCTCACCTCAACTTATCTCCCTGTTGAAGTTGTAGAGTCTGCGAACTTTCTTAATGAATTACATGAAATGAATAAATTCGACCTGAATTTCTCAGTGCAGCATGACTATATAGACCTGAAAACCGGTGTTTTCTTGTGGGAATGGGATTCAAAAGGAGATGTGACCTGGGAAGGGACGCATTTTTCAATGGAATGGTCACAAGACAGGCATTCAGAATACATGATAGGCAGAGTTTCAGAAGATGGTACCATAATCGAACACCTGATAATACGACATGAATACCTGGATACTAATCGCGCTCAAACTATACAATGGTTTGAAATAGTAATTCACGATATTCCTTTTTCACTGGATCAAGCCCCGGACAGGTTTACAGCAACCAAACGCGGTGAGGAGTTGAATGAGTTCGTAACTTATTTCAATACCTATAAAACCGAAGGATATTATTGGGCGAAAGATTCGGCGTTAAAGATTACATTTTCAAAAGAATAAAACTACCGCCGAACTGAATCATTGATGCACATTATGTGTATTTTCTCGAAAGATATATTTTTTCAAATTCCTCGATAATTGGGCTGAAACGGAAAGTAGATTGTATTGCATATACTGATTACAATCTTTACGAAACCAGGAAACCGCCATCGACGATTATCATCTCCCCGGTGATATACTCAGCCATATCGGATGCCAGGAACAAGGCGGTTCTGGCTATATCATCAGCATCGCCCATTCTGCCTAAGGAGATACGAGACAGAAATGATTTGAGTTCTTTAAGCTGTGCTCTGTCTCCGGAGGGAGAAGTCTGGGAAAGCATACCCCGGGTCTTTATAGCTCCCGGAGCGATTGCGTTAACACGGATATCATGCTTCCCGAGTTCACTTGCCATACTCTTTGTGAGCATAAGTACTCCGCCTTTTGATGCGTCATAAGCGGACATACCTGCCGAGGAAGGGTGTAGAGCCTCGATCGATGCAATATTAATGATACTGCCGCCTTGCTCTTGTGTTATCATTGCATCAGCGGCGTAACGACCGCACAGGAACGTGCCGGTCAGATTGACTGAAAGTACTTTCTGAAAATCCTCTCCGGTCATTTCTTCAAGGGATTTCCTTGGATATATTCCGGCATTATTCACCAGGATATCGATTCTGCCTGTTTTTTTCAGACTATCCTCAATCATCTGCTGGACCTCTGATTCTATAGTTACATCGCACTTCACATAATGTGCATCAATTTCCTGTGATTTGAGTTGACTTACCGCGTTTTCTGCTTCCAGGATATCAATGTCACCGATGACAACAACAGCACCAGCATCCGCGAGTCTTCGTGTAATGGCAAGGCCTATCCCACGGGCACCGCCGGTTATTACTGCGGTTTTCCCATCGAGGCTGATCAGTTTAGATGTGGGAGTAAGATCCTGCATATGATACCTGCCGGTTAATCGACGGAGATAATATATTCATAGTGAGGTTGACCGCCGTCTACGACGCCGATCTCCAGCCCTGTATATCGATCACCTATTATTTTACTGATTTCCTGTGCTTGGTCGGGATCGGCATCCTTCCCATAGTAGATTGTCAGAATGTTTTTCCCTTCCATGTCAATCTTTGCCAGTAACTCCGTTATGGTATCCTGATAGTCCTTCCCTGAGGTCAGGATATTGCCATCGAGTAAACCTATTATCTCACCACCGGTTATACTCAATCCATTCAGCATGGTGGTACGGGTGGCATGGGTTATCTCTATTGTCCTGACTGTGGTTATAGCATCGATCATTTCCGCCACATTCGTGTCAAAATCTTCTTCCGGAATATAGGAAATCAAAGCGGCAATACCCTGTGGTATTGTTTCAGAAGGAATTATTTGTATGTTCTTCCTGGTCAATGGCTGTAGCAGGTTAGCCGTAGGGATAACGTTCTTATTATTCGGCAGAAAGATGATATTATCCGGAGTGACTTCTTCGACAGTCTGCAGCATATCCATGGTACTTGGATTCATCGTCTGACCGCCGGGTATTATCGCAGATACACCGAAGTCGGAGAAGACATTCATCATACCGTCACCGTTGACCACGGCAATGATCGCGGTTCCGTTTTTCGTCATTTTTTCCTTATGGAGGACGAGGAACTCGATATGCTGTTCGTCCATATTATTAATATCGATGTCGACCGGCTCGCCATAATCCAATGCAGTTTCAAGGACTTTATCAGGTTCCTGTGTGTGGATATGGACTCTAATATTATTAGAGTCTCCTACGACGATCAGAGATTTTCCCATACCAGTCAGGCTGGCCTTTAGACCGGGCAGATTGAGATCGGTGCCATTTATCATAAACTGGGTACAGAATCCGTACGGTTCTTCTTCGGGAGTGATCTGAGGTGTCTGAACCGACCGAACGGTAGTGCTGTTGAGTAGCTCAGGAGAACGATTATCCATGTCATTTTTTATGTGGAGTAACGCACCCTCGAGAAGAGTGAAAAAGCCGTGTCCACCGGCATCCACCACGCCGGCGTCTTTGAGCACCTGCAGAAGGTCAGGAGTCTTTTTTACCGAAATCCTGGCGGCATCGACCGCTGCTTCGATAGTCGATATAGGGCTTGAATCCGAATTCAGGGCTTCCCGAGTAGCAGCGGACGCAGCATCTTTTATAACAGTAAGGATTGTCCCTTCAACCGGATTACTCAGAGCATGACGCGCTGTTTCCGATGCCTGTTCCAGGGCGATAGCAAATTCCTTCGCATTGATGGTTTCTTTCCCCTTTACTCCTTCGGAGAGTCCACGCCATATCTGAGAAAGGATGACACCGCTGTTGCCGCGGGCACCCATCAAAGCTCCTTTTGCCAGGGCTGCAGCTACCATGGAAATACCTGCGTTATTATCCAGACCGGCGGCTTCGTCCAGGCTGGAACGCATGGTAAAAAACATATTTATTCCGCAATCGCCATCTGGTACCGGGTATACATTTAACGCATTGATATCAGGTACGATTTTTTCAAGCCAGCCAGTGCCGGCAATTAGCATATCTTTTAGATCTTTCCCACTGAGTGTCGATTGATGGTTCAATATATTCTCCTGACAGGCAAGGTTTACTGATGATAGAAAGAAACTGCCATAACCGGGCCGGTATGGCCTGCCATAACAGGTGTATAAGGGGTGAAATATACATCAGAAGGATTGAACCGGTCGATCACCATCTGCTTTAGTTTCACCCCGGCTTCAATCGAATTCGTATAGTGAACATTGAACCTGACAGTCTGGCTGGAGCCAATGTTCTCAGATATTATATCGAGTAGTTTTACCAGAGCTTTATCCCATCCACGGGCACGCCCAAGGTTCTCCACTTCTCCGGTATTGTTCACCATTCCTATAATGGGTTTAACCTGGAATAACTCTCCCATGTAAGCTGTTTTTGGTGCCCTTCCACTCTTAATAAGGTATTTAAGTGTTTCCATAGCGGTAGCGAATTTCACTTTGGGAATGGTGTCTTTCACAACCTGGGCTACTTCTACGAAACTTTTCCCTTCCTTTGCCGCCTTTGCCGCTTCTTCGACGAGGAAACCCTCAGCTCCGGCTGCGGTACGGCTGTCTATTATCTCGATATTAAGACTTGGATTCTCTTTTTTCATTAAGTCAGCTGCCTGGACGGCTGCTTCTCCGATGGCGCTAAGACCTTGTGAGACAAAGGTCGCTACAATACCATCGTAAGTACTGGCAATATCCGAAAACATGTCTGTGTAGACACTTAATGCCGGAGCGCCGGTGGTGAATTCTTTAACCTCACCAAAGATTTCCCAGAAGCCTTCGGGTTTAATATCAACGCCGTCACGGTAAGGTTTACCGTTGATATTGAGTGGTACAGGGATAATTCTGATATCATACTTCTTGATAATTTCCGGGGGTAAGCAAGCAATAGAGTCGGTAACAATACCTACATTAGCCATTTTCTACCTCCTTAAAGTATGCCGCCATCGATACCGATGACCTGAGCAGTAATATAACCGGCTTCCTCACTTGCTAGAAAGGCTGCCAGTTCTGCAACGTCGTCAGTAGATCCAAACCGTCCCAGGGGAATACGTGCCAGCATGGTGTCTCTTGTTTCTTCGGGTAGATTTTCCATCGTCATATCGGTAACGATGAATCCGGGGGCTATAGCGTTCACTGTGATATTTCTGGGTCCTGTTTCTCTTGCAATGCTTTTTGTCAGGGCGATCAACCCGCCTTTTGCCGCTGAGTAATTAGCCTGACCTGCATTACCAATGATACCGGCGAGAGAAGATATATTTATTATCCTCCCCCATCTCTTTGAGATCATTGACCGTAACGCATATCTGGCGCACAGGTAGGCACTGCGCAGATTGGTGTTGATAACATCATCCCACGATTCATCGGACATTCGTAGAATGAGGGAGTCTTTAACAATACCCGCATTATTTACCAGGATATCTATCCCTCCCCATTCATCGGTTATCTTGCGGACCATTTGCTTGACCGCTTCCGAATCGGATACGTCAGTCTTGCAAAGCATCGATTTTCTTCCCGTTTCTTCTATTTCACGGCAAACACTCTCCGCCGCTTCATCGCTGGAACGGTAATTAACGGCAACGTCCGCGCCGCACGAAGCAAGTTTGAGTGCTATAGCTTTTCCGAGTCCCCGTGAAGCTCCGGTTACAAGGGCCGTCTTGTTTTCAAGATTTACAGTAATCATAATTTCATCCAGTATATTTTATTATTACGATACAGCAGTTCTGTCCGCCCATGCCGAAAGAATTGGACAGACATACATTAACCGTCTGTTCGCGGGATATATTCGGTACATAATCCAGATCACAATCTGGGTCCGGGATTTCATAATGAATAGTAGGTGGTATTATACCTTCTTTAACGGTCATTACAGACCCGATCGCTTCCACCGCCCCGGCGGCGCAGGCAAGATGTCCTATCATCGATTTATTCGAACTGACCGGTATCTTATATGCCTGCTCTCCGAAGAATATTTTCATCGCCCTGGTTTCAGCAGCATCGTTAAACTTCGTGCTTGTTCCATGAGCGTTTATATAATCAACTTCATTCGGATGTACTTTCGCATCGTTTAACGCGGCTTTCATAGCAACGGCTTCCATTTCAGGATCAGGGGCTGTTTCGTTAAAGGCATCAAACGACCATCCGGCTCCGGCAACTTCGGCGAGTATCGATGCCTTTCTTTGCTGAGCATGTTCGAGTGTTTCGAGAACGAGGATGGCGGCTCCTTCGCCATATACCATACCATCACGGTTAAGGTCGAAGGGGCGGCAGGCTTTCTCCGGATCGGGCTGCCGGCTTAATGCTCCTACACGCCCGGTTACAGCGATTGCAAGTCGGTTTACCTGAGTTTCAGCCCCACCGGCAATCACCACATCGGCATGACCGAGTCTCAGCAGGTTCATCGCGGTTCCTATGGCGTCGTTGCCGCTGGCACAGGCGCTGTTAAGGCTGCTGTTCGGGCCTTTAAGACCGAATTCCAGGGCAGTAATGGCAGATACCATACTGGGAGATATCTTGCTTATTAAAAGAGGATTGATACGCATCGGACCACGTCTATTCAGCACCTCTCCCTCGTCAATCAGCATATCCATCGAGCCACTCGTCGCGATTATGGTGCCTACCCTTTCAGGTTTTTCTTTCTCGATATCCAAATATGCATCGTGCAGTGCCATCTTAGTCGCGGCAATAGCGAACTGGGTGCATAATGACGTGCGGTCGACCCGCTTGATATCCATATAATATTCAGGATCGAAGCCTTTTACTTCAGCGGCAACCTTGACCGGATATTTCTCCGTATCGAACCTGGTTATAAGCCCGATGGCGGATTTTCCCGCAATCAGTCCCTGCCAGTGTTCTTCGACAGTAAGACCCAGCGGAGTAATCGTTCCCATTCCGGTTATTACAATCCTGTTTGTTTCAGTCACCGGTTTCTCCATCATCCGTACTTTGCGTACCACTCATTAGTGTAAGCGATACCCCGCCGTCAACGACAATTACCTGTCCCCGTATCATCTCGGCCCGGTCGCTGCAAAGGAACGCCACGGTGTCGGCTATATCTTCCGGCTGCACCATTCTTCCGGCAAGAGTGGTCGTAACAATCGACCGAGGGAGGTTAGGATCAGAGGTGTATAATTTAACGGTTTCTGTTTCCACCGCTGCTGCTGAAACCGCATTCACCCTGATATTCTTACCGGCAAGTTCAACGGCCAGATAACGGGTAAGTGCTTCAAGAGCTGCCTTGGACACACCGACCGCGGTATATACCGGTGTAACCAGCTTAGAGCCGAGACTGGTAATGTTTATTATAACCCCGCCATTCACCATCAGTTTCGCAGCCTGCTGAGAACAGAGCAGGGCTGCACGGGCATTCACATTCATCGTCCAGTCCCAGGCGTCATACTCGAGTTCCATTGCAGTACGGGCAATGCCGGACGCTGCGTTATTGACGAGGATATCGAGTCGGCCGAATTTTTCTTTTATTTCAGCGAACATACCCTCGATCTTTTCCGGTTCGGCAAGGTTTGCCCTGATAACATGGGTTTGTACTCCCATCTCGCCGGCTTTTTTAGCTGTTTCTTCAGCGGCTTTCCGCTTACGCAGGCAGTTAATGATAACGTCGGCTCCATCGGACGCCAGTTTAAGAGTTATGGCCTGTCCGATACCACGAGAACCCCCGGTAATCAGAGCAATTTTTCCTTTTTGTGACATACGTCATTCCACAGAATTAATCTTTTTCAGCGATAATTCGCTCGATAACAGCGACGAAGCTTTCCATATCTGTCACGTCTTCGAGTCCTTCATCCGGGATCTCGATATCATACGTGTCCTCAACTGCAACGAGTATCTGAACGATATCCAGGGAATCTGCTTTCATGTCCTGGAAAGTTGCGTTCGGTGAGTATTCATCTTCTTTTTTCCGAACGATTCTCATCACGATTTTTTTAACCGTTTCTTCAACAGAAGGACTTACCGACATAGTTTCATTCCTCCATTAAGTATTCGGTATACTCATACTGCTTTTTATCGCAGCCAGCTCTTTTTGGAATGTGCCGACCAGGTCTATTTCAACCGTCTTTTTGGCTGTACCGATTGTGCTGGCAACCTCTGGAGCCTTGCTGCGTCCGTGTGCCTTGCAGACAACACCGTTTATGCCCCATAACGGTCCCCCGCCGACAGCGTCCGCAGGAATGGTGGCTCTCCTTAGATCATTGATGAGACTGGTTATGCCGTCACTATCAAGTTTGTCTTTCAATTCGGTTTCCAGCCATTTCCCCATGACGTCACCCAGCCCCTCGCAAAACTTGGCGACGATGTTTCCGACGAAACCATCGCATACTATCACATTCGCTTTTCCATGAGCTATATCGTTACCTTCGATATAACCAATGAAATTTAAACCGGACTGTTTGAACAACTCGTATGTTTCTCTGACTACTTCGTTTCCTTTTCCTTCTTCGACGCCATTACTGACCAGGGCAATGGTCGGGTCGGGAATCTCCATCCATTTCCTGGCATAGACCGTGCCGATTATTCCGAAATCAAGTAATTGATCCGGTCGCGAATCGACATTTCCGCCCAGGTCTATCATTATCGTGTTTGGTGTAAATCCCAGGAACTGACCGCCGATGACAGGTCTGTTCAGGCCTTCCAGTGTGCCCAGCGCCTGTAATGCGGCAGCGAAAACACCGCCGGTAGGTCCTACTCCCACAATAGCTTCGGCTCTACCGTCTCTGACCAGCTTAGTAGCGACCATTATCGAAGCTTTTCTTTTCTTACGCATCGCGAAGGCGGGGTGTTCTCCTTCAACCAGGTATTCATCGGTATGCTCAATCTCGATATCCAGTCCGGAGATGTCATATTTTGCCAGTTCAGTCTTGATAACATTCTCCGGTCCAACGAAGATGATTCCGACATTATGCTCTCTGGCACCCTGTATGGAACCTTTGATTATCTCTTCAGGGGCGAAATCACCGCCCATAGCATCAACCGATATCTTCATTGTTTTTCCCCTTAAATTTCGTAATGCACGTTATTATGGGTTCTTCTTTCTGGTTACTGCAAAGCACATCGCATTCAACAAGAACGTATTTTTCTTCATATTCAACAGAGGTTACTTTTCCTGAAACGAGTATGGTATCTCCGGGATAAGCAGCCCCTTTAAACCTGGAGCTGAGACTTCCGTTGCTTATCCAGTTTTTACCGAAATTTTGAGTCATGAATTCGGAAAGGTATGCCAGTATCAGCATTCCATGAGCGACCGTGCCGCCCAGTTCTGTATTTGCGGCAAATTCGGGATCGATGTGGAGTGGATTATAATCGCCGGACGCTTCAGCGTATGCGTTTATCTTCTCCTGAGTTACGAATCGTGTTAACTCAGTAAGATTGCTGCCGATATGGAGGTTTCTTAGTTCCAGAGGCACTCTATCACTCTCCTATTGTGATACCGGTAGAATGAAACTGGTTTCTCCCTCAAGTACAGAGGTGTTTTGCTCATTGACCACGTTAATACCGATACTCAGCATATGGATTTTCCCACGCTTTACGATCCTGTTTACCCTGGCAACGCTGGTAAGTTCTTCATTGATCCTGACCGTATTAAGAAACTGAATATCCTGTGAGACATGGACAGCTCCGGGTGGCATCGATATACCTTCCGCCATCGCTGTCATGGCAAGAGCCGCTACCGACATCGGCGGGACGATATTGTCTTTCTCATAAATATTTTTATCGCCATCTACCGCATCGAGATATTTGTTCATTGAATCTCCATCAATGCGGAAACCGGACGGTTCGAATTCGAATCCGGTGGTCAGTTTTTCATAGTCGATTTTCTGCTGAGGCATACAATCACCAGCTTAACGTAATCGCATCTTCAGGACATACAGCCTGGCAGTTACCATTATCATTACCGTAACAATTACCTGCTCCCGGGCATAATATTGATAGTTTCTTGCGTAATGCTTCTTTCACTCTCGCCACAAATTTACCGTTCTCAGCTGTGGTTATCTCGAAAATCTCCGAAGGGCATGTAGATACGCATTTTCCACAGCTATCGCACTTACCCGTATCGATCGTGATATAGTAATCACCGGATGCGTCATTATACCCGTATTGCATTTTCGTGTCACTACCGGTTCCTTTACCCAGGTATTTCTCACGTGCGTATATCGCTGCTCCCAGTGCTCCTATCAGCTGTGGGTCCTCTGCGAGAAGCGGCTCGAGGCCAATCTTCTTTGTTATCTTTTCTACCATTCCGGAATTTTTAGCAATTCCACCGGTTATAGTGAAATCGTTTTCAATGGTTATCTTCTTGAGTAGATTGTGGCAGCGAACGGAAATTGCTTCATTAAGGCCGGCTAATATATCTCTCTTTGGAACGCCATGCCGGAGGTGGACGATCGCTTCGGATTTGGCGAAAACCGCACATATTGTATTAAAAGGGATTTCACTTGAGGATTTCAGGGCAAGAGTACCGATTTCGTCCAGAGGTATATCAAGAACGTCGGCGATCATCTCCAGGAAACGTCCGGTACCTCCGGCGCACTTATCATTCATGACGAAGTTGGTAACGTGACCTTCCTCATTGCAGTTTATCGCCTTGCAGTCCTGACCTCCCATATCGAGAATAGTCCTCACGGACGGATAGTACCAGTTTATACCACGGGCATGACAGCTGATCTCGGAGACATTCTCTGCCGCGAATGGTACCAGGATTCGGCCGTAACCGGTGGCAACAGTGTAATCGATATCATCAAGGGTCAATTCCTGTTCTTTCATCGCTGCTTCGATGGCAGCGTAGGCAGTCTTTACACTTTCAGGACCTGTATCCTGGATGGTGCTGCCGATTATTTCACTGTCATTCATGATAACAGCCTTGGCTGCTCTTGAACCTATATCTATTCCTGCGAAAATCATTTCTGAGATTTCTCCTCATTCTCCTTCGATATAATCGCCGCACCGAGAGCGGCAACTGACTGAGGGTACTCAGGCCTGAGTACTTCAAAACCGAGTTCTGACTCAAGGCTGTGTGTTATCCCATCTATCAATGAAACACCACCTGCAACAGCAATATCTCTCTCGATACCTATCCTTTTACACAGAGCGATAACACGGCTGACTACGGAGTAATAGATACCTGCTGCAATTTCAGGCATCGGTGTAGGCGGAACGCGGTGGACGTGAGAAATGACTTCGGATTCAGCGAATACGGCACAGGTATTGGTAATGTCAGCCCGTCCTTCAGCCTTCAGTGAAAGCTCGGACATCTGTTCCAGCGACAGCTTCATCAACTTGGCCATCTGCTGTAAAAAGAGACCGGTGCCTGAAGCACATTTATCGTGATTTGCCCAGTCATCAAGACGTCCCCGGCTGTTCACCTTTACGACAGTAGTACTTTCAGCTCCCATATCAATTACCATTCGGACTGAAGGGTAAAGATAATGGATACCCCTTGCCAGGCAGGTATTCACTGATTTTTGCGAAGGAGCGAACGAAACCAGTTTGGCACCTGTTCCGGTAGCCACGATCGGAAGGCTATCCATGTTCAGTCGTGTTTGATTCAAAGCAGAATTCAGTACCTTCCGTGCTTCCGCTTCTACATTATCCCCGGTTGAGCCAGCGGCAATACCGAGAATACCGTCATCTCCCAGGACGACGACTTTTGTGTTAAGACTACCGACATCGATACCAATCGTATTTGCCATATTAACGATCTTCCAGTAATTCAAAAAACTGTTCTATCTTACCGGTTACCTCTTCTTCGGATGTCACAGTAGGATCGACAATATCACAGTCTATGGTAAGCATCGGGACATCCAGTTCACTCAAGGTTTCCTTGATAACTTTGATCGTGGCACAGGTATGCCTGCACCCCATGAAAGCCCAGTATATAGCCCCGTCTGTTTTATACTGCTCAGCGCTTTCGGTTATATCATCCAGTGCCCGCTGGTCCAGAGGACCGTACATGCTTCGGCGTTCGGGTATCATAAAGGATTTTATCGCCACACTTCTCAAAGGGTTATCCGGATCAAGTTCGCCCTCCGACCAGAGAGTGAATAACGGTTCTACCACGCTGACGGCACCCCTTTCATCGAACAGCCTGGCAAGGGAAGTCATCAGGTGCATGGGAGGAATAAAGAGAGTCATCAGGCGAAAGTTTTCCCGGTTGACAGCGCCTTTGCCCTGTTCGACCATCTCTTTCAGTTCATCACGCAGCAGTGTCAGGTATTGGGTTGCTTCCGGTTGGCCAGGATACATATAGTCTGCTGAAAGCAGTTCAAGGTAACCGAGGATATTCATCGGAGAGGGTACGGCTTTACGTAATTCACCTATTTCCCGGTAAAGTTCGATTTCATGCCGGGTACGTTCAACCATCTCCGAGAGTTTGTTCCAGTCCATCTTCCTGCCGGTCTGCTCTTCGAGGAAACCGATCATATCTTCGAGTTCACCGACCAGGTAATTAATTTCACCAGGTGAGTTACTGAAGGGATTATCCAGGAAGAACCCGGGACTGCCACTCAATTCCATCATTAGTTCACCTGACTTTGCGGTATTATCGCAGATTAGATTCGACCATAGAATAACATCCGGGCGAGGAATTGAATTCGTGGCGAATATACCGGCGACACCTCGGTGAGGTGAACATATTTCCGAAACGAGCCCCTGTTCAGCGCCTTTTTCAAGAAGTTCCGCCTGCTCTTTCAGAAACAGAGCGATAAGCCAGGTCGTCATTTCCGTATGCATCGGGACGATATCCATGGCGTAAAGGATCTCGGTTGGGAAGAATACGGTATGTGACGCTATCATTTTACCTTCCTGGTGGGCATTGTTGATCCGAGTATAGTAGTCCACCAGCATCTGGTAATAGAGAGTCTGGCTTTTCCGTGTCTCAGGCCGGGCACGATTCATTCTTGCCAGCATGCGGCAGGTACGGACAAGCAGGTCTATTTTATTCTTCTGTTCGGCAGTCGTCATTTATTATATGTCTCCAGCATTTCGAGGAAAGCCTGTACCCGGGTACTTATCTGACCTGATCCGGACGTATCGTACTCGACATCGAGCGCCAGCGTTGGTATCCCGACTTGTTTCAATCGGTCGGTAAGAAGTGGTAGATCATGTGCGTAAGGAACGCAGTACCGGATGATCTGGCTGATAACACCGTCAACCTTATAATCCTTTACTAATTGCAGAATGCGGTTAAACCTTTCATCCGATGGAACCATCCGGGCGCAGGGGAAGTTGTTAAGATATCTGCGTGAAATGGATTCGAGGATTGGCCGGTCATCGAGGACGACAGGGTCCGACCAGTATCGGGTACTGGTACAGAGTTCATCGGTGACTACCAGTCCACCCAGGTCCTCGATCGACCTGATAAAATCAGGATTATTCATCACGCTGCCGGTAACCATCAGGCGAGACCTGGTGTTGTGGATTCCTTCTCTTCCATCCAGTTCATCCAGCAACTCCTGAAGATATTTATTGAACTGTTCCTTCGGCATTCTCTGGCTGGCGTTCAGCACTTCCATCGTCTCTGCACCGGTAATAGGGGGCTTATCTAACATGCGCAGTTGATAGAGTTGTTTCAGTAATTCCCGGGACTTATTATAGACGGTAACAGACTCTGACAGAGTGTTATCAGTGATGGTGATACCAAGATGCTTTTCGAGGTTTTCTTTCAATTCAAGTACCTGTTCATAATACAGAGTATGGGCACGTTCGGTATACTTGCGTGGAACAGAGAGAATAACGTGGAACGGTACATCCAGGTAGTAATGCCATAGGTCGAAAAGGCGACGGGCTCCGTCACAGGTTGAGCCGGCGACAATACCATCAAGGTAGTCGTATTCACCCTTTAAACCCATCTGGAGACAGCTCCTGGAGAAAGAACAATTATTTATATACAGGTAGGCACTTCCGTCATCAAGCTCGGTCTCCTGCGCATAACCGGTAATTCGCACCGGGAGAATACCTGCGGCGTGGAGAATCTCTTCGGGAACATAAGTACAAAGCCATCCGAAAACCTTTTCTCCCTGACTTTTCAGCTTCAGTATTTCTTCGGTTTTCGGGAAAGTACGATTTACCTCAATGAATTTCCCGATACTTAACAGTTCAGTATTCATTTCTGAGAATCAACCGATAATATCAATTTTTTTACATAGTAACTCTAGGTATTTATGCAATAATAATGAATAGATGATTGGATGTCAACTATAGTTTTTATCCTGTTTAAGTTTCAGTATTGTTGCCTGGTGTTAAGACTTAGTACAGAGACAACACATTACTTGTGTAGATGGCAACTGACAAACCTGTTGCTAACTTCTTTGAATTCAGGAATTTCTGTTTTGCATATATCCATCGCAACTGGGCATCGGGTATGGAAACGGCATCCATCGGGGGGATTGAGAGGTGAAGGCATCTCTCCACTTAAAATTATAGGTTCGAATCCTTCTTCTCGATCCTCCGGTAATGTGAGAGTGGAAGCTGAAATTAGAGCTTGTGTATATGGATGAAGGGGATACTGTAATACAGTTTCCGTGTCACCGTATTCTACTATTTGACCAAGGTACATTATGGCTATGTCATGACTCATAAATCTTACCGTTGCCAGATTGTGTGCGATAACAAGGTAACTCAAGTTATGCTGTTGCTGGAGTTCTTTCAGAAGGTTCATTATCTGCGCTCGGATAGAAACATCCAGGGCTGATACAGGTTCGTCAAGAACGACCAGGTCCGGATTTAATGCCAGGGCTCGTGCTACGGCTATTCGCTGTCTTTGACCTCCACTGAATTCATGAGGATAATATTCTGCCTGATTCGATGATAGACCCACCTGCTCAAGCAATTCCATAATCCTGTTACGAGTATCATTTTTCGTAAGCTTTGTATTCACAACAAGTGGTTCGGCTATAATATCTCTTACCCGCATTCTCGGATTCATTGAACTCCATGGATTTTGCTGTACCGACTGTACACTTGGTCGATAAGTTGTTTTTAGACGCGAATGAGAAAAACCGTAAATGTCTTCACCTTTAAACAAAATACTACCTGAAGTTAATTTTTCAAGAAGTAGTACCATTTTAGCTACAGTTGTTTTACCTGCTCCTGATTCACCGACAAGACTGAGGGATTTTCCTTTTTCTACCGTAAAAGATACACCGTCTATTGCCCTGACGTTACCTATGGTACGCTGTAATAATCCTTTCTTAACAGGATAGTACTTTTTTAGGTTTTTACCTTCTATTAATATATCTGGCATGTTCTATCTTACTTTCCAACAGGATACAGAATGACCAGGACTGATTTCGATTTCATCAGGTTGTTTTTCGTTACATATCTCCATCACATCAGGGCATCTAGGTGCAAACCTACAACCGGGAGGGAGGTTTAATAATGAAGGAGGTTGTCCTTCGATTGAATATAGTCTGTCGACCTTTACATCCAGGCGAGGTACCGAATTTATCAAGGCAACCGTATAAGGATGTAAGGGTGATTTAAAAATATCGGAGGTGGACGCTGTTTCCAGAATTTTCCCGGCATACATAACACCCACACGATGACACATACTTGCCACCACACCAAAATCGTGTGTAATAAAAAGTATCCCGATGTTTGTTGCTTTCTGGATATCTGTAAATAATTCCAGGTATTGGGCTTGTATGGTAGCATCAAGAGCCGTGGTGGGTTCATCTGCAATGAGTATACGCGGTCTGCAGGACATGGCAATGGCGCCTACCACACGCTGTCTCATTCCGCCACTCATCTGAAATGGATAATCATGAATTCTCTGTTCGGGCGCAGGTATTCTTAGAAACCTTAACGCTGATATTACTTCATCTTCTAATTCATCAGGATCAGTGATTCCCTGATGTTGGCGTATCGGTTCGGCTATCTGGTTGCCTACCGTATATACAGGATTTAAAGATGTCATGGGATCCTGAAGTATCATCGATATTTTGCATCCTCTGAATTCACGCATCTCGTGTTTTGAAAGACTTAGTACATCAATCCCATCAAGAGTAATACTGCCGCCGACAATCTTGCCGGCCGGCTCTGGAAGCAAGCGCATGAGTGACAGGGCAGTAACTGATTTACCGCATGCAGACTCACCGACAAGCCCAAACGTTTCACCTTCTCGAATCTCGAAACTTACTCCACCAACTGCCTTAAACTCCCCTGTTCTGGTAAAAAAGGAGGTCTGGAGATTGTTAACCTCTAATATGATATCGCTCATAGTTGCCTCAATTTTGGATCAAGCTTATCACGAAGCCAATCGCCGAGGAAGTTACCGGAGAGTACTACCAGTGCGATAGCAATGCCAGGAAAAGTTGATATCCACCAGGCTGTATCTACCAGGTTTCTCCCGTCGTTGACCATATTCCCCCAGGATGGCGCGGGAGGAGGAATTCCGACTCCAAGGAAACTCAAGGAAGCTTCCACAATAATTAACAGTCCTACTTGAAGGGTCATTATTATTATCAGTGAGTTTACTATGTTCGGGAAAATGTGACGTAACATTATTCTGATCGGTGAACTGCCAATGACACGTGCCTGGGCAACAAAGTCCGCCTCGCGCAGTTTCAATGTCTCTCCCCGTATCAGACGGGCATAAGGAGCCCAACCGAGTACTGACACTGCCAGCACCACCGTGGTGAAAGACGGCCCCATGCTGACTGCAAGGAGCATTGCCACCAGAATTGCAGGAAAAGACAGGCAGATGTCGGTTATACGCATTAAAAAGGCTTCGGTACGACCTCCCAGGTAACCACCGATTATCCCCAGCATTGTTCCGATAGCACTGGTAATCAATATGACAAGCAGGGAGACACTGAGTGATATCCGAGCACCGAATATAAGACGACTCAGCACATCCCGTCCCAATTTGTCCGTTCCAAGGAAATGCTCAGTACTCCCGTCCTCTGCCCAGAACGGCGGCATCAGCCGGTCCGTTAAAGATATCTTTTCCGGGTCATAAGGAGCAATCAGGGGAGCAAAAATAGCCACGAGAACAATAATTGTAAGTATTATCAACGGGATAATGAGAGTTAATTTTCTCATTATCCGAGCCCGTCGAGTCATTCCTCCTCCGACGGATTTCGCGGTGATTTCCATTGTAGCAACTGAGTCTTGCATCGGTACCTCTTTAGTTTACGTTCTCTGATATCTAATTTGAGGATCAATATAAGCATAGGTGATATCTACCAGAAGGTTAACCCCGAGTACGACAGCAGCCACCAGCATAGTAATTGCCTGTACCAGAGGGAAATCGCGTGCCATCACCCCCTCGACCATTATCCACCCGATACCAGGCCAGCTGAAAACAGTCTCGGTGATTACCATTCCGGTAATCAAGCCGGCAAGTAACACACCAGCCACCGTCAGGGGACCTATAAGAGCGTTTCGCAGGGCATGCTTCCAGATAACTGTCCTCTCGGGAAGTCCCTTGATCCTTGCAAGCTTGATATATTCGCTGTCAAGAACATCCAGCATACTGGAACGTACCAGACGCATCATCCCCGGCAGCAGGAAAAACGCCAGGGTACATACCGGTAGTATATAGTGGTCGATACCGCCTACCCCTGAAGTGGGCAACAGTCTCAACTTTACTGAAAAGAAATAAACAGCCACGATAGCCACCCAGAAACCCGGTAAAGCCTGTCCCATGACAGCGATAAATTTCACTATGTTGTCAAGAATGGAATCGCGCCGGGTGGCGCTCAAGACCCCCAGGAGAAGCGCTCCTGCCATAGCAACCACGAAGGATGGGATCGCTAGCCTTAATGTATTGGGTAGTGCAGCACCGATCATCTCAGTCACCGGCTTTTTCTTGAAAAGCGATTCTCCCAGGTCACCCCGGAGGACATCGGTTACAAAAATCCAGAACTGTTCCGGTATTGATTTATCGAGACCCAGGTTTACCCGGATCTGCTGGATGTCTTCTGCCGTGGAGGTGGCTGTTGCCAGCATCAGGGCAGGGTCTCCGGAAACCCGAACCATGGTAAATATCAGCACGGCGATACCTACCAGGGCTACCAGTGTTTGAAGCAACCGTATTATTATGAAACGGATCATTTGATATTCGCCTCGGTATCCGTTATGACCTTAATTAACGATTGAGCCGCATTTTCTGGAAATTTGGTATTATATAGGTAATTCTCAATCACGAATAGCCACGTTCTAATATCCCGAAATATCATCAGGATGTCAAGTATATTTCAACGATATGCAGCACGAGATTGAGTACCAATCAGATTTGAACCGAATCTGTATTTCCCACCAGAGAGATTCCGGAGGAGGGATAAGCTCCTCCGGAACCTCCGTTTCGAGTCATGAACCAAATTATTATTTTACTTTATACAGTCTACAAATTAATCTGCGTGTTTAATTCCGTAAACACAGCTGTTAAGAGAGATATGGGTTCTCTTGGTGAATTCGCCGAGATGAGGACCAACCACCCAGTAGGTGGGCTGTTCCCACAGACCCGTAACGATCCACATATCGCGTCCTTTTTGCATGAATTCCGTCCAGAGCTGCTCCTGCCTATCTAAGTCAGTTTCAGCAAGCACTGCATTGTACAACTCGTCCATTTCCGGGTCGTTGGCCGTGGTATGCACCCCAAGCGAGGTGAACATGTTGGACGAGTGGTAGACGTTCTGGAATACGGTCGGGTTTATCCACGGCCAGACCTGCCCGACACATTCATCGTCCGGGCTGTCAGCCCTGGCGAACATAAGGTCAAAGAACTTACCCGTCTCGACAATCTGTACTTCAACATCAAGGCCTACCGCCTCCCAGTAGCCCTGGCATATAAGCATCTCATCTGACCATGGCTCCGTGGTGTAGACATGAATTGTCGGTGTGGCGAATACCTCCGGATATCCGGCTTCGTCCAGTAATTGCCTTGCCAGGTTCGGGTCGTAGGGATCAGGCTCGCTCCAGGCAGGATCCCATCCCCAGGTGACATCGCTCATAAACCAGAAGCAGCCCGAGTTCTTTCCCAGCCCATGCAGGTAAGTATCGCATACTTCCTGCCGGTTGATGGCGTAGGACATTGCCTGACGTACCCTTAAATCCCCTGTCGGTCCGTCAGTCATCCAGGTACCCTGGAACGCGTAGATGCCTATGGTAGGCAGTCCGATTTCCTGCAGGCGGTAACCTTGGTCTCTCAACTCGACTGTCCTGTCCATGGACACATAAATAAGATCGACCTCGTCCCGCTTGAGTTGGGCAACCGCGGTCGCCTCTTCCGGTACCTGATAGAATATGAGCTTCTCGAAATAGGGCGACCCGTCCCAGTAGTTGTTATTCGCCTCGAATTCCATGCTGGTTTCCGGAATCAGTTCAACGTATTTCCAGGGTCCGGAACCAACCGGGTTATTGGCAAAATAGTCCCATCCGTTATCCTGGATATACTTGCTGGGCAAAATCGGCAGAGCAGCCCAGGAAGCTACCAGGGTAAGTTCGGGAGTCTTGGTGGTATGGACATAGGTGTATTCATCAGGTGTGGACGATGACTCGTAGTTCTCGGCAACGCGAGGAGCCCACGGATTCGTCGACTCCGGGTCCATGAACCGGTCAATGCTGTAGGCGAAATCAGCGGATGTAACCGGGTCGCCGTTGTGCCAGTTCGTTCCAGGACGGACTTTGAATGTCCAGGTCCGACCGTCAGGGCTGATTGTCCAGCTTTCCGCCGCTTGTCCATAAAGACCCCCCTGGTCATCCCAGTCCATTATATAGTCATAAATGGCTTGGGTCCAGGTTGCGGTGTTGTTGTTCGGGTCGAAAGTCTCCTCACCAAAAGACTCCAAGGCGACACGGAGTGTGCCGTACGTCCTCGCTACCTCGGTTTCTTCTTCCTCTTCCACCTCGTCACCACCGCATGACGCAATTATCAGACTTAATACCATCATGCAGCTGACCAGTAATAACAGGATTTTTTTCATTAACCTTTCCTCCTTTCAGGTGGTTTAGTTATTTAGATTTCTTATAGAATCCAGTATTGTCACAATCAATAAAATATTCACATAAGATAGAAAAGGTGTTTGGAACTATTGACTCAAGTCAATAGTTCCAAACACCTAAATGCCATATTCCATCTCCTACCAGGGACGGTGTGAAACGGCAGCTATTATGTTATATTTTGGGTTGAAGTGTAATGAAATCTTATTAACTTGTCAATAGGGTAAAATAAAACCGTTCGTGTTACTTTTTACCAGGATACTGGATGAGAGTTGCGATTTACAGGAAAGAGAGAGTACAATGCTTCGAAAACATAATACTAAACAGCGATTGAATGAACGTAGACCGCAAAGAAAGTGAGAGTGTAATGAACAAAGGCTGGGAATTTAACCACTCGGGAATATTCACCAAGGATTTTAACGGAACGATTGCCTATTACAAGGACCTGGGAATAGCCGCAGATCTTCCACGGACAGGACCGGCCTGGAATCCCGAAGATGAAGCTGTGAATATTGAATTTGATGTAGTGCCTGAACAGTATGTCCCTGAAGGTGATCCTTTCCTGTACCTCCTGTATATAGGCGACCTGGAGTTCGAAATACTTCATGCGCCGGACAGCATCCCTTACGGAGAAATGCTGTCTTATCGTGAAGGCGTCAATCATTTCTGCATAAGCGTTCCCGATATCGATGCAGAGACGGACAAGCTGGTAAAGAAAGGGCTCCGTATCGTACAGGACTTCCACCTGAATGGAGAACGACTTGAAGACTACCTGGATACCCGGCAGTATGGGTATATATTTCTGTCATTACGATCACCAATGACCGAGGATATGAAAAAGAGAAAAGCAGAAGCTGGAATAGTTGACTGGAAATTCCTCGGCCATACTTCGATAGTGCAGGACCTGGATAAAATGGTTGAGAAATACCAGTACTGGGAGATTGCCGAATTTCAACCGGAAAAGGTGATAGATACCACGAAAATGTCAGATGTCCAGATATACGGCAAGCCGCCAAAAGCGGAGGTTAAAGCTAGAACCAGGACATGCCAGGTTGGCGACAGGTTAATGCTTGAACTCGTTCAACCCATAGAGTCGGACTTTATCTATCGAGAAACCCTTTATAGGAGAGGCGAGGGGATAATAGACATCACTTTCTCTGTAAAAGACCTGGAAAAAGAAAAAGAGATGCTGGTCAGCAAGGGCGTTAACTGCATATACAGCGGTAAGCCCAAGGACAGTGGTGCCTTTGCCGTATTCGACGTACGTGAAAAAGGCGGCGATGTCCTGATAAAGTTGGTACAGGAGTAAAAATTCCTGTCAAATATCAGTATACGGGAAATAATTCTGGCATAAAGAGGATTCATGTGTTTATGAATCATCTTTTTTCTTGACTCTCACGTTACGGTAGACTATATACTTCTTGATAAATACTTAACCATACTCAAGAGATAGATATTGAACGAAACTCGATCCGCACTAAGTGAACGTACCAGCCGTCTGGGAAAAGCCCCGCTTGGTAAACTGATTATAAGTTTGAGCGTACCCGGAATGATGGCAATGATTACAATGACTCTCTACCACCTTGTCGATACATTCTGGGTTGCAAAACTGGGTCATGAAGCAATTGCCAGCCTGGCAGTTATTATGCCCGTACAGGGAATATTGCTTGCTGTCTCACTTGGGAGTGGAATTGGTATCAGTTCACTCACCTCACGGCATTTCGGCGAAGGCAATATTGAATCAACCAATCACATAGCGGGACATGTTTTCCCGATATCGGCTATATTCGGCGGTCTCTCAATAGCACTCTATTTGATTTTCACCCAACCGTTGCTGAGTCTTGGAGGAGCTACTCCAGACATAATGGATTACGCAACGCAATACCTCAGTGTAATTGCTTTTGGATCACCTTTTATGGTTTTTTCGATGATTTCCAATGAATTACTTCGTGCTTCGGGAGACGCTCTCAGACCGATGATATTTTCTATTACCGGAGCCGTGATAAACATTGCTCTGGATCCTTTGTTTATATTTGGCCTGGGACCTTTTCCCGAAATGGGAGTAGGTGGAGCTGCTCTGGCCACAGTGATTTCTCAGTTTATCGGTGCATTGCTTGCCTTTCTGTATGTCGTCGTAATGAGGAGGTCGGCTTTCAAAATAACAATAAGGCATCTTAAACCAAGCCTGTCAATTCTACGTAATGTTTACAGTGTCGGCTTTCCAACAATGCTAACAGTTATTTCTGAAAGTATTACCTTCATAATATTGAACCAGGTTCTTTCCGGCTTCGGCTCAATAGCCCTGGCAGCAGGCGGTCTGGCTATGAGGATAATCGATTTCGCTTACATGCCGGTATTCGGAGCTTCAGAAGGAGTGTTGCCGATAATAGGCTATAGTTACGGGGCCAAGTTGATAAATCGATTATGGAGAACAGTACGCCTTTCTTCTTTCGGGCTATCGGTTATCCTTGGTATTTTTACGATATTTGCCGTTATCTTCACCCCTCAACTTATTGGACTCTTTACTGATGAGGTCGAACTGATCAACCAGAGTATAATGGCAGTACGTATTTTTCTCTCCACCGTGTTTATCTTCGGTCCGTCAAACATGTTTATCACGACATTTATGGGACTCGGTAAAGGAAAAGATGTATTCTTCCTTTCAATGGCGCGTCAAGTAGCTCTAGTGGCAGCATTGCTTATACTACCGAGAGTACTGGACCTGAACGGGGCATGGATGTCAATGCCGGTGGCGGATGTGGTAGGATTTGTCTTCGGTGGAATCTGGATTTATCGTGAATACAAGAATCAGCAGAACCAGATAGATCTGGTTAGACGAAATAGTGAAGCTGTTTCTTCGGGTTGAATATAGATTGTTTTATATCACGTAATATGCAAGAATGCCGGTTTCTTGACTCTCACGTAACGGCAGACTATATACTTGGTAAAAGCCGGAGTTATTGTCGAATATGGAATATAAAATAGGCGACTTTTCAAGGATTTCACGTGTTACCGTCAGGACACTCAGGTATTACGATGAAATAGGTTTGATAAAACCGGTAAGAGTTGACGAACTTACCGGCTATCGTTATTACTCAATCGAACAGTTACCGCAACTGAACCGGATTATAATGCTGAAGGAAATAGGGTTATCTCTGGATGATATTGGCAGTACTCTCGATAGTGGAGCACCCGTCGGCCATATCAGGCAGCTGCTGCAGGTAAAAAAATCGGAAATTCAGGAACGGCTGAACCTGGACACAAGAAGGCTTCGCCAGGTTGAAATCTGGCTGGACAGGATCGACCAGGAAGGTGTAATTCCTGCAGGTATCTACATCCAGAGGAAGACTGTCCCTGAAGTCAGGATTATCAGCAAACGTGAGATGGGTACCTACGAAGAGACGACTCTCAAGTTGTATAAAGAAATCATGGATTATATCGATAGTTTTGGAAACGAAGAAACTGCGATGATTACAGGTCCGGTAACGGGTCTGTTCTATGATGATGAATACAAGGAAACCGATGCCGACATCGAAGTGGCGGTACCGATTTCGGGAGACATTCCGGTTGATGAGACTGGTTTCGAGGTAAAGACTTTACCGGAGATTGATGTTATATCGGTGGTTTACAAAGGACCTTCTTATGATATTCACAGGACTTACGCACAGATTATAGAATATGCCGAAGTGCACAAACTTAAATTGGATACGCCCTTGAGAGAGATATATTTAACTTATCCCGAACTGGACCCGGATGAAGGGCTGCCAATAGAGATCCAGTGCCCTTTTATAGAATTACAGGTATAAATTGTAGGAACATACCGAACAACTTGGTACTGCATTCCTGGGAAAATTACTCTTTAAACTTGGGACACAGAGTGTCCTTTCGCTGATCACAGTCGCTCTTTATAACACTGTAGATACATTCTGGGTTGCCCGTTTGGGACATGAAGCGATTGCTGCATTGACGATAGTCCTTCCTTACCAGATGATATTCCACGCTATAGGCATGGGAACGCGCATAGGCATTACCGCGCTTGTATCACGTAGATTCGGAGAAAGGGATATCGAGGCTACGAATCGCGCAGCAGGACAGGTGTTTTTTATCAGTATTTTCTGGGGCGTGCTTTCTATGTTAGCGGCAATATTCTTTTCAGACACCATTTTACCTGCTCTCGGCGCGACTCCCGATATTATGGACCCCGCCACCAGTTATATGATAAATATTTCCTTCGGTGCGTCACAAATTATTTTTGTTGTCGTAGCAGGCAGCCTTATTCGCGGTTCGGGTGATGCGTTTAAACCGATGATCATGATGATTGCCGCCAGCGTGATACATATAGTACTGGATCCGTTTATGATTCTGTGGATAGGTCCTTTTCCCGAATTAGGTGTGCGGGGGGGGGGGGCGGCACTGGCAACAGCTATTTCACAATCTATCGGAGCTGCTATCGGGCTTTATTACCTTTTCGCTCGAAAGACTTCTTTCAATATCACAGTCAGGTCTCTGTTACCTGATTTCTCAATAATCAAGGATATCTACCGTGTCGGCGCTCCTGCAGCTATCCTGGAAATCACACAAAGCGTTAGTTTTATCCTGTTCAATAAAGTACTATCCGGGTTTGGATCTCTCGCTATTGCAGGAGTTGGTTTGCCATTCCGTGTTTCTGATCTTACATTCGTACAGATTATGGGAGCATCCAATGCTTTACTTCCTATTGTGGGATTCAGTTTCGGTGCCAGGAACTTCAAGCGTCTCTGGGAAGCAGTAAAAATTGCATCGGTAGGAATAACGATCCTGCTGGCTGTCGCCACGGTATTTGTTGAGATATTCGCCCCTCAGATTCTGGGGATTTTCACTAAAGACCAGCGTATCCTTGAGCTGGCAATACCAGCGATGCGGATTATGCTGTGCCCGATAATATTCATCGGGCCGACTCTTATGTTCATAACGGTGTTTCAAGGATTGTCAAGAGGTACGATGGCACTGGTGTTGTCTCTGTTACGGCAGTTGCTTCTGTTTATTCCGGCGATTTACCTGATGTCGCATTTCTTTGGTCTGTATGGTTTGCTATGGGCACTTCCTCTGTCTGATTTCCTCAGCTTTGGGTTAACCTTTACTTTTACTTACCGGGAATACAGGAAACACAGGAAGCATTATTTGGAAATGTCTGCTTCCTGAAACGGATTATCGGTATAAACACGATATGGAGAATCTTATGATGAAAAAACCGCTCCCTTTTTATTCAAAGAGAGCGGCAGTTTATGTATCCGCTTCAGGTTTATACGGTAATTATGCTCAAGCAAGAACCAGTTCAGCCAGTTTTTGTCGATGATAGGTCGGTTCGCCAAGGAAGTTGTACAAACCTCGTGAAGCTTTGACATGGAAGCTGACATAATGTTCCCGTGAATAACTTATGCCGCTGAAGACTTTTATCGCCTGGTTTGTGACCTGCCAGTAGGCTTCACTGGATATTGCCTTGGCCAGGTGGATACTATCCTGTGCCGGTTTTCCGGTATCGAGTTTCCACAGGCATTCGTAGGTACTCCATTTCGCAGCGTCCATATGGTCGATCATCTCGATGATAAGGTCCTGGACTCTCTGGAACCGGCCGATAGGCTGGCTGAACTGTGTTCTTGTACGGGCGTAATCCATGGTAGCGTCGAACAGAGCTTTGCAGGCACCGGCTTTATAAGCACATAAGACCGGGATTGATCTATCGATACCTTTTTTAAGCGGAGTCCAGCCTTCTCCGATAGTCCCGAGAATAGCTGATGATGGTACCTTTACTGAGTCAAAACTAATCTCAAAGTTCCTGTCGGAAAGGAAGCCGGGCAGGCGACGAACCGATACTCCCGGAGTTTGCTTATCGACCAGGAAAACGGTGATTCCTTTAGAAGGATCATCTTCTTTTCCGGTACGGGCTGCTACTATCAGGTGGGTGGCTGCTTCGGCATCCATTACGAACAGTTTCTTTCCGGTGAGTGTAAATTCACCAGCTTTCTCTTCGGCGGACATCCGGACGGCATCCGGTTCCCAGCGGTATGATTCCTCGGTCAGCGCGAGGGTAAGGATAATCCTGCCTTCGGCTACTTCCGGCAGGATGCTTAGTTTCTGGTCTTCGGAAGCTGCTTCAAGGATTATCGATGTCCCGAGTATTCCTGAGGAAAAATACGGTCCCGGGAGAGGTCCGGCACCAAGCGCTTCGAACAATACTCCGGCGTTCGTGAGAGTACCACCAACCCCGCCGTATTCTTCGGGGATGATAATCCCCAGCCATCCCATATCGACCACTTTCTGCCAGAGTTCGTCGGTGATGCCGGTATCGGTCTCCTGTAAAACCTGGACGACTTCCTTCGGAGCGTCCCGCTTCAGGAAATCCAGGGCTGATTTTCTAAGTATCTGTTCACTTTCATTATATTTAAGATCTAAACCCATTATTATCCTCCGAAAGTAATATTCTTGATTGAGTAACGCTAGCGTCCGATAGCGAGTGCCCTGGAAATCACAATTTTCAGTACTTCAGGGGTACCGAGTGGCGCAAGGCAGAGGGCACCACGTTGAGCGACTTCGAACATTGTTTCTTCAATGCCTAATTCTTCATCACTTGTCAGACCGTACGGACCGAGTACTTTCGCTATTTCATTGGTCAGCAGGATAGAGAATTTCTTCGTGAATAACTGGGCGTGAGTCCCCCCAGCCCGGCCTCCCATGCCGCCGGCATTTCTCAACCCGAATAGTCGTTCTTTTTCAGCTTCTATATAAACGTTGATTATATTCTCAACAAGGAGAGGATTTGTTTTAATACGGTCCACTATATCCGGATTATTTTTACACTGCTTGATGAACTTGCGTACTATGTAGCTTTGTTCGGAACCCCAGAACTGAGCGCCGCCGCCTTCACCGGCACCGGTTTCGGCAGCACCGATACCGCCATGTTCTACCTCCAGTGCTGCATTCGCGACTCTCCAGCCGTCTCCTTCTTTCCCGATCAGGTATCTTTCATGAATCCTGACGTCATCGAAGAATACCTGGTACTTAATTCCATCCGCGCCGGCGGTCATCGAGCCGCTGGAAACGCCGAACGGCCCCGGTACGAACAGGTCGAGAGGAACAATTGAAACGCCTTCCAGGTCAGCCGGAGTAAGGAACATGGCCAGGTTTTCATGCCTGGCTGCCTTGGTGTCGCTGCGTGTCAGCAGAAGGAAATTATCCGGGGGCGGGTAAATCCCACCAACGAAGATTTTTCCTCCGTTAACGATGAAATATTCACCGTCACGCTCTGCACGCAGAGCATTGGTCTGCTGATTGGCCTCGTCCGAGCCTGCTTCCGGTTCTGTGAAAAGTTCCCAGGTAAGGGCACCGTCTTTAATGATTAAGGGAAGCAGCCGTTCTTTCTGCTCTTCGGTGCCGCAGGCGAGAATAGCGGGTATTCCCATTGTCGAACCTGCGCTGTGAAAACCCATCAATGAAATCTTTCGCCTGGCTGTCTCGCGTCGTATCACCGTGGCCTGCGACCGGGTATAGCCGCCACCACCGTACTTAACGGGATAATTGGGGTAAAGGTAGCCTTTTTGAGCAGCCCTTTTGGCTAACTCTCGTCTTTTCTGGAATTGTTCCTGGGTTACATTGAGAGGGTCCCTGGGAAATTCCATACCCTCGGGAACATTCTCATCAAGCCATTTATTGACCTCTTTGGCAAATTCCTCCTGTTCCTGAGTATATTTATCAGGTGTAAAATCCACAATAAAACCTCCAGATTTAAGATTTTATGGTACTTGTAATACCTTGGTCAGATGCCGCGTTATGAGTTTCGTCATGCAGCTATCCTGACGGAAACACTCACAGAATGCAGGAACATCTGACTGTGAAATAGTCTATAGTTACCTCTGCAAGAAGTCAAATATAATGGCCGTGATTATATTCTCTTCTTTTTCCAGCGGCCCGTTTTAAAATAGAAGAGGTATATTATCGCTCTCAGTAGATTACCGGTCACCATTGCCCAGCGGACACCATAGACATCAAGATTAGTTACGCGGGGAAGAAAGTACGCCAGTGGTAGCATCACCCCGCCCATCGTAACGATGGTGACGATCATCGGTGTGATAGTATCACCGACCCCGTTGATACACTGCATCAGCACCATGACCAGACCGAAGGTCATATAGGTGACTATTGTTATCCTGAGGAAATTACCGGCAACTTCAACCATTTCCGGCTCATTGTTAAACAGCATGATAATATTGTCCGCGAAGAACCAGACAAATATCGAAACGACTGTAATGAATGCTGTAAAGAGCCACACTGCCAGCCAGGCTGTTTTCTCGGCGCGTTCAGGTTGACCGGCACCAAGATTCTGACCGGCCAGCACACCGGCGGTTTGACCCATAGCCATGGCAGGCATCTGTATAAAACGGTCAAGCCTTTCCATTAACGACTGGGCGGCTACGGCAACAGTACCGAAGGGGACGATAAACACTGTCAGCAAGAGTGTAGCTCCTGTTCTACCCATGCCGTTAATGCTTCCCGGGAGTCCGATCTTGACTATCCTCCATATCATACTGCCGTCGAAACGGAAATTCCTAAAGGTGAGTGTAAGCCTGGTTCTTCCTGTATAGAGGAACCAGAATCCCACCAGACCAGCCAGCCCCTGGGAAATAACACCGGTCATCGCGGCTCCGCTGACTCCCATATCAGGGAAAATCCACCATCCGAAGACAAGGAAAGGGCAGAGAGCTATATGAAAGAGTCTCCCACCGACGCCAACTATCATGGGAGTAAAAGCGTCTCCTGAAGCCTGCATGACACTTTGTGACATCATTTGTAATGACATCGATATCATACCGATGAGCTGGATTCGCATATAAGCAGCGCCCTCGGAGACGACTTCCGGATCGACTCCGAAAGCTGTCATTATATGTTCTGCAAGGAATATGCCTATAATCGCGGTTACAATTGAAAACGCAATACTTATGACGAAAGTCTGCTGAGCGACATGGTTAGCCTGGTCTTTGTCTCCCTGACCTATGAAACGGGCGATCAATGCCCGTGTACCCATTTGCAGGCCCATCCTGGCGGTGTTCATCAACATAACCACCATCCCGGATATACCTACTCCGGCTACGGATGCGCTGCCCAGCTTCCCAACCCATATCATATCGACGGTTGGGCCCAGTGTGGTAACAAGCTGGGTAATCATCATCGGCCAGGATAATCCCCACAGGCTGCCGATAATACTGCCTTTTGTCCAGTCTCTTTCTACTTTTCCATGTTGTTTTTCTGAATAATCCTCGTCATCCAATTTTGGTATTCTAGTCCTTCCTGTACGATAAACGGTCGCGAAAGTATAAAAACGTCCGTGTTAGTTCATGATGATTTTTTTATACAATTTATAGTATGAGGTCTATACCTAATTCTTTAGCAGCTTCACGTGGAAAGTTGGGGTCAGCGAGTAGTTTACGCCCTATCGCGACCAGATCCACTCTCTTCTCGCGGACGATTTTATCGGCGAATTCAGGTTCGGTAATATTACCGACTCCTATTACAGGTACAGTAACAACACTCTTGATTCCTTCAGCCAGCGGGACAAAGAATCCCTGTTCGGTAAAACCGAAGCTGTCTCCTACACCAAGGCCACCTGAAATGTCGAGAACGCTTACACCGGCTTGTTCCAGCAGCGGAGCAACTTTCCGCCCTTCTTCAGACGTCATCCCTCCTTCAATCATATCGTCGGCACCGAGCCGGTAGAAAAGAGGTTTACCCTGGAGGATATCATTAACTCCTTCGATTATTTCAGCGACAAAACGGACTCTGTTTACCAGGTTGCCGCCATACTCATCATTGCGCTGATTGGTATATGGGGAGATAAACTGGTTGAGTAGGAAACCATGAGCCCCATGTAATTCCACACCATCGCAGTCGGCTTCAATTGCCCTGCGTGAACTCTCAATGAAAGCTGTCACTACAGACTTAATTTCCGGGGCGGTTAAAGCCTTTGGTGTTTCAGTCCCATCCGGAAGTCTTACAGTAGAAGGCCCAAGAGGCTGGCTTCCGGTCGTTTCACTCGTGGTTCTGGCACCGGCATGGGTAAGCTGAATTATCACTTTCGCACCTGCTTCATGGATGACATCTACCAGACGTTTTAAATCAGGAATAAGGCTGTCATCGTATAATCCGGTCTGATTCCTTGCAAGTTGTCCTTCAATGGCAACATAGGTATGCTCCAGGATGATAAGACCCACACCTCCCTTAGCACGGCTGGTATAGTGCTTTATATGTCTGTCAGTTATGCGCCCTTCAGGCGTGGCCATATTAGTAGCCATCGGAGCCATCACAATTCTGTTTTTAAGTTCAAGCCCTTTAATAACAATAGAGTCAAAGAGTCCGGCCATCGCTACCCCTCCATATATGAAAAATAGGTGAAGTATTATTTCCTAGTCGAATCCGTACCACCTGGTAATCTCTTCCATTTGTACTCTATCCGAATATATGTTAAACTGCGGATTTTCTATATCCGGATAACCTATAAGTATTCCCAGGACAATTACCTTTGAGTCCGGAATATCGAGTTTTTCTCGTAGTACCTCCGGGCATCTTACAGACTGGGCTGCGGCGACTGTGCCGAGGCCGTATTCAACGGCCAGTAGCATGATTGTCTGGGCAATCAGACCGCAATCGAAAACAGCGTAGGCATTTTTATTCTTGCCGTCCTGATCGTACATTTCGTGATCGGTAAGGATATAAATGACAGCCGGGGCTTCATAGAATCTGGAGCCCATCACCTGACGTTCCTTGAGTACTTCCTTCGGATCGCGGTCGTCAGGCGGCTGTTGCCTTCTGGCGAAGGGTAGTCTTTCTCGAATAAATTCCGGGAATTGCTGGGGAAAAGGCAGGTCAGGTGCCGGTGATTCCTCAGCTTTATCAAGATAAGCCTGCTTGATTTCGGACAGCACCGTACCTCCGGCTATGACGAACTCCCACGGCTGGGTATTTCCCCATGACGGCGCCCGTAGAGACTGCTTGAGTATCTCTTCGAGGATTTCTTGCGGTACGGGTTTGTCTGTAAAACCCCTGGTCGTTTTCCTCTTGTTGATTGCATCCTTTAGCTCCATGATGCTTCCCTCCTCCAATTATGAAATATTAACTGTCAAACTGTTAGTTCGGCATGTATTTTTTTCAGCCATTCGGGAATGGCGATGTGCTGAGGACAGAGTTCCATGCATTGACCGCACTCAATGCAGGCACCTCCGTTCTGTTCAGGCTTCAAACCCCATGGTCCACCGTTGTATCTGATTTTCGAAATGCGTTCGTTCCCATACATTTTATAATCACCGTAGATTCTGAAAACGGTGGGAATTTCTACTCCGTTCGGGCAGGGCATGCAGTAACGGCAGCCGGTACAGGGAACAGGTACAAGGTCTTTATACGCCTGGCGAACTTCATCATACAGTGGTATTTCACCATCGGATAGTCTGCTGTTCCCGGCACGCTCCGCAATTTCAACGTTTTCAACCACCTGTTCGAAGGTACTCATTCCGCTCAGGACGAGTGATATTTCCGGGTAGTCCCACAGCCACCTGAATGCCCATTCTACGGGACTTCGTGTTTTACCTGATTTTTCCCAGACCGCGGCAACGTTCTCATGCTGCCAGGCTAGCTGACCGCCACGAAGCGGCTCCATAATAATTATACCAAGTCCTTTACCGGCAGCATATTCGACGCCGCGCCTGCCGGCCTGGTAATCCACGTCCATATAGTTGAAATGTACCTGGCAGAAGGTCCAGTTGTCATAGGCATCGACGACCTCGGTGAAGTAATCATATTCATCATGAAATGAAAAACCGAGATACTCCAGGCGACCTTCGGCAACTTTATTTTCCAGCCAGGGGATTATACCCATATCTCTCAAGGTTTCCCAGACAGGTCGATGAAGTCCGTGCAGAAGGTAGAAATCGATCTTGTCAGTATTAAGACGTTTAAGCTGGCGCTCGAAGGCGGGATCGAAATCATCGATAGATTTTACTTCGCGATACGGGAATTTGGTTGCCAGCTTGATTCTCTCACGGTAGCCATCCCGTAATGCTGCGCCGACCGCTGTCTCCGAATTGCCGCCGTGGTAGAAATAAGCCGTATCAAGGTAATTAACGCCGTTATCGATGGCGTAGCGAATCATTCTTGAAGCTTCGGGAATGTCGACTGCCGACTGGTCATCACCGATCACAGGGAGACGCATGGCTCCTATACCGAGAGCAGAAGGTCTCCAGTCGAGACCCTGAAAATTCCTGTACTGCATAATCAACTCCTTGTCCAACCATACCTGATATATATGAATTTAGGCCGTTACTGTAAAATAACTGACGATATTACTCTGGACCGATTTAGCCACCAATAGCGGCAGTCAAAAGACGAATCCTATCACCATTATGGATGGTAATTTTATCACTGCCGGAAAAGAAATGTCCGCCGATGTTAAATGCCTGGTCGTTCGCCAGGATGTTTTCATCCTTTTTAAATAAAATCCCGTCGAGTTCTGGCAGCCGGATTTTTAACGCTGCCACAAGCTCCTGCATACCAGCGTTTTCTCCAGGCAGTTCAAGTACTACCTCGTTTGTTCCTGCTAATTCCTTTGAAGAGCCATATAATTCGATCGTACAGGTTATCATGTTATCCGATAAACTCCTTCTTATCGGCTTGACTGTTATTCCGGCCAGAGTTCTTCAGCTTCTTTAGTAAGACCCAGTTTTATCAGTTTACCTTTACTCGGTTTCGTCGTCTCCGCATCCCAGTCGAGTGCTCCCAGGTTCCAGTATGCCTGGGCTTCGATATTTGCACGAATACCGGCCAGAGGTCCTTCATCCTGTGGAGGGTCGCCTATTATCCTGGGATGTACCTTCCAGTTTAACGGATTGATGCCTTCCCTGAGGTTGAAGAGGTGTCTCATCGTCAATATTCTTTCACCGGTCTGCAACATTTCTTTAAGAGAAAATTCATACCCCGTTACCGCGTTTAGAATCTTAAGGAAGTAATTTTCAATACTGGCGACCCTGTTGCCAAGAATGCAGAGACCGGAAGCGTTAAGAACATGTCCCTGGAAGCTGCTGGGACCGAAACTCTGCATGTGCCTGCCCGGCGTAGGTTCCAGCCAGTACCTGGCTGCTGTCGGACGGGTACCGAACATCATAAGCTTGGGATCATGCATACCAAGTTCCTGACCGCCTATATGAACGGCATATTCCTCCGAACCTTTGCCGATTTTCTCCGCAGCCGTTTTAACACCGTCGGCAAGTATATCACCTATCCCTTCACGTTTGGCTATCATTTCTGTCAGGGCGATTATCGCCTGGTGGTTTCCCCAGGTAAGATCCAGCCCACCAGCGTCCTGTTTGGTGAGAATACCGTTCTCATAGCATTCCATCGCGAAAGCAACGATTGTCCCGGCTGAGATTGTGTCGATACCGTAATCATTACAGATGTGGTTTGCCATATTGATGGCTTCACGGTTATTATTCAGGACCATAGCCCCGAATGAAGCTTCCGTTTCATATTCAGGCCGGCGAATACCAGCCGGATACTTGTATTCACCTTCACCTGCCTTCAGGCGACTCTCACAACCGAGAGGACAATGCCAGCAGCCTGCTTGCCTGTCCATATTCCTGACGGCGGCGTCCATTCGTAATTCTTCTATTTCCGGAAGGTCGATTACACCGACTCCTTTCCAGTTCTTGACCGGAGTATCACCGCTGTGGGCGGATCGGGCTGTCATCGATGAGGTGCCGTATCTGTGCCAGATATCATAAAAAGAGTTACCGTCGGGACCAGGCTCTTTCATCCCGTTTATATACTGGTTTCGCAAGTCCATAACCTCTTTTTCACGGGCAACCTGTACTTTACGGGTTCCTCTGGCAACGAGGGCTTTCAACTTTTTTGAACCCATTACCGCTCCGAGTCCGGAACGCCCGGCGGCCGCGCCGCGGTCGCTGACGGTGCAGGAAATAAGTGATAATTTTTCACCGGAGATACCGATCGTTACAACACCTGTATCCTTTCCATATTCATTTTCAAGAATATCCTCGACTTCATACGTGTTCTTACCCCAGAGGTTACCTGCATCTCTGAGTTCCACTTTTTCTTCATCGATATAGAGGTAGACCGGCTTTTCCGAAATACCGGTAAAAAATACGGCGTCGTATCCCGCCATTTTCAGGTACGGACCGAAGTTACCTCCGGCGTTAGCGTCTCCCCATCCTCCCGTAACCGGCGAACGGGCTACGGATGTGTAGCGAGTTCCCATCGGAGCATTTGTGCCGGTGAATGGTCCTGTGAGTATACCGAATGTGTTATCGGGTCCGAGAGGGTCTACTCCGGGTTTCTGGCGGTCATAGAGTATTCGAGAGCCGATACCATATCCACCTATGAAATCCCGATACAACGATTCATCCGGAGTTTCTTCTGAAATTTGTCCTGTAGAGAGGTTAATAAAAAGAATACGACCTGTATTACCGTTTGCCATTATTCCCCGTTCCTTTCTTAGAGGGTGTTTTCTCTGTGAAATTGTATATGAAAATATTAGCACATTAAAAGGAAAGTTGACTAAAATTTATCATTGAATGGAGAGATGTCAAAATCAGAGTACCGCATTTCTTGATATATTCACGACCAAAATGGTATACTTTTCATATTCTGACTGTATTTCCTAAAACTGTAAATCCCGCTTTTCAAAAGTCAGAAAATTACCTATGAGTGTAAAAATAAACGTATATTACTTTTTACCTCACCTTACGAATGACCGGGAAATCGTCGAGGTTGACGGCAATACGGTTGGTGAATGTCTGGACGATTTTGTAAAGAAATTTCCCATATCTCGTGAGTGGCTGTTTGAAGATGATGGGGAATTAAGAAAATATCTTGATGTTTTTGTAAATCTTGTAGAAACAGATCCGGATGATTTAAGTACGCCGGTCAGGGATGGCGATGAGATACATATCGTAATGCACCTGACAGGAGGATGACCGCAAACCAACCTCTGAAAGGAATAAAAATTTGGCAATACCTAAAGGATACGCCGGCAGTGTAGCATTTATAAACTTGACCGACAGCGAGATCAGGGTAATACCGACCGACCGGTTTTTCAGAGAGTATGATATCGATCCCAGGTTATGGGTCGGTGGGGATGGATTTATTACCAAGATATTATGGAAAGATATCCCTGAAGCAATAGATCCTCTAAGTCCGGATAATGAAGTGATTATTGCGACCGGACCCTGGACTGCCACAGCGGCACCCCAGGCGGGACGTGCCATGCTGGGATGTATAAGTCCTGAAACGGGAGGCTTTTCCTCAGGATCATTCGGCTGGTATTTTCCGGCGGTGATGAAATATGCCGGTTATGATGTGATAGTCGTTAGAGGTAAAGCCGAAAAACCGGTCTATATTGCCATAGACAATGAGGAAATAACCATACGTAACGCTTCTCATATTTGGGGAAAAGAGACCGGAGAAACAATTAAGACACTGAGAGAAGAAATCGGAGAACGATTTGAAGGCGAAGTCAGAGTATTCAGCATATCCATTGCCGGCGAAAATATGGTCAGGTACGCAGTCGCCTGTGGTGATGCTACATCATGCCCGGGACGCTCAGGTGGAGGAACGGTAATGGGATCCAAGAACCTGAAAGCTATTACCGTACGAGGTACCGGAGAAATTGAGTTATATGATCCGAGAGGACTGCTGGAATCATCATATAATTCAGTAAACAAGTTTCTGGAAGAAGAACCGACCTTGAGACTCTGGAAAGAACACGGTGGAACAACTGATATGTCGGTTACAGCCAGATGGCCGATGACTGGTGATAGCCTGGCTGAGAACCGCGATACTGCCGATTTTCCTCACTACACTAACGCAGGATGTCTAAACTGTTTTGCTCCGTGCTACCACTGGTTACAGATTAAGGATGGGAAATACGCAGGAACCCGGCAACTCGGTGGGCATATGACATTTATCACCGTTTCACTCCGGAACCTGGGAATACAGGATTTCAATGCCTGGATATATTTTGAAAGGCTGATACAGGAACTCGGGCTTGATCCGGCTTCATTTACCATGGCGTTCTCTTATGCGGTAGACCTTTTTGTGAATGGTATATTAACGACAGAGGATACTGATGGTCTGGAACTAAAGCGAGGAGACGAAGAATTAGTATGGGAAGTAACCCGGAGAACCGCTGCCCGGGAAGGTAAGCTGGGTAACCTGCTGGCTGACGGTGTAACCGCGATGGCTGAAAAACTTGGACCAGAGGCCGAAGCTATCATGCCGCAGACAGTGAAGGGTAAACCCTCGATACAGAGAGATGCGAAACTTCAGGCACTTATCTGGTCTTTCGGAGCGCTGACGAGTCCACGTGGCGGCGACTGGTTAAGACTTCATAACGTCTGGGAACTTGCCTTTCTACCGGAGAGACGGGATACCTACCCGGAATATATTGGAATGACTAACCTGGAATTATATGAGAGGTCGCTGGAACTCCTGGATATGCCTGACGATCTGAAAAAGAGGATATTCGGCGATCCGCCTAAAGTAGATACCGACTGGGTAAAGGGCTTGAACGGGAAGGCATTATTCGCAAAGTGGACCGAGGAATTCGTTTCCCTGTTCAATAATCTGGTAACCTGCATGTTCGGCGGAGCGACGCAGTTTATGATGGTCGGATTCGGACCGTCGACCTATGCAGATATCTTAAATAAAATAACCGGTTGGGATGTATCATACGAAGAATTGATGGAGGTCGGTGAACGTTCTCTGAACCTGATGCGGCTTTATAATTACAAAGTTAAAGGCTGGGATGTAAAGGACGATCGATTTGCCGGGAAGCTGGCTTACGAGGAAGGTGAAGTTGGTATATACAAGGGTAAGATCGTACCGTGGGATGATATTCTGCAGGAATATTATACACTGCGAGGATGGACTCCCAGAGGCCTTCCGACGAAAGAAAGAATTACCGAACTGAAGATGGATAGCGTTCTTGCAGACGTTGAGTTACCCGTAGAATAAATCGGAAGTATCGAATAGAACGTTAAAGAGAGAGGTTAAGAAACCTCTCTCTTTTTTTCACCAGCATTAATATTATAGGTGTATTTGGCATACGAACTCTGATATGATTCGTGGAAACAGAACTATGAAGAGAACGGTCCAATGATGTACGGATGGATGGGGAAGATACTAAATGTAAATCTCACCACCTCTGAGATATCGAATATAGATACAAAACTATATGCTGAGAAATATCTGGGAGGACGGGGGATCGCTTCCCGGATATACTGGGAAAAGGTTAATCCTGAAACAAGAGCTTTTGATCCGGAAAACCATCTGATATTCGTTACTGGCCCATTGGTTGCTACCGGTGTCCAGGGAGCGACCCGTATGGCGGTAGCCGGAAAGTCACCGATGGCTTACCCCGAACAGTATTGTTATGGAAATATAGGCGGACATTTCCCGGCCGAACTGAAGAAAGCCGGTTATGATGGACTGGTGATATCGGGACATTCTCAATCCCCGATTTATTTACTGATTGATAATGATCGGATCAAGATTTTGGATGCTTCTGACCTTTGGGGCATCGGGGCGTACAGGACGAGTGAAATCCTTCAACAAATTCACGGTGGTAGGGTGAAATTCCTTACTACGGGACAGGCCGGTGAAAACAAGGTAAGGAGTGCGGTGATATTCGGCTCTCACCAGTCTACTTCGACTGCGGGATTCGGTGCGGTGATGGGCTTGAAAAACCTTAAGGCGATTGTTGTTGATGGAAGTGGCAGACCACAGGTTCATGATCCCGAAAGGTTGAAGCAGCTGAACAGGTACACAATTAAGATAAGCAAACGACTCGATCTAACGATACCCCCGGAAGTGACGATGAGTGGTCATGGGCATCTGCTGGAACGGGTAGGAAAGGGAAAGTGTTACCAGTGCGGACTTGTCTGTATCAGGAATAAATACCGTTATGGAAACAGGGTAGACCTGGAGGATTACCGGCGATGCGAGGCGATGGAGTATTATATGCCGTGGAAATATGGTCACGAAGACGAACCGGTAGATACCTTTTATAACGCCCCTATACTTGCCAACGACTACTCGATCTGCACTTTCGAACTCCGGAGTATGATTAACTGGTTGCATGACTGTTACAAGGAAAACCGGCTGACTGAAGAGGAGACAGGACTGCCGCTTTCAAAGATTGGCACGAACGAGTTCCTTGAAACGCTGCTCTCCTCGATCACTAGCAGGCAAGGGCTGGGTACCTTGCTTGCTGAAGGACTTTACAGAGCAAGTAAGAAAGTGCCGGAGAAAGCAAGGTTGATACTGAACCCGGGAATATTGCCGGTTGGTGAAAACGATGCTCTTATGCCGCGTTCATCGGTTGTCCATGCTTTGCTGGATCCGATGGAACCCCGGATGAGTAGACCGCTGTTCCATGCGGGATTTGCCAGAGCGGCGCGAATGATGAACATGATCAATCCGGACATTAGCCCGGTGACAGACGAAGTGTTCAAGAGAATTGCCATAGCATTTTGGGGGAGTGAAGAAGCAGCCGATGCAGCAAGTTATGAAGGAAAAGCTCTGGCTGCGGTAAAAATACAAAATCGGGCATATCTCGAGGACAGTCTTGGACTGTGTGATTCTGCCTGGCCGATAGCTTATTCATTCAGTAAACCTGACCTGGTTGGTGATCCTGACCTTGAAGCAAAATTATATACGGCGGTGACTGGTATAGACGGCAGCGAACTGGACCTGGCTATGGAGAGGGTAACTACAATTCAGAGATTGATTATGATACGGGAAGGCAGAAAACTGCCTGAGGATGATTATCCACATGAAGATAATTTAAAAAAGAAAGAGGATTTACCTGGGAAGGCGCTGGATCGCGATAAATACCTGCACATGCTGAAAGCGTATTACCGACTTCGTGGATGGGATGAGACTACGGGAATTCCTCAGAGTACCACGTTGAAACGATTGGGAATAGAGGATATGATACCCGGATAATTTCTGTTAAAAAAGGAGGTTATTGGATATGCCGTTTAAAGTAAAGTGCACGTTAGTATCTTTTACCGGTGATCTTGAAAATTTCCCCTGTCATTTTAACTATGAAATTGGCGATGAGTTTACTTACGATGGAGAAAAGTTCGAGGGAAGAATATGCAATGGACTTCTAAAAAACATGGCACCGGTGCTATGGAATACGGTTTTTTACGGTCAGGGTGACTATGACCGCATGATTTATTTATATTCGGGTCTCAGTGCCAGGGATCCGGAGATGAAGAAGTATGATGGAGTAGGATTTCGACCGTTGAAGGAAGCTCCGGAAGGAGCTGATCCAAGATACCTGGGCGGAATACCAACCTTACCTCCTGAAAACCTGATAAAAAGGCATCGTGGATTTACCTGTGATGATACCAGGACCGGCGCCCATTTTACTTGCGAGCCGGTCGACCTTGCTGCTGGCGGCGATATGCTGACCTATTATAACCGTGCGATGGATATACTTGATAAAGTTAAACAGCAGCCGGGCATGACAGTTAATGAGATTCTGGAAAAGTATACTAAATTCGAACGAGAAGAGGTATATCCACCGATATATGATTTGAATGTATCACTGATGCTGGACGAGATGGCAGTGGTCGGATATGTTGATATCATTGACGGGAAAGCCTTCGCAAAGTAACTTATATAACAGGATATTCGCCAATGGGTAATACGGAAACATATCATCCAGGCTTGATAGTTCTGTTCGGGTCTGGAGAAGCGGCACCAAGCAGCCAGAAAGTATACGACTGGCTGCTGAAGAGGGTTTCAAAGCCGGTAAGGGTGTCCATCCTGGAGACACCGGCTGGATTCCAGTTGAATTCGGCAATAGTAGCCGAAAAAATAGGAGAGTTCCTGACGTACCATTTACAGAACTACCATCCTGAAATATCGGTGATACCTGCAAGAAAAAAGGATACACCTTTCAGTCCTGATGATGAAGAAATCGTTAGACCTATCCTCAAATCGAATGTGATGCTGATGGGGCCGGGGAGTCCTACGTATGCGTATCGTAACCTTAATGACACCCTTGCCTGGAAGACCGTGCTGGCCAAACACAGGCAGAGCGCGGCGCTGGTGCTGGCAAGCGCCGCCGTTATCACAGCGGGAAAATATCTTTTACCGATATATGAAATTTATAAGGCCGGTGAAGACCTGCACTGGCGTGAAGGATTCGATTTATTCGGACCATATGGGCTTTCTCTTGTATTTGTCTCCCACCTTAATAATCGGGAGGGTGGCGATGAGTTCGATACCCGGTACTGCTACATGGGACAGGAGCGTTTTGAAAAACTGTATGCGATGCTTCCACCTGAAGTAAATGTGGTTGGTATCGATGAACATACAGCCTTGATTATTAACCTGGCCGAAAAACACTGCATGGTAATGGGGCACGGCACGGTTGCTCTTATCAGGCAAGGACAGGAAACCATGTATAAAAACGGAGAAACTTTCAGTATTTTCGAACTGGGCCCATATAAACCAATAATACCGCGAACCGGTATTCCACCGGATGTATGGGAAAGTGTTTCGACAGCGTTGGTAGAGGAAAGCAGGGGTGAAAGCAACCCGCCGTCCGATGAAGTGTTAGCACTGGTACAGGACAGAGAACGGGTCCGTATTGCCGGTGATTGGAATGCAGCCGATTCACTGCGCCAGCAGATTCAGAATATGGGCTGGCAGGTAAACGACACGAAAGACGGACCGGAACTGGTACATTCTGACCGTTGGGGAAAAAACGGCAATGGGATCAGGTAAAAAAGATGTTGATAATTACATTGCGGGTTTTCCCGAAGATGTCCGGGAAATATTAGCTAAGTTGCGAAAATTGATCAGAGAAGCTGCCCCGCAGGCAGAAGAGATGATCAAATACGGTGTCCCCACATTCAGGTTAAACGGAAACCTGGTGCATTACGCTGCATATAAAAAGCACATTGGATTTTATCCAACTCCTTCAGGAATTAACGCTTTCGAAAAAGACCTGGAACCGTACGAACTATCGAAAAGCACAGTGAGATTTCCTCTTGATAAACCGATTCCATATGAACTCATTGAGAAAATAGTTAAATTCCGTGTAAAGGAAAATTCGGAATAATCTTTACCGAATCGACTATAATTTCAACATCGTTAAACCTGGTCGTTGTTACCTCCTGATGATAATCAGCGACCGTATTTCCATTTACCGTAAAGGAGTGCCATGAGGAGAAGCATTCCTATAGAATTCCACAATATCAATGGAAACAGGTTCAGTATGATACCATAGACAAGGAACATAATCATCCCGCTGAGCATCGCGAGGTTAAAAAGGAAGCTAATGTCTCCGGCACTTTTCAACTTGAAGACACGGATGACCTGCGGGACGATTCCGAACGTGACGATTCCTCCCGCGACAAGACCAAGATAATCGGCGAAAACCATATATTATTTACCTCTTTCTTTCTAGATTCAACAATATCATTTTACCGGATTAGCGTACAAATTCTGTTTGCCCGTATAGACAGACACAGGCTATAATGACTTCAATCCACAATAGATCGGAGGCTTACTGATCATGTCTAATAATCCAATCGATGAGATTCTTCATGCAAGGTCGATTGCTATTGTCGGTGCTTCACCGACAGGAAACTGGGGAGGGGGAGGATTTCTTGCTGGACTGGTCAATTATGATTTCAAAGGTAAAATATATCCTGTCAATCCGAAATATACAGAGGCGATGGGACAGAAAGTATATCCTTCATTACTTGATGTACCAGACCAGATAGATTACGTAATATCGTGTGTTTCCGCAAACAGGGTTTTGGAGATTCTGGAACAGGCTGTACAAAAAGAAGCCAAAGCTGTCCACCTTTTTACGGCACGCCTTGCCGAGACAGGCCGGGAGGAAGGTATTGAGACAGAGAAAAAAATCCTGGAACTCTCAAAAAAATCAGGAATGAGGTTGATCGGTCCCAATTGCATGGGTATATACTCACCCGCTGACGGTATTGCGTTTCATGGTGATTTTCCCAGAGAATGCGGTCAGGTCGGACTGGTTTCGCAGAGCGGTATGCTGGCTCGGGAGATCGTTAAGAATTCTCCTCTTCGAGGTGTGTATTTCAGCAAGGTGTTCAGCTATGGCAATGCCATCGATTTGAATGAAACGGATTTTCTTGATTATCTGGCTAATGATCCGGAAACCAGTGTCATCCTTTGTTATATCGAGGGTACTCAAGACGGCCCCGGATTATTCAGGTCCTTAAAACACGCTGCTACTTGTAAACCGGTAGTTGTATTAAAGGGTGGCAGAGGTCAGTCAGGTGCGAGAGCTACAGCCTCACACACCGCTTCATTAGCCGGTAGCTTCAGTACATGGGAAGCGCTCATTTCCCAGACAGGTGCTGTCATGGCGGACAGCGTAGAAGAGCTTATCGACCTGGCGGCAGCGTTCACATTTCTACCTCCAATAAAAGGAAAAAGAGCAGGTGTGGCAGGTGGAGCCGGTGGATCCAGTGTCCTGGCAGGAGACGCCTGCGAAAAAGCCGGACTGGAGGTTATCCCGCTCTCAAACGAATTTCGCCAGGCATTAAAGGAACAAGGTGTCTCTGTGTGGGACTGGCTGGGAAACCCAGCCGATCTGTCGATTCGCGAGGATGATAGCTTATCTGTCGGTCTTATACTGGAGATGATGGCCAAAGATGCTGACTTCGACCTCTTGATCGCTATTATGGGAATGCCGGGAGGTCCTCCGGGCACGCCCGGATTATCTCCGGAAGAGATGATGAAGCAGCAGTATCGGCTTGAGGTGATTCGTACAAAGCCATTCCTTGGCGTGGTGGCGGACAAAAGTCTTGGTGCCGATGATAACGATGATTTCGAATGGAAAGGTCTGTGCCGGACGCGTACCTCACTGATCAACCTGGAGGTTCCCTTTTTCCCCACGATTCAAAGAGCTGCTGGAGCTGCCATGAAAGTATATGGATACTACCAGCGTCTTAACAAGTAAAAAGTTTGAGATAAAAAAGTAGACAAGGTTATTCCAAAAAGACTGATAGGTATTCTCATAACATCTGAAAATAAAAAAGGGGTGCTGAAAAACAACTCAGCACCCCTTTATAATTCAGATTGTTCCTGTAACCTAGTATCCCATGTCCTTCTTCATTTCGGTGTCTATCCAGAAGTACTGGAGGTATTCGTCATTGTTAGCGTTTCCACCGCCGCCGACAGCGCCGTAGAAGTTCTGGAACCAGGGCCACCACAGTGCATGCTGATGAGCCGAGGGAAGTAACAGAGGTACAGCCTGTTCTAGCTCGTAGGGACCAATTTCTTTTAAAGTCTTGACTACCAGGGCCTCGTCTTTCACAAGGTTCTGGGAAATGATCTCATAGGCTTCTTTAAGATAGGGATCATTAACCCTACTATAGTTATATATTCCTCCCGGAGCCATGGTCATCATATTCTGCGGTTTTACAAGATAATCGCTGGCAAAGAATGCTTCCTTATAGGTTCCACCCATCCATTCGCTCATGTAGACGGTGAACTCAAGGGCGTTTATCTCCATATCAATGTTGATAGCTGCCAGGTATTCCTTAATTATCGCCAGGAAGTCTGCATTTGCACAATCTACTGTAAATTTAAATCCGTCGGGATAACCTGCTTCTTCCATCAGTTCTTTAGCTCTGTCAACATCGTAGCCGTAAAGGTCCTGCACGATCTGGGGTTGCTGATCGAGTGGGGTATATATCGAACTGAAGATCGGCGCGTCGATATAAGGCCAGGCTAAAAGATCGGCGTTACCTCCGTAGTAATCATCCACGAGTTCCTGCTGGTTGATTGCAAGGTTCATGGCATGACGAATCCTGATATCATTGAAAGGCAGATACTCAACGTCAAGCCTGGGGAACATAGAGAAGAAAGAGGAGCTTGGATGGACTTTATGTATCAATTCGGGATTTTCTTTCATTAGCGAATCGACAGTCTCCCAGTCCCCAAGGGTCATATGGACAGAAGCCAAAAAATCTATCTTACCGGTCCTGAACGCAGCCTGTTGAGTAGAAGAGTCAGGAATTATCGTTTCGTGCAGGCTATCAGCATATGGTAACTGATTCTCAGGATGCAGAGGGTCCATCTGCCAGTAGTTTTCACTTCTTTCATAGTCTATATAGCTGCTCACAGCATAGTCGTTCACCATGAAAGGTCCGGTTCCGATAAACTGTGACCAGTCATTGAGAGGTTCTCCACCATTTGCTTCAATAGCGTCGGGGCAGATTAGCCACATATGGTCGCCAATAACAGGCGCCATGACTCCCTGCCACTCTGGTTTCACCTTGACTTCTACGGTATATTTATCTAATGCTTGATACGATAACGGAGCTTTGCCCAGTGTAGTGTAGGCATTGTAATTATAAGATAATTCGGATGTAAAGTGTCTTTCAATATTCCAGGCTATATCTTCTGCTGTTAACTCCCTACCGTTGGCAGGTGCCTTATTCCACCAGTGAACGTCAGGACGGATATGATAGATGAAGGTTTCGCCATCCGGCATTTCCCAGCTTTCAGCAATTTTGCCAATCAGTGTACTGGTAAAACCACCGTAACCGAGTGTCCAGTCATTTTCTTTGGTACCGGCTGGACCCTTTGCCCAATCTCCTCCAAGCAACTCTTCACCGACCCATGACGGGCAGAACATATCCGATTTGGCTGCATAATCCCAGCTATTCCAGTCAGAGGTGCGTATCCTGTTATGGACACCTCCGTATTTCGGTGTTAACCGATCGGCATATTCCATTTGTTCTTTAGTCTCTTCGTCTGTGTCTTTTTCCTTATCACCGCATGACGCTATCAGCAACGATACGACCATCAGACAGCTTAATAGGAAAAATATATACTTTTTCACCGTCTTCTTATCTCCTTTATTGGTTATTGATGCCTGAAATTAACATAACCCAGTTGATGTTTCCTGTTCGCAGGAACGATGGTGACAGTAGCTCTGTTATTTCATTTCAGTATCTCCCCTGCCTTGCGAACAATTCTCATGTTCGTACACTGACGATGCAGTTCCAAGAACCTTCGAAGACATGCTTTACATGATTTGGATTGATGGGTCTGTCAATAAGATCAGCGAATCAATTCGAGCCTAATGCTATCACTGCCAGTCTCAAATGTCAAATATTGAGGTGGTAAAAAAGTATTACTTACCTCATGATAACAGGTGTGAGTCACTATGAAAAAAACTATATTAAGCTCTTTTCGGCAACACCCGCAGACTAGGTGCTGTGAATTGTGTTCCTAATACCATTAACGCGACCAGGCGACGCTCGAGAATCGAATAGAACGATTGTTAATCCACGTTATTTATTCTTCTGTTTCTGCTGGTTGATTTCTCTGCCGAGGAAATAACTGATGGTTGTCCTTATGATCACAATACCGCCTAATATTGCTAATTCCTCGAGGGTGGGTCGTACTATTGTCCTTATTATATCGGCAGCAATTAGGAATTCGAGCCCGAGTAATAAATGGAATCCGATGTCATTTCGGATTTTCTCAAAAGTGAAGGATTTCTCTACTTCTCTGGTCCTGAATCTCTGCCATTCTACCTGTACCAGCTCTATGATGCCGAGTATGACTCCATAAATGATTACCAGACCAGCTATGGAAGCTATAACAAGTGTTATTATATCCAGTATCTGTTGCATCGTTTCACTCACTCCTTAACTCAGGAATTTCTGATACGGTATCTGATTTGAATGAGTAATCGTTCAGATTTAACTTACCTTTAGTAATTTTTAGTATAGAAATATAATCATGACGGTGAATACTAAAGTCCCGCCTGTTCCAGGAAGTACATCAAAATTATCAATATTGCCGCGAGAGGTGCAATCACCACCCAGGTATTTGTCTTTAATAATCTCGGCAGCGTTAAGTCCCCGTAATTACCCCATTCCAGTACATTAGTCTTTAGTCTGGGATAAACCGCAGCGTAAATACCTGATCCAAGAATTATCCCCGTGAGTCCGGCAACAGTAGCATCCAGGTACCCGTTCCCTACTGCTCCTGCTATAGTGCCCGGGCAGTACCCGAGAAGCGCGAAACCGAAACCGAATATTAATCCTCCGATTACGTTCATCCCGATTGATCCGGCTTTAACATGCAGATCAATCCATTTCCGGCTTTGCATGAAGTGTATACCTATCATTCCTGTTATTACCGCTGTAAGCATTATTTTCAGGACGGTAAAATCAGTGAGAAGGAGTTGCCCGATGATGACATCATATTTTGTGACACCTCCTTTCTGCAGTAAAAATCCGAATATTATACCGAACAGAAATCCCCAGGCAAGCTGTGTTCTTTTTCCTTTCATTACGTTCCTCCAATCCCCTTCAAACGATCACTTTAAAAAGTAATTGCGCCAGAATGATACCGCCAACGAAGAAACAGATAGCTGATATCCAGCTTGATACGGCCATCTGCATGGTTCCGCTTATGCCATGTCCGCTGGTACAACCATCCGCCCACCGGGATCCGAAACCAAGTAAAATACCACCGGCGGCAGCCACAACGAGTCGAAGCCAGAGTTCATCACCAAAACTCGATGACCAGACTGATGGGATCCACTGCCATGAAAAATCATTCGATAACAAGGATGAAATCAAAGCACCGAATATCATACCCACTACCAGCATCCATTGCCAGTCAACTATGGGTTTTACATCCTGGTAATATAACTTTTCGTCAACCTTTTTCCCCCTGAACAACTTTTCCAGCATCCCTGCGGTGCGTGAGTAAGATGTGGAGCAGCCAATGGGTTTACTGGAAATAAGCCAGGTAAACCAGCTTAAAATGCCAATGCCTATACCCACGGCATAAGGAGACCAGACTGTTTCTGTAAACCAGTTCATGCTTCCCTCCTTATAATTTAGTTAAAAGGGTAACGTAGCAAACCTTGGACCATGCGGATTCACGCATACTTTACATTGCTTGCCATGACCGGCTGCACTGTATCCTGTCATACCTCCGGCTACGTTGTAGACTTCTTCGAATCCTTTCTGCAACAAGATGCTTGCTGCCAGACTGGAACGATTCCCGGTACTGCAGATAAGGTATGTCGGTTTCTCCGGATGTAATTCAGTATATCGCGTACGTAATTCCGGAGCCGGTATATTTATCGCTCCATCTATATGTGTGTCAGCAAATTCAAGAGGGGTACGGACATCGACCAGAACGATAGGTTCGGGGCTGGATGACATCTGTTCGTATAATCCTTCGCCGGAGACCATATGCACATGGTCGATCCTATAACCGTTTGTTGCCCAGGCAACCATCCCCCCGGTCAAGGTAGCTTTGATTCTATCTACTCCTACTCTTCGAGCCCAGAGGGTTGCAGCGACAGCTTCTTCATGCTCATAGGCTGTCAGTAAAATGTCTTTATTTGGAGGCATCATCCACCCCGAAAAGGTCGGGAAATTCCCCTGAAGATCAAGATGCCAGGCTCCCGGGATGTGGAATCCGCCGAAAGCGGCATAACTCCGCACATCAAGAACAACATTGTTCGGGTTCTGCATTTGTTCACGGAAGAGAACAGGATTTAATTCTTCGACCAGCGGCAGTGATGACAGGGTTGCCGGGCCTTTACGGTTAATGTCACTGCATCGGCTGAAATGGTCAGGAGCGGGTGGCATGTTTGTCGTAAGTGACTCGATAAATTCACTTTCACTGTGAATTTGCAGGCTTGCATTGAAATTGCGTTCATAGCCGATGGTCGTTCGCCATTTCGCTCCGATTGCCCTTCCACATAGTGAACCGGCTCCATGAGTCGGGTATACTTCACAGTAGTCCGGCAACTTCATGAGCTTATCGAAGAGACTGTGGTACAGTTTACCGGCAAGCTCCTCTGCTCTGTCCGGAAACAGGTCAGGCCTTCCCACATCTCCTACGAAGAGGACGTCTCCGACGAAAACGCTTATCGGAGCGCTTCCTCTGGAGAGATCAGTTACAACATAGACTATATGTTCGGGGGTATGCCCCGGTGTTTCGAGAATATCGAGTCGTAGATCTTCGAATTTTATACTGTCTCCCTCGGACACTCCTACGTGCTCGAATTCACAATTAGCTGACTTCGGGGCATAGATAGTTGCCCCTGTTTTTTCGGCAAGTTCGATGTGACCCGAGATAAAATCGGCATGAAGATGAGTTTCCAGTATATGGGTTATCTTAAAACCCATTCTTCTTGCTTCGTCGATATAGATATCCACGTCGCGTCTGGGATCCACCACCGCACATGTTTTATTACCTGCCAGAATATAGGAACTGTGGGCAACCTTTTCCAGAAAAAAATGTTTCAATAGCATGCGATACTCCTTTTACTTTTTTATATTCATACATAGAAAAAATAGAAAAATAAAACTGCGACTACGGTGAATAATATGGTTAATATTCCACCAGCACGCAGATAATCAAGATTTCGATATCCTCCCGGAGTCTTAAACAGGGCATTAACCTGGTGGGTTGGGAGAATAAATGAATTTCCGGAGGATATCGCTACAAGCAGAACCAGTGGGCGTGGATCAATCCCTGCTATCTGTCCCATATTGATAACAAGGGGGGCCATAATCACGGTGGCTGCCACGTTTGACATAAAGAGTGAGAAAACAGTTGAAATCAACGTGATCGAAAAGAGAATAATAAGTACATGGCTTCCCTGTATCAATGACATAATCGAAGTAGCCAGGTATTCCGCCGTTCCTGACTTCTGCATCGCTATTCCTAATGGAATAAGGCCTGCTACAAAGAATATTACTTTCCAGTCAATCGATTTATAGGCATCATCAATACTGATCACCCGGGTAAGTATCATACCCATTGCGCCTGTAAGAAAAGCCAGAGAGATTGTAAATCCCGCCATTGCCAGTCCAATTGCCAGAAGGAAACAGAAGAGTGCTACCCATGTCTTGGACTTGTTCTGATCTACTGTTTCTATCAGGGTTATCATATGAAAATCACTGCTCTTTTTCAGGGCAGCGTAACTTTCCCAGAGACCATGCGCAACGAATATATCACCCGCAGAAATCTCTATGTCAGAGAAGTCACCGGGTATTCTTTCGCCCTTGTGGAAGAGTAAAATAGGTTCGATCTTATAACGCCTGCGGATATTGAATTCTCTCAGAGTCTGACCTACTATTTGAGAATTCGGAGGAACCAGTATCTCGGCAAAACCCGTACTGACGGGGTCTTCCACAACCTGAAGGGTACCTTTCCTGGTGCCCTGAACCAGTCCATAATCAGTGGCAAACCGCTGGACATCAGGTTCGTATCCCATAAGAGCGATTGTCTGACCGGACTCGAACCTTGTCTCTCGCCACGGAGCGTATTCCATTATTTTCCCTCGTGATATTGCCAGAATGTTGATGTTGTAGTTTTTCCATATTCCGCTTTCTTCGATCAGTAGACCTTCTAGGCGGCTGCCCGAAGGGATCAGGTAATGCCACACAATATAAGGTAAATGCCACTGATCGATGATTTTTTGCTGTGATGATATGCTTGTTTTATCCGGAGAGGTTTTTGGAAGGAGATATTTCCCGAAAAAGTAAAAAAGGGCGATCCCTGAAAACAGTATGGCCAATCCAACGGGAGTAACGGAAAAGAGCATATATCTTTTAAGAGAAGAATTTACCAGGAAGTCGTTTACGAGCAGCATCGGGCTTGAACCGATCAAGGTGAGTGCTCCTCCGAGAATCGCTGCGAAACCGACCGGCATAATCAGTCTCGATACAGGAATTTTTTGACGTCGTGAAATATTTAATAGTGAGGGGAGAAAAAGAACAGCAGCTCCAACATTCTGAATGAAACCGGATAAGAGACCTACCGTCGATGACACTGTAACTACTATTCTGGATTCGCTGTTTCCTACTGTGTTTATGATAAAACGTGATAATTTATCCATTACGCCGGTGCTGGCTATGCCTCTACCCATGAACATTACTGCCACCATGGAGATAACGGCATTCGAAGAAAATCCTTCAAGCGTTTCAAGGGGTTCCAGTACACCGGTCCATCCGAGTGTAAGCATGCATAGAATAGCGACAATATCGATACGAATAATATCAATGACCAGCAAAATGGCGGTTATTGCCAGAACGATGAGAACCAGTATTATTTCTTGGTCCATACGCATCCTCTTTAGCTGGAGGTGACTGCTGGTTGAAGATGTTAATAAGCCAACGACTGGTCAAATCTTTTCTCAAGGGGAACTTTGATTAGTATCTGAATTCCGACTGGTAACACGTGAATAAAGTGATAATAACATACCACATACACTGGGTTACATCAACTGCACGTCTATTCAAATGAGTCATAAGGAACAATATCAAAAAAATATACAGAAGTAAATACCGGTACAACTCACCCGGATTTACTTCATGTTTTTGATTTAACCTTACTTTCTGAATGCGTTCGATGCAGTAATAAGAGCGGGTAATCCTCCCATAATAAACGCGATTGCTACGGTTTCTTTAATCTCTTCTTCGGTAACGCCGGCAGCCCTGGCCCCACGGGCGATATTAGCGACTCCTTCGGCATGACCGAGTAACGCATCGCCAAGCATCATCATCAAGGTTTTGGTCTTCGCCGGCAACGCGCCATCGGCACCTGTTTCCTGCCTGATCGGATCGACATGTTTCATCAATTCAGGCATATTCTTGGTCAACGCATCCTGCCAGTTGAACGGAGTTTGATTCGTCATTTTCTCACCTCCTGAGATATTCCTTATTATCTGGTATGTGTACCATACGCACCGTGGCCCTGAATATACTCTTCCGGATATTTAAAATCCATTTCGACAAGGGTAACTATTTGTTCACCGAGTTGATATGCTGCTTTTCTACATTGATCCATTTCCTTCAGTTGTTCCGGGTTGGTCAGGTACGCGGATACCTGGTTTGCCGGAAGCATTCGACGCTGAATAAAAAAGTAACTGAAATCCTTCAATGCATCGACAAGACCAAGACTTCCGCACACCGCTACTGCTCCGGCTACTTTATTTGTCAGGTTTCGCCCCGGCTGATTCAATGCTATTGTCCGGTCAAGGATAGATTTTGCCTGGGCGGTCATACTCCAGAAATAAATAGGGGTTCCGAACACTAATCCATCAGCGAGTATAATCTTTTCGTACAGTTCCTGCATATCATCGTTAATGTGGCACTTCCCTGAATTGGCACACACCCAGCAACCGTCACAGGGCTGGAGATTCTTGCCAGATACACTGTAAAGTTCTACGTCAGCGTTTTTTTCACGGGCGCCGCGGAGTACTTCCTCGAGTATAGCGACGGTGTTCCCATTTTTTCGCGGACTGCAGGATATTGCGAGGATCTTCATTCTTACCTCCTGTTATATTCTCAATATAGAGTGACTAGTACCTGACGTATTCTCTGATCTCGTCCAGCATCGGGATAATTTCATCAGCTCCTATGTTATCGGGTAGACGAACGTTCATCATCAGACCGCCGCCTTCTCCGAACCTGTCAAATATATCTTTGTAACAGTCGATCACTTCGCGAGGAGATGCTTTTTCTAGAGAGAATGGTCCCCTTACAAGAATACAATGATGGCCCGTGAGAATTTCGCGAGCCTTGGGCAGGTCTTCATATTCGATTGAAACGATTACTTTTCCTTTCGGCAGCTCGTAAAGTCGTTCCAGTCGATCTCCGAATTCCGCTTCGAAGAAAGGTATTGGGACTCCACCGAGATCGATTACTGCCTGCATCGCTCTTCTCAGACCAGGCCAGTAGAATTTTTCAAACTGCTGCTGTGACATGAATGACTTATCACCACGCCATAACGGCATCCCGACTCTCCTTGGCCTGCCGTTCGGCTGCGGTTCAGGTTTAACTGCCTGGGCAATTCGCCGGTCGAGTATCATATCGCAAAGCCGGATAAGTTTATCCGGCTGCCGGTACATATCGAGCATGGAGCCTTTCATTCCTCTCAGGAAGCTGGATACAGTGTCGAATGGGGCTCCTCCGATGCCGCCAAGTCCCAGTTGGGAAAAAGGAGGAAAACCGAGGTATGCTAGATCATCATAGGAGTTTCCGATTAAATCTCTGAATTTCTGCGTTTCATCTCCGGCTTTTGCCAGCACTTCCGCAACCTTTCTGAACTCAGGCGTAGCGAAAACAGGGGTCATACCCTCAAAGCCCTGCATCATCATTCCCAGTGGTGGAAGGTCCATCAAGGGGGCTAAAGATTCGTACATCCTGGGAAGGAAACGTCTTATCATGAAATCCGTCGGATCTTCGAAGAACATTTCGTATTCGTCTTCTTTCATGAATTCCATTTCTTCGAATTGGTAATGATAATCTGCTGGCAGAGGTCCGCCGGGCCAGAGTCTGTTGGTCACTCCGAGTGCTTCGAAAGCCGCGCCGGATGTGGGCAAACCGGGAAAAACAAGGTCAGGTTCAAATGTTACATTAACGTACCTTGTCGCTTTCTTAAAAGCTATCGGATCATAATAAGCTGCCGAACGCGGTACATCCGTATAACTGGCGAAATCTGCATTAATCGTTAAAGGGATTCTGTCAGGAACGTTCAGGTCTATAACGTCGTTTGCACGCTTGTCTCTCTCTTCATATAGCTGTTCCGTAGTTTTGCCATGCTTCTCTTCGATTTGCTGTTTTAATTTCTCCTGTTCTTCATAATAGTCGTTCCGGTCTTTTTCAGTCATCGAACACCTCCTATGTATTACGTCGATTTTATCGTATTCATTTATATCCGTAAAGCTGAGCCGGTAGTTACCTGCGAGAGATTATGGTCTGAATATTGTCTTGATACGAGACTATATCTAATCTTGAAATATTGTGCTATATTATTAGGAAATAAGGACGGAGGAGAAAGATGCACTGGCTGGATATAATACTTCTGGTGGCTCTTGTAATTCCGACGTTTATTGGACTGAAACAGGGTCTTATAAAAGCTGTCCTATCACTGGTCGGTCTTGTTATAGGTGTAATCCTGGCAGGGAGTTTTTATAAGCAACTGGCAGGTATTTTGGGTTTTATAGACAACCCGGATATTGCTAACGTGGTTGCCTACGTGTTGATTCTGGTTGTTATTCTCATAATTGCAGCTGTAGCGGCGAAACTGCTGAAGACTTTCATCAAGGTGATTATGCTGGGATGGGTAAACACTGCCGGCGGCGCCGTATTTGGATTTTTTATCGGTATGATATTCCTGGGTGCAATTTTAGCTACATGGGAAAAGTTTTTCGGCCCTGATATGCTGACAGAATCATTCATCGCTGAATTCCTGCTGGATACGTTTCCTATTGTATTAGGATTGCTTCCCCAGGAATTCGATGTTGTCCGTGATTTCTTTAATTAGGTTAGAGAAACGGTCAATACGATTTGAATTGTTGACAAACAAGACCGTATATTCTAAACTCAAATCGTTAACAATCGAATATGATTTCTCCGAGCTGACCGCCTAAATCCGTAATAAACCGGTCATGGAGTTCAGCCGAATAGCCAAGGCTATGAGGGTGTTACTGGAAACGGTGACGCCTCCCGTATCTGGAAAGGAGATGCTGACAGGTAAAAGAGCGCCCCTTTTCAGGGGCGTTTTTTATTACGGTATACAGGATTCTGCTTAGCCGGGGTTACCGATGAGGATTATTGAAATTGCCTAAGAAAGACCTCCTCTCTTAGCACTAAACATCGGTGGCCCCGACCGGGCAGAATTCAATCTTTTCCACAAGTATACCCGGAAGTAAAGCGGGACATCACTTCTTCATAGCTACGTATATATCAGCTTCTAGCATCACAGCGTTTTCGTAATAATGATGCGTGAAATATAGATTTCCTGCGTTATCTAAAGTTGGCTCTCCGGCGAATTGAGAGACGATCAGTTCCGGTTCCTGCCACTCTTCATTTATTCTGATGGACCTGAATAAAGCCGGGCTACCCTTGTAGAAACGTGTATACCAGAGTTCGCGTCCATCCTGAGAGACGTACGGCCAACCATCAGTATCCGGTGAATTTACTATTTCAATATTAACCGGCTCTTGCCATTCACCATCGACATTCCGACACATCCAGATATCATATCCCCCCAGTCCCCCGGGACGGGATGAATGAAAATACAGTTCACTTCCATCCGAGGTGATATGCAGTTCACCGACTTCATAACCTTCAAGGAGGTTCAGATTTGAAAACTTGAGGTTATGCCATTGTCCATCTGTGTTTTCAGCGGTAAACCAGTGAATGCCGTTATAACCTTCACGAACGGAACAGAACCACATTCTGTTTCCCCGGACAAAGGCACAGCCGTCAAGAGAAAGACCATTACCAAGAGAAACTCTTTGAGGTTCACTCCAGCTTCCATTTTCAAGCAGATTCGATCTATAGATCCCGGTAACACCGTCCAGGACCTGCTGTTCTACAGGGACACCGACATCAGGAGTAAAAAAGACATAGAAGATTTTCCCGTCAGGCATGATAAAGGGAGAGTCTTCTCCACCGGCTGTATTGATAGGCCACGGCATAGGCACGGGCTTAACGAATTCGTCGGAATGGAGAATTGGCGGGTACAGGTCCTGTTCGGGCGTCATCTTGACTGCGTCATCAGGGATAGATTCGAGACGGTCGTGATTTCCCTGGAAGGTTTCAGTCTCAACCGGTGTATTTAAGTTATCATTGGTCTCGTTTTCCTCTTGTGATGATGTATCATGAATGTCACTGTTGTCAGCGGGCGCGCAGGAAAGTAAAAAAATGAAAATAAACAAGATACTAGATATAACCGATGTGGAATGATACTTTATTGTTGTCATATTTATACCGGTATGATGCTGTTGTTATACTTACCTTCTGAAATTGTATGGGTTACGGAATGAGCTGTCAATCACGCATGAATTACGGTTGACATTCGACATCAGGTTTATCGATAATTACTTCGCCTATAGAAAAAAGAAATCCGGGTGGTGAGTAATGAAAGCACTAAGATGGTACGGGAGAAAAGACCTGCGGTATGAGGATGTTTCCGAGCCTTCGCCAGGACCGGGAGAAGTCAAGATAAAGGTTAACCTTGCCGGTATCTGCGGGACCGACCTGAAAGAATATGCTTCAGGACCGTGTATTATTAACGGCGACGACGCTCCGGTAACGATAGGGCATGAATTCGCCGGTGTGGTAGTAGAACTGGGCGAGGGTGTTACTGCTTTTACGCCTGGTGAGAGAGTGTCCGGTGTAGGATACTGGGTCTGTGGAGAATGCTATTACTGTAAGCGGCACATGTACAATGTTTGTTCCAACTTGCAGTTTACCGGGCTACATAAAAACGGCTGTATGGCGGAATATCTGGTGTCGCCTGAATATGCCTTATACAAGCTGCCTAACTCGGTCTCAGATGAAGCCGGAGCTATCGTCGAACCTATAGCGGTAGCTGTGCATGCCGTTAGAATCGGAAATGTTGCTCTTGGTGATAAGGTAGCGATTGTCGGCGACGGTATTATCGGGCTTTGTACACTGCTGGCCGCGAAGGCAGCAGGAGCCTCGGAGATTCACCTGGTGGCCAAACATAAAGGAAGAGGAAAAAGAGCGTTATCGATGGGTGTATCGACGGTAACCTATTTGACTGAAGGAGATAGTGTTCAGCAGGTAAAGGAATTATCAGGAGGACTCGGTGTAGATGTTGCTTTCGAGTGTGTTGGTCACCCGGAAACACCTCAATTGACACTTGATCTGGTACGTAATGGGGGAACGGCTGTAATCGAGGGCGTTTTCGATCAACGCGGTGAAGTGGACTTTTTGAGTGTAATGTATAATCAGAAAACGATGATAGGCAGTCCGATTTATGTGGATGAAGCAAGCACGGCCATTTCACTCCTGGCTGATAAGACTATTGATGCTGATAAATTAATTACATCTGTTGTCTCTTTAGCTGACGCAGTGGAAGAAGGATTTGAAAAACTTTTAACGAACAAGGAAGACAATATTAAAGTGCTGTTAAGGATACCTCAGACCGGATAATCGGTATAGTGATTCTATGTTACATAATATATTCCACAGGCGTGATAGTAAAAAATAATCTATGCCTAATCCTTAGTTATACCGGTTAAGACCCGTTGATATGGATTAAGGAGCGGTAATTCGAGGACAGGTCAGTAGGTTAACTGGAGACCTATAAGGTTGCCACTATAGCAACTACCCAAGTCAGCATTAGACATAGACGTGATATCATGTTAAGATGAGACACAGTAATTTTGTAGCTACACCTAAGGAGGGAGGAATACAAAATTATTTTTCAAGGCGGTAGTTATACCTGACGAACAGGATAGGCACATTATCCGGGGGCTATTATCAAAATTCTCGCAAGAGTGCGGTAAGAATAATAGAAAACTAGTCCGGAAATATTATCAAAAAGCGCCTTTAAAAGTAACTGTATTAACCTCAAAACACCACTCTTACGCCACTTCCGGCGCGCTTTAAGCCCCTATAGTTAATATAGAATTATCTCTCTATGCCTATTTCCCTCAAAATTTCTCAGGATTCCTTATATTACCTCTAATTATCTCATTTTGTTAATGCTACCTGAGAGGAGAATTTTTTCGTTGGAAGCTATTAAAACAGCACAGATTATAGATATTGACAGTAAAAATATATTCAACCATATAGGATATGAGGGCGATTACGAGCCTTCAGCGCGTATAAAAAACCTTGTTGACGATTATATAGAAAATTATCACAACCTGATTGAATCGACCTATTCGTATACATTTCATAATATCGAGTCAGTTGATGGTAATCGTGTTTATTTAAGTGACTCAATTATCCTGGAAAGTAAGGTGATATCCAGGCTGTGTAAAAAATGTGATAAGTTAGCTGTATTTATTTTGACAATCGGTGATCATCTCGAAGAAATGGTCGATTACCTGAGCGAGAACGGTCTTGTATTACAAGCCACGGTTCTTGATGCAATAGGATCAGGAGCAGCCGAACAGATGGCGGGTCTAATCGAAGATAGAATAAAGAATGTTGCTGCAATGCGCAACCAGCGTATAAGCAGGCGTTTCAGCCCGGGATATTGTGATTGGAATGTAAATCAGCAGGAAATGATTTTTAAGATACTCCATGACGATACGGCAGGAGTAAGTCTTACCGATGATTGTCTAATGATTCCGAGAAAATCGGTATCCGGCATTATCGGTATCGGTGATACGGACAGCGGCGTTGAGGAATACAACCCGTGTATTACTTGTATTAGAAAAGAATGTCCAGGGAGGAGAGATTAATTTAATGACCCGACGAGGAATTGCCGGCGGTTCATATAAACCGCTGTCAAACGAAGATGTGGACCGGATTCACCAGACGGTAATGAAAGTAATCGAAGAAGTAGGATTCCAGGTAAATTCACAGGAAGCATTGAAGTATTTCAAAGAAGCAGGAGCAACCGATACAGAAAGTGAAAACGTGATTCGAATGCCTTCTTCGAAGGTGATGGAATTACTTGAAATGGTACCTTCCGAAGTTCATTTATGCGGCAAGGAAGAAAGTAACGATGTAATTCTCGGTGGAAACAAGGTTTATGCCGGTACCGGTGGTACCGCTCTTTATGTATATGAACCCGATACGGAAAACAAGCGTCTGGCGACTGTTGAGGATCTGAAAAAGATCGGTAAACTTGTCGATCATCTTGAGAATATCCATATTTACATGCTGCCGACCTATCCCAGTGAACTGCCGGTGGAACAGGTGGATGTAAATCGCTTTTTTGCCGGTTTATCGAATACTTACAAGCATATAATGGGTGGAGTATATACCATAGACGGTGTCAAGCAGGTTATCAGGATGGCGGAAATGATAGCCGGTTCGCCGGAAGCATTAAGACGGCGACCGCTGGTATCCATGATAGCCTGTGTAATGAGTCCGTTGAAAATGGATGCGCATTACGGTGACCTTCTGATAACAATCGCGAAGAAAGGAATACCGGTAATCTGCCCTTCGGAACCGCTTTGCGGTGCTACGTCACCCGTAACGCTTGCAGGCAACCTGGTAGTGCAAACCGTAGACTCGCTTATGGGCGTTGTGCTGTCGCAGATAGTAAATCCGGGAACACCGGCAATATTCGGATCGGTTGCGACAAATACAGATCTTCGAGATCTCAGGTATCTTGCAGGTTCCGTTGAGATGGGTTTGCTGAATGCTGCCGGCGCACAGATGGCGCAGTATTATAAACTGCCGTTTTATGCTACCGGCGGTATGACGGATTCAAAGGTTCTGGATTCACAGAGCGGCTATGAATCAGCAATTACGACTCTATTGTGCGGACTTGCCGGTGCGAATTTCATACATGATAGCGCCGGACTAATGGAGTTTGCCATGACGGTCAGCTATGAGAAATTTGTCATCGATAATGAAATTATCGGGATGATGATGAGAGCCGTGGAAGGAATAAGAGTAGATGACGATACTCTGGCTTATGACCTTATCAGCCAGGTGGGACCGGGAGGTAATTTCGTTACATCGAAACATACACGAAAGTATATGCGCAGCGAGCATTATCAGCCGCTGTTGAGTGATAGAGAAAGCCGCGAAGACTGGGAATCAAAGGGTAAACCTGTGACGTGGGAAAAAGCTGCTGAGATTGTGAAACAAATTGAGGAAGGTGACGGTTACCGTTTACCCGGCGATATTGAACAAAAGATACGAGCGGAAATACCGGGAATAACAGGCTGATATCATGTTAGTAATTGGTGAAAAAATCAACGCCTCTAATAGAGCGGTCGGAGAAGCTATTATTAATCGAAACTCCGATTTCATTATAGAACTGGCAAGGGCACAGGATACTGCAGGAGCGGATTTCATTGATATAAATGCCGGGAACGGCAGTGGCGAAGAGACTTCCGGGATTGAATCGATGAAATGGCTGGTCAACACCGTAAAAGCTGTTACGGAAAAACCTCTCGCCATCGACAGTGATGACCCGGGAATAATAGAAGCCGGAATTAGTGTATATGGTGAAGGTAATCTGCTAATAAATTCGGTTACCGCGGAATCAGCCAGACTGAATACAATCGGTCCCATTGCGGCTGAAAAGAATTCCGGCCTGGTTGCTCTGGCTATGGGCAGCGAAGGAATACCTGATAATGTCAATGATCGTCTTGATGCCTGCGAAATGATATTGAACACACTCACCGGAATGGGTATTAGAGAAGACAAAGTGTATTTCGATCCGCTTGTCCTCCCTGTATCGGTCGACTCGCAGCAGGGGAAAGTGACGCTTGATACTGTTAAAGAGATAAAGAGACGATATCCCGGAACGAATACCGTGGTAGGCTTGAGTAATATATCATACGGTCTTCCGAACAGAAAACTGGTGAACAGGGCTTTCCTGTTGATGGCAGCCCAGGCAGGACTCGACGCAGCTATAATGGACCCGCTGGATAAGAAAATGATGAGTATGGTTACTATCATCAAGTTGTTAACCGGAAAAGAGAGTTCAGCGAGAGCATATATGCGGGCTCATCGCAATGGAAGGATAGTAGATTAGGAGGTACGAGAGTGGCACGTCAAGGCGTACTGGTAGTACCGTACAAGAGACTTAATGAAGAACAAATAAAACGGGTGCACCGGACATCGATGGATATTCTAAAAAATCCGGGGATCACCTGTTTTAATAGAGACGCTGCAGAGATATTCTCCGCGTCAGGAGCCGATGTTACGGAAGTAAAGGCTGAAGAAAACCCGAGTTGGATTCTAAGAATTCCTGAAAAGATGGTAATGAATGCGGCGGAGACTGCACCCTCAAAGGTTAAATTAGGTGCAAGGAATGAAGACAACTGCCTTTTACTGGATGCCGGTCAGCCCATGGTGCATTTTGCTTCAGGATCCGAGACGAATAACTGGCTGGAAGCTGATATCGAGTCTTTCGTCAATAAAAGCGATTCGCCACTGGAAATCAAAATACCGGTATTTCGGTCCGAAAAAGGAAACACGGAAAGGCTGGCGAAAGCAGCCCATCTTTGTGAGAACCTTGATTCATGGGATGGATTCCTGCGGTGCGTGAATATCCAGGATGATGATATTAACGATTCTAACAAGGATGTGAATAAGTTCTTCATATCTTTGAACAACACATCCAAGCATGTGATGGCGGGTCTCACTGATCTGGCACAACTCGATAACCTGATGAATATGGTGCATATTATCGCTGGCGGCAAAGAAAAATTTAAAGATAACCCGATAATATCGATTATTACCTCTCTTATCAAGAGTCCTCTGCAGTTCGTTGATGATACCACTGAGAAAACCATTGAGGTAGCGAGAAGAGGAATCCCCCTGGTGATATCGAGTGCTCCACAGGGTGGATCCACCGCTCCGATAATTGAAACCGGCATCGTCGCTCAGATAAATGCCGAGATACTTGCGGGGATAACACTGGCTCAGCTTGTCAATAAGGGAACTCCGGTGTTATATGGGAGTGTTCCAGGACGGGCGAATATGACCGACTTGCATGACTCCTATGGCGTTCCTGAATTCAGCCAGTTTAACATCGACTGTGTGCAGATGGCACGGTATTACGGGATCCCCTGTTATTCCTCGGGTGGTGTTTCGGACGTGAAAGTACCAGGAATACAGTCATCGGTAGAAAGACTTTTCTCGCAGATAATGATCACTCTTGCCGGTCCGCAATACCTTCACTACGCTTTCGGACTGCTTGAAAAAACCAGTACTTTCTGCCCCATACAGGCGGTTCTTGATGATGCCCACATAAGTATTATTAAGAGACTGGCATCTCAACCCCGGATTACAGAAGAATCGGTAAATGACGTTATGAGCCAGATGAGTAAGGTAATGACATCATCTACAAAGCTGTTTACCAGATTCGCCAGGACGGCTTTAAGAACTGGAGAGATTGCACCGCAGTATCCTTTCGAAAATAAGGAAATGACTGATGATACATTACTCCGGGCTATAGAAAAAACCGGTGAGATAATGCAACTACCGTATAACCATATCGAGAATGATATTATCGATAAAATATACGATACGACACCTGGTTTACTGACAAGGTTAAAGAACGGATAATATTTGGAGGAATAAATGACTGAGAGTATCATTGACCAGATAAGAGCGAATGTCATCCAGGGGAGAGTAACCCAGGATGACGAAGGAATGGATGAAGGGATGGTTGGACAGCCGGCTGTTACCGAGCTTGTCGAGGAAGCCCTTGCCCAAAAAATAGATGTGAAAGAAATTATAAACGAAGGTCTAACGAAGGGAATGAGTCTTGTCGGCGAAAAATTTGAAGCTGGAGAATATTTTATCCCGGACATGCTTGCTTCAGCCGAAGCGGTAGGAGCAGCAATGGAAATGCTTGAACCGTATCTTGAAGGAAGTGGTATGAAATCAAAAGGAAAGATACTCATTGCCACTGTACAAGGTGACCTGCATGATATAGGAAAGAACATCGTATCTATCTTACTAAGAGGGGCCGGATATACAGTAAAAGACCTGGGAAATGACATCGAGCCGGATGCGATTGTTGCTGCGGTAAGAGAAGAAAAGCCTGAGATACTTGGTCTTTCGGCTCTTCTCACGAGTACTATGGCGCATATGGAGGATACAATCAACGCTCTTAAAAATGCGGGAATCAGAGACAGTGTAAAGGTCGTTATCGGTGGAGCGCCTGTTTCCGAGGAATATGCTGATAAAATCGGCGCAGATGGTTATGGAGCTGATGGATTCCAGGCTGTATCGGTAATCGAATCTCTTACCGTGTAGCAAGTGAGTTGAATGAGTTTATGATGTTGACCGGTGAAAAGGTGGTAAAGAAATGGCAATCGAAACACAAACAGGATATGAAATAAACACGAATATTTTGACTGAAATCGATAACCTGAAAATGAACGATAGGCTTAAAGGTCTTAAAAACAAGTATCTTAACGACACTCCACGTCTTGCCAGCGAGCGTGGAACTTACTACGCCGAATCATGGCGGGAGACCGAAGGACAGCCGATAGAGATTCGCATCTCAAAAGCGGTAAAAAAAGTCCTGGGGAATATACCTACACCCGTGTTTGAAAACGAACTGGTAGTAGGAAGTATTACCAGGCACTTTCGCGGTTCTTATGCGATGATCAACTATGATTCCAACCTGATACTGGAACTGCTGCCGGAGTCCGATAAAGGCCAGATTACCATGGGCGGTCTGAATGTTATCGGGGTTTTAGATGAAGAAGACGAACGAGCTTTGATTGAGAACAGCAGGTATTTTAAGGGAAAGACAAATCGCGATCTCGAAGAACAGTTGAACCATTCGGTATTTGGCACCTGGCAGGATGATGTCACCGATGCGAGGGGACAGGCTCCTTACCATTACGCTCCTCCGGGATATGGAATTACCTATTACGACGAAGTTTTTGCCAAGGGACTGAAAGGGATAATATCAGAAACCAGAGAGAGACTGGCAAATGCCGAGAAATCAGGAGTAGAAGATCCTGAGAAGATTTGGTTCTGGCGGTCTGTAATTAACGTATCCGAAGGTGTTATTGCCTTTGCGCGTAATTATGCGAGAGAAGCCAGAATGCAGGCGGAAAAAGAAAAGGATCCGGAAAGACGGGCTGAGCTTGAAGAGATAGCTAAAGTCTGCGAAACGGTTCCTGAAAATCCGCCGTCTAGTTTTCATGAAGCCGTACAGACAGTATCGTTTGTCGAACTGACCAAGGTTTTGGAAAACGGACGAATCGGTGATTATATTGGCAGGCTGGACCAGTGCCTTTACCCTTATTTTAAGAAAGATATCGATGAAGGGAAAATCACAATAGAAAAAGCCGCCGACCTGGTAGGAGGCTTGATAACACTTATTGGACGCAGGGAGCAATGTGCTCAGGTCTTGATGAGAGAAGCCGTCCAGACAAACAAAATATCGAATATTACACTTGCCGGTATGAGACGTGACGGCAGTGATGCCAGTAACGAGCTTACTTACCTCTTCTTACATATGGTAGGATTGCTGAAATATGCCGAACCTCATTTTACCTTCACCTGGCATGATGGCGTTCCCCGCTGGGCTATGATGAAAGCCATAGAGACAAACAAAATAACCGGCGCAGGACATCCGCAGTTTATTAATGGCGATACCACCACCCGGTATTTTATGGACAGGGGCGTACCGGTAGAGGATGCCAGAGATCATGCATATCTGGGATGTTCCTACGCTCACCCCAAGAACCAGGGATATCACTGCAAGGCGATATCATATATTAATGTTGCATTGCTGCTGGATATCACACTGCATAACGGTGTTGCACCGATGACGGGTAAAATGATCGGTCTTGAGACCGGCGAGCCGAGAAATTTCAAGACATTCGATGAATTGTTTCAGGCGATGGAGAAGCAGGCTGCGTATGTAGTAGAACGATTCGTTCATAGAAACCATATCGCGCATGCAGCTGAATTATCCACATGGAGAGTACCCCTGCATTCGACCTTTTCTACAGGCTGTCTTGAGAACGGCTACGATATTATGATGGGCGGACAGATGGCTGATCCGGCAGATCATCCTGTATGGGATGTAATCGATCGTGGCCATGTGTCTGCGGCAGATTCAATGATGGCAATAAAGAAACTGGTCTACGATGACAAGGTTTTAACGATGGGCGAACTACTCGAGGCCTTAGACAATAATTTTGAAGGTAAGCGCGGACAGGAAATCCGGAAGATGTGTCTTGATGCGCCGAAATACGGCAATGACATAGACGAAGCCGATTTCATGGTCAGAGATGTAGGAAAACTGATTCCGAAATACCTGAAGGATAAAGTTACCCCATTCGGGTCTAAATATACGATCATACGCCAGGGACTGACATGGCACTATTACGGTGGGAAAGGCGTAGGAGCGCTGGCTAACGGCAGGGAATCCGGGCTTCCGCTTGCGGATGCTTCTCTGTCGCCGACACAGGGTGCCGACACGAACGGGCCGACTGCCGTATGTAATTCAGCTTTGAAAGCGGATTTTTCCGATGCCAAGACAGCGGTTTTGAATCAGAAATTCCCTCTCTCACTTTTCAAGAGTGAAGGATTTGCCGAAAAACTGGCAGATTTTACCGAGACATTTCTCAGGAACGGCGGGCTCCACATTCAATACAACATTCTCGATGCTGAGACGCTCAAGAAGGCAAAGGAACATCCTGAAGATTACAAAGATCTGATTGTCAGGGTCGCGGGATACAGCGCCTATTTTGTCCTTCTGGCGCCGGAGGTGCAGGACGAAATAATCGCCAGGACGGAGCAGTCGTTTTAGCGTTCTTTATCACGATAGAACCATGATAAATACGGAAGTATCCGGGATAATATTCAACATCCAGAAATTTTCTGTTCATGACGGACCAGGGATAAGAACGACCGTTTTCATGAAAGGATGCCCTTTAAGATGCAGGTGGTGTTCTAATGCCGAATCTATGAACTCCATGCCCGAACCCGGGATAATAATAGAACGATGCACCGGGTGCGGCGACTGTGTAAGTACTTGTCCAGAAAATGCGCTGGCTATTAATGACAGAAAAGTGATTATCAACCGTTCGATCTGTAGTGCCTGCGGTAAATGTATTCCATCCTGTCCTGAAGAGGCTATAACCATTTACGGGAAAAAGGTAACGGTCGACGAAGTACTCCAGGAAGTGCTGAAAGACAGGTTATTTTATTCAGGAAGTAGCGGTGGAATTACTGTATCAGGTGGAGAACCTTTAAGGCAGTCTGAATTTGTTATAGAACTATTCAGAAAGTGTAAGGAGGAGGGCATAAGTACGTGCCTCGATACCTGCGGATATGCTTCCGGTGAAACACTCAAGGAAGCTCTTCAATATACCGATAATGTACTTTTCGACCTGAAGCACATGGATATAGACAGACACAGAGAATTCACCGGTGTCGAAAATGGGCCTATCAAGGAAAATGCGGAGATCGTTAGTGAAAGTAACGCAGACGTGTTGTTCAGGATACCGTTAATTGACGGCGTGAACTCCGATGAGGATAATATACGCAAGACAGCCGAGTTTATCAAGTCTCTGGGTGAAGGTAAGAAAGTGGAATTGCTTCCCTATCATAGACTTGGGATAGGGAAGTATAAAATCCTGGGACGAGAATATCCGGGAATCGATCTCAAAACACCTGGTGAAGAGACGATAGCAAAACTGAGAGATATATTTGTAAATTACGGAATACAGTGTGATGTCGGAAGATAAATAACGATTATATTATCTAATGTTTTAGTATCAGATAACGAAAGGAGACCGGAATGGACGAGAGAGAGAAGAGAGTCCAGTGGATATATTCCTCAAAAGACAACAAGGAACTGGAAGAACGGTACGATCAGTGGGCGAAAGACTATGATACCGATCTTGATGAAGGATTCGGATGGGTAGGGCCCCGAATGGCGGTGAAGTATTTCAGTAAATATGTACCTAAAGACGCCAGGGTGCTCGATGCAGGAGCTGGCACAGGACTGGTCGGTGAGTTACTGGCTAAAGAAGGATATAAGAACCTGGTAGCGATGGATATATCCGAGGGTATGCTCGAAGAGGCCAGGAGCAAGGGTGTTTACCACGAGTTTCACCAGATGGTAATGGGTGAAACTCTAGACTACGCCACCGACTCATTCGATGCTGTAGTCAGTGTGGGAGTGATGACGGTCGGGCACGCCCCGGCAAGTTCCCTCGATGAACTTATTCGCGTAACCAAACCTGGTGGATACATCGTTTATTCATTGAGGCCTGATGTGTACAGAGACAACGGGTTCAAGGAGAAGCAGGACACTTTAGAAGCCGAAGGCAAGTGGAAGCTGGTTGAGGTTAGTGAAGAATTTCAGACACTGCCCAAAGGAGAACCGGATGTCTATCATCAGGACTGGGTGTACCAGGTTCTTTAAATATGCGGTCGTTTCGTTAAATATTTATGAAATGTTTATGGAACGTTAATAAAATATTTACCATCTTTATCCTTTTCTTTATTTGAGAGTGATATTGTTGAAAACATCAATAATATCGGGAAGAGAGGTCAGAGATGGAGAATTTCAAACTGGCAGGAAAAGCGAAAACCGTCTTTAAACTTATTGAGTTGAAGGCAAAAGTAGAACAAGCTAAAGCCAGAGAAGCAAAGAAACATTAAAAACAAAAAAGAAGTCCGTCTGTGTGGCGGACTTCTCTATTTCCAATCATACGTAAATTTACGGTTTTACTATTACTTTAATAGCATCCTGAGATGTTAATTGAGTTTCGAATGCTTCTTTCGTCTGATCGAGCGGGAATTCATGAGTGATCATGGGCTTTGTATCGACTTTACCGCTGGCAAGAAGTTCAACAGCGCCGGGCAGGTCCCACCGCAGACCGCAACCGATGATAGTAATATCGTTCCCTACTATTGCCGATGGACTCCACGTAACCTGTTCCATATACAAACCCACAAGATCGATTACACCGCCCCGATGAACCATCTGCAGTGCTTTATGAAATAACTCAGGCGCACCGGCAACTTCGAAAACAACATCGGCTTTACGACTGCCTGCAACTTTTTCAACGACAGGAACTATATCTTCTTTGGCGGCGTCTACCACGACTTCGGCGCCACTCTGTCTGGCGATCTCGAGACGCTTGGACCGCCGACCGCTGGCAATTATGGTTTTCACTCCACGGGAACGGAGAATCTGGATAACGCATATCCCGATGATACCAAGACCCGTAACGACACAGATATCATCCGGCTTGGGTTGTACCTGGTTTACCGCGTACAACGCGACAGAAAGAGGTTCTGCCGTAGCTCCTTCTTCATACGATACTGAGTCGGGCAACTTTTCGGCATACATTCCTACTTTAAAATTGGGAATGGCAGTGTATTCGGCAAAAGCCCCCTTGATACCGTATCCGAGAAACGACAGCTTTGAACACTTGATGTACTGTCCCTGCTGACACCAGTAGCATTCGCCGCAGCCGACCCCACCGATAGCCACCACGCGGTCACCGATTTCGACATCTTTTACATCCTTACCGATCTCAACGATGTCCCCTGAGAATTCGTGTCCCATGATCATATCGCCGCCACCGCCCCTGGTATACATATGCAGGTCCGAGCCGCATATGCCGCTGGAATTGACCTTGATTATCACCCCGTCATCAGGAAGTTGCGGGTAAGGATATTCCTCTACCCTGATATCGTGTGCGCCACGAAATATTGCAGCTTTCATTATGCCCTCCGGTTATTTATTTTTATATGATACCTGAATCACTGAGTTCGTTTAATTCATCGTTAGTTAAACCAAGTAAATCCTGAAAAATTTCCCTGGTGTTCTGACCGAGTTCTGGCGCGGAAGCTTTAACACTACCAGGGGTTCGGGATAACTTAACAGGGGTATTTATCATTTTTACTTTACCCAGTTTGGGATGTGGGACATCGATGATCATGTTGCGGTGTTCCACCTGCGGATCAGCGGCAACTTCAGCGATGTTATTGATAGGACCGCAAGGAATTCCTACTTCCGAGAGTTCCTTTATCCATTCGTCGGTGGTCTTTGTTTTCAGTACTTCGTTGAGTATCGGAGCAAGTTCGTCATAGTGTTCTGTCCTTGACGCTCCTGTCTGATATTTTTCATCGTCCATCAATTCAAGATGACCGATTATTGCGCAGAAAAGAGGCCACTGGTTCCTTGCGCCGCCGACCATTGCAATAACAATATAGCCGTCTTTGGTCTCGAATGCCTGGAACGGTGTGAAGACAGCATGTCTGGTACCGAGTCTTTTCGGTATCTCTCCGTTTGCAAAATATCTGGCAAATGCATTTTCAAGGATAGACAACTGGCAGTCCAGCATACTGATGTCGATATACTGACCTTTCCCGCTTTTCTCACGCTCATGCAAGGCTGACAGGATACCTATGGTCGTAAATAATCCGGCGGTAAGGTCGCCAATGGAAGCTCCCGGTTTGACCGGTGGTCCGTCGGTTTCACCGGTGATACTCATCAGCCCACCTGCGGCCTGGATAATCACATCAAGAGCGCGGTTCTGTGCATGAGGGCCGCTTTGACCGAAACCGGAAAGCGAAGTGTAAATAATGCGTGGGTTGTATTCCTTAACAGTATCATAATCGAGTCCGAGACGTTTCATCGTACCCGGAACGAAGTTTTCAACTATGACATCAACCTTTTTTACAAGTTTCAGGAAGAGTTCTTTTCCTTTCTCCGTCTGAAGGTCGACAGTGACGCTTTTCTTACCTCGGTTAATACTCATAAAATAGGAACTTTCACCATCAATAAAAGGAGCATTTCCGCGAGCAAGATCACCAACATTGGGTCGTTCGAGCTTAATCACTTCTGCGCCGAGGTCGCTTAAATTCATTGTACAGAAAGGACCTGCCAGAACCCAGCTAAGGTCGAGTATTCTTATATCTTCAAGCGGTCCGGGCATAAACACCTCCGGAGAATATTAATTCGTTGTGGTAATGCTAAATCTATGGATAAGCGGCTGTCAAGATTTGTTGATTTATAAAAAAAGATATTGACATTAGTCAGTAAGGTTGGTTATTCTTTCGGGTGTAGGAGGTTAATATGAAAGCAGCAATATGTTATGAATACGGAAAACCACTCGTAGTCGAAGAGCTGGATATGGAATCGCCACATAAAGGTGAAGTGAAAGTTAAAATATCAGCGACAGCAGTATGCCATAGTGACCTTCACTTCATGGGCGGTGATCTTCCCAGTACTTTACCATTTGTCCCGGGACACGAATCGGCCGGATATGTAGATGAAGTAGGTGAAGGAGTTACTAACGTTAAGCCTGGCGACAGGGTAGTCGTATCATTGCTTCGTTCCTGTGGCGAGTGCGTGTTTTGTAAAACAGGCAGACCGAGTATGTGCCAGGCGACATGGCCGCTGGATTCGGAGAGTCGCTGGAAGAATAAAAAGGGCGAACCGGTGTACCATGGACTCAGGGTAGCTTCTTTTGCCGAATATTGCATGGTGGATAAATCACAGGTAATACCGATACCGGCAGATATGCCGATGGATAGAGCTGCTCTGTTGGCGTGTGGCGTTATTACCGGCTACGGTGCAGTAGTAAATAAAGCGAAAGTAAGACCGGCACAAAGCTGTGTGATAATCGGAGTTGGTGGAGTCGGATTGAATGCAATCCAGGGCGCGGCTATCTCTGGAGCGTATCCCGTTATAGCGGTTGATATGCTTGATAAAAAACTTGAGGCTTCAAAAACGTTTGGATCTACTCACCTGGTTAATGCTTCAAAAGGTGACCCAATTGAGCAGGTAAAAGAAATCACAGGCGGATACGGTGCTGATTATGTGATTATTACTGTTGGTATAACCTCTGCTATTGCCCAGGCAGTTGCCATGCTTGGCAGGCAGGGAACGGCGGTAATAGTCGGACTCGCTACAACAAACCTCGAAGTATTCCCAATGGATATTATCGACTTCGAGAAAGTACTTACCGGAAGTTTCATGGGGACAACTAATTCTTCCCAGGATATTCCAAAGCTTATCAACCTGTATAAATCGGGGAAATTGAAGCTTGATGAACTTATTACCGCACATTATACTCTGGATCAAATAAATGAAGCAGTAAGTTCAACGGCAAGTGGCGAAGCACTTAGAAACATCATTAATTTTGAATAATAGTGTAATTAGCATAAAAAAGACAAAAAGGGCGGCTTGTTTTTAAAGTCGCCCTTAAATATTTCACTGAAAATGTATTTAGCATTCCTTGCTTTGTACAGTTCATTTAGCTGATGAGGTCGAGATTGTTGTAGTATAATGATGAAGCCGATTATACCGATTGATTAATATTTATGACTTTACCTGAGGAAGGAGTTTACCTATGGACTGGGGAATGGAAAACCGGATGTCACAATTGATAAAGAAAGATGGGCATGCCCTCTTTTTACCTATTGATCACGGCTATTTCCAGGGGCCGACCGGAAAGCTCGAGGAGCCGGGGAAAACGATTGCTCCTCTTTTGCAATATTCGGATGCTCTGTTTATTACGAGGGGTGTTTTAAGAGCGTGTGTTGATCCTGCAAATTCAAAACCCGTAATTCTTAGAGTATCGGGAGGTACGAGTGTAATAGGACATGACCTGGCCGATGAAGGTCTGACGACATCGATGGAAGAAGCCATGCGGCTGAATGTTGCCGCGGTTGGGATATCGGTCTTCGTCGGTACCGATTATGAAAAGGAATCTTTACTGAACCTCGGAAAACTGGTAAACGAGGGGGAACGATACGGAATTCCGGTAATGGCGGTGACCGCAGTGGGTAAGGAACTGGAAAAACGTGATGCGCGGTATCTGGCTCTTGCCAGCCGTATTTCAGCCGAACTGGGCGCGCGGGTGGTGAAGACCTACTGGTGCGAAGATTTCGATAAGGTGACACAGGGTTGTCCTGTTCCTGTTGTCATAGCCGGTGGCCCCCAGACCGAGAATGAAGGCGAAGTATTCGACTTCGTCTACGATGGTATGCAGAAAGGCGCTATCGGGATAAACCTTGGACGGAACATCTGGAAGAACGATTATCCTGTAGCAATGATTAAGGCACTGAGGGCAATTATCCACAAAAAAGCCAACCCGAAAGAAGCACAGGAAATATTCGACACTGAAAAGGCGAAAAAGGTATAAAACCGGGATGCGTGTTGCCCGATGGTATAGTAACAGCGATGTCCGGGTGGAAGAATTACCTGTGCCGGATATCGGTGCAGATGAGATACTGGTAAGGATAGAAGCTTGCGGTATCTGCGGAAGCGATGTCATGGAGTGGTATCGCATCGATCGGGCTCCGCTTACGCTTGGACATGAAGTAGGCGGTCAGGTTGTAGAGGTGGGTGAGGGAGTCCAAGACTATCACCAAGGCGACAGGGTGACTATAGCGCACCATGTCCCATGCAACACGTGCAAGTACTGCCTCAGCGGACATCATACGATGTGCGATACACTCCGAACCACAAATTTCTATCCCGGCGGATTATCGGAATTCGTGCGTCTGCCGGAAATCGTCGTAGATCGCGGTGTTTTCATGATACCCGATACGATGTCTTACATGGCAGCCACTTTTATAGAACCACTTGCCTGCGTTCTCAGAGGACTGAGAAAGACGAAAATGAGGCCAGGTGATACGGTGCTTGTCATTGGAAGCGGTATCGCCGGACTTCTCTATATTCAGCTTGCTAAACATATGGGTGCCGAGACTATAATAGCGACGGATATCAGCAAGTACAGGCTGGACATGGCGAAAAAACTCGGAGCCGATGTTGTTATCAATGCGAATGAAGACGTGATCTTAAGAGTCAAGGAACTGAATAACGGATATCTGGCGGATGTGGTCGTATTATGCACCGGAGCGACGTCCGCGGTGAGACAGGCACTCGATACCATAGACCGGAGTGGAACCGTACTGTTTTTCGCTGCAACCAGGCCGGGAGTCGAAATACCTTTTTCAGTTAACGACACATTCTGGCGAAACGATGTAACTCTCACCACTTCCTACGCGGCAAGTCCTGATGATTACAGGGAAGCGCTGGAAATGATCAACCGGGGAGTCATCAATACCGAATTGATGACAACTCACGTCCTGCCGATGGATGATGTCGCACGAGGTTTTCAACTTGTTGCTGAAGCCGGTGAATCGGTTAAGGTGATTATCGAACCGCAGAAGTAATATATATTATTCCTCAGTATCAAGTCCCCATTTTTTAAATAGATCGGTATAGAACGGCGGCCTGGGAAAATCAGGTGTCATGATATAAGTCTGCTGTTTGTAACCGCCACCTCTGTGATCCGTTTCACGAAGCGTCTCCATCAGACCGGGCAGTTTATCTTTCGGTATAGAGAAGATCATCTCATCTTCACCAGCCATGGCTCTCTCGTACTCGCCAGGGTCAGGTATGGTGATACGGTATTCGTTTTTTTCGATGACCGGTACCACCGAATAGACACATGAGTCGATGGGATCGAACACGGAATTGACCAGGGATTTATCGTGAGATTTCACTACTCCGACAAGATTTCTCAACTGGGCCGTGTTTGAATAGACCAGCACCATATCGGGTACGAAAGGGGCTGTTTTCAACGGGGCGGTCACTGTACCGATATATTTCCCAACCTCGAACCGGGGAAAGTAGGCATGGCTGTTAACAAAGTCATCCTGCGGATCCTCAACCAGGCCGTATCCCATCAGTGGAGCCCAGCACCAGTTGTCTTCTTTAAGCATGGCAATCATTTCGCCACTGCGGCGTGACATGGCGAAAACCTGGCACTGTGCCAGGTGATATCCGCGATCCTTTTTCGGCCTTATCGCTCCTTCCGGTATGTCCTCTTCTTTTTCCAGCATTTTCAGAGCGATAGGAGAGGTACGCAGCTGGAGAATTCGTTCAAGGTCTTCACCATAAGCGTTATAGTCTTTTATCGATGGCATGTTCAAACCTCCATATATCAATCGGGGAATATTATACACGTTTCTATAGAGAAAGGGCAGAAGATGGAAAAACAGAAACCCCTGTTATTCTCAAGGGTTTCTATAATTATATCACAGTTTCTACGGCAGTGTCAACTTTTACGCATGATCAATTAAAAAAACAAATAATGGATGGTCTGGAAGGGATCCTAATCCGGCAAGTCCAGTTTCTCTACCTCATTGTCAATGAGTAGGTCCTGAATTTTAGATTTCGTAGGAATACCTTCTTTAGACCAACCTCGAGCGCTATAATATTCCTGGAGAGTTTCGTTCCATGGAATTGCTTTACCGCGATATGCACCCATTTCAGCAGTTTCATATACTCGCTTATCAGACCAAACGTCATTTCTGAAATCCCAACCTTGAAGTCTATAGTTGTAAAGTCTTTGAAGATTAAAGACTCTTTCTCCAACGGACATTATATCTTCAGAACTCAGATTCCAACCTGTAATATCATGTATAACCTTCGCCCAGGTGCTTGGCCCGGTACCGATAAGAAAGATGTGAGTGCCGCCACTATACATACAGGTAACGAGTGAATTGATGGTTGCCATACTATTTTCTGAGTATATTGTGAACAGGGCTTTGCCATTTGTACTTCTCACCCAGTCGGCATCGACTTTCGGAGGATCACCGAATATCTTTTTCTTCATATCATCCGGCATATCAAGCCTGGACAATCCCTTCTCATACATTTCAGCGCAACTTTGCCCGGTCAGTTCAGGATACGTATCGCGCTTCTCAGGGATAAAGGCGAGTTCCCAGACATTATGGCATCGATTCCAATCACCTCCACGCGGGTTGGTTAAAATAGAAAGTGACCAGATCATAGCCTGTACCTTAGGATCTATTTGCAGATATTCCTTACCTTTAACATCGGGGGACATATCTTCCGAACCTTTACCGATTTTTTTACTGGCTGCAGCGACACCGTCGGCCAGTAAATTACCTAATTTCCCATCACGGGCGGCAACCTTACGCGCAACCTCCCATACTAGTTCAGCGTCACCTAACTGTAATGTAAGTCCATCGGTATCTTCTGTGCCCAGTATGCCTTTCTCAAAACATTCTACTGCCCATGTAAATGAGAGTGAAAAAGATGCCGGATCCATTCCCAGTTCCTGCATCAGTCTTTCATAATAAATCCAGGCGCCGAAATCCTGAATATTCAGGTTACGGAGGCAATTTGTAACGAATGTCATATGTCCGCCAAGCTGTCTTACCCCGCTATATTTTCCTTCCTTTACCTGGATCCAGTGATAACAGGGGCTGGGACAATTCAGGCATCCTACGTTTTTAAGATGAGGAAAATCGGCAGCGTTTCTATTAGCTACCAGGTGTTTACCGCTTAGCGGCATATTATAAGCGGTGAAAAGAGATGTCGTAGCTCCGTGGTCTTCCCATAACCTGAGTAATGGTTCTTCTTGAAGAAGCGTATTTGATATATAGTAGGAGGTGTCCAGCAAGGCACGAGCGTCGTAGAGTGATATTTCTCCTGTACCACGTACGGCAATTGCCTTAAGATTCTTAGAACCCATAACAGCGCCATTACCGCTCCTGCCCGGACAGGAGGTGCCGTCGGCACAGGCAGGTGAATATTTGACAAGGTTTTCACCTGCTATAGAGATATTCAGCACCCGTATCTCACCCTCAAATCGTTCTCCAAGTTCTGTCCTGATTGTTTTTACAGTATCACCTGTCTCTTTGCCCCAGATATGAGTAGCGTCTCTAAAAGTTATTTCATCATTATCGATAAAGACGTATATTGGTTTTTCAGATTTCCCCCTGATTATAACAACGTTGTACCCAGCGTACTTCAGGGCGGTTGCATAGTGCCATCCAAAGGAACCGGATGAAAAACCGCCGGTTTCCGGGTCGATATGCCCCAGCATTGCCCGACCAGCCCATGGAGCTGATGTTGCCGTCCAAGGTCCGGTAGATATAATAATTTCATTTTCAGGTCCAAGCGGGTCTATAGGAGCAGGAATATCCTTCCAGAGAATTTTGGTAATGAAACCATCACCTCCAAGCCAGAGTTTCGGATCAATATCATAGTCTCTCCAGAACTTATCAACCGGTATTACCTGTGCCTCTTGTTTGTCTAGATCTATTATCGCAACATTTTTTGCATATCCATCAGGAATTGTCATTTTTATCATCTCCTGAATTTACTTCCCGTGAGGCTCCAGGTGCGAGTTGAACCATTTTTCTGGCAAGATAATCTATCTTAGGAGAGTTGGCTACACTTTTAGGCAGGAATTTTAATGCTTCGGTAGGACAAAACTTGACGCATTGAGGATCGCCATCACAAAGTTCACACTTTATCACTCGTTTTCTCACAATATCGTATCTGATAGCTCCGAACGGGCATCCGGACATACACATACGGCAACCGATGCATTTGTGGTAATTAATTACCATTGCACCGGTTTCGGCGTTTCTGCTTATAGCGTTTACCGGGCAGAAATGCATACAATAGGGTGTGTCGCACTGCTGGCAACTCAATGCTTCGAAGATAAGTTCGTCTTCTTCGTCGATTTGAGTGATAGCATGCCCTTCATGCCGGGCTATCTGAATACGAGCAAGAGATAAACTCGCAGCACCGTTGTTATAGGTGGAGCACGTAGTCATACAACGCATGCAACCCGTACACAGAAACGGATCATATACAAGTGTTTTTTCTTCCATTTAGTGTTCGCCTTTCTACAATGTTGTTAAATATTTTGACTTTGCCTGTTCAAACTAACTCGAAAATTCCCAAAGCTGAGTTCTTAGACGGTGCAAAGATAAAAAAGTGAATCTGATTCTGATGAAATCTACTATCATTATATAATGTTAGGGCTAATTATAAAAACTAATCGATATTAAGCATATCTTCTATTTGTACATATTTCCACATTATTGACGAATTTCAGTTTAGATGCTAGAATAATTATGAGCATATGCTCATAATAACATGGTGTGATAAATATGCCAAGACCAAGAAAATGCCGAAGAGTTGAGAGTTTACCCGGAACTACCTATTTTAAACCTGCCGGTATTCCAATGAGAATGCTGGAGGACGTCCTTTTAACGGTTGATGAAGTTGAAGCATTACGACTTAAAGAACTCGAAGAACTCGACCAGGAAACAGGCGCCGAAAGGATGGGAATATCGCGGCCTACTTTTCAAAGAATACTCGCATCGGCACGAAAAAAAATGGCTGATGCCGTCTTAAATGGAAAAGCAATAAGGATCGAAGGCGGGAAATTCGCCATGGCAAACAGCATGTACCGGTGCTTTAACGGGCATGAATGGAGTGTTCCTTTCGAAGAGATGACCAGCACACCGCCGGAATTATGCCCCACCTGTGATACACCGCAAATCGAGCCGGTAATGGCAGCAGGACATGGCAGGCGAGGTCGAGGTTGGCACGGAAGTAGATAGATAAGGGAAAAGGATGAAAATACTTGATGATTTGATATCTTCTCTCGACTACGACGCGGAAGTGAGAGATATACGATTAGGCGTTTTTCAGACGGCTGTATACACGCGAGGATGCGGATTGTCTTCGACACCACACGGAACCGGACACGCTCAGGGAAACTCACCGGTAAAAGACGCAGGATTCATTATGGGGAAAAATCCTCGCGAATTGGTTGAAATGGTAAAATCCCAAAGTATATATGAAGCCAGCATAGGAATGGCTGCTATCAATTCATTGAACAAGGTAGATACGGAAAGATGCAGGGAATTGAACGCAGCAGTAGTACTTGGAGAAAAAGGTAAAGGGAAGAAAGTGGCGATAATTGGACATTTCCCGTTTATTCCACAGTTAAAGGAAGTCTGCGATAAGGTGTGGGTAATCGAACAGAATCCACTGGAAGGTGATTATTCGGAAGATGAATCAGAAAGATTACTTTCACAAGCGGATGTTGTGGGTATTACCGGTATGGCTGTCACGAATCATACACTCGAAGCCATCCTTCAATATTGCAGACCGGGGACTTACAAGATGGTCCTCGGAGGGACCACACCTCTTTCACCTGTAATGTTCGATTATGGCATTGATGCATTATCCGGTACCGTGGTTACAGAACCGGGTTCGGTACTTAATGCGGTAAGTCAAGGAGCAACCTATCGCCAACTCAAAGACGTCAAACGTCTCATAATGGAAAGATAAAGGGGGTGAGATGATGTTTTTAGGATATGGACGAGGTATGATGCGCAGATTTTCACAAGGCATGGGATTTGGTCTGGGAAGAGGACGTGGATTCGGTTTAGGGTTTGCCAGAGGCTTTAGTCGTCAACCATTCTATGGTTGGGGAAGAGGTATATTTCCCAGATGCAATACTCCGGGTTTAAGAAGATCCATGGTAATGGGAATACCATACAGATTAACCCGGCGATCCGGATGGTTTTACCAGACTAATAACTTTATTAGCAAAAGTGCTTAATAATTTACCAACGAATGTATACCAAGGAGGTGTAACATGTTTTATGGATATGGGAGAGGAATGGCGCGCGGATTTGGATTCGGCGCAGGTTCAGGTCCTGGTCGTGGAAGAGGAGCAGGTTTCGGCTTCAGAGGAGCGGCACCCCCCTGGCCGTATGTAGGCCGAGGTAGAGGTGGACTGCCTCGGTGCAGTTATCCAGGAATGCAGAGGAGCGTGAGTCCGGACTGGGATTATGGTGTGCCCTGGAATGCAGAGTATGATCCTGCTGTAGCGGTTGATTCGGAGAAAGACATACTGAAGGATCAAGCTGAAATGATGAAAGGGCAACTCGAACAAATCGAAAAACGGTTGAAAGAACTGGAAGAAAAAGAAGAAGATTAGAAAGGTGGAAATATGAAAATAGCAATATCAGCCAGTGACGAGGGTCTTGATGCGGAGATGGATCAAAGGTTTGGGAGGTGCCGATTTTTTACGATAGTCGATACCGAAACTATGGATTACGAGTCGATAGAAAATAGCAGTTCTATGGCATCAGGAGGTGCCGGAACTTCGGCAGGACAGGCTATATCAGAGAAAGGTGTCGAAGTAGTACTGACAGGTAACTGCGGACCGAATGCTTTCGGCGTTTTAAATGCTGCCGGAATAAAAGTGATTACCGGAGTATCAGGTAAAGTAAAAGATGCGGTTGAACGTTATAAAAAAGGTGAATTACAGGTGAATGCCGGAGCGAACGTTCCTGACCATTTTGGAAGTGGTGGTGGCACGGGACGAGGTGGCGGTATGGGTAAAGGCCGAGGTATGGGTCGAGGCCGCGGAACGGGGATGTAATAAGTTCATAGAAAAATCGGAGAAATGACTTAATGCAAATATCGGTAGCCAGCGGAAAAGGCGGGACCGGTAAGACTCTGGTAGCCACCAGTCTCGCTTTTTCATTGAAGGATATATACAACGTTCAGTTAATTGATTGCGATGTCGAGGAACCTAATGACTATATATTTATCAAGCCTGATATTACAATAGAAGAACCTGTGTATATGACCAATCCGTCAGTAGATGAAAACCTCTGTACTTACTGCGGAAAATGCGCAGATATATGTGCGTTTAACGCAATTGCGGTGATCAAGAATCATATACTAACATTCAATAACTTGTGCCATGGGTGCGGTGCCTGTTCATATCTCTGTCCGGAAAAGGCAATAACCGAGATAAACAGGGAAACAGGCGTAATAGAAATGGGAACATCTGGAAACATGGAGTTTATTCAGGGTATCCTTACTGTTGGAGAAGCGATGGCAACGCCGGTAATAGACCAGGTAAAAAACAAAGCTGATAAAGACAAAGTGGTGATAGTCGATACTCCTCCCGGGACATCGTGTCCTGTTGTGCATTCGGTTAAGGGAAGCGATTTCTGTCTTCTGGTAACTGAACCGACACCTTTTGGACTGAATGATCTTATCCTGGCAGTAGAAACAGTGGAAACTCTAGGCATACAATGTGGGATCATTATTAACAGATCAGGGGAAAATGATTCTCAAGTTGAGGATTATTGCAGAGAAAAAGATATCCCCGTATTGATGAAGATACCACTTGATACCGAGATTGCCAGGCTGTATTCGAAAGGTATTATACTTGCCGAAGGAATACCGAGGTGGAAAGAGATATTTATAGCCCTTTTCAAAAATATCAAGGAGATAAAGGTTGAAGGAACTGGTAGTATTAAGCGGTAAAGGTGGTACAGGAAAAACGAGTATCGTGGGGTCATTTGCGGCACTCGCTGATAATAAGATCATGTCTGATTGTGATGTCGATGCTGCCGATCTCCATCTTATACTTAATCCTGAAGTGCTGGAGGAAAACGAGTTCTGGAGTGGACAGGTAGCTGAGATAAATAAATTCAAGTGTACCCATTGCGGATTATGCTCGGATTTGTGTAGGTTCAATGCTATCAGCCGGAGGAAAGTAGACGCATTTTTGTGTGAAGGGTGCGGGTTCTGTTACCAGGTATGTCCGGAAGATGCGATTACCATGCGTCAGAATATGTCCGGTAAATGGTTTATATCAAAGACACAGTATGGGATGCTGGTACATGCTAAACTTGGTATAGCTCAGGAAAATTCAGGTAAACTGGTTTCTGTAGTGAGGCAAAAAGCCAGGGAGATTGCACAAGAACAAAGTTTAGAGTATATACTTACCGATGGACCTCCGGGAATAGGCTGTCCGGTAATATCCTCGATTTCCGGAGTCAGTAAAGCTTTGATAGTAACGGAACCGACGATTTCAGGATTGCATGATATGGACAGGATACTTGGATTATGCGAACATTTTAATATAGAAGCGCTTGTATGTGTAAATAAATATGATATCAACGAAGAAAATACCGGGAAAATCACTCAATATTGTGAGGACAGGAAGATATCGATAGCAGGTCATATTCCATATGATGATATAATAACCGAGGCAATGGTACACGGAAAACCAGTAGTGACGTATAAACAGAATGATACATCAAAGGCAATCGAAAATCTGTGGGACAAGCTGCTGGAGAGAATGACAGGATAAGGAGATTCATATGCAGGATACGATTAAAGAATTTATGGATCAGAAAAAGTTCGCAGTTATCGGAGCAACAGACAACACCGAGAAGTACGGAAACAGGATATTCATGAACCTTAAAGACAGAGGATATGAAGTCTATCCGGTGAATCCTAAACTTGAAGAGCTTGACGGTATACCGGTGTATCATACCTTATCGGACGTACCGGTAAAGGTTGACGTCGTCGATTTCGTGGTCCCGCCGGCGGTAACTGAAGAAATCCTGAAAGAATGTAATAAACTCGGTCTGAAAAAGATATGGTTGCAGCCGGGTTCGGAGAGTGAGACCGCTATCCAATACTGTCAGGATAATGATATGAAGGTTTTGCATGACGTCTGAGTAATGGTAAATTAAACTCTGGATGAGTGTGATGGATTCTTATAACCTTGAACCGAAATATTCAACAAATGAAATCACCGGCAGATGCGTGAAGTGTCTGGCCGAACATGAGATGAATACCTGTCTTATGTCATTGCTGAGAGGTGACAAAGAGGACAGTGAAGAAGAAACAAAAAAGAAGTACGAAGCTTTGATGACTTTTTTAAAATCACCTGCGGCACGGGAGTTGATTGACCAGTCTGAAAAATATCTTTCCGACGGAAAGAAAGTCAATGTAAAGTTGTACGTTATAGATGATACGCCCAAGTATGAACTGGAAATAACAGGCTAACAAAGGAGAGGTATTAGAAAATGAACATAGCAGTAGTAACTGAAGATGAAGCAACCATCAGCCAGCATTTCGGAAGAGCTCCATATTACATGGTCTACACGGTTGAAGATGGTAAGGTAACTGGAAAAGAAAGGCGTGATAAAGCAGGACATCATACCTTTGCTGCTCATCATACCGAGACTGCACCTGGTGAAAGGCATGGGTATGATTCAGGAGCACAAACCAGGCATGCTGCCATGGCAGATGCTATCTCAGATTGCCAGGTGCTGATCGCCGGCGGAATGGGCTGGGGGGCATTTGAAAGCATGAAGAGTTATAACATCGAAGCTCTCGTGACAGATGTCAATAATATGGACGAAGCAGTCGACAGGTATATCAAAGGAGAATTACCCAATCTTATGGATAGATTACATTAAGATAATATTTAGCCGGGAGTGTTGAAGATGACTGAAGAGATCCGTACCATGTGCGCCCGTTGTGTCAAGAGGGTTTGCAGTCCGTTTATAAAAGCCGATGAAACACCTGTAAAAGACGGAGCGCCAGATTTCTGTCCTATGAAACTGATGCCCGATACGCTGGAGAGTGTTAAAGAAGAATACAGAAAACCTGATATCGGTGAATTTGCACGACTGGCGTCAATACAGGAATCCGAGTGTTATGAGCGAGTTGATGGTGGAATGAGAACTAAGAATCCCCGAATACTTGAACTGATTCAGTTTTCAAAAAAGAATAACTACCATAAGATCGGGCTTGCTTTTTGCGGAGGATTGGCAAAAGAGGCGCAGATGCTAACCGACGTACTCGAAAATAAAGGTTTCGAAGTGACCTCGGTGTGCTGCAAAGTGGGCGCCGAACCCAAGGAAAGTATTGGGATCAAGCCGGAAGAAAAGATAATGGACCCTGATAATTTCGAGTCTATGTGTAACCCTATAGCCCAGGCAGAAATACTCAACAGGCAGAATATCGATTTTGCGGTGCTCCTTGGCCTGTGCATCGGTCACGATACGCTGTTCATAAAGTACTGTAAATCACCGATGACCGTAATAGCGGTAAAAGACAGGGTGACAGGACACAATCCTCTGGCGGCGCTGTATCTCACTTCCTCGATGTATTACTCTCGACTCATGGCAAAAGAAGAATATTGATGATTACTAAACTTACAGGAACTGAAAGGAGAATGGTTTGATGTACTCGGAAGAGGAGGATAGCCGATGTTAACGAAAGAAACCGTAGAACAATGTCTTGAATCGGTGATTGTACCAGCTGCTGCCAGGACTATCACCGGGCTTAATTTGATACGCGGTATAGAAATAAATAATGAGACGGTAACCGTCAAGCTGGCTAAGACCGCATTGAATGAAGGTACTCAGGAATGGCTTAGAGAAAAAATAATTGAAGCTGTTCAGAACGCTGAGAAAGGCGCAAAGACTTCAGTAGAATATATAGATGCAACTCCTGCCGATTTAAACGAGATAGGCAACGTAATAGCCATAATGAGTGGTAAAGGTGGGGTCGGAAAATCACTTATTGCCGGGCTTACGGCGATCTCGCTCAATAGACTTGGTAAAACCGCCGGCATTCTTGATGCTGATATCACTGGACCAAGTATTCCCAAAATGTTCGGGATAAGCGGAGGTCCGGGCGGTTCGGAATCCGGAATACTTCCGGTTTCATCGAAATCGGGTATAGAGTTAATGTCGATTAACCTTCTGCTTCCGAGCGAGGAGGAAGCGGTAATCTGGCGTGGACCTCTCATCGGGAGGGCAATCACGCAATTCTGGGAAGAAGTATTGTGGGGCAAACTCGATTATCTGGTCGTGGATTTACCTCCGGGAACGGCTGATGCACCACTTACTGTAATGCAGACGCTTCCTGTATCGGGAGTGATAATAGTATACACTCCGCAGGATTTGACGGCGATGATTGTGAAAAAGGCTGTGAGAATGGCCCAGCAGATGGACAAGAAAATAATCGGTGTTGTCGAGAATATGAGCTATCTCTATGTGGAAGAGATAGACAAGAAAATAGAGCTGTTCGGTAAAAGTCAGGGCGAGGAAATGGCGAAAGCGGCGAATGCACCCCTGCTGGGACAGATTCCTATCGACCCTAACCTCGCAAAGTTATGTGACGCAGGAAGCATCGAAGGGTATGATTCTGAATTTATCGATAGTGTCGGGAAAGCGATTATAAAAGCCACTGAAAAGTAACGAATGGAGAGTTAGAGTGACACAGGATAACAGAACACTGGATCAGGTGTACAGGAGCGCTGTAAAAGGCCTTTATGCCAGGATTACAAGTTATTATAACTACCTGTATGACCGGTTCGGTCAAGAAGGCTTAGACATGATTTCTGAGATGAGCCGTGAATACGGTGAGAGTATTGTTCCTCGTGCCAGGAAAGCGCTGGGAAAGAATGATATCGAGTCGGTTGCGGTGTATCTCTTGAGAATATTCAGGACAGTAGACTGGAATACCGATGGTATTCGACTCGTATCAAATAGCCCTGAAGAGATTATTATCAGAGTTGAAGAGTGCCCTCTTCATTTCAAGAACCCGGAATTATGCCTTGCTCATACGACAATGGAAAAAACCGTAGCTGAAGGACTAAATCCTGATATCAGCTATTCCATCGGCAAGTCTATTCCGGCAGGAGATAGTTTCTGTGAACATATAGTGCGTCTTAAGAAAAAGTGATCTGTATTTCTCTTTTTTTAGTTGAAGTATTGACTCTTTAGTACTTTATACCATTCGATTTTCTTTCGTATCGTATTCACAGGTAATGATGTTGAACTCCGGGATAGCCTGATGTAATATATGGACGAATTCTCTCTGGGAGGTAACCATCGATGGCTGAGAAACAGTACACACATTTATTCAAGCCCCTCAAATTGAAAGACGCACCGGAAGGTTTATACCCGTATCCCCGTTACTGGATGGAATCGAAGGATATGGAAGGTTTTAACGCCCATTTTTCATTCGGGTACTTTAAGGAGCCGGCAGTGTGTCATCCGATGGAAGGGATGCTGGTACATCCTTTCGATGAATGTCTCGTGTTCGAAGGAACGGACAGATCCAGTATACTGAAACTTGGCGGAGAAGTATCTATCGAACTGGGAGAAGAACGGGAAGAGCATGTATTTACCGATCCGAGTGTCGTCCTTATCCCGAAAGGCCTTCCCCACGGACCGGTCAAGATAAAAAAAGTGGATACTCATATGGCGCATTATACGATAGGATTGGGTCCTTCATACGAAGCGGAGAAAATACCTCTTAAACCAGGCTCTTCTCCGACAACTGGTGAGAAGTACAGCCACCTGGTGAAAAAAATGATGACGTATCCGGATGACGATCCGAACAGCGGGACCGGCAGAGTAAGTGTCATAGGCGACGACGGAGTGATGCGACCCGGTTCGATGGGCGTTGGCCCGGGAAATGGTGACGAGGTGGTATGGCTTTACGGGAAGGACCTCGAAGGTTTCGACCTTAACTTTACCTGGGGATTTTACAGCCAGTGCGGAAAGTGGCACAGAGGCGGTGAAGCCCATACTCATCCCGAAGCTGAAATCCTTGTGTTTGTAGGAGATGATCCCGATGATATGGATTATCTTGGCGCCGAACTCGAACTTGGGATGGGAAAAGATTACGAGAGGCATATATTCAACACACCGACCGTGGCGATTTGTCCTGCGGGTTTTCCTCACCTGCCACTGATAACAAGATGGTGCGATAAACCGTATGGATTCATAGTAGTTTGTCTGAGTGGAAGGCATGCGTCTCCCTGGGTTGAAGCATAAACGATTAAGACTAAAAAATTATAACAACGTACGGTTTCCTGCCCGAATTTAGCATATATCAGGGAACCGTTAGTCTATTCGGAGGTTAATCATCAGATACAGAAAATTCGGTAAACTGGGCTGGGAATCATCGGTGCTGGGTCTTGGGTGCAGGAATATAGTTAAAGGAAATAATGAAGAAGAAGCAGTAGATATAGTTCGATATGCCATCGACAACGGCGTGAATTACATCGATGCCGGATACTCGTTAGCGGAAGGAGAACAGGAAAAACTTCTAATAATACTCGGGAAGGCGTTGCGGGACGGATACAAGAAGAAGATAAAATTAGCGATTACGGTTCCCTCTTCACTTATACAATCTGATATTGATTTCGAGGAAATTCTGGAAAAACAGTTAACATATCTTCAGATCGATAATATTGATTTCTGCGTGCTTGGCGGACTTAACAGATCTACCTGGCCGCGTCTAATGAAGAAAGGTATTACGGATAAGGCCGAGAAAGTGATGAGTGATGGTAAATTCGATTCGTTCGGTTTCTTTTTTCATGATTACTTTCAAACATTGAAAGAGATTATTGATGAATATGATAACTGGACTCTGTGCGGTTTTCAGTACAGCTACATGGACGTCGATCATCATCCCGGATACGGAGGATTGAAACACGCTTCTGATAAAGGGCTGGCGGTATATACCACGGAGCCGCACCTGGGAGGGCGTCTTGTTTCCCGTCCACCGGAATCGGTATCCGAAGTGTGGGGATCAAAATATTCTGAAAAGGAAAGAATCGACTGGGATTTGAAATGGGTCTGGAACCACGGAGAAATATCGACCGTTATCAGCAATATGGACAGCATCGAGCAGATAAAAGAAAACATCGAACTGGCGGACAATGCGGAGGCTGACGTACTAAATGTGCACGACAAGGTTTTTATCAGCGAGATCAGGGATACATACAGAAAACTGAAACAGATAGATTGTACATCCTGCCGTGCCTGTATGCCGTGTGCCCAGGGAATAGATGCTCCGAGGATTTTCGAAATACACAACGATGCAGCTATGTATGATGACTGGGAAACGGCAAAAATGCTGTATAAAGTAGAAGGTCACCAGATACTACGATGTACTCAATGCGGGACCTGTGCCGTTCGCTGCGGGAGGGAGATAGCTATCCCTGATGTACTGGAAGGGATAAGACCGAAACTGGAACAGAGGTAGCAGGATATACTTTAATATTCTGTCACCGTATTCCACGTGCTATAATACTCATGGACAACGACCGTAATAAAATGAGAATTCACAGCAAAATAGTCTGCACATTGGGTCCGGCAAGCAGTTCTCCCGAAATTATCGAAAGCATGCTGAAAGCCGGAATGGATGTCGCCCGACTCAATCTCTCTTATGGTAATAATGAAGAACATACCAGGACGATTTCAATCATCCGCTCGATAACTGAGAAAACGGGTAAACCAGCCGGAGTGATGCTTGATCTGCCAGGATATAAAAGACGCACCGGCGGAATCGTTGATGTATTCAAAGATCAACTCGAGTTTGCCAGTGATCAGGATGTCGATTTTATTGCTCTTTCGTTTATCACCTCGGCCGAACAGGTAAGCCAAATACGCGATTTGCTGAATACCATCGATCCTCAAAAACCCATAATAGTGAAGATAGAGCAGGCGAAAGCTCTTGAGAACAGCAAGGGAATAATCGAGGTCAGCGATGGGATAATGGTGGCAAGAGGTGACCTTGCGCTTGAAATCAGTATCGAGAAAGTACCGCTGGCACAGAAACGGTTGATAAAGGAAGCAAACCAGAGGGGAAAACCGGTTATCACCGCAACGCAGATGCTGGAATCCATGGTGAGATCACCTCAGCCTACCAGGGCGGAAGCCACAGACGTATCGAACGCGGTACTTGACGGCAGCGATGCTATAATGCTTTCCGAGGAAACAGCTATTGGAAAGTATCCTGTTGAAGCAGTAGCGATGATGAACCGTATAGCAATGGAAGCTGAAACGGCATTGCCGTATCACCAGGTGCTCGAAATCGGGTCGTACGGACTGTTACCAGAGGTAGATGATGCTACGGCAAGGGCTGCCTGCCAGATAGCCCACCAGATCGATGCGAAAGCAATTATTACATTTACCTCCGGAGGAACAACTGCTCTGCGAGTATCGAAATACAGGCCGATGCAGCCGATTATCGCGGTAACTCCTTCGCAGAAAGTCGTAAACAGATTGACGTTACCGTGGGGAGTTGTTTCTGTAAAAAAACATGAACCCAATGAACTCGAGGACGTATTCGAACTGGCTAAACAATCGGCTGTAGCGACGGGTATTGTCAAGAAAGGTGAATTAATAGTGATCACCGCTGGTATCCCATTGAGGGTACCCGGACAGACGAACCTGCTAAAAGTTGAAAGGATATAAACATTGAAGGAGATATATCAATGGAGAATAAAGATTTCAATAAACATGGCGAATATCTGGAAAGGGTACTTCTGTTAAAAACGTCACCCCTGGCTGTCAAGATGCTGGAAAAGGAAGACGATATACCCGAAGGAGCGATAAGACCGAAGAGAGACAGGGGATATCACCTTGCTCAGTGCCAGACTTTCGGCCTATCAAGACGGAACAAAGATATGATAGCGATGCTGAAAGAAGACAACTGGTGTCCGGGCCCGCTTATGACATACGGCCTGGTAGACACTGATGTGACCGCTTCGGGAAGGCCGAAAACCTACGACAGTTTCGAGTATGGCAGGTATATCGGGATTTTGACAGCACCTCTTAAAACGGCGAATTATATACCTGACTTGGTGCTGGTGTACTCGAACACAGCGCAATTAAGAAGCATGCTCTGGGCAATGAGTGAATCAGAACAAAAAGAAACGGAGACGGCGCTTTTTTCATGGTCTTGCTATAACTCTATTGTTAAACCGATGTTGACCGGTAAATACTGGGTGGTGCTTCCTGACCCGGGAGAGTATGAAAGAGCGCTTGGAACCGATGATGAAATGATGTTTTCTATTCCGGCAGCGCGCTTCGATAAATTCATGGAAGATTTTTCCCAGGCCCAGGAAGGGCATTTTTCACACGCCAATATCCAACCGGCAATCTGGCCGAACTTCCCCCAGCCGGATATCTATCAAAAAGTGTTCAAGCAGTGGGGACTGGATACCGAATAGATAGCAGGTTAAAGAGATACCGGATTGAGAGAATCTGACAAAATACTGGTGCAGTGCGATTTCGACGGTACCATCACGATAGAGGACGCCAGTTTCACGATACTGGATGCGTACATTCCTGAAAAGTGGCGTTCTTTGTTCGATGAATACCAGAAAGGGGAAATGACCGTTGGTGAGTTTAACTCGACGGTTTTTGCCATGGTTAAGGCCGATGAAGAAATCCTTCTAAAATTGATAAGGGAGAAGGTATCGGTAAGAGAAGGCTTTGCTGAATTCGTAGAGTACTGCCGATTAAAAGACTACCGGTTTGTGATTGTCAGTAACGGCCTTGATTTTTATATAGAGGATATACTCGGGAGAATTGGATTTGGTGACGTGGAAGTGCATGCGTCGAATACTGTTTTCAGCGAAAACGGACTCACTGTAAGACATAAAGGTCCTGATGAGAACTATCTGGATGAAGAAGTAAAAGCTGCGTTTACCGAGTATTATCTCGCACAGGGCTACAAGGTCATATACCTGGGTGACGGTCGGTCCGATATTCTTCCGGCGAGTAAGAGCCACTATGTTTTTGCTACCGGGTCAATGATCGAGTATTGTAGTTCTGAAAAGTTCTCGTGTATTCCATTTACCGATTTTCACCAGGTTATCAAGGATATGGAGTCATGGTAAAGAAAGTGCTTCTCCATATCTGCTGCGGAGTCTGCGCTGCGGGAGCTGCTGAACAGCTTTTATCCGAAGGCTTTGAAGTAACAGGTTATTTCTACAATCCTAATATTTACCCATATGAAGAGTATCAGAGAAGGCTGGAAGCCACTCGAAAAGTCGCAGAAGAACTCAACTTCTCACTTGAAGAAGGTTTATATGAACCAGATGAATGGATGGCAGCCACTGAATCATTGAAGGAAGAACCGGAAGGTGGCAAACGATGTGAGGTATGTTTCAGGTACAGGCTTGAAGATACAAACCGGCGTCTTAATGAGTCTGATATCGATTACTTCACGACTACCCTGACGATAGGACCGCGTAAACCGGCTGATATTGTAAACAGGATTGGCGTGGAGATCAGTAGAGAAAGATTCGTAGTCAGGGATTTCAAGAAAAAAGCCGGATTTCAACGGGCTACTACTTTAGCCAAAGAGTGGGGAATTTACCGACAGAACTACTGCGGCTGTATCTACAGCATGCGAACGGTTAGAACATAGCCGGGGACGATTCCGATTTAGATATCTATACATCCGCCTGGTGAAGGCAGAACTACCTCGGTATCACCCAGACAGCACTGTCGTTTTATTTGGATTCTAATAACATATCTGCTGTTCAAGGTCTGATTTCCCCGAATCCTGTATAGCTTTCGCCAGAAAAGATGTATTAACGAAATATTATGTAGTATTATTTACCAAGTCATGTTAGAATATGACATCTGTTTAATTCATCTGATAATAAAGATTATATACAACCAATGGATAATCAAGAATTAATTTGCAGCATTCCATATTTCGATGGGTTGAGTCAGGATGAACACCAATCCATAAAAAAACTCGCAATCGAGAGACATTACGAACGCGGGGATATCATCATTTACGAAGGCGATAAAGCTACCGCACTGTATATCGTTTGTTCCGGGGCTGTTAAAATTTTCAAAACATCGATAGAGGGCAAAGAACAGATACTTAGTATTACCAGGCCGGGTGAAACATTTAACGACGTAGGTGTTTTCGATGAAGGGGTAAATCCGGCAAGTGCTCAGGCAATGGGTGAAGTGATACTGTATGAGCTGGGACAAAATGAACTGAATACTCTATTAAAGAATCATCCGATAATAGTGCATAATACAATCAAAGTACTTGCCGGGCAGGTACGTGAGCTGGTTACGCTTGTTGAGGATCTGTCTTTCAGGCATGTGATCGGGAGAGTGGCAAAAATACTCCTTGAATATGCTGCCGCTGACTCGATAGACACACCCCGGTTGACACAACAGGAAATGGCCGCCATGGCGGGAAGTGCCCGTGAAGTGGTCGGAAGATCTCTGAAAGCTCTTGAAGAAGATGGGATAATAAAGCTTAATCGACATAAAGTTACGATTACAGATATCGATGCTTTAAGAGAAATGGTTGAAGAACCTGTGTGAGACATTTGTTACATACAGCCAGAATCATGCAGTCTTATTATTATCATGTAAGGAAGTGGTGGAGTTATAAGTACCAGTATGCCTAAAATAGACCAGGAAAAATGTGACGGGTGTGGTATATGTGTTTCTGTATGCTCTTGTAATGCCTTAATTATCGTTGATAATAAAGCGAAATACAATGAATCACATCAGTGCAAAGGTTGCACAAGGTGGTGTGGAAACTGTGAAATGGTTTGCCCTAATGACGCGATTACCTGCCCGTTTGAGATTATCATAGAGGAATAAACTAGAACTTTAACGGTTATTCCTCTAAATTTTTAGCATATTTGTCTTTATTCATATGCCCATTTTCCCCGTAGTATCCACACCTTTCAGCATCAGATTACCATAGTGAGATTATTATCACATACATTACCTTTTCCAAATAATAAAATAGCCTTAACCTGAATATTTCCTGTGTGTGGGGAAGGTGATAAAGATGGTGACGTGGAAATTAAAGTCCTGTCCACGATGCGGGAGCGATATGTACATCGAAAAAGACTTCGATGATGTTTACCAGAAGTGCCTGATGTGTTCGTATCGAATCGATCTGGAGAGGGTACCAGTGAGTAAAGTTAAGGTAGCTGCAGGGATTCTCGATGAAGAGTACGAAGATGAAATCGAAGATGAAGAGTAGACAAAAAAAGTGATTAAAGTCGCAGAGATAATTACTGATCACCTCTATAATATATAGAGTGGATGTGGGGAGTGGGGGTGGACAGGCGAGTCCCGAGTTAATCGGGACTCGCCTTTTTATAATATCAGAAGACTTGAGTTGAAGACCTGAGTAATTTAGAATGATTCATGAAAGGAAGAGAAATGGCATTCGAAAGACCGGATATAATCAGGCCCCCGAGTGAAGCAAGAAGTTATTATCTCCCGTTGACGGCAGGATGCTCGAACAATACCTGTACATTCTGTCAGTATTACGGATCAAAGTTGCAGTTACGCGATATGGAGGAAGTACTTGCTGAGATCGACGCACTGGCAATGTATGTGAAAAGTAATGTACGAATACCGGGTGTATCGGATATTGTCTACTGGATTGCGAGTGACTGGGACGGGAAAGGAGTGTTCCTCCAGGACGCAGATGCTCTGGTATATCCATATGAAAAACTGAAGATTGTACTTGAACACCTGAATGAAAAACTGCCCTTTGTAGAACGAGTGGCAATTTACGCGACGGCGGCCGATATTTTACGAAGGACGCAGGAAGAACTTGAAGAACTGAAAAAGCTGAAACTGGGTATTGTCTATATGGGGCTGGAGAGTGGCGATGACGAAGTGCTGAGAGACGTGAAGAAGGGCATCACGTCGGCAGAGATGATTGAAGCTATAAAAAGAGTAAAGGTCGCAGGAATACTTACTTCCGTGATGGTTATCCTTGGACTTGGCGGCATCGAAAAGAGTGAAAGACATGCCCATGAAACGATAAGGGTCTTAAACGAGATGGACCCCGATTATGTCGGTGCACTTACTCTTTTGTATGTGGAAGATGCTCCGATAATGAAAGATATGGCCGAAGGCAGATTTCATACAATATCAGAATTTCAATCGCTTAAAGAATTGCTGATAATGGTGGAAAACTCTGATTTTTCCAATTGTTTCTTCAGCTCCATGCATGCCTCGAATTATCTCGCAGTAAGAGGAAGACTGCCCCAGGAGAAAGAGCGCATGGTTACCCAGTTGAAGAACGTGATTGAAAAAGGCGACCAGTCGACACTCCGACCTGAATCCTATCGACGGCTGTAACGAACCTGAATCATGAAGACCAGCGATTTCGATTACCATCTACCGCCCGAACTGATCGCACAAACACCGATTGAAAACCGGGACCATTCTCGACTGCTTGTCCTGAACAGGAACGACAGGTCGATAGAACACCGAAACTTCACAGATATTATCGATTATTTAAACGCCGGTGATGTGCTTGTTTTCAATAACAGTCGTGTCATTCCGGCAAGACTGAAAGGGAAACGAATCGATACCGGTGGCAGTGTTGAGATACTGCTGCTGAGAAGACTGGAAGATGGGACGTGGCAGACACTGGTAAGACCTGGAAAGTGTGTCCGACAGGGAACGCTGGTAGAAATATCCAATACCGAGAACGGTAAGACTGCAACAGCGGAAGCCGTCGATACAGGTGAAGGAGGAACCAGGATTATCAGGTTTTCAGATAACAGCATGCTTCCTGACCTGGGAGAGGTTCCGCTACCGCCATATATCCATACTCACCTGGATGATGCTGAAAGGTACCAGACGGTATATGCTAAACCGGAAGGCAGTGCCGCGGCGCCGACCGCCGGGCTGCATTTTACCAGGGAGTTGTTAGAGGGTTTAACAACAAAAGGAGTGAAGTGCCTTTTTACTACCCTGCACATTGGACTGGATACCTTCCGTCCTGTAAAAGAAGAGGATCCGCAGGTACATTTAATTCATAGCGAATATGGAATATTGGATACTTACACCGCTGATGAGATCAGACAAGCCAAAAACGAAAGACGTCGAGTAATATGTATAGGGACGACAAGCGTAAGATTGGTGGAAGCGGCCGCACAGAACTGCAGTATGGATATTTTTCAGCCATATGAGGGATGGGTAGACCTGTACATATTACCGGGATACCGGTTCAAGATTGTGGACGCAATGATAACGAACTTCCACCTGCCGCGTTCGACCCTGATAATGATGGTCTCTGCCTTTGCCGGTACTGAAAATATAAAGAAGGCTTACCGGGAAGCAGTAGAGAACAGGTACCGGTTTTACAGCTTCGGCGATGCTATGCTGATACTGTAAACTGCGATGATTAATGTTTAAAAAGGAAGTGCTTTAGAGTGCTTCCTTTTGGTTTAACATACTTGACAAAAAGTATAGCATGCTATACAATAAGGTAAGTATAATAAACAAGGAGTAATAAAATGACCGCAAAAGCATTCAGGTTATATACGCTGGCAATGATACTTATACTCGGAGGACTGATTATCTGGACGATACTGGCGGATATGCCGGTATATATACCTGTAATCGGTATCGTTGTTGCTATGGTTATCAAATACATTCTCAGAAGAAGGACTACCGAAACACTTGCCGATGAACGACTGAGAACTATCGGCAGCAGAGCGATAACTGCAAGTTACCGTGTATTAACTATCGGGATGGCGTTAATCGGATTGATTTTTATCATATTCAAAGATTCGCTTCCGTATGAGTTCGGGATTATCGGAGCTACACTGGCATTCGCCGTGTGTGCGATGCTGATTGTCCAGGTATCTCTATATTACATTTTCGCATCCAGGTCGTAGGTCGAATTATGAAGAACAGACTTAAAGTATTCAGGGCAATGCATGATCTTACCCAGGAGTCACTCGCAAAGAAACTCGATGTTACAAGATCGACGATAGTATCGATAGAGAAAGGAAAGTACGATCCATCGATAGGGCTGGCTTTTAAAATAGCAAATTTGTTCAATGTGAAGATCGAGGACGTGTTCGAATACCAGGGAGATAAAGGCGAATTCAACGGTTTACCGCCGGGATAACAAGTAAATAATAGCCGTTACTTTATAAGTCCCTGCCGTTCGAGTGCAGGGATTATTTCATTCAACCCGAGTTCATTAAGTTTATCGGTCGTTGGCAGACCGGTATTTGTATCCCAACCCCGTAGTCGGTAATACTCATCCAGCATCCTGTTATATTCGTCATGGTCCAGCGTCAGGCCTAACCTTGAAATTAACTCTCCGTCAGGTCCGGGCATTACGCCGTCCGGGCTGAAAAAAACCTCCCCCTTTTTTAGCGGCTCATTGAAATAATACTCCATCACGATATCATCATTTCTGCCGTTCCACTCATGCAGTAAATGAACCATTCTTTGCAGATTGAGTATTCGTTCTCCGGCATGATAGAGTTCATCTTCGGACGTTTTGTTTCCTGTAATAGCTGAAAATATACGACTTTCTACGGTCGGATCGCCGACATGCCCTTCCGACGCATCTTCCGAGGTAACCTGCATAGGCCAGTGGACGTCGCAGAGAATGAGACTTTCCTGGGCATAAGCCCTGTCCTGAACCCTTTTCGCGGCAAGCGCTTTACCTTCGTAAGTGGAGAAATCGACAGCTTTTTCACTTCCCCAGAACCTGGATGCCAGAGTAAGAAGGTCGTCGGTAGACAGGAACCCTTCCGTATTATCTCTCTGCCAGGTGCACCAGGATATCAGCGTGTTGCCGCTGATACCGTGAAGCTGGCTGACCGGTTTCCTCGGCTCGGTAGCCAGTAAAAGAGCGGTGGTAGGTATCAGACGAGGATCGTAATCCCGACTTTCGTTGGTTCGGGCACCGACGTATCTTCTTACGAGCGCTGTTGCTTCTTTGCCAAGTGTTTCAGCGGTATGAAGCGTCCCCTTTGCCAGGATATCACCGAAGCCATCACGGAACGATAAACGACGGACAAACGCTTCGATGAATTCGGAACTTCCTGCCTTGGAAAATGGTAATCCTGCTTCATCTTCAGCGAGAATTCCTTCACGATAGCATTCGATAAGCCATGATATGAGGGGCTGGGTGACCGCAGTATCAAGACCATACGCGTCGCAGAGACGCGTTGCATATAGTGGAACAGTGTTTCGTTCGCCGTAATATCTCATTGCCTCCATTCCGTATATGGTTCCTGCCTGGCAGAACGACTTATACTGCCTGCCGTCATCCGCCCGGTAGGACTGCCGTGAACAGCCTATTCCACAGCCGTAACAGTTTTCCGGTTTCGTAACACCCGGTATTGCCCAAGGCGATGGTGCGTTAAAAGTGGAAGCCCGAATACTTTTTACGTAGTCGGATATCTGCTTGAGAGTATCCGGCTCTGCTGCTCTGGGTCGTTTTTTCCCTTCGACAGTTATTGCCTTAAGGTTCTTGGAACCCATGATACTTCCCATCCCGCCGGACGCAGACGCTCCACGGTCGGCTAAAGAGGTGGCAAAGACTACCAGGTTCTCTGCGGCCGGACCGATAGTCAGTACGCTGACATTCTTACCGAGTTCACCGGTTAATTTGTCCTGTGTATCGAATGTTGTCAGTCCCCATAAATGAGCAGCGTCTTTAATTTCTATTTTTTCATCGTGAATATACAGGTAGACCGGAGTATCGGACTTTCCGGTTACGGCAAGAGCATCGTAACCGGCGTATTTCAGGTTAGAACCCCATTTACCTCCCAGGTTGCCGTAGGAAAACATTTGAGGTTGACGTGATGGCGAATTACCACACATGATCCATCGGCATCCTGCGAGTCCGGAAAAGCCGGTGACCGGACCGGTAGCGCATATCAGGCAGTTTTCAGGATCGAAGGCACTGGTATCCGGTGGAACGAGTTCACTAAACAATTTTACGCCGAAACCTCTGCCGCCGATGAATTTTTCAGCGTAGTCGGAAGTGGGCAATTCGTACGAACTGCCCTTTGATAGATCGACTACCAGGATTTTACCTGCATATCCGTATGTGTTCATAACTTACCCCTTGGTAAAGAAGAAATGGTCGATTGGTTCGAATACCGGCGTATCGGGAGGTTGTGTTTCTACCCATTCACGAAATCTCTCGCATCCGATATGAAAAGCTTCGTCACTGATTGCCAATAGTGATGAGAGACCACGTTGGCTTATTTTTTCATAGTACTCTTGATACGACGAAGTAAATTGCTGATAGATAACTATGTATTTGATAAAATCAAAACCACTTGATGAAATAAAGTCGATTATATCCTGTTTATGCGGTATTCTGTCTTTGTCGAACTCTATTGCTTCCGGGAAAAATTTATTCCAAGCTATTTCACTGTCGGTTTCCTGTGTACCGTTTCGGACAACCAGGTTACCCTTGTCAATAAGAACCCGCGATATCTCTTGAACAGTAAGACTGTGATTTTCCAGGTGATGATAAACGTTTGACATAAAAACCAGATTGACTGCTCCGGACTTCATGGGAATGTATTCGGCTTTCGACATTAGCCAGTGAATATCGTTTAAATTATGAGAAATACCCTGTTTCAACATTTCTTCCGATGGATCGAGCGTAAAGACAGGGCAATCATATAGTTTCTGCAAAAGAGAAGAAAATCGACCGGTACCTCCGCCAAGATCAAGTACAGAAGAAATATTAGCGACCGGAGTGTTTTCTTTCAGGATGTCTATGAGTAGAGAAGTGGCATGTTCCGGCAGCGAGCGAGCGGTGTCGTAACCTGCTGCTGCTTTTTTGGTTTCATATATTTTTGACATCGTATATTTTTCAACCTTTATGTGCAAAGTCTACTATGCTGGGGCCTGATAGACAAGAGGTAAAATTTGAGAATTTACCAGCGAAATTGTAGGATATACGCAATCATTCCTGGCAAGAGATGTACATGTATGATTTTGGATACGCGGGAAAGATACTGCGTGTGGACCTTACGGATGGAAAGATCGACTACCTGGATACTTCCAGGTATGCCGGGCGTTTCCTTGGCGGCAGAGGGATGGCGGCGAAGATTTACTGGGATGAGACGACCCCGGAAACGAAAGCGCTGGAACCGGAAAATTGCCTGATTTTCATTACAGGCCCCTTAGCCGGATTTACCAGGTTCGCCGGTTGCCGATGGCAGATTTGCGGTAAAACGGCTGCGATGGACCCGGAGTCTTTCTCATATGCCAATCTTGGAGGAAGCTGGGGTGCCTGGCTCAAGTATGCAGGATATGACGGATTGGTAGTAAAAGGTAAAGCGACCGAATCGGTGTATATATCGATTATTAACGGTTTTCCAGCAGTAAGAGATGCTGCACAGCTGGCAAGGAAGACCACTCACCAGACGGAAGCGCTGCTCAAGCAGGAATACGGGAAAGATGCCAGGGTGCTGTCAACGGGACCTGCCGGTGAGAATATGGTTGCTTTCGCTACTGTCCTTGCGTCGGAAAATGCTTCGGGTTCAAGCGGATTCGGCGGTGTGATGGGAAGTAAAAACCTGAAAGCTGTCGTAATTAAACAGGATATAAAGAATCAACCGAATGCGGCAGACCGTGAAGAACTGGATAAAATCGCCAGGAAGGTCTATGAATTACGAAAGAGAAATTACGAGGACTATGAACATATACTGCCTTTAACAATTCAGAGAAAGGCATGCTACGGATGCATAAGCGGATGCAGCAGGGGATATTATTCTGCTGATGATGGATACATTTATAAATCTCTATGCGCGGCAGCAGGAGTATATTTCGGACCGGCGATGAGGTATTACGGCGGGATGTCTGAAGAAACCAGACAGGCTGGTAACCTGGGAACAAGGCTGTGCGATGAGTATGGGCTCGATACCTCGGTTGTTTCACCACTCATCGAGTGGCTAAGCAGGTGTTATCGTGAAGGAATACTGAACGATGAGAATACAGGATTGCCTTTATCGAAGATCGGCAGCATGGAATTTATTAATGAGTTTGTGCGAAAGATATCCTTTAGGGAAGGATTCGGCGATATACTGGCGCGAGGAACACTGAAGGCTGCCGAATATATTGGGGAAAATACTGATGTTCTGGTCGATCCGGGTATGATTACACCGGGCAATGAATCGCTGGATTATGATCCCAGGTACATACTGGCGCATGCGATGATCTACGCGACAGAACCCCGGAGGGCGATTCAGTTACTGCACTCGATCTCACTACCGGTATCGAGATGGAATAACTGGCGTGATGGATGGGAAGGCGCGTTCCTTTCAAGCGAGGTATTCCAGGATATTGCCGAGAAATACTGGGGAAGTCGTGAAGCGGGAAACCTTGTTTCAAGCAAAGATAAAGCGCTGGCAGCAAAGCTTGTCCAGGATTACGGCTACGTTAAAGAAAGCATGATACTCTGCGATTTCGTCTGGCCGCTCTGGCAGGTAAGGGATATCGATGACAGTATACAAAACCTGACATTGGAAAGCCGAATCTTAACGGCGATTACCGGTCATGATATTGATGAATCAGAATTGATGAAAACCGGTGAAAGAAACGTGAATATGCAGAGAGCGGTGTTGTTGCGGCAGGGCTGGGGTGGGATTTACGGTGATGTTCTAAACGAAAAACTATATGAAAAACCACTCGAGTTCATTTTTTTCAGCTCTGAATGCTTGGTGCCGGGTGAAGACGGAAAACCGGAATCGAAAAAAGGCACTATTCTGAAACATGACGAATTTGAGAAAATCCGAAACGAGTACTACGATTTACGGGGCTGGGACAAGGACACCGGATATCAGACGGATAAATTGATGGCGTCACTTGACCTGCATGATGAAGCTGCCGAACTTAATAACATGGGTTTATTGCGTACGGGACCTTAGAACAGTGTTAAGCCAGAATTACTCTTAGACGTGAACTTATATCAACGCGTGAAGTTCATCAAGCGTCAGTTCCGAACTTTGATAACCGCACTCGGGGCAGGTGAGATAGAGTTTTACAGTTTGAAGACTTCCGGTCATGCGTAATTTCCTGCCGCAGTCAGGGCATTCCTTGTCGGTATATAGCGTGGTCGCACTGCAACCGCATCCACATCCATTTTCAGAACAGCAATCGGACATCCGGTGAACTCCTTTTTACTTGAAAATCAGCTTATTATACCATATTATTGTCTAAAGCAATAAGATTAGTCGGGTATATTCAGTAAGGACTTAAAATGGCAGAAAAAGAAAGAAAGTTAGGTATATGGGGTAAATATCTGACTCTCTGGGTAGCCTTATGTATTGCCGCCGGGATAGGCTTGGGTAAGCTTTTCCCCGGTATTTCCGATTTCCTGGCTAAGCTGGAAGTGGCGAATATCTCAATTCCTATTGCAGTACTTCTCTTCGCAATGATTTACCCGATAATGGTACAGATTAGCTGGGAGGAGATAAAGAAAGCGCTTCGTTCTCCGAAACCGATCGGCCTTACTATGATAGCGAACTGGGTGATTAAACCATTCACTATGGCGTTATTCGCCTGGTTGTTTCTGGAGGTCATATTTGGTGATAGTTTAACGCAAGAACAGGTGGAGCAATACCGCGCCGGGACGATACTGTTAGGCGTCGCTCCATGTACGGCTATGGTGCTGGTCTGGAGTTACCTTGCCAGAGGGAACATGGCACATACGCTGGTGATGACTGCCATAAACTCTCTGGCGATGGTCATCCTGTACGCGCCACTGGCGGTATTATTATTGGGAATCTCGGGAATCGGAGTTCCCTGGGATACGATAGCGCTTTCGGTAGCAATCTATATCGTTACGCCGCTGATAGCCGGATATTTTACGCGGAAGTGGACCATTCAGAAAAAAGGCATTGCCTGGTTTGAAAGTAAACTTGAACCATCATTGGGTAAGGTATCGGTAATCGCTTTACTGATCACTCTGGTCGTCCTGTTTACATACCAGGGACAGATAATAGTTGAACTCCCTGCAATTATTGGTATGATAACCGTGGCTATTCTCGTTAATATTCTGGTTGTCTTCGGTATGACATATCTTATCGGCCGTATCATGAAGCTTCATTACAGGGATGCCATTCCGGCAGCGATCATAGCCGGAAGCAATCATTTCGAGGTTGCCATCGCGGTGGCAACGACGCTATTCGGCGTGGCGTCCGGAGCTGCCCTGGCTACGGTTGTAGGGGTTCTAACAGAAGTACCGATAATGCTGCTGCTGGTCTGGATTTCTCTGATCAGCCGGAAGACTTTTCCTGCTAATCTAAGATAATTCATAATTTTTTGACATTACGCTTCCATTCATATAAATTTTCAATTATCGTAGATTTCCAATCATATTTCACTCACTAAAAAGGAGGTTACTGATAATGGCGAACTGGCATGATTACCTGAAGGCGGAAGGTACCGCGCCTAAATGGCCGTATCCTGTCCGCTATGAAGAAGAACAGGAAGTGGAAGCGGATGTTCTTATCGTGGGGGGTGGTATCGCCGGTTGCTGGGCGGCTATAAGCGCGGCCAGGAATGGAGCGAAAGTAGTTATTCTCGAGAAAGGGGATGTTGTAAGGAGTGGTGCCGGCGGTCCGGGATGCGATCACTGGTGCGACGCACCGGCTAATCCTCATTCTAAGGTAGATCCTGACGAGTGGGCAAACCATTTCCTGGCTCAACCGTACGCGAATGGTATCGGAAGACAGATACAGTGCCGGGAGAACTGGGATACCCTTCTCGAAATGGAGCAGATGGGAGGGAAGATAAGGGACCTGGACAACGAATACGTCGGAGCTGAGGGACGGTATGATGATACAAAGCTGATGTTTTCACCACGGTACAGCCCGAACCATTCGACCGAAGTGGTGATACGTGTCTGGGGAACGACGTTCAAGCCTGCCTTGAAGAAAGAATGTAAACGTCTGGGAGTACAGATATTCGACCGGGTGATGGTTACCAGTCTCTTGAACGAAGACGGGATCCAGGGTAAGAGAATACTCGGCGCTACCGGCATCAATAACCGGACAGGCGAATTTATCACCGTGAAAGCAAAAGCCACTATACTGAGCGCCGCCGGTGACTACGGTCTTTTCCTGATGAATACCGAACTTTCCGGATACACGACCTTCAGGTCAAGGACCATGTCCGGCGACGGTTTCGCTATGGCCTGGAAAGCCGGCGCTGAGCTGGCATTGATGGAAAGACAGGGAATGCTGATGCTGGGTACGGGTTTTAAACACACCTGGTACAGCGGCGCCAGCGATGCCAGTTTCGAAAATATTCATCAGGTGGATGCCAGCGGTAAGGAGCTACCCTGGCCAACACAGGGATGGCCGGACGGCGGCGCGATGGGGCCCTCGCCGGAGAATCGAGAGAAAATAAGGAAAGGTCTCCAGACCGGCGAATACGAACTGCCGTTCTGGGGTGATTTCCCGGGAATGCCTGAAATCGAGAGAAAAGCAACCTGGAAACTGATGATCGGTCAGGAATCTACGACGAAGATAATCGTGGATACCTACGAGAAATCAGGTTTCGATATTTCGAAACACCAGCTTATGAACTACCAGTTTCTCGAGGGAGCGAGTCCGGCACATTGGCGGAACGGAGCTCATGCCGGACCGATGGTAGACTGGGATATGAGGTCTAATCTGGAAGGTTTATATATTGCCGGAGAAGGAACATTCTCTCCCGGCGACCATAGTTTTGCCGCAGCCACCGGCAGATACGCCGGCAGGAAAGCGGCAGCATACGCGAAACAGGTAGAAAGCGGCAAAGTATCTAGCGACCAGATAAAACTTGAAAAAGAACGCATTTACGCCCCGATAAAACGCACTGCCGGAATTGAGTGGAAAGAGCTTCATGCCGGTATCGCCCGGGTGATGCAGTTCTATTGCAGCGAATACAAGACGGAACGCCTGCTGAACCTTGGGCTTCAGTTTTTACAGGAAATCGAAGATGAATATGTACCGAAGCTTTATGCCCTCGATCCGCATAAGCTGATGAGAAGCCTTGAAGATCTGAATATGCTGGCACACGGACAGATAATGCTTAACGCATCGCTGGCAAGGAAAGCAAGCAGCCAGATGCTGAACTTCTTCAGGATAGATTATCCGGACGTGGATCCACCCGAATGGAATAAGTTTATCACGGTAAGACTTGAAGATGGTAAGGTGAAAACGAAAGATTATCCTATGGATTACTTCGGAAATTTGAAAGAAAATTACGAGGCGCACAACAGGGACTACCAGGGCGTCTACCAGGATAAATAGGAGGATATGATGGCTGAGAATGAAATTTATGCAATACCGAATCTTGTAACGCCGAATACACCGGTAATTATCGATCCTGACACCTGCAATGGATGCAATCACTGTGTTGAAGTTTGCCAGGTAGATGTCTATATACCGAATCCTCAAAAAGGACAGCCACCGTTGATACTCCACCCGGATGAATGCTGGTACTGCGGCTGCTGTGTCAATGACTGCCCCCGTCCTGGAGCGATAACCTTCAACTGGCCGCTCCAACAGCGAGGATACTACAGAGACAAGGAAACCGGAAGAGTTTACCGTGTATAGAACCTGGGATGGATTACATAATGTATTTAATTTAGGAGTGTTGCTGTGAGTGAGACGCTTGAAGAAAAGGTAAAAAGGTTGGAAGACGAATTGATTATCCTGAAAAAACAATTGCAGGTTCTACAGGATATCGAGGATATAAAGCGACTGCAGTGCGCGTATGGTTATTACCTGGAACGGTGGATGAGTGAAGAGATCATCGACTGCTTTTCGAATAATCCCGAAGTATCCGGAACGTTCGTAGAGGGTACCTACAAAGGACCGGAAGGAATACGCGCCTATTTCGGTAAATCTCAGGAGCAGCCGCCGGAATTTCTCCACCAGGTAATGCAGGTCTCGCCGGTTATTACGGTAGATCCGGACGGATTGAGAGCAAAAGGCAGGTGGTACGGATACGGCACGATAGCTTTCAGACCGGTAAATAGCACGATAGATCCGAATATAATGAGTGTTGTGTACGAGATGGAGTACATTAAGGAAGACGGTGTCTGGAAAATACTGAAACTTGCTCTGCAATTGCATTATTCTTATAACATGAGGCGGATGCTTGGGGTGGCTGGTGAAGACGAACCGGCTGCATCTGAGGGATCTCTTGAGCTTCATCCTGATGAATGGGCGGAATTCAATACCAGTTATCCGTCAGGATATATCTATCCGATACATTTCTTTCACCCTGTTACAGGAAAAACTACATCCGAAGCCAAACGAAACGCAAAGTTGAGTCTGAAACCTAATCCTTTCAGACCTGCGCAATAAGCGTTAATATATAAAATGACTGATAGTATATAAAAGCAGCGCCCCGATAAAAATCAGGGCGCTGCTTGGTATTAATGTATTCAGAATACCAGGTTATTCTAATAAAATTCGTTATTTAAGATTCCTGGAGAAAGACGCTATTTAGCAGGTGGCCTGAAACGGGCTTTTTCTAACTCCCACTGGTTTTCATAATTTTGGTATATTGTATCGATGCGTTCCTGCGGCCATCCGGGATCCCAGCCGAGACCCAGGTCTTCGGCTACCAGCACGATACATACATCGGTCATTCTCGGTTTTTTCCTGATGATGGTGGTGATGTTACAGATCCTGCCGGGAGATTTACAGTCGTGGCATTTACCATCTTTAGCGCAGGGCGCGTCGATTCCCATCGTCTTGCCGTGAATGGGTGAGATGATGGTTTGAATCCTGTCCAATGCTTCATCGACATCGGTAGCTATCTTGTTCTGGCCTACCACGAGAATAACCTTGGAGGGTCCGTATATCATCTGGGAAACCCGGTTACCCGTTGCATCGATATTAACGATCTTCCCGTCCAGGGTAATAGCATTGCTGCTGGTGAGGAAAATATCAGCCTGGACTGGCCTGGGCTGACCGGGAATGAACGGTTTGATGTTACCTTTCTCTGTCAGAATATCGCGCACCCCTGTCTGATTTACGGTCATTGAGCCGCCTGTGCCTACCGTTGCGTCATCGGGTATCATTTCAAGTACCGCCTTTACGGCAGCTTCTTTGTCTTTCACAACAATCACCGTTTCGAAGCGGTTGTCCTTTAATGATTTTACAACCTGCTCTATGTCCTGTTTATCTCCTGCAGCCATCATTACCTCCTTGGTTGTTTTATATTCTACTTTATGATTTAGGGAGTCTCACTGTCAATAAAGTTGTAACATAGGGTAAGAATCCCTATAATAATAAATCAATATGAGTGATTCACAGAATGCCGATCCCTATGGTTCCAGGGACGGTTCTTTTTTAGACAAGATCAAACGATTTAACATTCGACCATACGTAACCGGAATGCTGCCGCTTTTTCTCCTGGCACATTTCGGGCATCATGGAATAGGCGCCATGATGAATCCTCTCCAGCCGATGATTCGCAATGACCTGAAGTTAAACTTAACACAGATTGGCTTGATGAGAGGAGCTTTTATGCTCACCGGCGGCTTGAGCCAACTCCCTGCCGGAATAATCGCCGATAAACTCGGTGTACGCATAATGGTGTTGTTTGGTGTCACCGGTGTCGCTATTGCCGGATTTTTCCTTGGTTTTACCCATTCATTTACCTGGCTGGTTGTCTTCATGGTAATATCGGCTATCCTCGGCGCCGGGTATCATCCAGCCTCAGCAGCGGCGATATCATCTTCGGTCAAGGAAGAATACCGGGGCAGGACGCTCGGGATTCACTTGATCGGTGGTACTTCCGCCTTCTGGATATTCCCTCTTATTGCAACCCCGATTGCGGATAAGTGGGGCTGGCAGATGCCGTATCTCGTGATATCGATTCCTATCGCTATTGCCGGAATTATCCTCTATTTTAGAATTGGAAAGCAGGCAAAAATCGATGCACAGAAAAGACAAGAACAACCTCAAGAAGAGATACCGGAACGAGTCAGCTCAATCAATTGGAGTGCAATCATTTCTTTCCTAGTCATCAGTGTGTTCACCGGTACCGTTGTCCAATCGGCTATGGGTTATTTATCTCTTTATGCCGTTGACGAATTGCATGTTTCAGAAGCACATGCCGGGCTTATGACCTCGATAACCCCCGCTATCGGCTTAGTCGCTGCTCCTCTCGGAGGTTATTTATCTGACAGGTTCGGCAGTATGCGTATGATACTGATAGTAGCCTACCTATCGATACCTCTCGTCTATTTCATGGGAAGAGCTCCCAACGTAGCTTCTTTGATTATTCTGATGGTAGTAATGGGGCTGGTAATGAATACCCGAATGCCGACATCGGAAAGTTATTTAACGAGTAATGTTCCGGCTAATAGACGGGCTACCATAATGGGTATATACTACTTTTCAGGCACCGGCATCGGGGCACCTTTGTCACCGGTAGTAGGTAAACTTCTCGATGCTATCGGGTATGCCCGTACATTCGGTTATGCAAGTTTAGCAACTGCTGTAATTACCGTGGTCTGTTCATTGTTCCTGTGGAGAGGTAGACGCAACAAGAAATAGCCGTTAAGTACAGGTTAATAAGAAAAATATACAATAAACAAGAGTGGAGGAGTTGTCCAATGGATGAAATTATCGCGGAAGGTAAAACCGCAAAACAGCTAAGAAAAGAAAAAGAAGACAGGATACATAAAACTATCAGGCTCGAGATACCGGACAGAGTTCCCATCATATGCGGAATGGGTTACTTTCCCGGGAAAAATGCCGGAGTTCCTTCATCGGCAGCATATTATGATCATGATGCGTGGTATAACGCCTATAAGATGACATTAAAAGATTTCCAGGCCGACCTTATATATCCACAAATGCTGTCGCCGGGAAAGGCCATGGAAAAACTGGAATTAAAGACTATGCGCTGGCCCGGATACGGTGTTGACGAGTACAAAGGCCACCAGTCTATAGAAATCGAGGCCATGAGTGGCGACGAATGGGACGAATATCTGCAAGATACCGCTAACTACATGTTGAGAAAATTTATCCCTAGAGTAAGCGATAAACTCGAAGGATTGGCTAAGTTGCCGGATCTTTCAGGATTAATGGGTGGCATGAGTGTTCAGATGCTGGGTATGGCGTTAGCCGATCCTGATATATCATCCGCAATTGACACTCTAAGGGAGTACGGCATAGAAGCCAGGAAATTTATGGAACAATCGATTAAATTCAATCAAATGATAAACGATATGGGCCATCCAACCTATTTCCAGGGCGCCGCGATGCCTCCGTATGACATGATTTCGCACTCGTTACGAGGTATGCAGGGTACTATGATCGACCTGTACCGGCATCCCGATAAGATCCTTGAAGCTATCGATAAGATACTAAAACGGTCTTTATCCAGCCCGATGCCACCCCCCAGCGAGAACGGTTATACCAGGTTGTTCATGACCAATACCAGGGGTTCCGATAATTTTATTTCCAATCAGTTGTTCGAGAAATTCTACTGGCCTTCTTTTAAGAAGGTGATAGAGACGATGATAGAGCGTGGTGGGACCATGTGCGTCTTCTTTGAAGGAGATTTTACCAAGAAACTCGAATACCTGCTTGAACTACCAAAGGGTAAAATGATTGTACGGCTGGATTCCACGGACATATATAAGGCCAAAGAAATCCTGAAAGGTCATCATTGTATTCAGGGTAATGTGCCTTCTTCTTTACTGCAGGCAGGTACTGTTGATGACGTTAAGGAATATTGTAAGAAACTAATCGATGACATCGGTAAGGACGGAGGATTCATTCTGTCACCGCGAAGCTCGACCGATGAGGTGAAACCCGAGAACCTGAAGGCTATGATAGATTTCACCCATGAATACGGTGTCTATAACTAGCTGTTACAATTAAGCTGGAAATACCGGGCATGTATACACATGCCCGGTATTTCTAATTAATACGAGTTGTCTTCCGGACACGTGTCGAAGGCGAACCCGGAACTCTGAATTTCGAATTATCTAGACGTGCCACCGCTATCTCTTCAGGCTTTTCAACCTGGGGTACCCATTCATATGGCAGACGGTATGCCCGGTACACGTGGTTAACATTCCTCTTGTTAAAATACGGACTGACATATTCCCATACGATCTCTCGGTCTTTAGTAACCTCCAGAAGGTGACCGCTGGCTCCCTCTGTGATCAGTGTGTTGCCGTTGGGAAGACGCTGAGATGAGCTGATATGACCGCTGTATACCCGTATTCCCTGGTTTGGTAAACCGGGGCCCATGGCGGGAGGTGCATTACTCCAGACAAGCTCCAGAGTGATGGGATCGAACTCAAGTATACGTGAGTGATCCCGCCGCGCTACGCCGACACCGTTAGGAGCACCGGGATTCGTGGCACCGTAGCCAGCGGAACCGCCGTTGTCGAATATTAATATATTACCTTCACCGGGAAGTCCCTTCGGAATCATGTGGGCATGATGCTGGCCGATAATCCAGCCGAGTTTCTTTAATTCAGGGGATGTATTGTATTCAGGTCCTATCTGCCAGACAAGCTTACCGGTTTTCTTCTCGATAATCGCAATGATATTGGTTTGCCGACCGTCCCAGATGATATTATCCGGATGGAATCTTTCATCTCCGGCGTCGTACCATTTGTTGGGTCCAAGGGTGGACATGGAGTTAATATGTGTCCAGTCGCCACCACGTTGTCCGGCATCGAACATCCCCGGGGTACGCGCCAGCGTATTTTTCGCATCCTCAGTAAATCCCATTTCTTCGAAGTGATCCGAACATAGCCATTCCCATATAACTTTGCCGTCCCAGTCAACCTCTATTATCGCATCATCGAGAAGTAGTTTTTCGGTGATCTTTTTGTTGTAGAGATTTTTATGGCACAGGAGGAACGTATTGCCGTTTGTTACCTTCGGGTCCATGCCGGGAACATAGTAGCCGACCGGATTTCCTTCACGTTGATAATCATGGTGCTGTCTTGCCATCCAGACAGGTTTACTGCGTCCGTCTTTCACTCGTTCATATCTGTTAAACTTCCAGACGATATTACCTTCCCAGTCGACCTGCACCAGGTCAAGCTGGTCCTGGAAACCGTATTTCTGGTTTCTTGAACCGGTGTTACCCATTACGTAACCGCCGGGCAACATCTTGTTAGGTATGCCGTCGAGTCCTTTCCATTGATTGACAACATTTCCGTTCATGTCTATAAGTACTGCCACCGAAGATTTGTTTTCAAACATGCGTGCCTGGAATATCGTATAACCACTCCAGCAGTTCTCCGGATCGAATATTGTTGTACCTGTAGGGAAAACGTTGTAAGTCATATATTTCTCCTTGGATCCTTTAAATTATTCAAACTTTATGCGAGAGAACCGTTAATGTCAAGTGTTTTCGACTTTATTAATATCATGGAATATAGTACGATTTAATCTCAAGTACGTTTTCAGGAGGGATTATCTATGACTGAGAATACTGCCACCGCATTGAATCCTCTTGGTACCTTTCCTCCATTGCAGCTGCATCCAATGGCTCCACGACTGGACACTCTCGATGGTAAGGTTATATATATAGTCGATGCCAAGTTTCCAGCCAGTGAACAATTTGGTGAAGAGCTAGTAAAACTCTTGAAAGAAAATTATCCAAAAACGAATTTTATATACAGGCAAAAAGCAGGCTCGTATTTTGATGATGATCCACAACTGTGGACCGAGATCAAAGATAAAGGTGACGGGATGATTCAGTATGTCGGACACTGAAGCACCTGTGCACCGGCGGTCGCCGGTCACTGTGTTACAGTCGAAAAGATGGGTATACCTTCAATACCGGTCATTACCAGTACGTTTGAGGCGCCTGTAAGGGAATCCCTTTACGGTAAAGGTATGCAACACTTGAGAGTAGCGTTCGTGCAGCATCCCGTTGCGTACAGGCCGTCTGAGGAGTGCCGGCAGAAGCTGCTGGGCAAAGATCCTGTATCCGGGAAACAGGTTTTACAGGAGATTGTGGACCATCTTACTCTACCTCTGAATGACGAGGAGTCGAAAACAGGCAGTGTCGAGCGACCCCGCAAGAGGATACTTGGTACCGATACCGAGGAGAATTTCCAGGAGTTATTCAGAAATAACGGCTGGACATTGTATTTTCCGATAATCGTGCCGACCGAAGAACGGGTGGAAGCGATGCTGAAAGGGACGAGTCGAAAACCCGATGAAAAAGTCGGTGAAATGGCGCCTTCATCCCCACATGAGAAATGGTCTTATACTGTCGAACAGGTAGCAATAAATGCCGTTATGGCAGGAGCGAAACCTGAATATTTCCCGGTAATTCTTGCTATCGCTTCTATCGGACAGACAGCCCTGTTCACATCTACCAATTCATTTACGGCAATGGTCTGTGTGAACGGGCCTATCCGGAATGAAATAAAGATGAATATGTCCATAGGTACACTTGGGCCTTTTAATCATGCCAATGTGGCGATCGGTGCCGCGTGGTCACTGATATCGGAGAATCTTGGAGGCGGGGTAACACCGGGACTGAATTATATGGGGAGTCAGGGTCAGGGACATAACTTTACGAATCTCTGTTTCGGCGAACGCGAAGAACGACTTCCCGAAGGCTGGAAACCTTTCCATGTACTGAAAGGATATAAACCGGAAGATAGTGTGGTCAGTGTATTCCATGGATGGAGCTGGAGTAATATGGGCGGATTCGAATCATGGAAAGACCAGACGATAAGAATTTTCTTAGAGGATAACTTTCAGTGCTGCGGTGCTTCGATCGTGATGGATCCGCTGGTGGCTATGATGCTCCATGACGATCTGGGATACAAGACGAAAGAAGAGTTCAATCTATGGCTGAAAGAAAATGTTAAATACGATCAGAAGCAATACTGGGGATTTCCCGGCCAGTTTCCGGAAGGCGGTCATCCCGAAGAGCTGGCAAAAGCAGAAGCCGGTGAAGAACCATACGCTTCATGGCTAAAACTCCCGGAAGGAGTTAAAATACCGGTCGCGCGAGAAGTGGACGTGAACATTATGATAGCCGGTGGCGAGACGAATCCTTACTGGCAGGCTGGCAGTCTTGGATTACTCGGTACCGCGTCTGTAGATGAATGGCGGTAATACTAAAAGAGGGGTGGTAATTGATGAAAATAGGTATTATAAGGTGTGGTGAACACAGTAATAATTGTGCGGGATTTCACTGTTTCCCGGCGTTACAGGAAAAGAAGGGAAGTTTCGAGAGATACAGTGACATAGAACTGATTGGATTCGATACCTGTGGAGGTTGCAGCAGAGGGAAAGCAGATAAAATTTTGGAAAAAGCGGCGAAACTTAAAGAAAAGGGTGCTGAGGTAATACACCTCGGAAACTGCCTGGTACATCCGTGTCCAACCGTTGACCTGTATGAGAAAGCAATACAGGATGAACTGGAGATTGAAGTGGTCAGGGGAACTCATCCATAATCCACTAAAATACAGAAAATATATAGAAGATATAAGAAGTACTGATATATGCTAGGACCGTTATAGGTAACTTGAAAAAGTGGGGGAAGTCAATAACGTTGTTATTTCTGGTTACCCATATTAGTGTGGATTAGCTCAAGTAGTTCCGACGGTCTGAATGGTTTGAGGATATAAGGCCTTCCACTTTTTTCAAGGAAGTTAGTTGTCTCGCTGCTCATAATACTGCCTGTCATGAATATCATCTTTTTTGATTGCTCGTAATATTCCTGCTGAAGAAAAATATAGCAATCGATACCGCTTACTTTGGGAAGTCGAATATCACAAAGAATAAGGTCATATTTGTTTTCCGCAATAAGCATTTCGGCGATTTTACCATCTTTGGCTAAAGTCACATCATATCCATCAGCGGTAAGAACTCTCTTACAGATTTCTCTGATAGACGACTCGTCTTCTACTATTAAGGCTTTTATTTTCCCGGATTTATCCATAACGATACCTTACGATTCTCGGTGATATACCGGAAGTTCTATAATGAATGTGGCTCCTTTTCCTGGTTCACTTTCCGCTGTTAATGAACCACTATGCTCCGTAATTATCCCATGGCATATACTTAAACCAAGACCTGTCCCTTTACCGACCGCTTTAGTAGTATAAAAAGGATTGAATATGTGTGTCAGGTTTTCCTGAGAGATACCGGGGCCGTCGTCCTTAAAGGTAATCCTTACTTTATCGTCGACAACATCTGATGTAATATCAAGGATGCCTTTACCATGTTCTTCAGTCATAAAGTACTCTGCGTTGATAATAATATTTAAAAAGACCTGCTGAAGCTGGAAATCGTTACCCATGATATCAGGTATATGCCTGTTGAGATGAAGTCGAGACACTATATTATTAACCCTTTGTTCATATGAGCGTAGTTCCATAACTAATGTGATAATGCTATTGACATTAACAGGAGTTTTTTCATCAGGATGCCTACGTGCAAAGGTGAGGAGATGGCGTGCAACCTGACTGGCGCGTAAAGCTTCTCTATTGATTATATTAAGGTCTTCTCTGATATTTAAGGGGATATCATCCCTGCCCATCAGCAGATCAGAGAAACCTACGACACCGGTTAAAGGATTATTTAATTCATGAGCTATCCCGGCGGCAAGTTCTCCAACCGAAGCTAACCTGTCCGTTACAATGAGTTGTTCCTGCATTTTAAGACGCTCGGTAATATCGACGATTACACCGATAAAGCCGGTAGTTTTACCAGTGGAATCATTCAAAGTCGCAACACTTACCGCTGCTGAAAAAGAACTACCGTCTTTCTTGAGTGCCGTGTATTCTGTGGTCTTCTGTTTCTTTTCTTCACGTGCCATTACCACCTGGTCAAGAATTCTTTCGCGATCACTTTCCACCGCGAAATCCAGTGCATTCTTTCCGATCACTTCGATTTCCGAGTCATAACCAAAAAATTCAAGGAATGAAGGGTTGACCCGTGAAAGCTGCCCCTCAAGACTCGTGACTATAATACCTTGCGGAATGGAGTCGATGATTAGTCTTAACATTTCTTCTGATTGACTTAATGCTTCTTCAGCTTTTCTTTGTTTAGTTATATCTTGTACTATGCCGAAAATTTTATAGGCTTCTCTTTTTTCATTAATGACCGGTCGAATACTGGCAGTACAATATTTCTTATGGCCGTTTTCATCGGTCATTTCAAAATCATATGTTATTTCTTTGTTGTTTTCTATGGCAGTTTGTACAAAATCAACAAACAATTTTTGCTGTTCTCTAGAATAATATCTGTCATTGTCTTCCCTGCCTGGGGGACCAAGAGAAGAATCTCGATTATAAAGCTCGTACATCCCTTCAAACCATTTAGTTTCTCCGGTATCGACATTATATTCCCAATTGCCCATTCGTCCCATAACCTGAGCGTCTATTAGTCTTTGTTCGTTCTCCCTGATTATCTGCTCGGCTGTGTCTCTTTCCAGCCTTGCTCTTAAAGAGATGATCCCGTATGACAGGTTATTTGTCATTTCACTCAGGAGTTTGATTTCATCGAGAGTGAAAGCATTCACTGAATCGGCGTATATTGTCAGAGCACCATAGGCTTTCCCTTCATCCAACAATGGGAGAGAAACCACAGATTTAAAGCCATTTTTCATGGCTTTTTCTCTCCATGGTTTAAAATCAGGATCAGTCTGCGTGTTACTGATTATCGAGTATTCCCCCGTGCGGATTGCGGTTCCGGTTGGACCTCTTCCCAGTTTGGTATCCGACCAGGTCACGTTTACCGATTCAAGGTAGCTTGTTCCCATACCGTTTGCTGCTATTGTAGATATACTTTGGCAATTATCCCTTGATGTCATGTATGAGGCTGCCTGTTCGGGGGTGGTATAATGTGGTATCAAAAGTGTACCACACTCGAATGGATTTATATATGGGGTGGATTAACAATATTGTTTAGTGTAATTCAATTTATGGTTGATTCTCCTTGGGATACACCAATCTTTTATATAACCCTATCTACATTCTTAATTCTCGTTGGTGGCTTGATATACCGCTGTATTATTAAGACGAAGAGAAAACGTAGGTTAAATAATCTTGATTGTCATTTCTTAATACCGAAATCGGAATACCCCAATAAGCGGTTTGGTGGTGCCCCCAAAGAACAGGAAACCACCAACAAGATGTCAATAAGGGATGGTACTTATACGTTGTTATTGGAAATCATATCTCAAGAAACATTCCAATTTGAGCCCCTTGTGATAACTCTCGCTGGCAGTAGTGATAATAGACCGGATTATTTGGGAACAAACAATCTATATGTAGTAGACACCTTGAATGATGGTATGTTGCGTAATTGGTGGGGACAACTAATAGTTCCCGCTCAAGAATATCCGAGAGTTATCTATAGCGGGGATGCTTTGATACATGGTATGAAAATAAAGACTCATGGTTTATGGTGTGGGCAAATTCATGTACAAATCCGTATAGTGGGTGAAATAATTGTTGATTGCTTGTTGCATAATAAAAAGGGACGGAATTGCAAACAAAATTCCCCGAAGTTGCAACAAAGAATTCCCCGGAATTGCAGAATAT
>JAFGCW010000054.1 GCA_016932435.1 Dehalococcoidales bacterium | reverse complement strand
CCACATAGCTCAGCCGGCAGAGCGCGTTCTTGGTAAGAACGAGGTCACCAGTTCGAATCTGGTTGTGGGCTTAGATTAAAGGGAGGAAAAAATGGCTAAACAGAAATACGAACGCACCAAACCGCACTGTAACGTGGGTACCATCGGTCATGTTGACCATGGCAAGACTACTCTCACCGCAGCAATGACGCTTTGTATGTCAAAAGACAATCCCAGCGTTGGTTACCGTTCGTTCGATAGTATTGATAACGCACCGGAAGAGAGAGAGCGTGGCGTTACTATCGCTATCGCTCACGTCGAATATGAAACGGAAAAGAGACATTACGCTCATATCGACTGCCCGGGACATGCGGACTTTATTAAGAACATGATCACCGGCGCTGCTCAGATGGATGGTGCGATCCTGGTGGTAGCAGCCGATGACGGTGTCATGCCCCAGACACGGGAACACATCCTGCTGGCGAGACAGGTGGAAGTTCCGTACATCGTAGTAGCACTCAATAAGGTAGACATAATGGAAGATGAAGAACTTCTGGAACTCGTCGAGATAGAAGTCAGGGAACTTCTCAGCGAGTACAACTTCCCCGGCGACGAAATTCCGGTAGTGCGTCTCAGCGCACTCAAAGCACTTGAATGCGGCTGTGGATCGAAAGAATGCCAGTGGTGCGGACCTATCTGGAAGCTCGTGGAAGCCGTCGATGATTATATTCCCACACCTGAAAGACCGAAAGACCAGCCTTTCCTTATGCCCATTGAAGACGTTTTCAGCATCAAGGGCAGAGGTACTGTACCTACCGGCAGGGTTGAGAGAGGTGTTATCAAAGCCGGCGATGAAATTGAGATCGTCGGTCTTCATCATGAAGCCAGGAAAGTTGTCGCAACAAGCCTTGAAATGTTCCACAAGATCCTTGATGATGCCGAACCCGGAGACGCCGTAGGTATCCTTCTCAGGGGTGTCGACCGTGATGAGATCGAAAGAGGACAGGTTCTTGCCAAGCCCGGTTCGATCAAACCTCATACCGAAGCTGAAGCCGAGGTATACATCCTGAGTAAGGAAGAAGGCGGCAGGCACACTCCGTTCTTTAATGGATATAAACCGCAGTTTTACATCAGGACAACTGATGTGACCGGTGAAATCGAGTTACCTGAAGGTGTCGAAATGGCGATGCCCGGCGACTATGTAAATATGAAGATCAAGCTTATTTACCCGGTAGCTCTCGAGAATGGAACACGATTCGCTATCCGTGAAGGCGGCAGAACCGTCGGTGCGGGAACTGTCAGTAAGGTAACCGTTTAGATTATCCGTATTCGGTAAATAATTATATACAGGGAGAAAATAGTGACGTGCTGAAATGGCCCCTGCCGGGCTGTTTCAGCAGTCCTTTGAAAAGAAATGGCAAAGAAGAAAACAGAAGCCAGGATTATAATCAACCTTGCCTGCACCGAATGCAAGGAAAGAACATACACATCCACGAAGAACAGAAGGAACGACACCCAGAGGATGGAACTGAAAAAGTATTGTCCCCGATGTCGTACTCACCAGCTTCACAGGGAGGTAAGATAGGTTTTTCAGAAATACTCCATATAGCTGGTTTTTCTGGGAAATAATCCACTGTAATGAAACAACGAAGCAGCTCCTCAGTAAAAAAGAAAGGCGTCACTCCTAAAGTCAGAACGAATATTATCAGCGATATCATTGCTGAGATGAAGAAGGTCACTTGGCTTTCCAGGCGTGAGCTTATCTATCTGACCGGTTTAGTCCTGCTTGTGACTGTTGTTATGGCTCTTTTGCTTGGCGTACTTGACTTCGGATTCACCAAGCTTGTTAATGAAGTATTTATCGGCGGTGGATAAGTAAGATAATTACCCCGGTTAATCAAGTATTATCTTAATCTTATGATTCCGGGTGAGGAATTTAAATCCTGAGTGAACACAAAAATGGTAAGTAAAGAAGAAAATAAGTGGTTTGTCATTCATACCTATTCCGGACATGAAGACCGGGTAAAAAAGAACCTGGAGCAGCGTATTAAACTCATCGACTCCGGAGAGGAAATTACCCAGGTTGTCGTTCCTACTGAAGAAGAGGTTGAAGTCCGGGCAGGACAAAAACGCACCGTGGCGAAAAAGATTCTCCCCGGTTACGTCCTTGTCCAGATGCAATTAAGTGACCAGAGCCTGAATACTGTATTAAACACCCCTGGAGTAACCGGATTTGTCGGCAGCGGTAATAAACCGGTTCCGCTTAAAGAAGATGAAGTAAATCAGATTCTGAAACAGATGGATACCGAGACTCCGAAAGTAAAGGTTGGCTTCAAACAGGGTCAGAGTGTCAGGGTAACGGATGGTCCGTTCACTGATTTTGTCGGAATAGTAGATGAAATAGCAGCAGACAAAGGAAAAGTTAAAGTTCTTCTTTCACTGTTCGGTCGCGAGACACCAGTAGAACTCGATTTTCTACAGGTGGAAAAACTATAAAATCTATCGATATTTTATTATAGCCAGGAGAGAAAAGTGGCAAAAAAGGTTCAAGCAATTATCAAACTGCAAATCCCGGCAGGGAAAGCCAATCCGGCACCTCCGGTAGGATCAGCCCTCGGTCAACACGGGGTCAATATCATGCAATTCTGCAAGGAATACAACGACCGGACGTCATCACAGGCAGGTTCTATCATACCGGCTGAGATTACCGTGTACGAAGACAGGTCATTCACCTTCATCACTAAAATGCCTCCGGCAGCAGACCTGATCAAAAAGGCACTGAACCTGGAAAAAGGTGCCAGTGATACAGGGCGTGAAAAAGCAGGGGTGCTAACCCGTAAGCAACTCCGTGAGATAGCCGAGGTAAAAGCCAAAGATCTAAGCGCAACCAGTATCGAGGGTGCAGAGAAGATAATAGCCGGAACCGCCAGAAGTATGGGAATTGAGGTGGAATAGTAAAATGACAAGACGTGGCAAGAAATACCAGGAAGCAGTAAGACTGCTTGACAAGACAAAACAATATTCTCCCGAAGAAGCCATCTCACTGGCCAAGCAAATGTCTTATGTGGGATACGATGAGACTGTTGAACTCCATCTCAGAATGGGGCTCGATCCGCGTAATGCTACCCAGCAGGTACGCGGTGTAACCCTGCTGCCATATGGACTGGGGAAAGAAGTGCGCGTCCTTGTTTTCGCTCAAGGTGAAGCGGCAAAGATTGCCGAAGAATCCGGAGCGGATTATGTGGGAAGCGATGATATTATAAAGAAAATCGAAGAAGGCTGGGTTGATTTCGAAACTGCGATAGCTACCCAGGATATGATGGGGAAGGTTGGTAAACTCGGAAAAGTACTGGGAAGGAAAGGTCTGATGCCTAACCCGAAATCAGGAACGGTAGTACCACCGGGTGACATAGAAAGAGCCGTTTCAGATGCACGGAAAGGAAGGGTGGAATTCAAACTCGACCGCACCGCAATTATCCACCTGCCCCTCGGCAAAATAGGTTTTGATGAAAACAAGCTGCTCGAAAACCTTACCGCGGTTATAGACTCGATAGTCAAAGCCAAACCGAGTGGTGCTAAAGGGCAGTATATAAAATCAGCGTCGATATCGACGTCCAGTGGACCGGGTATCAAGCTTGACCTGAGACCAACCCTTGCACTCTCGGCAAGTTAAGTCGTAGATTTGACCACCGGGGCGTACAATCCGCAACACAACCAGCCCTGAAAGCCACTTGCGTTTGACTAAGTTAGTATCATAGGAGTTGTTTTTTATGGATGACGTTGCAATCATAGGTGTAGGACAGAGTGTATTCGCCCGTAAGTGCGGCGTGAATATCAGGGAACTTTGTTTCGATGCTTATAAAGAAGCTATGGAGAATCTCGATATTAAAAACAAAGATATCGATGCTTCCATTACATGTTCAGCCCCTGAATATGACAAGCAGCGAACCCCGTCAGGGCTCATTTCCGAGTATCTGGAACTCACTCCCAAACCGGCATTCTACGTTGAGACCGTGTGCTCATCCAGTACGACCGGATTGAGAGTAGCCTGGTCATTAATAAAATCAGGTCTTCATAAAGTGGTTGCCGTTATAGGGTTTCAGAAAATGTCCGAATTAACCTCACGTGAAGCAGCCGAAAGAATGGGCAGAGGTGCCGATATCATGTGGGAATCACCCTTCGGTATAACAATGCCCGGAGGATATGCCCTGTTTGCTCGTGCCCACATGGCAACATATGGAACAACTGAAGAGCAACTTGCCAAAATACGGGTTAAAAATGCCAGTTACGGAGCGAAAAACCCCAAGGCAACCTACCGGAAAGAACTCACTTTGCAGGATATTATGGAATCGGCACCTATAACATCTCCGCTGAAACTATATGATGCCTGCGCCAACGCAGACGGCTCTTCATGTATAATCCTGGCGAGTGCCGACGTAGCGAAAAGTGTATGCAAAATCCCTATATGGGTTGCCGGTATGGGAGCCGCTACCGATACCATGACGATGTCCGGTAGAAAATCGATTACCGGCCTTGCCTGTGCGCAGGATGCCTCCAGGCAGGCATATGAAATGGCGGGAGTTACTCCCCAGGATATCGATGTCGCCGAGGTACATGATTGTTTTACTATCTCTGAGCTTCTTGCTTACGAGGACCTTGGCTTTGCCGAACCCGGTAAAGGCGTTCAATTAGTAGAAGAAAAACAGACATATGCCGACGGTAAAATACCGGTTAACGTCGATGGAGGTCTGCTTTCGAAAGGCCATCCAATCGGAGCAACCGGCGGTTCACAGGTAAGAACGATTGTCCGCCAGCTCAGAGGTGAAGCCTCTGAGGCTCAGGTAAAGAATGCAGAGATAGGACTGGTACATAATATCGGCGGAGTCGGCCAGTACGGTAACGTGATAATTCTCAGGAGATAGAGATATGGGTTTTGAAAACTTTGGTACAGTCAGTTTTACTACCGAGGCAAAGACAGAAGAATTCATTAATTACCTGGAACAGGGCAAAGTGATGACGACCAGGTGTAAAAAATGTGGTACAGCCTATTTTCCACCGAAGATGGATTGCCCGGGTTGCCTTGACAGTGAAGTAGAATGGTTCGAGATAGCAGATACAGGGAAACTGGTAACTTACACCATTGTTCATTACGGTCCTTCCGGATTCGAAGATGAAGCACCTTATACGCTGGCCATCGCAGATTTCGATGGATTGAGAGTGTTCGGTCGGATAAGTAAGGATGTTGCTGAAAACGACATCATTCCCGGAATGGGGGTAAAAGTAGTTCCTGTAAAATCAGGTGAAGAAAAAATAGCCTATGAATTCCGGAAGGTTTAACCTGCCACGTTTTATGGTATAATAATAAAAATCGAATAAGAGATCCCGAGACAGCGGGTGTCGTAACAGACTTAATAAAGTACCTGCCGAGGATAGCTCAGAGCTAAGAAACTACGCAGTTCACTTTTTCAACTTTTGCGTAGTGCAGTAATGGTCCTTGTGCGGTCGACACAAGGGCTTTTTTATTGAGTTATTTCGGAGGAAGTTAGGAGACTGATTATGTCTAAAGAAAAAAAAGCGGAAGTTATCGATGGCATTGAAGAAGAATTCAACAAGTGCACCATCGGTATTCTGACCGATTACAGGGGACTCGGTACTACCCAGTTGACCGCCGTTAGAAGAAAAGTCCAGGAAACAGGCGGCGACTATAAAGTAGTAAAAAACACCCTGGCACGGTTCGCCGCTACAAGAACAGGCAAGGAAGACCTGGTAGAGTCGCTGGTAGGTCCGATAGCAATAGCTTTCGGCTACGATGACATCACCTCTCCCGCCAAGGCTCTTGCAGCCTTCATGCGTGAATCCCGGATAAACATCGATATTAAAGGCGGTTTTGCAGGGGATACTATCCTTTCACCCCAGCAGATCACTTCTCTGTCCACACTACCGCCACGAGAACAGCTAATAGCCAAGATGCTGGGTACCATGAACAGCCCGATAACAGGACTCGTCAATTGCCTGTCCAGTCCCATAAGAGGATTATTGGGAGTATTACAGGCTCAAATTCAACAACTGGAGGAAAAATAAAATGGCAGACGAAGAAACTAAGACTCAGGAGAATCCGGAAGAAGCATCTGCAGAAGCAGAACAACCTGCAGCCGAAGAAAAACCAAAAGCAGAAAAAGCTCCTGCAAAGAAAGCCGCGAAGAAAGCCGCTTCGAGTGACAGCATTATAGATCAGATTAAGAATATGACTGTGCTTGAACTGGCAGAACTGGTAAAAGCCCTCGAAGAAGAATTCGGCGTGACCGCAGCTGCTCCGGTAGCAGTAGCCGCAGCCTCATCGACCGAAGCCGCACCCGCAGAGGACGTAGAGGAAAAAACCGAGTTCAACGTTATCCTGAAAGAGATTGGCGACAATAAGATAGCAGTCATCAGGGTAGTCAGGGAACTTACCGCTCTCGGGCTAAAAGAATCCAAGGAGATGGTTGAAAGCGCACCAAATACCGTGAAAGAAGGCCTGAACAAGGATGACGCCGCTGCCGCGAAAGCCAAGCTGGAAGAAGCCGGAGCAAAAGTAGAACTGACATAGTTGCAAATTATACCCGAAGTATATATAGTTGGCTAAATAACCTCTACTGACGGGAGGTTGAAAATGCCTCAAAATGAATTGATTACACTCATGATAATCGGAGGTGTATTTATACTTCTGGGTTTAGGTGCCCTTTTCTGGGGCAAAAGCGAAGAAAAACACTACTACGAATCTATATCCAGCCGCCAGGACACCAGGGAATTCCTTGAAGGTTGGCCAAGACGCCCTCAATTCGGTTCACTTCAGGCAGGCGGCTGGATAGCAATCGTTATCGGAATTATCATGCTCGTTGTTGGCGGTGCTTTCACCATCTGGGGATAGTGCCTTGACCTGCCCGGATTAAGCGTAACAACGAGCTGAATCAGCTTGACAGTGAAATAGAGCTTTGTTAAAATCAACGCAGTAACCCCAACCTGAGTTTCCGCAAAATCTTTCAAGGAGTCTCATCATGTCTGTAGACTATGAGAAATCGGATAGAATCGCTATCATCACCATTAACCGCCCCGAAGCTCACAATGCAATAAATGTGCAAACGTGGAAAGAGCTTAATGAAGCGATTATCAAACTGCGTGACGACCCGGAAGCGTGGGTGGGTATCATCACCGGCAGCGGAGAAAAAGCCTTCTGTGCAGGTGCTGATGTATCGGAAACCCTTCCCTATATGAAGGAAAACCATCACCTGTACTGGCCTTCTGCTCCGAGGTATGGGCTGGACCTTTACAAACCTCTTATTGCTGCGGTCAATGGTGTAGCACTCGGTGGCGGTATGGAAATCGCCCTTGCCTGTGATATAAGGATAGCCTGTGATAAAGCCAGGTTCGGCACTCCGGAGGTAACTCTTGGCGTAATACCCGGCTGGGGCGGAACCCAAAGACTCCCTCGTATGATACCCTGGGTAAAAGCAGCCGAGATGGTCCTCATGGGTAAACAGTTAACCGCTGAGGAAGCCTACAGGATAGGTCTTATCAACCAGATAGTACCGAGGGAAAATCTCATGACCGAAGCAATGGAATGGGCGGAAGCCCTGTGTAAGGTTGGCCCTCTGGCTGTCCGTGCAGCAAAAGAAGCAATGCTCAGGGGCTACAACATGCCCCTGGAAGATGGATTGCAGCTTGAAGGCTCCTTCTTCGATTATCTGCTCAACACCGAAGATTCTAAAGAAGGAGCTTCGGCTTTTCTTGAGAAAAGAAAACCTGATTTCAAAGCAAAATAATAATTTATTAGTATAAGGAGAGATGCCATTATGGAAATTAAGAAGGTCGGTATCCTCGGCTTCACAGGACCCATGGGACGCGGTATTGCCCAGGTATGTGCACAGTCAGGATACGAAATCATCGGCTCTTCGAGAAGCGAAGATCGGGCGAACAAGGCGATAAGCACCATAGATGCAGCCTTAGGAAGAAGCGTCGAGAGAGGCAGGATGTCCCAGGAAGACAAAGATGCGGCGATTGCCCGTATTAAAGGTACTGCCGCTATGGAAGACTTCAAGGATTGTGACCTGGTAATCGAAGCAGCCGCTGAAAAACTCGATGTCAAGATAAAAGCGTTCACCGAACTTGACGGTATCTGCAAGGAAGGCGCTATATTAGCCAGTAACACCTCGGTATTACCGCTGGTCGATATGGCAATGTCAACGAAACGGCCTGAAAAGGTAATAGGGCTTCACTTTTTCAATCCCGTTTCGGCAATGAAACTCGTTGAGATAATCAAACCGATTACCGTAAGTGAAGAAACAGCGGATACCTGCGTTAAGTTCATCGAATCACTGGGTAAAACGGTTGTAGCCCTTCCGGATACACCCGGTTTTATCGTAAACAGGCTTGCAGTAGGTTTTATGCTTAACGCCATCACCCTTTTGGAGAATGGTATTGCTACCAAGGAAGATATCGACACAGCCATTAAACTCGGTTTGAATCACCCGATGGGTCCGTTAGAGCTTGCCGACCTTATCGGTAACGATATCGTTCTTGATATGGCAGATGGTATCTATGACACTCTAAAAGAGCCTCGCTATATAGCCCCCAACCTGTTGAGAAGAATGGTAGCCGCAGGATGGCTGGGACAGAAGACCAAAAAAGGATTCTACGATTACAATAAATAGTTAAAACTAAAATTTAAGGAGTTAAATATGGGAGAAGCGGTTATTGTGAGTGGTGTGAGGACTGCTATAGGGAATTTTGGCGGATCCCTGCAAGATGTCCCGGCAACCGAATTGGGTGCTATAACCATTAAAGGTGCTTTAAAGAAAGCAGGATTGAAACCTGTAGCAAAACCTGAATCTATCAAAAACGCACCCGAAGCAATTAAAGAAGACGGTGTCATCGAACTGGAAAAGAAGTACGCCGATTGGGATGATTCTCTAAGAGAAATCGCAGTCGATGAAGTAATAATGGGAAACGTTGTCCAGGCAGGTCAGGGACAGAATGTAGCCCGCCAGGCGATGATTTATGCCGGTTTACCAAAAGAAATCAATGCTTTTACGGTTAATAAGGTATGCGCTTCAGGGATGAAATCCGTGGCGCTGGCAGCCCAGGCGATTAAAGCTGGCGATGCCGATGTGATTGTTGCCGGTGGTATGGAAAACATGAGCCAGATTCCCTATTACCTTCCGGCAGCACGCTGGGGAGCCAGGATGAATAATGTCCCGCTAGTAGACGGTATGGTACATGACGGTCTCTGGGAAAAATTCTATGACTATCACATGGGTATTACCTCCGAAAACATAATGCAAAGGTATGGCATCACCCGTGAAGAGCAGGACCAGTTCGCCCTTGAGAGTAATAATAGAGCGCTGGCTGCAACCAAGTCCGGAGTGCTGAAAGAAGAGATCATACCTGTTGAGATTACCGTAAAACGCGAAAAGGTAATGTTCGAAGTTGACGAACATCCCAGGGAAACCTCCATGGAGGCTCTCGGTAAACTAAGACCAGCCTTTAGACCCGACGGCGGAGTTACCGCAGGCAACGCGTCCGCTATCACTGACGCAGCGGCAGCCCTGGTAGTTATGTCCGCAGACAAAGCAAAGGAACTCGGTCTTGCTCCTTTGGCAACCGTAAAATCTTATGCTTCAGGCGCTGTTGACCCGGCGTACATGGGACTGGGGGTTGTACCGGCGACCAAGAAAGCCCTTCAACTGGCAGGTCTTACCCTGAATGATATCGACTACATCGAACTAAATGAAGCCTTTGCCTCCCAGTCACTTGGAGTTATCAGAGAGCTTGATATCGATTTAAGTAAGACTAACCTGCTGGGTGGCGGTATTTCACTCGGGCATCCTATAGGATGTACCGGTGCCAGGATTATCGTTACCTTATTGTATGAAATGGCACGCAAGAACCACCGCTACGGTCTGGCCACTCTCTGCATCGGTGGAGGTCAGGGTATGGCTATGATAGTAGAGAGAAGTTAACCTGGTTCTCTCATAGTAAATTATCCGAAGGGGGCAATCTGTATAAGCTGCGCCCCCTTCTGGTTGTTTTTCAAATTCATCCTGAATTGCTATAATCAAATAGCATCACCCCCTATTTTCTTCACGGGAGTGTGTACCAATGGCAAATATCGATATTATCGGACATCAACTCGCGGATACTCTGAAGAAATATAAGGCTGACTATATAGAAGTCCACCTTGAAGAAACACAATCCAGCCATATCTCGTATCGCGGTAAAAAGCTGGAGTCTGTCAACAAAGGAACCTCAGTCGGAGGTAACGTTCGAGCGCTGGTTAACGGAGGTTGGGGGTTCGTCAGCTTTAATAATCTAACCAACCTGCCTAAAAGAGTGGAATCGGCTGTAAGCCAGGCAAAATTCGTCAGTGGCGAAAATATCAAACTCGGAGAAATAGAGCCTTTCATAGATTCGGTTTCTGCCGGTATCGATAATAATCCCGTGTTGATCCCACTTTCTGAAAAAAAACAGTTCCTTGACGACTATAATGAAATTATCTGGGGAACACAGGGGATTCAGACATCAACCATAAATTACGGAGATGGTCAAAAAAAGTCTATTTTCTTCAATACGGCAGGCAGTTACATCGAACAGGAAAGAATGGATGTGACCCTGAGGTTAACGGCTATCGCAACTAATGGTAATGAAGTCCAGCAGGTCGGTTTGAGTATCGGCAGCAGGGGTGATATCACTGCGATACAGGATCTTGATGATAAAGTAAGAGAGATGTCAGCACGTTCAGTTGATATGCTTTCGGCTCCTCAAGTAAAAGGCGGCAGATACACTGTGGTACTCGATCCCGTTCTTGCCGGAGTTTTCGTTCATGAAGCCTTCGGACACCTCTCCGAAGCAGATTTTGTGTATGAAAATCAGCAGATGACCGAATTGATGACTTTGGGCAAGGAATTCGGAAGACCTGAGCTGAACATACTTGATTCCGGGTCTGTCCCCAGACTTCGTGGATCCTATAAGTATGACGATGAAGGTACTCCCGCTACCAAGACCTACCTAATCAGGGAAGGAAATTTGACGGGCAGACTACACTCAAGGGAGACCGCCGCGAAAATGAACGAACAGCCGACCGGCAATGCACGGGCAATCAATTACCGTTTTCCACCTATAGTAAGAATGTCGAACACCTATATTGAGCCTGGAACTACTTCATTCGAGGATATGATTAGCGGTATCAAAGAGGGTATTTATGTAAAGAATTGGTTTGGTGGAACTACTAGTATGGAAATGTTCACCTTCTCAGCCGGTGAGACATATATGATAAGGAACGGGAAAATAGCAGAGACTATGCGGCCGGTAGTCCTTACGGGAAACGTATTCGAAACCCTGATGAACATAGACGCTATCGGTAACGATCTCGATATGAACCAGGGTGGCGGTTGCGGTAAGGGAGGTCAAGCGCCCCTGCCCGTATCTAATGGAAGTCCGCATATCAGGATCCAGAACTGCCTGATTGGAGGTAATTAAGTGGAAAGAATTCTTAATGAAGCGAAAAAGGTAGCTGAAGAAGCCGAAGTATTCTGTTTTACCTCTGAGAATATTCCTGTGCAGTTCGAAGCCAACCGCCTTAAGCACGTTCAGAGTAAACAGAGTACGAATGTTGCCCTGCGTATCATAAAAGACGGCAGAATAGGCTATGCCACATCAACCAACCTGAAAGAAAGCAGGAAAATAGTCAATTCAGCTGTTGAAACCGCTGAATTCGGTATGAAAGCTGAATTCGAGTTTCCTCCTCTTGAATCATACCCCGAAGTAGTCACCTATGATCCTGCTATACGACGAGTATCTACCGAAGAGATGACCGAACTCGGAGAAAATATGATATCAGCTGTTAGAAAAACCACTCCGGAACTCCAGTGTGAAGCCAGTGTCAGCAAAGGCACGGTTTCTGTCCGGTTGCTCAACTCGAGAGGAGGTCAGGCTGAATACAGGAAGAGTGTGTTCAGCCTTGGTGTCGAAGGGCAGCTTATACGTGGAACCGATATGCTGTTTGTTGGAGAAGGGCAGAGTTCTTGCCACCTGATCAATGATATATCCGGGATAACTGAAATTGTACTCCAGCAACTTGAGTTTTCCAGAAACAATACGTCTATCAAGACCGGTGAATTACCGGTAATCTTTACTCCCAGAGGTGTAGCCAGCGCGCTGGTACAACCTCTCATGGCAGGACTAAACGGTAAACTCGTACTTGAAGGTTCTTCACCGCTGGTAAACAAGCTTGGAGATAAATCTTTCGATGAGGTTATTAGCATATTTGACGATCCGACGATTGATTTTCAACCGAGTAGCCGGCCTTGTGATGATGAAGGAATAGCCAGTCAGAGAACTCCCCTTATTGAAAACGGGGTGGTCCGGAACTTTCTCTATGATCTCCAGACTGCCGCTCTTGCCGGTAAGAAAAGTACGGGCAGTGGAGAAAGACACGGTGGTCTGCCTTCACCGGCAGTCAGCTCTTTTATTGTCTCAGCTGGTGAAACCACATTCAGTGACATGGTTGCCAACATCAAAGAAGGTCTGGTTGTTGAATATCTGATGGGAGCCGGACAGGGAAATACTCTCGGAGGAGATTTCAGCGGTAATGTTCTCCTGGGTTATAAAATAGAAAATGGTAAAATAGTAGGTAGAGTAAAAGATACAATGGTTGCAGGAAATGTTTACAAGGTACTGAACCGCATTGCCGCGATAGGAAGTGAAACGGTATGGGTCGGTGGCATGTTGAAAACCCCACCCATCTACTTTTCCAGCGTATCGGTATCAGGTAAGTAAAACCAACTATTGAAAACTTATACTTAATGCTTATTATTACCCTTTCAGAAAAACCAGCAAATACAGGTATGATTGTATGAATGATTCAGTAAAAATTACAGCCAGACCCAAATTAAACAAGCCGAACCTGATAGCCGCATGGCCTGGAATCGGTCAAGTATCCATGCTGGTCGCAAATTACCTTGAAAAAAAACTGGAATTTAAAAAACTTGGAGCGATAAATGCTCCCAGATTTTTCGACCCAATCGGTGTAGCAGTCAGGAATAACGTCGTTGAAGCACCCCAATTCCCCCAAGGTACCTTCTATTACTGGAAAAATCCTGACGGTGGTAGTGACATTATCCTTTTCATAGGGGAAGACCAGCCGTCAACGCACGCATATGAATTAGCTAATGCCGTACTCGACGTAGGTATCAGATTCCAGGTAAAGCGTGTATACACCTGCGCTGCGGCTATAACCCGTATACATCATACAGAGCAACCCAGTGTCTGGGGAGTTACCACAGTACCTGGAATGCTGGAAGAACTCAGTTCACGTGACCTGAACCATAAAGGTAACCTGCAAATCTCGGGGCTGAACGGGCTTCTTCTGGGCGTAGCGAAGGAGAGAAAAATTGAAGGCATCTGCCTTCTCGCTGAAGTACCGGGATATACCACCAGGATACAAAATCCGATAGCAGCTTATGCGATTCTTGGGGTTCTCCCGGAAATGCTGGGCATCAAGATAGACACTTTTGAAATATCGCAGGTTGCCGATGAGACAAAAAACAAGATGAAACAGCTCGCTGCCGAAGCTATGGAAGAGTATATCGACCTTTTTACAGAACCGATCTGGGAACAGGATGAAGGCGATGTCGAAGGGGACGATGACTATTACTACGAGGATGACGATTAATGGATTCATCCTTATCCGAGTCCGTCGGTAAAGCTATACGCGAGTTAACTGAAGCTGAAGAAATCCCCGACAACACCACTCTTACAGAACTGTCCGGTCTTAACCCGGTTGAAATGAAACTCTTCGGGGAAGCCTGGGATGAGTTCAACACTGAACGCCGGATTCAAACTATCAGCCGTCTTACGGAACTGGCTGAAGATAATCTTGAGTTAAACTTCGATCCGATTTTTAGATATTGTCTCACGGATCCTGAGGAAGATATCCGATCTATGGCTATCGAAGGACTCTGGGAGAATGAAGATACTTCCCTGATAGATCCTTTCATTACACTCCTTGAAGAAGATAAGTCCGATAAGGTGCAATCTGCGGCCGCAATTGCCCTTGGTAAATATGCTGTACTGGCTGAACTGGGAAAACTCCGAAATGAGACTGCAGTAAAAGTACAGGAAGCTCTCCTGGGTGCGATCGATGACAGGAATAAATCGACGGAAGTTATCAGGCGAGTACTCGAATCAGCTGCCCCTTTATGCATACCGGACATTCAGGAAGCAATTCACGACGCATATAACAGCAACGATCCGGGTTTGATAATCAGTTCGATCTATTCGATGGGTAAAAGCTGTAATTTGTCATGGCTGCCTATTCTCTTAAAAGAGACGGAAAATGATGATCCTGAGATTAGATATGAAGCAGCCGGAGCCTGCGGAGAGTTAGAGGATGAGAGAGCTGTACCGGCACTTATAAAACTGGCCAATGGTGATGACGATATCGATGTCCGAATGGCAGCTATACAGTCACTCGGGAAAATCGGCAGTCTCTCAGCCAGAGAATGCCTTAAACTGTGTCTTGAAAGTCATAATGACGCGGTGAAAGAAGCTGCTGAAGAAGCCCTTCAGAATATCGATGCAGCTGATGATCCGTTATCCTTTCGAATGTAGAGAGGGAGAACTTCCGACATGATTCTTGGTAAAAAGGTAATTTTACGTGAAAAGAGGACAGAAGATGCCTGGAATGATTACTCCTGGGAAACCGATCCTGAACTTGCCCGGCTTGATGCCGCACCTGTACTTACCATGCCCTATTCCGAATACCTGGAAGAATACACCAGCGAGTTGACCTACTACTACTCGTCAGGGAAAAGGTTTGCCATCGACACCCTGGATGGTGAACACATCGGTAATTGCTCATATTATAATTACGATGAAGCGAGAGGTGAAACCGAGTTTGGTATCATGATCGGAAATCGTGATTATTGGAACGATGGGTACGGTTCGGACGTAGTCACTACGCTGATTGATCATATCTTCAATACAACAAAGCTTAACCGAATATACCTGAAAACACTTAACTGGAATGACCGCGCGCATAAGTGCTTTCAAAAATGTGGTTTTAATAAGTACGGAGAATCAACACGCAGCAGGTATGATTTCATACTGATGGAAATTTTTCGTGCTGACTGGGAAGAGCACCAATCACTATCTTGATAGCTTTCCTGATATTGGCCTTATCCTGCTTTGTAATTATAGTAATCAAACGCATTCTTCAGTGCTTTTGCACCGCGTTCAATGGAAGGGAAAGCCGGCACTCCTCTTTCCTGGAATAACAACATCGCGTCCATCGAGCCCTGCATCTCTTCCGGGGTTGAATATGCAATTATAGCCATTACCGGTTTGGATGATTTCTGCTTGATTTCCGCCATTGTATCGATATCTATTTTCGGTGTTTCCGTCATCCCCCAGCGCGCGCCGGTAAGCATTACCAGGTTATCGATGTTTTCATCCTTGTCCAGCACTTCCATTATCTGTGGTATTTTATTTCGCGGCTGGCTGCCGGTATCGATTGGATTCCTGTATCCACCACCTATCAGGGTTAGAAATGTACCTAATTCCCGGTATGATTCCCGGGAAAGTGTCGGGGAATGTAGACCTGCCGAAGCAAACCCGTCGGCAATAGCTACGGACTGTCCTCCCGAACCACCCGCAATACCTACCTTTTTTCCGCGTACCGGAGGGAAGTAGAGTAACGCTTTGATAGTATCGACAAGCTCTTCCATCGTAGAGACACTGATCGCCCCACATTGCCTGACAGCTGCATCCCAGATGTCATTCGAAACAGCCAGTGAACCTGTGTGAGAAGATATAGCCCGTTCACCTTCTTCGGATCTGCCGCCTTTCCATATAACAACCGGCTTTTTCGCCGCTACTTCTTTCAGAACTTGTAAAAACTTTTTACCGTCCTTAACACCCTCAAGGTACATCCCGATCACCTCGGTTTCAGAATCGTACGCAAAATATTCAAGGTAATCGGGAGAATCCAGTACAATACCGTTCCCGAAACTGACTGCTTTACAGATACTGATTCCCTGGAGATGCGCCTGTTGACCGATAGTTGTCGTATGGGTGCCGCTTTGGGAAATTATTCCAACCGGTGAAAACGGACCCGAATTATCCCAGACTATCTGGCCCAGGCTAATCTTCGGGTTATATATACCCATGCAGTTAGGTCCGATTAAATGAAAATTAGCGGCGTCAGCAATTTCCTTTAGCTGCCGTTCCAGTTCTATTCCTTCTTCCTGGCCTGTCTCCGAGAAACCAGCCGTGAAGTAATGTGCCGCCGCCGCATTTGCTGCGATACAGTCCCTTAACACCTCGACAGCCGCTTTCCTCGGCGCGGACATTATCACCAGGTCGATTGGTTCAGGAACATCACGCACACTGGTAAAATTGGTGAAACCGGCTGCTTCTATATCCTTAATGGTTTCCGGATTTACCTGTACCGAATATAGTTTTCCATCAAAGTTTTTCTGATCACGAAGCCATAGCCAGTGCGGATTACCACCTACGACTACCAGGCATTTCGGTGTGAAAGCTCTGTCCAGTTTGGAATAATCAACTTTCAAGTCAGTACCTCCCCTCCGCTGTAACTTAATATAGCAAAGTCTACTTTCAGAAAGATGAATGTGTCAAGACAGAAAATAAAAAGTATCAGTATTAACGAGATCTCACACTGAAGGAGTCATCGTCGGTAGACTCCAGGGCAAGCTTATCCATCTCCACCTGTACCGGTATCGGATATTCACCGGTAAAACAGGCCAGGCAGAATTTCTCTTTCGGAAGGCCGATCGATTTAATTAAACCTTCGACACTTAAATAGCCAAGTGAATCTGCACCGATGAATTCACAGATCTCAGGTATTGATTTTTGTGCTGCTAAGAGTTCCGATCGTGTGGCCATATCGACGCCGAAGAAACAGGGGAATTTTATCGGAGGAGCACAAATACGCATGTGTACCTCTTTTGCTCCGGCATGTCTTATCATTTTTATAAGATTCGGTGTTGTCGTACCTCGTACGATGGTATCATCCACCACTATTACCTTCTTACCTTCGAGTACCTGCCGGAGCGGATTGAATTTTATTCTCACACCAAGATCCCTGATACGCTGATCCGGCTCGATAAAAGTACGGCCTACATACCTGTTTTGTACCAGTCCTTCTGCAAGTGGTATGCCGGACCGATGCGCATAACCGGTTGCGGCTGCAATAGCCGAACTCGGTACTCCCATTACCAGGTCGGCATCTACAGGGTGCTCTTCAGCCATTGTAGCTCCCATATTCTGCCTGGCCTGGTAAAGCAGCTTGTCATATATCATACTATCCAGTCTGGCAAAATATATAAATTCAAACACGCACAATGCGTGTTTTTCCGACTCTTCCTTATATTCCTTCATACCCGTGGAATCGATCGTTATTATTTCTCCCGGTTCCACTTCGCGTATATACTCGGCGCCTATATGATCGAGAGCGCACGTTTCAGAGGCAATGATATACCCCTCGCCGTTTATTTTACCAACGCATAACGGTCTCACACCTAGAGGATCACGTACTCCGTACAGACAATCGGCAGTAAGAATCGTCAATGAATACGCCCCCTGGAGCCTGTGCATAGCGTAACGAATCTTGTCTACCCAGGTTTCACCCGGTGAGGATAATATCAGGTTTGCGATAACCTCCGTATCCGTGGAAGAATGAAATTGATAACCCTGGTCTTTGAGTGATTCTTGTAGGTTTTCTGCGTTAACGATATTACCATTATGCGCGATCGCGATAAGATTATTACCTTCACCTACGATTATCGGCTGGCAATTATATTTCTTGCTAGATCCTTTTGTTGAATAACGCGTATGACCGATGGCAATGTGACCATAAAGTTGGCCCAATGATTCTTCATCGAAAACCTGCGAAACAAGACCCATATCGCCATGGAATCCTATTATTTCGCCGTCAGACGTGGCAATTCCGGCACTTTCCTGGCCGCGATGTTGAAGGGAATATATTGCGAAGAAGGTAAGCCTGGCTACATCCTCATTAGGAGCATAAACACCAACGACTGCGCAGCTTTCGTGTAAGTCAGCGTGCAAAAATCCGCCTCTCTTAACTCCTCGACTTACCAGATTCCACCTTAATTATAGACCGCTTTCAGGATGGGGTCAATTAAGCTGGTTATCACTACTGCATTACAAACGTTGTCTGATAGTCATTTACGGTAACCGTGTATGTTTCGTTTGATTCAAAGTCAGTTCCCAGATTTACATTCTTCTCAAAATATCCATACACTTGAGCGCACATTCTATCTTTAGGGCGACGTACGGTAACTTCTATATAAATGTCTGTATCTGTTTTTCTTTTAATCATTACTTCATCGAACGTTGTACATGCATCCGCCAATCCACCTTTAATATAGACCAGAACCTGAGGTGGATATGACTCTGCAATGCGAATATCCACTTCGTGAATAGGGGCTTCTTTTATCTCAAAATCCTGATCACCGGGGGTTGTTTCTTCTCCATTTGAACACGAAAAATCGAAAATGCTAAAGAAACAGAGAAGTATAATAATTGTTGCTGTTATTAATTTTCTTTTACTTATCGTACTGTTCACAAGCTGTCCCTCCTGTATGTATTTAACAACTTGTACACCTTCTCCAATGCTTGTTCATCATTACGCAATTTATGACCGGCACCGGGGATAGTGTATAATCGTTTCGGCTCTCCTGCTCTTTCATACAATCTGTAAGCATGACTGATATTTACCACCTCATCATCTTCGCCGTGAATAATAGCAACAGGTTTCGGTGAAATCTCCTGGATACAATCAATGGGTCTTACTTTTCTGAAACCTTCCTCCCATTCAGTTACTGAATCAGGGAAATTCTTGTCCCTGATAGTCCCGATACTCCTGAATCTCTCAAGAGCAGCTTTCGGATCAAGGAATCCGAATTCGGCAGGGCATGAACAGGCAATCACCGAAGCCGCTCTGTAATCATGAGCCGCCGTGTAAACTGAAACAGCCGCTCCGGCACTGAATCCCAGTAATGACAGGAATGACTTTTCAATTTCGGGTCTCTCATACAGGTAATCGATAACGGCAGTGAGATCGCTAGTCCATCCGAAAATATCAAGGTTTCCGCCACTGGTACCGGCACCTCTGAAATTAAAGATGAATACGGCGTATCCCCTGCTGCAGACCTGTTCAGCCAGCAACGGATAACCTCCATCGTCCGGATTTGCCGGATTTCCCGACGGTATTCCATGGCAGATGCATACTGCCGGATAAGCAGGATTGTTACCATCCGGCAAATATAACCTTCCGGTGATATCTATCTCATCAACGCTGAGTACGATGTTTTCAAACCTCATTTTATGTCAATTTTATCCAGGCTAAGAACTCACGGTTCCCTGAAGCACCCTCAATCGGTGAACCCACAAGCCCTTTCAACCGGTATCCGTTATCTGTAATCCATTTCACGAATCTTCCCAGCACCATGGCATGTATCTCTGGTCGCCTGATGATTCCCCCTTTACCCACCTCACTTTTCCTCGCTTCGAACTGTGGTTTGACCAGCACAACAATACTTCCATCATCCTTGAGTAAACCTGATACCGCCGGTATTATTCTCTGAGTAGAAATAAACGAAACATCGATAACCACCAGGTCCAGTTTCTCCGGTATATCAGGCGTATTCCGGGCGTTTATCCTGTCCTTGACTATAACCCGGTCGTCCTGCCTTAACCGATAATCCAGCTGACCATATCCGACATCCACCGCATAGACACGGCTTGCACCCCGCTTCAGCAGGCAGTCCGTAAATCCACCCGTTGACGCCCCGATATCCGCCGCGACAGTGTCTTTCACATCAAGACCGAACTGTTCCAGAGCATAATCCAGTTTCAGTCCGCCGCGACTCACGAATGGAGGAGGTTTGGCCACTGAAATTTCGGCATCCTCACGTATGAGAGTTCCGGCTTTCAGGATATCCTTTCCGTCGGCAATGACGTCACCGGCCATTATCATTGCCTGGGCTTTCGCCCTGCTTTCAGCCAGACCTTTCTCTACCAGCAGGTTATCTATCCGCTTTTTGGCCAATTGTTCCTCTCAAAAAACTTTAATAATCATAAAGGTGACCGTATCTTACATCCAGTGCTGTGCCTGTCCCTGTGTAGATATATTTCTCCACCACTTCCTCGTTCAGCTCGACACCCAGCCCCGGTTTATCAGGTGGTATGATATAGCCCTCTTCCCATTTTATAGGCTCTTTTAAAATCTCTGCATAGAATCCTCCCCAGGTTTCTATACTCTCCTGTATGAGGAAATTAGGGCTGCAGGTATCTATCTGTATGTTGGCTATTGCTTCAATCGGTCCTGCGTATAGATGCGGAGCTATCTGGGCATAATACGCTTCCGCCATTCCGGCTATCTTCTTGGCTTCAAGAATACCGCCTACACGCCCCAGCGGAAACTGAAGTATCTGGGCCGCCTGTTTTTCAAGCAGTTCCCGGAACTCGTATTTCGTTGAAAGTCTTTCCCCAGTGGCTATCGGGATGCTGGTATGCCTTGCTACCCGTGCCATCTCGTCCCTGTTTTCCGGTGGAACCGGTTCCTCAAACCATAAAGGATCATATTTCTCCAGTCGTTTCGCCAGCCTGATAGCGCTGGAGGTGGTCATTTCTCCGTGAGTTCCAATCAGCAGATCGCATTTGTCTCCCACTGCCTCTCTTACAGCACTTGCCACTTTCTCTGCATTTTCCAGTCGTTTCAGGGATATCTGATAAGGAGCCTGGACGGTTACCGGTTCGACCGGATCGAATTTCAAGGCCGTGAATCCCATCTTAACGTAGTATGCCGCTCGTTCTGCTGCAACATCGGCTATAGTCTGAGCGCTTCTCCTCTCCGGAGGTGCGTCAGGATCCGGCATGATATAGGTGTAACTCCTCAATTTCTCATGATATTTGCCGCCCAGCAGGTTATAAACCGGCTGATCCAGTGCCTTGCCGATGATATCCCAGCAGGCAATCTCGAGACCGCTGATAATAGCCATTTTTGTCGTATCCGGGTGCTGGTCGTAGCCGCTGGCATAGATACTACGCCACATCGTTTCTATCTGAAAAGGATCGTTACCGATAACGAATCGATCTGCAACGGATTCTATCAATTTCGCAACTATCTGCGGGTTAAAAGGCACATCATAGGCTTCACCTACCCCTTCGATACCGTTATCCGTAATTAACTTAACGAACACCCAGTTCCGTCCTCCGGGTCCGTGAGGATCCACCACGTAAGTCTTCATATCCTGTATCTTCATATCTTCTCTCCTTCCGGTTTTGACTTATGCCATTATAGCTGTTTACATCTATCGAATAAACACAAGGCCATTGAATCCTCAATTCTCATCACGTATAATCTGTAATGGTACATATCCGCCGCCCGTATCAGGCAGGAAAGAGGTAATATTATGGCAGTCAAGGTATTAACAATAAAAGAAGATATCCTGGTAGCGAACGATGTCAGGGCAAAAGACAATAACGACCTGGTAGAGAAAAAGAATATCCTGATGATTAATATAATGTCATCACCGGGAGCAGGTAAGACCACATTGCTTCTCAAGACCATCGACGACATGAAAGACAAAGCGCATATCGGTGTAATAGAGGGCGATGTCGCATCATCTGTTGACGCCGATATAATCAATGAGAAGTCAATACCGGTAGTCCAGATAAACACCGCCGGAGGTTGTCACCTCGACGCTAACCAGGTCAGCCAGGGGCTGAATAACCTTCCCCTGGAGGAGATCGACCTGCTGTTTATAGAAAACGTGGGTAATCTCATCTGTACCGCCGAATTTAATCTCGGCGAGCAGAAAAAAGTAATGATCCTCAGCCTCCCGGAAGGCCACGATAAACCTTACAAGTACCCCCTAATGTTTACCGAAGTGGATGTCGTCCTGGTAAGTAAGAACGATCTGGCACCACTGCTCGATTTCGACATGGAAGAATTTGTCAGCGCCGTGAAGGGGCTGAACGAAAAAACGGAGATATACCCCATATCGGCGAAAACCGGAGAAGGCATGGACGCATGGTATTCATGGCTTGAGAACCAACTTAAAAGTCACCGGAATTCATAATCCGGCGGCTTTAAAATGATTCTGACATCTCAGGTATGTCTGCTCTGTCATGCATATAGCTATTCTTTATTCACTGCCAGCATTAAGCGGTATTCATGCGGAGAAAGCTGTACTTCAGCATCTCCAGGATAAGGTAATATCCTGAAAATAAACTCGTATTCTTCGAACTGCTTTTTTGTCCGTGTATCAGTGAGTCCTTGTTCAACCAGCTCTATCTCTTGAGATGTATTGTCTTTAAAAACTTCAATAACAGCTATCGCTCTGCCTTCCCAGATGCATTGTACGTTTCTGGGACATCTGCTGTCTTCAGAGATTTCCAAAAACTGTATTCGCAGTTGTTCTCCTTTTAAGCTTGCTGTTTCACCAATACTGAGAGAAAACTCTTCTCCTAACCTATATTCGGCTTTACCGCAAGCAATACTCGTAGACAATATCACACACAGACACAACATAGACAGGAATAACTTAAACCACGCTACCATAACAAAACTCCTGATCCTGAAACCCGGTTAAACCTTCATACCCAGCAACATCTTCATTCTCATCTTGAACATATCCCATTTACTCAGCTTGTTGGCCATTATATGCATGAAGGTGTCGTCTTTACTTTTAAATGGAATATTCTGCCGTTCTTTCAGGATCATTCTGCTTGCGCCTGACTGGCAGGTAACGACACAATTCCCGCAACCGATACACCTGTCCGGGTCAACAGTCGACTTACCGTCTTTCATTACCCTGGCATCCATCTGGCAGCGGCTGATACACACTTCACAACCGGTACACGCTCCCGAGTCAACCACAACGTAGTAATTCGAAGTATACATGTCGGCCGGCCGTGGAGTATTTTTAGCCGCTGAGAGCGGTCCGCAGCAGTCACCGCAGCAGCAGCAAATATTTTCAGGTTTCAGGGAATTCTCCGGCTGGAGGATAAAACCCGCTTCACGTGCCCTGTCAAGCACCTCATAAGCCTCTTCTCTTGTTATCTCACGTCCCCTGCCCATTTCTATGTACTGCCGGGCATGGTCAGGGCCAACCTGGAGACAGGTTTCACGGATATCAGAATATTTACACGGTTTACCCTGAAGGTCTTTCGTCTGGCGGCATACGCAATTCGCCACCGAAAAAGGCCCGGGAGACTGTTCAACAAGGTGTCTGACATCATCATATATGGCTACGGGAGTTTTTTCAGGAACGGGAACACTCTTTTCAACCGGGACAACTCTTAACTGGGGTATCATCTTTTTTCTCGGTCCGCCTTCAGGCCTCCGGGCAAAGCTTTCTTCGTGGTATTTATCCAGGTCCTCGATGAATTCATCTGTCAGGCGGTTCACCTGGAAATCTATCATCCCACCGGCTGAAACTCCGACATTCTTGTAGCGCCGTTCACCGAAGCCTTCGCTGTGAACGACGATCGTCCCCTTGTAGACCATGTGGTCGAGTTTCTCTATCAGCTCATCCATGTTTATATCCATACCGCTTTTCCTGATCCGCTTATATATTGTCTTCGGCGGTTCCCATTTGATCGTGGAGAGCAATGTAGCGATTTTCGCTTCTTCCGGCGTAAGCAGATGTTTCAGCAGCTTGAGATCTGCGCCTGTGTCGGAAGCCTGGAATCCTGCCGGGCCGGAATCGAGGTGCTTCTGTAACTCACGATAAACCTTGTCTTCACTCGCCATTGGTGGACCTCCTGATGTCAATGATTTCAAATGAAAATAAAACTTCCTGAATCCACGTACCGATTGTTAAAATCTTAACTTTGTATCTGAACAATGTCAATCTCTTGAACCGGTGATTTATGATTGACTTATCACTCTCCAGATGCCAGAATATTCAGGTGCCGTAAATTGACAGATACCAATATAATCTAACGAAAGGTAATCCCGTATGAATATTCTTATTTTTGGGTCTCTGGCCTATGACAGGATAATGGATTTTCCCGGTAAATTTTCCGACCATATACTTCCCGAGAAAATACACGTTCTAAACGTGGCGTTCACCGTAAACAGCCTGACTGAAAAATTCGGAGGGACAGCCGGGAACATCGCCTACAGCCTGGCTTTACTCGGTGAGAAACCCTTAATCCTCTCGACTATCGGCAGAGACTATCATCGTTATTACGAATGGCTCGAAGAGAACAATATAACCTGTGAAGGAATCAGGATCGTCGATGACGAACTGACCGCTTGTGCCTATATCACTACCGACCAGTCGGATAACCAGATCACCGGATTTAATCCGGGGGCGATGAAATATAAAATCACCTTCGACCTGGATAACCTGGATCCAGAAGACACTATTGCTATCGTCGCTCCCGGCAATTTTGATGACATGGTCGGTCTGTGCCAGGAGTATAAATCAAGAGGTATAAGGTATATCTTTGATCCCGGCCAGCAACTGACCAGCTTCGACAAAGAATCCATTCTAAAATGTATTGACGGAGCTTACATCCTGATATCCAACGACTATGAACTTGAGATGATAATGGAGAAAACTGGGCTTGATAGAGATGCACTTCTTAATAAGGTATCGATAATCATCACCACGCTTGGTGATCAGGGCTCGAGGGTTTGTACCTCCGATCGTGTAATTGCAGTGCCGCCTGTAAAGATAGAAAGAGCGGTCGATCCCACCGGCGCTGGCGACAGCTATCGATCCGGACTGCTAAAAGGCCTGGTGAAGGATCTTGATATAGAAAAATGCGCTGCAATGGGAAGCGCCTGCGCTTCTTTCGCCGTTGAATTCCTGGGTACGCAGGAACATCATTTTACGATTGAGGAATTTCAGGAAAGGTACGATTCGATCAAGTAATCATCAATACATAAAAAATATAAAAGAGGAGAATGAAATCACTCTCCTCTTTTATTTCAAAATCAGCAATATGCTAATTATCGATAACCGGACAAGCTTGTTTTAACCCTTTTTCAGCTAAATCCTGCAGTCTTTTTTCTCCTTTATCGGAAAGCCCGTAGCTCTCAAGTTCGTTCTCAAGAGTAACGGGATCACCATATCCACCGACATATCCGTTCAGCCTCGCTGCCGTTGTTGAGAAAATGAAACCTTCAAGATCATCGTAATTACTCAAGGCATCCTGTAAGAGTGTTCGTTCAACCTGAAGATAATATTTCTGGTGATATAACTCAGCATAGTTGAAACCTGTATAAGGAATTATTTCGGTAAATACGGTACTCGGTCTATCCGTTCTCCTTTTTTCATAGGATTCCTGTGCCAGTTTTTTCTGTTCTTCATCATGATAGAAGATTATGGAATTATACTGCCTGGAATAAGGAGACAGGTAGGCGGAATTCTCCGCCCCGAATACGTCCAGTAATGCTTCATACGTTACCTTATCAGGATCATATTCTATCTGTATGGTCTCGCTGTGACTACCAATACTATGATACGTCGGATTCGATTCAATTCCTCCGGCATATCCGACACGTGTCCGAATCACGCCTTCGATACTCCCGAAACGGGAGTCAGGCCCCCAGAATCAGCCCAGGGCAAAAGTCGCCGTTTTATGTTGTCCCGTTATATTATCGCCTATCACAGGGGTATTATTCTGCGTCAATGTTTTTTCCTCCTCAGCCGGAGTGTTAATATTTCCACATCCGTTTGCTGTTATAACAGATATAGTTGATATCAGTAGTATCAGAGCCAAGAATATCCTCACCAACCCATCCTCCTCTGACCGGTTTTCTTTCATCCCGATACACTCATCATACACCGGTATATACTACGGGTATGTGATTAAGGTCATAAGAACACCAAACGAGAGATTGTCTGGTTACTGTTCAACATGTAAACTGTAGATACTTATCCGGAGGTGAACAATGAAAGTTCTTGTAATATATGATTCCGTCTACGGAAACACGGAGGAAATCGCCAAATCCATGGGTGAGGCGATTGGCAGTGAGACCAAGGTGGTAAAAGCAGAGAATTCTGGCCCCGGTGACTTTGAATCGGTCGAACTCGTGATTGCCGGTTCTCCTACATACGGCGGCAGACCCACTCCTAAGATGAAGGAATTCCTGGATAGTATCAAAACCGTTTCTCTTAAAGATGTCAAAATCGCGGCATTCGATACCAGAGTGCCTGCAACCTGGGTCAAGATATTCGGTTTTGCCGCGGGAAAGATACAAAAACGACTTAAGTCTCAGGGCGGCAAGTCTGTTATCAAACCGGAAGGATTCTATGTATCCGGAACAAAAGGTCCGCTTGTCGAAGGTGAATACGAACGCGCTGCAAAATGGGCACAAGATATTATCGGTAAGTAATAACTATCCATTGAACGGCCAGATAATCGGTATAAGCAGTATTGCCAGAGCCCAGTAAATAAGATTTAAAGGGATTCCTATCTTCGCGAAATCGGTAAACTTGTATCCACCCGCCGAATAGACCATGGTATTCGTCTGGTAGCCAATCGGTGTCGCGAAACTTGTCGAAGCAGCGAACGTTATCGCTACCAGGAATGGTCTCGGATCAACTGCCATAATTCCAGCCAGGGTGAATGCTATCGGCGCCATTATTGCCGCAACAGCATTATTAGACATTCCTTCGGTGAGAAAAGCCACGACTATATAGATAACGGCAAGAACAGCAACTGGGCCATATGAGATAAGCGGCTGCAGAACTCCATCCGCCAGCGCCTGTACTACCCCGTTACTCTCCATTGCGATACCCAGCGGGATAATCCCGCCCAAAAGAAAGATAATCTTCCAGTCGATCGCGTTGTAGGCTTCTTCGATCGTTATACACCGTGTCAGTATCATTCCCAGAGCACCAATAATGGCAGCGATCATGATTGGCACCACCCCGGTAACAGCCAGGATAACCACCGCCAGCATCACGATAACTGCCATCGTGGATTTGTTTCTTCGAACGTTCAGCCCCGTTACTTCATTGGTTACGATTACATTAGGTGAGTTCATCAACCGTTGAATATCATCCTCATGCCCGTGAACCAATAGCGTATCACCACTCTCCAGCTTGATATCGGCAAGTCTTTCTTTCAGAGTGGTACCGCGTCTCTGTATCGCCAGTACAGGATGCCGATATCTGCGGAAAAAGCTGGAATCCGGTATCGTATACCCTATTAAATTTGAGTTCGGTGGTATCAGAACCTCGACAAGACGGATACTGTGTTGATGGTCATTATCAACCGAACGCGCGTTCAGCACCATCTCCAGGCTGTACGTGTTCTCCAACTCGATTATCCTGTCAATGTGACCATTAAGCAGCAGCAGGTCGCCCGGTCTTATCTTGGTCTTTTTAGGTCGCGAAACGGCTTTCCCTTCACGCATCAGGTTGGTTAATTCCAGTCCGCTGTCTTTTGGTATTTTATTTTCTTCCCACGTCTTGCCAACGAGTATCGAGTCTCCCAGCACCTGGAGTTCCGCCTGGTAGTCAGCCAGCAGATACTTGTCCACCTGGTCGGCTTCACCCTTTCGTTTCGGTAACAACCACCGACTGGTTACAACGAGATAGACTATCCCCGCTGCGACCATAACCAGCCCCAGCGGTGCAAACTCGAAAAACGAAAACGATTCCATTCCCCGTCCGATACTGATCCCATTTACCAGCATATTTGTCGAGGTGCCGATTATGGTACAGACACCTCCGAACTGACTGGAAAAAGAGAGAGGGATAAGAACACGAGATGACGATATCTTCCTCTTGGCAGTTAACGTGATAACAACTGGTATCAGGATGGCAACCGCAGCCGTATTGACAAGGAAGGCGGAAAGTGCGGCTGTAATGATGCAGAGAACGAATATCAGGCGGGTTTCACCTTTACCTGCCAGCCTGTCTATGAGTTTTGCAACCCGTTGTACCAGGCCGGTACGTACCAGCCCCATACCCAGGACGAACATCGCACCGATAGTGACTGTCGCCGGATTGGCAAAACCATGAAGGCCTTCTTCGGGAGTGACAAGCCCCAGGGTAAGAAGTGCCACAAGGACACATATAGCAACCAGGTCGACCCTTACCTTACCGGATACGAAAAGCCCGAAAGCCCCCAGCAGTACAAGTACGGTTAATATAAGATCAAGATTATCCAACGTTTAACTGTGCTTAATAACTTTACAAGAAAGGGATGTTACAGTAGTATGTTATTTCTGTTTCGGCCTTAAAACCAGGACCGGAATGGAAGAAGTCCTGAGAATCTCGTCTGTTACACTTCCCATTATTGCTCTTTTCAGCCAGCCCCTGTTGTTAGCATACATAATTACCAGGTCTATTTTCTCTTCTTTACAGCATTGTATAATCGAGTTGGCAGGATCACCCACCATCACTCTGAATGAACCTTCGACACCTTTACCAGTCATCGTTTTCACTTTATCACGCAGGTATTTTCTGACACGTGTCATCGTCTTCTTATCCCGCCGATCCGCTTCTTTGAGAAAATCCTGCCTGATTATAGGCCCTCCGCTGCTGGGTGAATTCCATGCCATTTCAAGCATCGACAAAGTAACAACCCGCAATATCACAATACTCCCGGCAAAGCATTGTGCTGTATCTATAGCGTACTCCAGGGCTTTTGAAGACTGCCGTGAACCGTCCATCGGGACAAGTATTCTCTCTATCACAGGGAAAATTACCTCCTGTTATTTTACTCTGCCCTTTTGCCTGCCATTATAGTTACCTGCAGATGCATCAGTCAATAATCAGTAAGTCAACAGCAACCGGAATCTCTTTACAGAATCGACAGAAAACTGTAGAGTTGGTAATACCGTTTCATTTCTTCAACGAGGAGAAGAAAAATGGCCGAAGACCGAATTCGAGAGATCGAAGAAAAAATAGAGGACCTTAAGGCACGGTGGCCGGCACATTCTGTGCCGCCGTCCATGTGGATGCAATTAGAAGAACTGGAAGACGAACTTGAAGTCGCCAGGAAAGAGGAACCGGAAAAATAAGGCACTAAACCGTCTTGAATAATTATTTATCTTTCCTTCGGCGTAATAATCTGATAGTGCCTGCCACGAAATTCATCGCAGGCACTTTATCTATATATTCCCGGTATTCATCTCCAAATTTTTCAATCAGAATCTTATCTTCGGTTCTTGTACTGAGATAAAGCAGATACGTTCCTGCAACTCCTAATATGACGAAAAGCCAGTGAGGGTATATCAGGAGTGTTGTCAGAAATATACTATATATCCCTCCGGTATATTGAGGATGTCGTATCACAGCATATATTCCCGTATCGACTATTCGCGTGGTTTTTACAAATTTTAACCCTTTTGGAGACCCTCCTCGCCTTGGAAACATTACAATCGGAGCGAAAACCAGTATCATGCCGAATGCCCATACTATCCAGGCAAGGATATTTGTGACAGTGTACGGCTTCACCTCGAGAACGCCGGTCAATACCAGTGGGTTTGCCGGAAAACAGACGATACAAAGGATCGATAATACCGAGACCCAGAATATATCCTTTTTCGTTTTCACCGCCCACAAGTCTATAATATAAATAATAAAAAATCAATATACCCCCTCAGGGTATACAGTAGAAATGGAACAGGTAATTGACAATGGTTTCGTTACAACATTACACTTCTAGCAAAGAACTGAAGATAAAGGAGTGCTTCAATGTCTGATAAAGGTACGATCTACAAATGTTTGAACCCCGTAGGTACCCAGTTACCGGTGAATTTATACCCCCTGGCACCGCGACTTGACTCGCTTAATGGTAAAACCATTCATTTCAGTACAACGGGTGAACCTGATATCACCATACCACTGTGGAAAAAACTCCAGGCAGATTATCCCCAGGTAAACTGGACTCAAAAAAAGACCTACGGTATCATACCAGTCGAGTTATCGGAAGAAGAGATGAAAACGACCGATGCCGTAATACTTGGAGTCTGCTGGTGACACGGCGCTATTAACAGGCAGTTGCCTTATATAGTGAAACTGGAGCAGGCAGGAATCCCCACCGTAATTATCGACCTTCCCGGTTTAAGTGAAAAAATAAAGCACGACGCCCAGGTATTCGGTCTTTCAAGTGTCAGGTATATCGAAGCGTCCTGGCATACGCCCGGTCCGGAAGATGTCGACCGGTTCATCGGTCCACTTATGGAAGCCCTTACCGTTCCTCTCACCGAAAAGGAAAAAGAAAGCGGAATGTACGCTCCGCACGAGCCGAGGATTCTGTTCGAAGGTACCCTTGAAGAAGCCGAGGAATTTTACAACCAGACCGAAAACCTTCCCGGTATCAATAATGCGCCTTTTTCCAGATACACTGACGGATTACCGGTGGTAATCCCTACCGAAGAGCGTGTAGCTGCAATGTTGAAAGGCACGAGCCATAAGCCGGAAGAGATAATCACCTACCAGCGTGATATTAAAGCTGAAGAAGGTATGCATTCGCAAGCAGGAATGGAAATAAAGAAAGGTGATGTGGTACGGTTTATGCCTATCGGAAGAGCCGCTACAGTTGAACAGATTGCGGTCAATGCCGTAATGGCCGGCTGCAAGCCCGAATACTTCCCTCTGGTGCTGGCTATCGCAGAGTCGGGAGGCACTACCGGAGACGGTCGTGGCGAAGGTGGTGCTTTCATAGTAAGCGGCCCGATATATAAAGAGATTGGCATGAATGTCAGTTACGGTCGCTTTAGCTGCGGTAATCCGCCGAATAAAACGATTGGTCGTGTCGGTGCTCTTCTCTGGCGTAATATAGGCGGTTACAAGGAGTCGGTTACCTCGATCATCACATACGGTAATCCTGTTCAAAACGGCGGCTTTATCTTTGCCGAGTATGCCGAGGGTCTGCCGGAAGGCTGGAAAGGCCTTAATGAAGAAATGGGATTAGGTAAGAATGAAAGTATTATTATGCCTATAATGCCCTGGAAGTGGGGAATCGGGCAGGAACACATGCCTGGAATCTACAGGTCGCTTCAAAAAAGCGGTCACGGTGCCATAGCCAGGTTCCTTGATGTAAAAGGAATACCCGGACCGCACAACTACCTGGACTACCTTACCCATAATATCTGGGAAACGATGGAGGGTGGCTTTACGCTGGTGATCGTGCCCAAGATGGCACAGGACCTATATGACCTTGGCTTCAAATCCAAGGAAGCAGTGTATGAATATCTCTGGAAACAGAGTTTCGAACCTCTTGGTGAATATCGAATGCGAGGTAAAGGCGACTTCTTCACTAACGGCTGGACAGGCATTGAAAAAACCTCCGGCAAACACTGGAAAGAGCTTTCTGACGACTACGAAGTTCCGGCTGGTGGCGAAAGTCCCTGGAGTTACAATATAATCGTCTGTGATGGCAAAGAAACCGATGCCCAGCGTTTTGATGGCGGCCACGGTTATGCCTTCAGCGTTGACAACTGGAGATAATATAGAGAAAATAGTATTCTACAGACAGGGGTTGACAGGAACAAGTGCAGGAACTTAATAACACCATTACGTTGATAGTAAATGGGAAGCAATACAATCTCACGACTGGTGATGATATCGAGCCATGGGAATCACTTTCATACGATGTCTACCCGTGGGATACCCTGCTTCATACCTTGCGTGAAAAACTCGGACTGACCGGCACCAAATCAAGCTGTGACAGAGGTACCTGTGGAGCCTGCAGTGTCCTGATAAACGGCAAGCTGGCACTTTCTTGTTCGACACTGACAGTCGATTGCGAGGGTAAAGAAGTTACTACTATCGAAGGCATGAGTGATCCCGAAACCGGAAAGCTCCATCCTATCCAGGAAGCATTCATAGAAAACAACGGCGCTCAATGTGGTTTTTGTACTCCGGGAATGATAATGGCTACCAAGGCTCTGCTGGATGAAAATCCGGATCCAACTAAAGAGGATATCAAGTGGGCTTTGTCCGGTAATGTATGCCGGTGCGGAAATTATCACCTTATAACGAAATCTGTACTAGCGGCCGCTGAGAAAATGCGCAAGGAGAATACTATTGCCTGATATCCTGGGCAGAGACCATACTAAAAAGGATATTGCACTCAAGGTAACCGGAAAGGCGGAATATGTCGCCGACATCCGTCTGCCGGGCATGCTGGAATGCAGAGTCCTGAAGAGTCCTTACGCTCATGCCAGGATTCTTAGTATAGATATTTCCGAAGCTGAGAAACTCCCCGGCGTGAGGGCGGTTATTACTCATAAAGATGTATTGCCATCGCGTCCTTTCAGGACCGGTTCTCGAAATGAATTTTATACGCTGCCGCCGGAAGAAGTCTACATGACTGGCGAACAGGTGGCCGCTGTGGCTGCCGAGACAAAAGAGGCAGCAGAAGAAGCTATTAAACTGATCAAAGTTGAATACGAACCTCTCCCTGCCGTATTCGATCCGGTGGATGCTCTGAAGCCTGATGCTCCGGTGATATACGCCGATCTGCCTGATAATAAAATACCCGTCATGTTCCCCACTACAAATACAAGAGGTGATATATCAGAAGGATTCAGTGAAGCCGATATAGTACTGGAAAGCCGGTACCACTGGCCGACCCTGGCACATTGTCCTCTTGAAGCCTACCAGACTATAGCCAGATGGGAAGGCGATAACCTTACAGTATGGATATCGACGCAGACACTCTGGGATGTACACGGATACATCAGCGGGACTCTCGGAATACCCGAAAGTAAACTCACTGTTATCAACAAATGGGTCGGAGGTGGTTTCGGAGGAAAATACGGAGTTTCCCAGGCCATGCTGGCCTGTATCGCTGCAACTCTGGCCAGGAAAACCGGAAAGCCGGTCAGGTCGATTCTCGAACTGGATGAGCAGTTCATTATATCTCACCATGCCTGCGGTCCCGGCTACTATACCACAAAAGGCGGTATAAAGAAGGAAGACGGACGACCAGTCGCGTTGGATACCACTGTGGATATCGCCCTGGGCGGACACGCCTGCCACGAACCGGTGGCTATATGTGTAAGCGGCCAGGCTCCTGTAAATGTCTATAATTACGACAACGTAAAGGTTACGTCCAATCCTGTTTACTGCAATATCAATATGGCCGGGCCTAAGAGGAGTTATGGGGATGCCGAGGGTATGTTCTGCTCGGAACAGTTTGCCGATGAAATGGCGGAGGCAGCCGGAATGGACCCTATAGAATGGCGTAAAAAGTGGTGTAACCGGCCCGGCGACCCTCTCAGCCAGTTTTCCGAACTTGCCGGTGGCGACTATATCACCTTAATGACGAAGGCTGCAAACACCTTCGAATGGGATAACAGGTGGAAAGGCTGGAAAATACCGACCTCAATCAACGGTGCTAACAAACGTGGTATCGGCATGGCATTATCCATGCATACCACCGGTGGAGGAACATCGGGAACGCTTGTCAGGATTAACACCGATGGCACGATCGATGTGAACTGCTCCGCCGAAGACATCGGACAGGGTATCAAGAGCGCTACTGCCATGTGTGTCGCAGAGACCCTCGGTGTTCGTTACGAAGATGTATCAGTATCCGAAGACAATACAAAGTATAATCCCCGAGGCGGAGGTGTCTACGGCAGCAAAGGTACACCTACCAATATAGGCGGCTCGATAAACGCTGCGAGAAATGCCAGGGCGATACTCCTGGAAAGGGCTGCTGTCCTGATGGAAGAAAATCAGGAAGACCTGGACATCGGAGCCGGAAAGGTCTTTAACAGAAACAATCCTGAGAAATCGATGAGGATAGGAGACATTGCCGGATCGAGGAAGTTCGGAGGTGCCGGTATCTATGTTTACGGGAATGAGACCTCTTCCCATAAGAATCCCGATACCGGACGAACCATGACCGAAAAAAGCCTGGCAGCCATGTGCTGTGAAGTCGAGGTTGATACCGAGACCGGTAAAGTCGACGTGCTGGAATTAATCATGGTCTGCGACTGCGGTCAAGCCATTAATCCCGAGGTAATTATCGGCCAGTGCGATGGCGGTATCATACAGGGTCTGGGCTCAGCATTATATGAAGATATGATATTCGATGAGAATCACGAGGGGATCATAGTTAACCCTACCTTTACCGACTACAAAGTTCCGACTTTCCCTGAATATGGAAACTTCATTCCCGTCTTGCATTCCGATCCTGCCGACGCACCGACAACTCCCCTTAACGTAAAAGGGATGGGTGAATCGACGATAGTCGCAGTATCACCGGCGATAGCCAACGCAGTCTATAATGCTATCGGAGTAAGAATAAAGTCCGGACCGATAACTCCTGATAAGGTGCTGGAAGCACTGGGAAAGGTATAAGAAAGTAAGGTATGAAAAAATTCGCCTTTAAGAACACCGAATCCGTTGCCGATGCTGCTTCACTGCTGAAATCAGGCAAAGCGGCAGTCCTGGCCGGTGGCACGGATATTCTCAATCTCCTGAAAGCAGAAGCGTTTGGCAAATCACCGGAACTGCTGGTGAATATCAAAAACATACGGGGTCTTGATACTATCAGCGAGGATTCGGGCGGATTAACGATAGGAGCGTTAACCAGGCTTAACGCCATAGCTTCTTCAGAAATAATCAAGGCTAAATATCCCGCCCTGGCCGAAGCGGCAGGATCGATTGCAGCACCCGCTATCCGTAATATGGCAACGATAGCCGGTAACCTGTGCCAGGAAGTACAGTGCTGGTACTTCAGACGGTCATTCCTGACCGGTAACACCTTCAATTGTCTGAGAAAAGGAGGGAAGCAGTGTTATGCCGTTTCCGGAGATAACAGATACCACTCGATATTTAAAGGTAATGGCTGCTTCGCCGTCTGTCCATCGGATATCGCGGTTGTGTTAACAGCCCTGAACACAACAATTATTACCAGTAAGCGTAGTATTCCTATCGGAGATTTCTTCGAACCTTTGGGTAATATACTCGATAGTGATGAGATTATCACCAGTATAAAGGTACCCGATACACCGCCTGGGACAAGACAAAATTTCCTGAAATTTACCCTTAGACCTGCTCTGGATTTTTCAATAGCAAGTGCCGCTGCAATTATCACTACAAACGATGACACGGTGACTGACTCAAGAATCGTACTCGGTGCGGTCGCTCCTATACCTTACAAGGCAGCTTACGCTGAAGATAGTTTAAAAGGCAAAACGATCGATGAATCGACAGCTGAAAAGGCAGCAGAAGAAGCTGTCAGGGATGCCAGTCCTCTGTCAAAGAACAAGTACAAAATCCAGATAGCAAAGACCCTCGTGAAAAGAGCTGTTTTAGCCTCTAGTCCTTCCGCAGTCGATTGAAATTAGGAAGGAAAGATCATTCACCCACTTGATGTCTTCTGCCACACCGCGGACAAGTTAGTGTTCCCTGTTGTAGTCCCGGTGGCAGTTTTAACTTGGCGCCGCAATCACAATCAAGAGTCTTGTATCCGCCAAGTTTTTGTAATGCGGCAGATGTCTCCCTGATTCGCTGCTTTTCATCGGGATCGTCAATCTTTGAAACAGGTGTATTGGGCGGCAGCGGAGCGTTTTCACCAACAAGTCCCGTTGCCGGAATTACGCCACTGCGTCCGTGATGGACTTCACGGTACGCTTCATCATAATTAATGTAAGCAGCCCCTGCCATCTTACGCAAAATATTGATCCTTTCCGTCAACGGAGGATGAGTGCTTGAAAGGTTGCTGAACTGCATTCCCTTTTTGCGGAATGGATTAACGATGTACATTGGGGCGGTTGCCTTGTTTGCCGACTGCAATTGCCCCGTTGATTTACCGAGTTTTTCCAGTGCCGATGCCAGTCCCTCGGGATACCGCGTATATAGAGCCGAAGATGCATCGGCAAGGTATTCCCGCTTCCTTGAGATGGCGAAGTAGATTAGCTGGGCAAGAATCGGTGCCAGTATCGCCAGTACGATCGCAACAATCATGATGATTATCTGTGCCTGACCGCCACCTCCGCGTGATGAACTCCTGGACCTTCCGCCGCCGCTGAAAAGCATAATACGTGACCCCCACCAAGCCAGAATAACGATAGTTCCCAGTAGAACACTGGTCATCGCCATCAACAGCACATCGCGGTTTTTGATATGCGCCATTTCATGTGCAATGACTCCCTGGAGTTCATCCCTGTTCAGTTTATTCAGCAGGCCGGAGGTTATAGCTACTGAAGCCCGTTTCGGATCTCTTCCGGTAGCGAACGCATTCAACGCAGGATCGTCTATTATATAGATACTCGGCATGTGTTCAAGTCCCGAGGCTATCTTCATTTCCTCGACAATGTTATAAAGCCTTGGATGGTCATCCGGTCCGATTTTTTTTGCTTTTGATAAAGTAAGGAGAATGCTGTCACCCTGGAAAAATCCGACCATACTCATGACAAGCCATATTATCCCGGCTATTGCCAGTCCGCCGATTGCGCTGTCCATAAAGGCGTAGCCCAGCAGCCAGCCGATTGCCAGGAGTATCAGTCCCATTGCAATTACCAGTAGTACCGACCTTCTTTGATTAGATCGTATCTGTTCCCACATTTTTTATAATTTCACCAACATTAGTCGCAATATATCAGGTCTTTGTTTTTTCTGCCAATAATCTCTTTAACCATTCCGGCGAAAGCCGGAATCCAGTGATTCCAGTATCTGCAAAATCTCCTGGATACCGTTTTTCGACGGTATGGATTCTTTTCTATTAACTGAAGCTCACCTTCGGGGCTTCTCTCTCCGCTGCCAGTGTAACCTCGAAGAATTCACTGGCCTTGAAACCGGTCATACTCGCTACGAAGTTCGACGGGAACATTTCCGTCTTGTTGTTATACCTGAGTACGGAGTCATTATAATATTGTCGTGAAAAACTTATCTTGTTTTCCGTTGATGTTAATTCTTCCTGAAGCGCCAGGAAATTCTGATTTGCCTTTAGATCAGGATACGCTTCCACGGTTACCAGCAGTCGTGACAGAGCCTGGCTGAGTTCGGTCTCAGCTTGCGCCCGTGCTCCTGCTCCGGCACTATCCGATATCTGCTGTGCCGTGTTACGGGCATTCGTAACGGCTTCCAGTGTCTCCCGCTCATGAGTCATATATCCTTTGACCGTCTCGATCAAATTAGGAATCAGGTCATAGCGACGCTTAAGCTGAACGTCTATCTGCGCCCAGGCATTCTTAACTTCGTTCCGAAGCCTTACCAGACCGTTGTATACTCCGATAAGCCATAATATAACCAGTACTAAAATTCCCAGTATCACCCATAAAACTATCATATTACCGCACCTCCTTAAACGTTACCTCTAACTTTATGTAAATTATTCGGGTGTTCTAAAAAATTCCTCCAGGAATCCTACTGCCGGATTATCCGAATGACTTCCTGTTTCCGTACTGAACTGATTACCGAGTTGGGCCACTTCCCCTCCATCGAACCACAGTCCATGTCCACTGCCACAAGTATCTATCAGCACTTCAGGTTCCTTTCCCACATCCTTCTTATCCATCTTCTTACCGCATACAGGACATTTCCGTTTTTTCTCATCGGTCTTCGCGTCGGAAGTATTCCTCATTTCTTCAAGGAATTCGTCGATTCCTTCAACCTGGTGAGTCTGCAACATTAACTCCAGTTCACCGGAATCGAACCACACTCCCTTACATTCGGCACACATATCCAGTTCAATATCGTGATACTCCACGATAATCATTTCCGCTTTGCATACCGGACAAATCACAGTTTTACCCCTTAGAGTATATTTTAATAAGTGTATGTTTTAGGCTTTCGCATGTCAATAGGCTGCATAACTCTTTATACCATCACACCAGCCTTAGCCATTATATAACGCATGAACTTTTGTGTTTGAGGAATATCTCCTGCGGGATCACCATAACGCCAGGCCATTGCCTGCCGTATCAAACCAGACCATTTACCATCAACATTTTCAAGTGCCCACTCCGCTGAATTATACTTTGTCGTTACATCACCATTCCTGAGCGTATACAGGCACCGGCAGACCGTCAGGACAAAATACGCCTGGTGACCTTCTCCCTGGAATCTCGTGTCATCATAGGTCAACAGTACCCAGTCACGTAGAAACATGAACGCAATTTCTTTCAGTTGTTCCGGAGGTATCGGTTCAATAATATTTCTTAAAGGAGGACCTTCGATTACAATTCCGCACCTGTAGAGGACATGACGATGAAAGATCCAGTCATTATCCGGTCGATCCACAAGGAACTCTTCTCTGTTAAACATCTGATTCTTTGGGCCAGTTTCCCTGTAGATTCGCAGGTCTTTAAGCGGAATACACAGACCTGTCATTTTCTTTGCCCATTCCAGTCCACTACTATAAAGGCGCTTATACATAAATTCCAGTTCGGAAATGACATCATCAGTTAGTTCTTCACTTGTTACTATCAGCGGATCTATGTCGCTTCGACCTGGATCGAAATCTCCAAGTGCCAGCGAACCGTACAGATACATACCGGTGAAGTAATCGCTCAGCACTTCCTTCACGCTGTCTTGAAGTGCATATATCGCTTCATTTACATCTTCATACGGAGTTGGAAAGCTATTCATACCATCACAACTATAATTCATTATTTCTGCTGCGTCTATTATCATGGAAAAGTAAGTGAGGTTGGGTAAATCCCCAACCTCACGTTTTCTTTATTCCTTAAAATTTCACGTAATAAGAGTTAAACGACGATTATGCAAGCTCAAAACGGTCAAGGTTCATCACCTTGTTCCACGCCGCTATAAAGTCCTGCACGAACTTTTCCTGTGAGTCTTCAGATCCGTAGACCTCCGCCAAAGCCCGAAGCTGGGAATTAGATCCGAAGATAAGGTCGACACGGGTACCGGTCCACTTGAGTTCTCCGGTCGTGCGGTCATGCCCCTCGAACACATTTTCATCTCCCGGTGTTGCTTTCCATTCCGTACTCATATCCAGCAGATTCACAAAGAAGTCATTGGTAAGTGTTTCCGGTCGTTTAGTGAATACACCGTGCTGGGATTGCCCGAAGTTGGCATTCAGCACGCGCATACCGCCGATTAAAACCGCCATTTCAGGTGCCGTCAGCGTCAGCAGTTGCGCCCGGTCAACCAGTAATTCTTCTGCCGTGACAGAGTATTTGCTCTTCATATAGTTGCGGAAGCCGTCTGCGGCAGGTTCGAGTACGGCGAAAGACGCAGCATCGGTCTGTTCCTCTGACGCGTCTGTTCGACCCGGTGTGAACGGAACCGAAATATCATGACCGGCATTCCCGGCAGCCTTTTCGACTCCAGCGCATCCACCCAGGACAATCAGGTCGGCCAGTGACACCTTTTTCCCGCCTGTCTGCGCCCCATTGAATTCTTTCTGGATACCCTCAAGAGTCTGTAGAATAGTGTTCAGCTTGGCAGGCTGGTTGACTTCCCAGTCCTTTTGCGGCGTAAGACGAATACGGGCACCGTTCGCTCCGCCGCGGAAATCAGAGCCACGGAAGGTCGAAGCTGATGCCCAGGCTGTATAGACCAGTTCGGAGACTGACAGCCCTGAGTTAAGAATCTTGTCCTTAAGATCGACGATATCCTGGTCACTTATCAGTTCGTGGTCGACTGCAGGAACCGGGTCCTGCCATATCAGTTCTTCTGCCGGTACCTCCGGACCAAGATACCTTGAGCGTGGCCCCATGTCGCGGTGAGTAAGCTTGAACCATGCCCGGGCGAAGGCATCTGCTAGTTGATCAGGATTTTCATAGAATCGTCTTGAAATCTTCTCGTATATCGGGTCGAATCGTAACGCAAGATCAGTAGTCAGCATAGACGGAGAACGATGCTTCGACGGGTCATGGGGATCCGGAATCGTGCCGGCGCCGGCATCATCCTTCGGCTTCCACTGGTAGGCACCAGCCGGGCTCTTGGTCAATTCCCATTCGAATTCGAACAGTATCCTGAAAAAGTTGTTACTCCACTTTGTCGGAGTGTTGGTCCAGATGACTTCCGGGCCACCGGTGATGGTATCATTACCTTTTCCCGTGCCGAATTTACTCTTCCAGCCGAGTCCCTGTTCCTCGATCGAGGCAGCTTCAGGTTCAGGGCCGACAAGTGCTGCATCACCGGCTCCGTGGGTTTTGCCGAAGGCATGACCACCAGCGATAAGTGCTACCGTCTCCTCATCATTCATCGCCATGCGAGCGAAAACCTCGCGAATATCTTTACCGGCAGCAACCGGATCAGGATTGCCGTTCGGGCCTTCCGGATTAACATATATCAAACCCATCTGCACAGCTGCGAGGGGATTTTCCAGGTCCCGGTCACCTGAGTAGCGTTCATCACCAAGCCACTCACTCTCTGAACCCCAGTAAATATCCTCCGGCGGTTCCCAGATGTCCTCTCGACCGCCGCCGAAACCGAAGGTCTTGAATCCCATCGACTCCAGAGCGCAGTTACCGGCAAGAATCATCAGGTCGGCCCAGGAAATCTTTCTTCCATATTTCTGTTTTATCGGCCAGAGTAACCGGCGCGCCTTGTCAAGGTTTGCGTTGTCCGGCCAGCTGTTGAGAGGTGGATATCGTTGGGCACCGTCCCCTGCACCCCCGCGACCGTCGCCCATGCGGTAAGTACCGGCGCTGTGCCAGGCCATCCGGATAAAAAGCGGTCCATAATGACCGAAATCTGCCGGCCACCAGTCCTGGGATTCGGTCATCAGCACGTTCAGGTCTTTTTTCACCGCATCAAGGTCAAGTTTCTTGAATTCCTCAGCATAATTGAAATCTTTACCCATAGGATTACTCAAGTCAGAGTGCTGATGAAGAATCTTAAGATTTAACTGGTTTGGCCACCAGTCCTTATTTGATGTGCCACGCCCCGTTACAGCTCTGTTAACTTCACCCGTTTCCGGGCTCTTGTTGTCCTCGTTCATATTGATTCCTCCTTATTTCCGCTTGGGATGCTTAGATTATACCAACAGTATTCTATTGTCAAGATGTGATATATATCACCCTTAATAAAAAAAGGAGAGTGCTAAGACTCTCCCTTTACCTGAACATCCCGTAGACTAGTTATGTGCCGCAACCATCATAACCGGGATAAGACCCTTCTTTATCACTTCTTCTGCTTCACGTTTTACGACTCGTCGAGTAAACCAATTCTTCTCAGGAACTGACATGGCAACCAGATTTCCACCCAGTTCTCTCTCAGCCCTGATAATAGCATCAGCCCTGCTCTCGCCTATTCGACTGATCACTATTTCATATGAAACCAGAAAACCCGTTTCCTTGAGTTTTTCAGCCATTCTTTTTAGATATCCGAGCGCCGAATTCTTTCTTAATCGCATTTCATCCTCATCACCGTAAATATCAAATGTACCACCTTCAACGGGTATATGCTTGACCGGCGGTTTCACTACCTCGAAAATAATGATCTCTGTCTTTTCAACAGGTTTAATATCATTTATCAACTTGGTAACCTGGAAGATAGCTGCGTCATCAGACTTTGAACCGTTCAACGGAATAAGAATCTTTTCTGACATATTTACGTCCTCCCTGTTATTTATCGGTAAAAACTCGGCCACTGCCTGTTTCCAACTTTACTATAGATTTACGCTCGTATATACTTCATCAGCACCGATACCTATTATCTTCGTAACGGCATAGGTATAATTACCTATTTTCCTGATATCAGATATAATAATCTCTTTTTCGTTTTTACGATCGTCTTGAAAAAAAATAGGGAGAGTGTATCTACTCTCCCTTCACACTATAAAACCTTGATATTAATCATGGGCTGCTACCATGATCACAGGAACACTTCCTTTATCAAGAACCTTCTCTGCCGTATGATGGGTAGTCCAGTGCTTCAACCCATGTTTTCCCGGTAACGACATAGCGACCAGGTTACTGTTCAACTCCTTTTCAGCCCTGATTATTACATCTGCGATACTTTCACCTTTGTCACTGACAAACACTTCACAGGATACACCGACACCCATTAATTTGAGTTTTCCGGTTAATTCCTTGAGGTACTGAAAAGCATTTTCTTTCATCGACTGCAGTTCGGCTTCTTCACCCGATATATCCACCATACCGCCTTCCACAGGGATATGCTTAAAAGGTGGTTTGATCACCTCAAGTAATATGATTTCTGTCGTTTCTGCAGGCTTAATATCACAAAGTAAATTCATCACCTGGTAAATGGCAGTTTCACTTGATCTTGAACCGTCCAATGGTATTAAAATTCTTTCCGACATGACATCTACCTCCGTTTTTTCAGTCAGCTGATATTACTCGAATTACATCACTCTATAAGAGATGAAACCGAAATGATTTAACTGTCGGAGAATATTGTATTCTTTCGTGTCTTTCGACATGGTACTCCTCTCTGTCAGTGGAGTATCAGGAATCATAGGGTACACCTGTAGCCGTAAGTTGTCAAGTTATTTCACTAAAAGGTATACCGCTCTAACTTAACAATTGCAACCTTGAAAATGCTTTTTCATAAAACAAAAAAGGAGGGAGCATGAGTACTCCCCCCTTCAAATGATTTTTCGCATTTAGCTTACGTACACTTCACCAGAACCCTTGCATACTGACCGGTCTTGTGTGCTTCGATCGCTTTCATGAAGTCTTCCAGCGGAAATGTCGGGCCATCCATCATCGATTTCAGATCAAGGCTTTCCAGCATATCGACGGCTCTCGGGAACAGGTTGGACTGACCAAACACACCGTGAATGCTGACTTCTTTGAACCATATCTTGTGTACATCGTAATCTATCTTCGGATTGTCCGGGTAAACTCCGAACAATACGATCTTACCGCACTGCGCTACAACGTCAATACAGCCCGAAAGCATTTCCGAATAGCCGGAAGCTTCAATTATACGATCGAAACCGCGCGGACTGATCTTCAGTGCTTCAGCTACCCAGTCCTGGTTTTTCGGATCGATAACGTGTTTGGCTCCCAGTTTCAGAGCCAGGTCTCTCTTGAATGATACCGGTTCGACAACCGTTAGATCTTTCGCGCCCTGGAGTTTGGCTAACTGTACGATGATGCTGCCGCAAGTACCGGAACCGATAACCAGGATGCTGTCACCCATCTTGGGCAGAGCCAGGTCCATAGCCGGTAGACAAGCGCCGATATTCTCGGTAAGGGTAGCTTCTTCGAGAGAGATAGAATCGGGCAATTTCCACGCCTGGCGCTGGTGAACAGTGATATATTCAGCCATCATCTGATCAAGGTATCCATACGGATAATCCCTTCTTTCGCAGAAAGTCTCCCGATCGTGCATACAGTTGTAACAGGAGCCGCAATAGCGGTACTGGTCCAGCGCTACTCTGTCCCCGACTTTCAGCCCCCTGGCAAGAGCGCCCGGACCGAGTTCTTCGACGATTCCTGATGCCTGGTAACCCAGTCGCCACGGCAGCGGTAATACTAACTCACCGGTGATGATGAACGGATCAAATGCTCCGACACCACAATACGCGATTCTGACCTTAACCTCTTCAAAGCCGGGATCTGCCAGCGGCATCTCTTTTAGTACAGCCTTTCCGATTTCTTCAACAATTACAGCCTTCAATTCCTCTTCCTCCTGTTTATTATGTATTGATAGATTGACAGGTTGATTAACCTCTTGGATATTAAAACATAATCATTCGAAAATATACAATCAATTTACTGACCCCACTACAAGGTCATCGGAATATTTGCTTTATCGTTCTCTGTCTGGGTATTATTATAAAAATCTAAGGAGGAAATATATATGGGTAAATATATGCTTGTTGTAGGTATGAAGGTAGATGATCCCGCCAACGAAGCTGATTTCAATGACTGGTACAACAACATTCATTTCCCCGATGTGCTTGAGACGCCGAATTTTGAAAGAGCTACCCGATGGGAACATACCGAACCTAAACCTGAAGACGCTAAATACCTTGCGTTGTATGAGATAGAAACAGATGACATTCAGACAGCAATGAAGGGTTTGAACGAAACCATTGCTGTAAAAAGAGAAGCCGGACGAATGAGTAATCTTGGTACTCCTGTAATCATGGGAACTTACAAACAGATATTTTCACTCGATTCGTAGGTCTACTTCGATCCAGGTTAGTTGTAAAACATACATCAATAAGAGGGGGAGCAGTGACCTCCCCTCTTGGTTTTTAACCCACAAGCAGTAATGATTCATATCCCTGATCAGGCTTGTTTCCCTGTAATCCTCATCGGGAAGTATTAGTACTATTTTCCTTATGATCTCTACTATGAATGTGGTTGCAGTAGCAATACTATTATTATTGACCATCTCTAATTTGGTATATATTATTAGCTCCATAACTAAGACTTCCGGGATTTTTCATGCGGTATATAGTATGGAATCGAAACTTAGAAAACCTTACGATAATGAAATAGATGCCTGCGCGAACCTGATTTTCACATCCGGGCCAGACCTCTACCGCTATATCTTCGCAACTCAAGAACCGAACATCTATGATTACATCAAGTTTTTATGTAATGTAAAAGGAAGTCTTTTCTCTACAGATAATATACAAATTGAAGAAGAAGACAGCATTGTGAGAGGACTCATTTTAGCCTACCCGGCGAGAGATATGGTCAAAATATCAGTGAAGATGTTGAAATCTATCCCGGGATTGTTTCGAATATCCGGGTTTCTGAACTTCATGAAAATCATATCCAGGATGGATTTGAACAGATATTTCCCGGGAACAGAAAACGATGAACTGTTCATTTCCAATCTCGCTGTTTTCGAAGAATACAGAGGTAAGGGTATCGGTTTGGCGCTCCTGCAAAAAGCCGAAAACAAAGCTTGCGAGATTAATCTGGAAAAATTATCACTTTACGTGGAACTTGATAATTCGAACGCTATCAGAATATATGAAAAATGTGGCTTCATCAAAGAAAAAGAATCTATTCTACCAAAAAAATATAACCGCCATAACCTCTTTGGCTTTTACAAGATGGTGAAGACTATAAGTACAGGTAAATGATTACTGGAGAAAAAAGTACCGTATGAAATATACCGTACTATCGGAGAAAAGTTGAAAGCATCACTTGGAATACCTCCGGCTTTACGTTACCGGAGTTACCGTAACTACTGGTTTGGCACGCTGGCTTCTGTTACCGGATTCCAGATGTTCCAGTTCGGTCAACTCTGGCTTATCTATGAATTGACCGAGTCTCCTCTTTTTCTTGGCTATGTAGGTCTTGCCCAGGCAATACCTGCAATAGTGCTGAACCTCGTTGGAGGTGTCGTTGCAGACAGGTTTAATCGCCGGATACTTATTCTCAGCACTCAGATCCTAAACGCTGCCATTATCACCATACTGGCCACCTTAACCTTACTGGGCCAGGTAGAAGTGTGGCATGTCCTGGTCATTGCGTTTTGTTCAGGTGCTGTCAACGCTTTCGACCAGCCGGCACGCCAGGCTATATACCCCACACTCATAACTCCATCGGTTATGACAAGCGCCGTTGCCCTGAATTCCGCTATCTGGCAGGGGGTGCGAATCGTCGCCCCGGCACTCGCCGGTATTATTATAGCTGCTGCCGGAACGTCAACCGTTTTCTACCTGGGATCTGCCGGTTTTGTAGTGATGGCAGTTGTCATGATACGTCTTAACGTACCTCCATCCCAAGAACGTGCTACTACCAGTCCCTTTAGCGACCTGGTCCAAGGTCTGAAGTTTATCAAGGATAACTTTATTTTTACTTTCCTTATCGGGATGACCTTCTTTAACAGTTTTTTCGGCATGGCTTACATGACTATGATGCCGGTATTTGCTGTCGACATCCTTAAGGTAGGCGCCGAAGGGCAGGGTCAACTACTCAGTATCAGTGGTCTTGGCGCGTTGCTTATCACCCTTTTCCTTGGTTCACGGAGTAACTTAAGCCACGAAGGATTACGGGTAATCGGCGGAGCGGTACTTTTCGGATTAGCCGTCGCCGCTTTCGCCCTTACGTCACAGTTTGTGGGTTCTTTCTCTCTGGCATTGACTCTGATGTTTATTGTAGGTGTATGCAGCTCCATATACATGATAGCTATAATGACCTCACTGCAATTAATGGTGCCGGATAATATGCGCGGGAGAGTGATGGGATTCTACAGCATGACCTGGAGTATTTTACCTCTGGGAGGGATGCAGGCCGGCGCAATAGCCAATGCTATCGGCGCTCACTGGGCGCTGGTCATCGGAGGTGCAGCGGTCGTTATTTTCGCTCTCGGTCCGGCAATGCTTAACCACCAGATACGTAACCTGACTTCTCTGGTCAGTCAGTTCAAGCCCGAGTAAACACGTTTCCGCAGATTTATAGGTCCATCACTCGATATGCTATACTCGAAATAGTATGACCAGACCCCTCTACGAAATGTTCAATACCGTCCCTCGTCATTATGATATCCTCAATACGCTGATGACCCTGGGACTGGACAAAAAATGGCGAAGCAGAGCTGCCCAGGCATGCCTGGCATCTTCGCCCGGGAGAATTCTTGATATCTGCTGCGGCACGGGTGACCTTGCTCATTCCTTATCGTTCATAAAGGACAACAATACAAAGATATTCGGCCTTGATTACAGCAGATTGATGCTTGATATCGCCGTTCAAAAAAATGAACCACTGAAAGATAAACCATTATTAATTATCGGCGATGCTTCCCGGCTGCCTTTCCAGGACGAGAGTTTCGATTGTGTCGGAATATCATTCGCGTTTCGTAATCTGACATACAGAAATCCGAAAGTATCGGACCATCTCGCTGAGATATTCAGAATTATCAAGCCCGATGGCAGATTCGTGATTGTCGAAAGCAGCCAGCCGAAATCATCGCTGATAAGGAAGCTGTTTCATATCTACCTGAGAGTATATGTAGCGAAGATCGGTGCCCTGATATCCGGAGAAAAAGGCGCCTACAATTACCTGGCCGAATCAGCCAGGCACTTCTATACTCCCGAAGAGATCGTTGATATGCTGAAGACAATCGGCTTCAGTAGAGTTGATTACAAGCCTTTGTTTTTCGGTGCCGCCGGAATTCACACAGCCGTAAAATAATCCACTTAACAGCTTAGTACGCAATGTAGTACGAATACCTTCGTTGTCTTATCACCGGTGATTACTGTATCATTGTCAGATATCACGGATATTATTATTTAAATATGCGCATAAATAACAAATTCCTGATCATACTGTTGATACTCCTGACTTCAACCATTACCATGTCCGTCTTCGCCTGCTATAACGACCGTTTCCCCGGAGATTTATGGCTGACACAGGGGATTCAATCGATAAGCAGCGATTCCCTTTCCTCATTAATGCAGGGGATTTCGACCTTACTTGACAGCTGGATTTCGTACATATTGGTTGCTGCAATAGCGTTACTTGTTTGGTGGCGTACAGGATGGCGTGAAGCAGTTCTGGTCCTGGCTGGCGCCATTCTCGCTGCAACCAGCGCTGTGTTCAAAGCAATTATCGACCGGCCCCGTCCCTCTCCAGACCTGGTAACCGTATTCTCCCAGGCAGACACCGGTTCTTTCCCAAGCGGACATTCATTCTTCACCTTTATTGTATTCGGGCTTGTCGCATACCTGGCTGCCACCAGGTTACAGAACAATATTCTCCGAACCTCTGTACTTATTGTAGCGACAGTCCTGATACTGCTTGTCGGTATATCCAGGATATACCTTGGTGCCCACTGGCCGAGTGATGTCCTGGGTGGTTATCTTGCCGGCGGAGTTTTCCTGACCGCACTGATCTGGATTGACAGGATATGGATGAGTAGACACAACGATATTAAAGAGAAAACATTACCTGAACATGACTCTGATAAGGTTTGAATTTTATCTCTGATTCATCGATAATGGGACAAACCATCGGATATTATTCTAAAGGAGGAGATATATATGGAAGGGAAATATGCTCATCTTTTTACAAATGAAATCATACACGAGACCACTTATCCCCCGTTCAAGAACATGATTATGCACACGCTGGACAATAAAGATATTAATTTCCAGATAAGGTTTACCCATGTCAGCGTGCCGTTCGAAGGGCTGGAACCTCCCCATTCGCATGATTTCGACCAGGTAATGCTCTGGGTCCCCTGCACCGATGACCTGACCGCCTATGATGCGGAGACTGAACTTCATCTTGGTGAAGAGGGAGAAAAATATATAATAAACCGAACCACCGCCCTGTTCCTTCCTGCAGGTACAATCCACTGTCCCATCAGGCATACCAGGGTCGGCACTCCCTTCTTCTTCGTGAACGCTCCGATGACTCCCGATTACGGACTAAAAGTAGGCGGAAAAGAAGCAGAATTCATCGACCTCAAGCTTATACCGCAGAATAAAGACTAGGTTAATTTATAAAGAAAAGGAAACGGGGAAGCGAACGCTTCCCCGTTCGTATTTCACTACAGTCTTGAATATTTAATGCTTAAAAACCTTTGTAACTCCAATCGTGGTTAATATAAAACCGACCACCACACCGATTATACCGATATAGGCCGAAAAGCCGCCTGATACAATCCCTTCTTCGATCTGGTTCACTCCGGCTATCAGGCAAATGATAGAGTATGGGATAGAACACAGCAGCAAAAGTACTCCGATAATGAGACAAATAAGGCCTATCTTCATGTCATATCCTGATGACCTTTATACTATTCCTGAATTGTTAAGTTAATATTAAGTCTATCTTTATCGATAAAAGGAGATGTCTTAAAGAGACAACCCCTTTTATAACATTTCTTACATAGTCATGCTGTTGTTTAAAGGAATTTATCGCCATTCATCAATGCTGAAAGCCGGGCCGTGACCGCCGCCGAATCGGGCGACTGCTGTTTCCTCCATATTGCAAAGAAGGATATTGTAACTTCCGAAGGGATCGTCACCGCCGGCAGGAACCATGTAGTCATCAGGCAGTTCTTTCCACGGCTTACCCGATGTACTCTCAATCCCAAGCCACCCGTTAGTGATGTAGTCCTGCATACCCCGCATTCTGAATTCACTGACAGGTTCGAAGCTCCTCTTCCATATCCACTCATACACTTCCTGCTTGGTCTTGAATCCGTAGTCGCACAGGTCCTGGGCTACCTGCGGCGGCATTACCATGGTAAATCCGCCATCCCTGGTTGCCCAGGCACCCTTTGTAAGGTATTCGAGGTAATTGTGCGGTCCGGGAATACCCTTAACATCGAGGAATCTGGCTATAGCGCCGTGTCCTGTCCTCTGGAGTGAACGATAAACACCAGGAGCGTTCTGCTGACCGATACCCCAATCTCCGATAAGTCCTCCCGGATGAGGCATGAGAATACTCTCGTCCTTCCTGTATCCCAGTTCCTCATTAAGGCCCTTCCAGCCTTCCGGAAGACCATCGGCATATTCAGCGATAATAAAACCGCCATTGACGATGGGATTGCCAAGCGTAGTGATAGTGGTGACTGTTTCCTTATAACCGCCGAGGTTACGCCAAAGGAGACTGCCGACACGACCGATTGCTTTCGCGGCAGGATTACCCGGTCCGAAAATGCTATTGGTCACGTTCATACCTATCTCTTTATAGATAGGCCCGCTGATGATGAAAGCCCCACCTCCACCACGTCCGTCACCGGTACCACCACCCGATTCGGCGATTGCCAGCACCACCGGGAACTGTTCCGGTTTACATCCTGCCATCACGGCATTGACCGCAACCTGTTCAACCGTTGCAGTACGGAACATCGGCATGAATCGGATCACATCGCCTTTCTTCCTGATCATCGGCGCTTCGAGCACACGATATCCCGGTACTTCCATGTCACGTTGCAGAACTATTAACTCATCAGGCTTGTGACTGGTGCCTTTCAGCATCGTTTCTACCCGTTCCTCGGTGGGAATTACCACCGGAAGACCATCGGTGTATTTTGCAAAAGGAGCGTTCAGCATTCCGGGTATATTCTCTGTCTGGTTATAGAATTCCTCGGCCTCGGGTAACGTCCCTTCGAATAATATCCTCGGCTCGTGAGGCGCCCATAGACCGCTTTCTTGTTCTTCGGCGGTTAATGGTCTGGTCAAGGCATCAAGGACAGGTTGTATAAGAATTTCAGCCTCGCTGACTCCACCAACGGAGTTCCGTGAAGCAACGATGTGCCTGATTTTTGGTACTCCGTGCAAAGTGGAATCATGCTCTACCTTTCCTGTCTCTTCTCCAAAATTGATAAATACTGTTGGAATTCCTTGTTTCTCGAGACTTGCTATATAAGGCAACTGCCTGTTAACGGCGTTATGTCACCAGCATACCCCGAGTATCACCGCGTCTGTTGTCTTCTTCTCTTCCTCGGAGAGTTCCATCGGGACGATATGATATCGTTTGTTCACCGTCCAGTTGATGTTAGGGTATCCTGCCTTCAGTTTTTTCTCCAGCGGCACCCATATATCCGCTTCACCGCAGATGCTCATGTGAATGGTCTTGCCGTCCAGGGTGTCCAGCCGGGGCGCTAATGGGTATGTCTTCACCGGCGGCTGGATACCAACCGGATTAAGACACTTATAGACTCTGTTTTCCATTAATCGTACTCCTTAAGCTACATAATTGAATTTTCGTTATATAACCTTAATAAACCCTCCCGGATTTGTCAAAGAAATCCTCTACTCTACCTTAGTTATTACCACCCCTGCGAAAGCAGGATTCTATTGTATCAGTGGGATATACTGGCAGAATCCGGATAATGATTAGCAGTCATCCTAAGGACGACAAAGGAGGACGAAGGATTTCATCCAATATATAAGGAGATTCTTCGGTCGTTCACCGAAAGCGTAATCCCTCAGAATGAAATAGCAATTCATTTTCGGTAGTTACTAACAGCTACATAGTGACAATCCTGTGAAATTGATATACTTTATCCATGCAATCACGCAAACCATCCGGAAATAAGAAATCCTTCGCTTCTCGCCTTCCGTTTTTCTATGGCTGGATCATCGTAGCGGTCATTATCGCCAGCGGATTCATCATGATGGGCGTCAACTCCACATTCGGTGTTTTCTTCAATAGCCTGGCAGATGAGTTTAACCTGACAAGAGCATCGACATCAGCTATTCTATCGATTCGAATGGTGTTCAGCGCGATAGCCTGTCTGCTTGCAGGATGGGCTATCGATCGTTACGGACCGAGGAAGGTCTTTACCGTTATGGGGATGTTCATCGGTCTAAGCATGGTACTGACTGGTCTGACGACAAGTAGCTGGCAGATTTATATTACTTACGGTCTGCTTATGGCGTTTGGCGCCGGTGCTGTTTACGTGGTAATAACGGCCACTGTACTGCACTGGTTCAACCGTAAACGAGGACTTGCCATCGGTTTGACCGGAGTTGGCGGAGGGATAGGTATAGCAACGATCTCTCCAACTTCGGCTTCGTTTATCGGTTCTATAGGCTGGCGGGAAACCATGTTTCTTCTTGGAGGACTATCCTGGCTCGTTATGCTTCCCGCAGCCCAACTGCTGAAGAAAACCCCCGGTGAAATCGGGGCGTTCGCAGATGGAGATCCGGCGCCGGACATGCCACAGACTGCTACCATCACCGAAACAGAACCTCTCAATATGCGCCAGCTATTTTTGGACATAAACTTCTGGGCAGTATTTTTTATCTGGTTGTTCATGGCTTTCAGCATGTTTTTCGTAATGACACATATTGTCCCTCACACCGTCGATATCGGCTTTTCAGAAGTGGAAGCAGCCACTATCCTCAGTTTAAGTGGTATCGCCCAGATTATCGGTCGACTTTTCTCCGGGATTATTTCCGACAGAGTTAATGCTAAAGGAATCGCCATAGTAAGTTCGGCACTCCAGTTCGTCGCCATACTCAGCCTGATATGGATTCGGGAACTATGGATGCTCTACCTTTACGGTTTTATCAATGGAATCACTTTCGCCAGCTTCGGTACCGCGATTACCGTGCTTATCGGACGAATTTTTACTCTTAGTGATATCGGAAAAGTACTCGGTATCCTGGAGGTAGGAATATACGTCGGTGGAGCTATTGGCCCATACCTTGGCGGTCTGATATTCGATTCCAGCGGCAGTTATAACCTTGCCTTTATTATCATGAGTGCCGCAGTACTGGCACGGATCATCCTGGTGTTCATATTGCGAGTAAAACCCACCGATAAAATCGAGATGCATAAGTATCCTGCTTAGTTTGACATACACCAAAGGTAACGATAGACTATACGCATTTAAATAAAACAAAAACGCATTATTGGAGGAGCCCTATATGACGATTGATGGAGCGGTAAAGGAGAACCTGCGAAAACGTATTATCAAGGCAAAGGACGATATCGAACAGAAAAACGGAAAGAGTTTAAAGGAACTTATACGGGAAAAAGAGCAGAGAATTGCCGACGCGAGTCAGCTGAAAATACCGGATAGGGTTCCCGTGACTGTCCAGACTAATGTCTTCGCGGTCAAGAACGCCGGGCTTCCACTTTCCGTAATGTACTACGACCACAATGCCTACCGGATGGCCAGCCTGCTGACGGCGCTGGAAATGGATGCAGATACCGGCGGAATCGGCCTTTTCGCTAATTCCGGCACTATCCTGGAATTACTGGGCTCGAGGACTGCTGCCTGGCCCGGTGGTTCTTTACCCCCTGATACACCCTACCAGTTTATCGAAGGCGAGTACATGATGCAGGATGAATACGACATTTTCCTGAACGATCCTTCCGATTTCGCCCTTCGGTACTACCTGCCACGTGTGTATGGGCTTTTTGCGCCCCTTCCCAAGCTGCCCCCGTTTAAAGACGCGATAGGCGGTTTCGGTATCCAGGGACTCGCTGCTATCTTTGCTTCACCGGAGTTCAGGGAAATCGGTAATATATTGATCAAGGTGAATGAGGAACAGCAGAAGCTGAATAAAGAACAGGAAGAATTCAGTAACGAGATGATAGACCTTGGTTTCCCGCCGGAGTATATTGGTGCGGGTGGTTTCGGCAGCTCCATGATGAGAGGGATGACCGGCGGTGGCGGAGGTGTACCGGTAGGCGGGGCTCCGTTCGATACGATCTCCGACTTTCTCAGAGGAATGAGAGGTGCGATGCTGGATATGTACCAGTGCCCCGATAAACTCCTGGCTGCCTGCGATATGCTACTTGAGTGGCGGATGGCCAGGGCAAGACCATTCTCTCTCGATGCCAACGGCAACCCGCCGAGGTTATTCATAGCCCTGCACCGTGGCTCGGACGGATTCATGTCTGTGAAAGACTTCGAGAAATTTTACTGGCCTACCCTCAAGAAAGCTATGATGAAAACGATAGAACTGGGATGCATCCTTTCTCCATTCTTCGAGGGTATCTGGAATGAACGCCTCGAATACCTGCTTGATTTCCCCAAGGGGAAAATGGTATTCCACTGCGAACTGACCGACGTATTCAGGGCCAAGGAGATTATCGGCGACCGTATGTGCATCCAGGGAGGGGTACCACCTACGATACTCCAGGCAGGCACTCCGGAAGAAGTAGACGCGTACTGTAAGAAACTCATCGAGGTAGTAGGTAAAGACGGCGGCCTGATCCTCGGTCCGGGCAGCGCCTCGGACTACGCCAGACCGGAAAACGTCAAAGCAATGGTCGCTGCCGCCAGGAAGTACGGGCAGTATACATAAGGGTTAATCCTGTAATAATAAGCGTAGGGCGGGTGGAGTTCGCTAGCGAATGAAACCCGCCAGTACTACTATGTTATAGACTTTCTTTATCCCGCACTTTCAGATCCCATACCGGCGAAAGCCGGTATCCAGTAAATCTTGCTTCCTATTCTCTCCTTCTCTTTCACTCGTTTTTCACGCTGTATTTTGTACATTTCTTACCGGAGGTATATACTGGAATTTGTAGAGAGAAAACCTTCCCGCATTGAACTACTGGCTTTCCCCACACACAGAGAACTGAATATGAAAGCTGAACCTGTATTCAATGAATAAACTTACCGGCAGTAATCCGTCTGACGGCGAGGATATCGGGATTTCCGTTTCCAAAAGAACCGGTTTCTCATTAGGCAAACTTCGTACCTTCTCTTCATTCAAAAACCCAATATACCGCATCTATTATGGTGGAATGATCGGACAGATGGCTGCCATGAATATGCAGAACCTCGCCCGTTCCCTCCTTATCTATCGTATTACCAATTCTCCGGGTATCCTCGGAATCATGTCTTTCGCGAACGCAGTACCCATGCTGATTTTCTCGCTTTACGGTGGGGTTATTGCCGACCGAGTACAGAAGAAGTATGTCCTGCTTATCGGCCAGGCAATTTCAGCCGTAATATCCCTGGTAGTTGCCGTGGCACTGAACACCGGATATATGAGTACTGAGAATACCGAATCCTGGTGGATCTTAATTGTCACCTCCATCATACAGGGAGCTACGATGGGCTTGATGATGCCTTCAAGGCAGGCGATTATCAGCGAAATCGTGAGTGAAGAAGAACTGATGAACGCCATTTCCCTGAACACGATGGGTATGAACACACTCCAGATAATAGCCCCGGCGATTACGGGTTTCCTGATCGACGCCATCGGCTTTGCCGCAGTCTATTACGCCATGACCGGCACCTACCTGCTTGCCGTGGTATTCTTCATTCTGCTGCCTAAAACAAGCACCATGGCAACGGTAACTACCAGGGCTATAGATAATATCAAGGAAGGATTACAGTATGTACGTCACGACAAGCCTATCTTCCTTGTCCTGATGTTTTCACTCATCGTGGTCTTGCTTTCCATGCCGTACGGGATGCTGATGCCTATCTTCGCCGAGGATATCCTCAAGGTCGGCGCCAGCGGGATGGGTATTCTCCTGAGTGTAGCGGGAATCGGTTCAATATGTGGCTCAATAGTTCTGGCGTCGCTACCGAATAAAAAACGGGGCGTGATGATGCTTGCCAGCGGTATCCTCCTGGGGATAGCCCTCTCCGTGTTCTCTTTTTCCAAGTCATGGCCACTTTCACTGGCTTTTATCGTTCTGGTTGGACTGGGTCAAACAGGCCGCATGACCCTCAGTAATACGCTCATCCAGTACTATGTAGACAACCGTTACCTGGGGCGGGTCATGAGTATCTACCTGATGCAGTTCGGCCTGACCAGCTTCGGCACGTTCATCGCCGGTATGATTGCAGAGGCCGTCGGAACTCCCTGGGCACTCGGCAGCTTTTCCATGGTCCTCCTCGTGGCATCCATCGGAGCCATGTTCTTCCTGCCGACACTAAGGAAACTTGAGTAGCGTAAAGTACGGGAAGTACTAATACTAATCCGGTCACCTATCATTGGACAAGCATCGGGATATTTATCTACTAGGCTAATATTAATACTCGAGTAAGCTTCATCCACCGGCTTCCTCACTTACCAACAGGACGTCTGAAAAACCATAGATCGTATGAATACAGATTGACATGATATTGCTTAGAAATAAATAATAAAAAACATGGTAAATATTCATAGATGTTTAAGATGTAATCACGAATAGCTGAGTAGGCTAAACAGGTTACCTAAGGTATGCCCGAAGTGTAATTTACTATATTGGAATCGGCTAAAAGAAAAGAACTCAGGATTTAAAAGGGCGATAAACTGATGGACGTAATGCATTGGATTAATATTATTCTTGCTATATTTTGGTTGGTAATAGCAGGTACATATGGATATCTGATATATAGACATTGGAAAATATCAAATGAAACTATCGAACCTGCTCCTTATGTAAAAGGAGCAGCAGCTATAAATGGTCTATCGACCGGTTTGGTCGAGAACAGAGAATCCGTTCATAATATCATTAATTTTTTCAACCGAAATAATCGAATTGTTAACAGAACACAAATGAAAGGGTACATAGTAGCTACTATTGCATCAATTTTGGGATTAACACTTTCGATAGTGGGTATTTGTATTTGAGGTAACGTAATGAAAGCAACTATATATTGTAGAGAATCAATCGTAGACTAGTACTTCTTCAACCTTCCTTTAATTTCGTATAAGTGTTATTATTATGTATTTAGTACTTTAAAATTCCTGAAATGTTGAAACTTAGTAAGGTTAGACTAAATATCAAATGACCAATGGTAAAAAAACTATGCATTCATAGACGGCACGAATCTTCATCTTACGATGGTAAATATTGGTTGGTCTGCTTGTTGCATAATAAAAAGGGACGGAATTGCAAACAAAATTCCCCGAAGTTGCAACAAAGAATTCCCCGGAATTGCAGAATAT
>JAFGCW010000053.1 GCA_016932435.1 Dehalococcoidales bacterium | reverse complement strand
TCATTGAAAGGATTTACCCCAAAGGAGTATGCTGTAATGACCGCGGGAGCTCTAATCGAAGGTGCGCTAATTCCGGGGTAAGGTCAATGGGTGTCAATATCACCAACTGAAGAGATTGGGAGAAAGTAATACCATTCTAACTCTCATCCAGTATCTTGTACATATCCCGGTAGGAACGACCGAAATAGGGATCGGCTTCAGGTAGTTTTTCTTTAAGCAGGTCCATCTTCTCAATGAACTGCTGTCTGTTTCCGCTTTTCACTATATCCGCCCAAGTTGCGGTAGTCTTTTGAAATAATTCCTCCATCTCAGGCAAACCGGGCAGGTTCATCTGGATGGAAGCATAGAGTTCAGGATCTTCGGTGATCACACTCTCCGCCAGCGTAAGCAGTACCCGGTAGGTTGGGCCGCCAATGGCTTTCATCTTTTGAAGCTGTTCGAAGCCGAGGAGAACATCAGCTGATGCGATAGCAATGAAATGGGACAGGCCGAGGACGACAGCCATCAGGTGGTCGTGCTCCTCCGGCGCCATCATCGTCACAATCCCGCCCTTATCAACCAGGTTGTTCTTCACTTTTTCCGCTATTGCCTTTTCGGCATCGTTCGTGGGTGTAAGGATGAAATTCTGATTACGGGCGCTCCTGGCGCCAGGGCCGAAGACAGGATGAGTTCCAAGTACTGTCACATTATCCAGGTACTCGTGCATTATCCTGACCGGCATAACCTTGACCGAGGTAACATCCATCACGATCTGCCCGGAAGTCAGGCACGGTTTTAATTGCTCGATGACACCCGGAAAACTATCGATCGGTACGGAAACAATAATCAATCCGGCGTCATTGACAGCTTGTGAAAGGTTCATCGCTGTTTCTACGCCAAGTTCATGCCCGGCAGCCAGCAACTTCTCTTCATTTCTCCCGTACAGAACTACGTTCTTTCCGTCTTTGAGAAGAAAGTCGGCTATCCACCGTCCCATTTTCCCATAACCGCCAACGACCGCGACTCTCATGTATTAATCCACCCCCTATGCAAAAAAACGGGCATATAAACTCCACCGGAAAAATCCGGCTTCAAATATGCCCGTAATTGGTATTCACAGATTTTCGGCGGAACCGGCTTATATGTCTAAACCACCCCTGTGGCGTTCAGTCTGCAGCTTCATGTATACATCATATGGCTGCGCTTCGGTAATCGGTACGCCGGCATCCACAAGGCAGCTTTCACAAACTATCTTACCCTTGTGTGCGAACAGACCACCTTTGTGCTTATGAGTTTTTCCTTCCTCGATGTCCACACCGCATGTCTCACATTTCGGCATACTAACCTCCATACAATAAAATACTAAGCTGTTGTCTTAGCGGTCTTTTTCTACAGTAACATCAAGCACGTAGGTACGTTCCGCTTTAGTCCCACCTTCCCAGTCCTGGCTGTATTCCATGGTAATCAAGGCCGTACCTTCCTTGACAGCCTTGAAAGTCCATACATCCGTTCCAGATGCCCCAACCAGTTCGGTATCGGGTGCTATATATTCCTGGCTTTCAAGTTTCATCACACCGTTCTCGTCATCCATTTTACACACCCAGGTGAAGCCTGTAGTAGGATTAGCGCATAGTTTTGCCCGTATCTTATCATTCACCTCAATCTCAAATTCATTGCCTATAGTGTTAGACTTGGCTTCGAATTCATTACAGTCAATATCGATGTTTATGATAATAGAGGAAGAAAGACAGGATGATAACAGCGTAACTACCAGAAGCATCGCACATACTACCAGTATTCTAATTCTCATTCATGTTCTCCCAGGGTGGATTATTCAGGAATTACACAATACTAATCAACTTGGGGCTAAAAAGTCAATGGACAAACATTTTGAATGTACTCAGATCAACCGATAGCCTTCAGTTTTTTCTTGCCTTTAGTACCGCTGAGCTTCGCGTACCAGTTATTTACCAGGCGGCAACCGTTATAACGCGTCTTTTTACGCATTTTCATCTTCAACGGGTCACCTCCGGATGACCGCATACAAAGACGGCATGTCAGTCCGGAGAGAGTGTACCACCGGCATTTGTTTTCCTGGCGGATTTTTTCACACATCAGGATAGCAACTGATTTTCTGATATTACTCATAGGATTGACACTATTATATCAGCACAGTGTCTAAAACTAAAGATTTCCAGGCTTTGACAGTCAGTACTACGAGTCGGGATTACACTACTGACTCTGTGTGGCTGTAGGTTCTTTATCTTCTTCAAGATGAGAAGTTATGGATATCCTTTTCTTGATTTCTACCTTGTGGGAACACATAAGACATTTTTCATAGAGGATGTTCTCTTCCTGTTCCAGGTAGGTCGTACCGCCGCACCTGGAGCATCCCCTGTTTTTCCACTTAACCATTTATCAGCTTCCCATTTCCCTCGATTTTTTTATCCTTACTTCAATCAGGCATTTAATGGTGAAATACCTTCCGAAGGTATCTTACTTTCAATTGTAACGCCTGATTTTTCAGTTATGAGTAGTGTTTTTGATGTCTTTCCTGTTCTCTAACCTTTTTGCCCAACGGGCATTCCTAGGAACATCAGGTGGGAGGTCCACCCTTCCGGAAAGCGTAAGCCGCAAGGACTATTATTATTAAAACGATTGCTAAAGCTAATATACCCATCAATACACATACTAAATCAGTTAGTGAAGTCTGTATGTGATAATTGTCGTAATAGGCCTGTAATAAGTGCTATATTAATAAGGAGTTAAATAACAAATACTAATCAGAGGATTATTATGGAGTTCCGGGCTACAGATTCATTTAAAAACAGGATAGGTGAAGCAATAGTCGAAACTACGCTGGTAAGTTTCGAGTACACGGTAGAAAGGATCAGCCAGGTACAAAAGACTGAATCATCTGAACAGCTATCAACACCGGACCTGCTGGTAACGGATCCAAATGATAATAAGCAGACATATCTTGAAGTGAGCCTGCGTTCTCCGGAACCGATGAAAATAAGGATTGAGAAATCACAGGTCGATTTTCTAAAAAGCAATTACCCGGACGCCCTGCTGGTTTTCGTATCCTCATTCAACGGCAGCATTAATTGCCTTGAGATAAAAGACCCGCTGCTGAGTGATGAGAATCTCACCGAAGAAGGCTGGTATGATCTGGAGTTGCTGGCGAACGAATGGAAACCTCTCTGGGACTATTTCCCTCTTGTGCAGAAGGGCGATAAAACCGACGCATTATGGTATTCATTAAAGGGTATTCTTGATGACTTCGGCGCCAACAGGATAACCCATAACAAGGACAGTGAGTTCTTTGCCGAGGAAAAAGAATCACTCAAGGCGTATATTCAGAAGCACTGGCATCCGGGAATGATGGACCATAATATACATATGATTGACCCGGATATAACTGAAATAACCGATGTTTGGGAGCACGCTCTGGCAATACATGCTTTCCGTTTCGCTTTCGAGATGTGCGGCAACGATAACATAGACCATCCGGCCTTCAGCCAGGTGATGGACAAGGTGCTGGGAAGGATAGGAGAAAAATTCATCACTATCCCCTACCAGGATATCAAGAAAACTCTTACAGAACATCCCGAGTTATATAAACAACTTCAGGAACTTGAAGAGAAGGTATCGACCACTCCCCCCTATGAAGCCGGTGTGGTGATGATGGAAGGACTCCTGGAGATTATACCGCCGGGTATCGGCACGGCTTACATTCTGCCTGAAAAGGACTCCGACCGAGGCAACCTTGAGGTTGATTTCCACACCGTTTTACGCCTGCTCCAGCGGCGTAATTGCCTGTATGACTAGAGAAACGATTTTCGCACCACTTCAACGGGATGTAATTATTTACTTTTATTGTCATTAGAGTATTCCAATAACGATAAGCTGTCATCTTGAGGACGACGAAGGAGGACGAAAGATCTCCTTTCTTAATCGAAGAAGATTCTTCGGTCATTTCATTCCCTCAGAATGACATCCTTCTTCCGTCATCCCGTATTTAGTACGGGATCCAGGATTCTTTGGTAATAAAGATTATTGTTTATAACGAAAAATTATCAGAAATAAAGGACTCTGGATTCCCGCCTTCGCGGGAATGACATTAAAAGGCGGGAATGACAAGTAAGGTATGAATGACAAGTGAGGTTGGTAAAATCAGAATGGGTTAGTACAGCACTCGTTCGTCGCCGACACGGCGGGTGATCTTTTTTTCATCCAGGTATTCAAGCAATGCCAGGACATACTTGCGGCTGGTATTGAATATATCGCGGACTTCGGCGACGCTTACATTACCCTTTTCCCGGATGTGGGTAGTCACCTTTTCCACCATTTCATTATAGGCTTCGGCGGAAAACACTACCGAAGAATGCACCTTAACTACCTGTTGACGGTCTATCAAAAGATTAAGCAGGTCAGTCTCGGGTACAAGGTCTCCGGGCGGTGAATAGGGATTCTTTTTCAAAGAATCGAGGAAAGCGTCTATCTTTGCCTGCTGTGCCGGACTGAGAGTGACTTTATGTGAAGTTAGTCGTACCGCCGTGCCTTCTTCAACTACAACACCGTCCTTTGACAGCTTCTGCCATATCGCCGGCGCGAACTTACCCAGCTTTAGCCGGCTGCCCAGTTCGGCCTTCGGCATTCCCGGCCTGGTGGGAAATTTCTTATGGTAATCCTGGAGAGAAACCGTCGCCTGCCGTATCAGGTTCTGCCAGCCGGGCGCGGTATAGAGAAGACGCTGGTTTCCCTGACCGATAGCGTTAATCCTGCCTTCCTCAATCAATGATTCCACGACAGGGCGTGCTTCGGAATCAGGCAGGTCACTCTGGGAGATTAGTGCCGGAAGCTCCATCGGCTGTTTGCTTTCCAGTAACGCTTCTATTACTTCGTCAACAGCTCCAGCTTCTTTAACCTCCAGTCCCTGTATGACAGATTCACGATGACGCCTGAGTCGTTTCGTATGAGAATCAACGACCCTTCCGCCGCCAAGCGTGTCCATAGGGGACCTGATGATAAAATGGTCGCCTTTCACCAGGGCTACCGGGTCGGTCAGCACCAGTTGGATCAACGCGGTATCTCCCGGTTCCAGCCTGTCTCTATCGAGGAAGCGCACTTTTGCCATGGTTTCGGCAGCTCCTGAGTGAAAGCTGACGGTTGCGTTGTGAGATAACGGACGGCGCAGGTGAGGAAGTAAACGAAGCCGGGCGCTGAGCATGGTCGTAGGTGTAAGCCAGCCCGGTGTAGTGAGAACCTGACCGCGTGAAATATCAGTCGTTGCCACACCCACCAGATTGACCGCTACGCGGTTTCCCAGTTCCGCACGCTCTACTCGTGTCTTATGAGACTGCAACCCCCTGATTCTCGATCTCAGACCCGCTGGTACTATTTCTACATCCTGCCCGACAGATAAAGAGCTGTCGATAAGTGTTCCGGTAATTACCGTACCTGATCCGGATATAGTGAACACCCTGTCTATCGGGAGTCTCGGCCTTCCGGTATCTTTACGCGGTTCGGTCGATTGAAGCTGCTCATCTATCACCCGTATCAGCTCTTCCAGACCTTCACCGGATACCGCTGATACGGGGATGATCGGGGCGCCGGCAAGGCTCGAACTACTTATCAGTTCCTCCACGTCCAGCCGAACCAGTTCCAGCCACTCATCATCGACCAGGTCTTTCTTGGTAACCGCCACGACGCCTTTTGTAATTTCAAGGAGGTCAATAATAGCCAGGTGTTCCCTGGTCTGGGGCATCACGCTTTCATTGGCAGCTACGATAAGGAGGGCAAGGTCGATACCTCCGACCCCGGCCAGCATGTTCTTGATAAATTTCTCATGGCCGGGTACGTCGACGATGCCTACTTCCTGCCCCGATGGCAGTTTCAGCCAGGCAAAACCGAGGTCGATAGTCATACCCCGTTCCTGCTCTTCACGCAGACGGTCCGGGTTTATTCCGGTCAACGCGTTTATCAGGACCGATTTACCATGATCGATATGTCCGGCGGTACCAAGTACAAACATTTATTTTTCCTGTCTAGAAACTCCTGAGAGCAGACTATAAAATCCCTCACACTCTCCCTTTACAAAGGGAGACGTCAGATTGGTACAAGCCGGGTGAACTTGCACCAAATCGACCCGGACGAAGGTAATAGAACCAATTTCCCTTTTCAACAAGGAAGTTTGTAGTAGTCTCCCCCTTTGAAAAAGGGGGATTTTCAGTCTATATTACTCAGAATCCTTTCCAGTACTCCTTCAATATTTTCAGTTATATCATTATTATCGAACCGTAACACTTTCAAACCGAGATTTACGAGATTTTTATCTTTTACAGTGTCTTTTTTGATGCTATCAGCAGTCTTGTGACGACCTCCATCTAACTCTATAACGAGCTTTGCCTTCGGGCAATAGAAGTCCACGATGTATTCATCTACAGGCTTCTGCCGGTAAAATTGATACCCTTTTAGTTGCTTCAATCTAATCCAGGACCAGAGAATCGTTTCAGGATATGTCATGTGTTTTCCCAAGTTCCTGGCCAAGTTGATGTTTTTCTTGTTATATTGAAGCATTTTGCTTGAAGCCCTTATTTTAATCCCTCTCACTCTCCCTTCAATAAAGGAAGAAGTTACAGCCTCAGTTATTCAAAAAACCTTTCTATATTTCCCCCTTTCGTAAAGGGGGATTAAGGGAGATTATAACTGATTACTAATGGTGAAAGAGCCTTGTACCGGTGAACACCATCACCATGCCGTACTCATCGCAGGCCTTGATTACCTCGTCGTCACGGATAGAATTACCGGGCTGGACGATATACTTCACGCCGCTCTGGTAGGCACGGTCAACCGTGTCACGGAACGGCATAAAGGCATCCGAACTCAGCACCACTCCGGTAAACTTACCCAGCCATTCCTCTCTCTCCTCCAGCGTAAGCTGAGGAGGTATCTCTTCCAAGGCATCCTCCAGATATTTTCGCTGCATGGAGGTAAGTCTCTCCAGCAGATACAGGTCGATTACGTTGTTTTTCACCGCTCTGCCAACTCCCTGTTTCCACTTCAGTCCCAGGACGGCTGGATGCTGGCGAAGCATCCAGCGATCAGCCTTATCTCCGGCTATCCGGGCACAGTGAATTCGCGACTGCTGACCGGCGCCGACGCCGATAGCCTGCCCGTCCACAGCAAAACCTATGGTATTCGACTGGGTATACTTAATGGTAGTGGTAGCGACGATCAGGTCGCGTATCGCCGATTCTGGTAGTTCCCTGTTAGCGGTAACTATATTCGTCAGCATATCCGGGCTGATCTCCAGGTCGTTCCGCTTCTGCTCGAAAGCAATACCGAAAACCTCTCTTATCTCGGTGTCTTTCGGTACGTAATTCTTATCGATCTCTATCACATTGTATTTGCCGTTCTTTTTCTTTTTCAGGATTTCCAGGGCCTCGGTTTCATATCCGGGTGCGATGACGCCGTCCGACACCTCTCGCGATAAAATCCTGGCCGTGGGAACATCGACGGTATCGCTTAAAGCCGCCCAGTCACCATAAGAAGACACGCGGTCACCACCCCTCGCCCTGGCATATGCGGTAGACAGAGGAGACATTTCCATGTCTTCGACAAAGTAGGACTTTTTAAGCACATCATTCAGAGGAATACTTACTGCCGCGCCGGCAGGGCTGACGTGCTTGAAGGACGCCGCCGCCGGCAGATTAAGTTGGGTTTTCAGTTCCTTAACCAATTGCCATGAATTGAGCGCGTCAAGCATATTGATATATCCCGGTGAACCGCTCAAGACATTGAACGGCAGTTTGCCTTCTTTTATGAATAGACGGGCAGGTTTCTGGTGAGGATTGAAGCCATATCTCAGGGTAATTTCGGATTCACTCATCGCTTAACCTTCCTTTCGGGTATCTATTTAAGATCCGCCCCAATCGTGCGGAGTATATTAATCACAATCTCGTCTTCTTCCGGCAATACGGAACGCGGGTCGAGAAGCAGAACATCTTCGCTGATCCGCCCTATTACCGGTATCTCTTTACGGTTCCTGAGCTTCCGGGCAAGGGTCTGAACTGCTGAAGCACTCATAGTTCCATTACTGCCTATTGCAACCAGACGGGTAGGAAGCTTACTTCCCGGCAGACTGCCGCCGCCTACCATACTTTCTCCATCGATTACTTCCGCTTTTTTACCGAACGCTTCTGTCCAGGCAACAGCACGTGAAGCGATTTCATCAGGTGAAGCGGCTATCATTCTCCATATCGGGATTTTCTCTACGGCTTCACCACGAAGATAATGTAAAAGGGTCGCAGCAAGACCGGCAATCCTGGTCTTGTCGGTTCGTACCGCCCTCGCCAGGGGGTGTTTCTTCAGTTTATCAACCAGCTTCTTTTTACCGACTATGATTCCCGCCTGAGGTCCTCCGAGGAGTTTGTCACCCGAGAAACAGGCCAGGCCTACACCGCAGGAAATACTTTGTTGAACCATCGGTTCCGGTGCGAGGCCATACTCCGAAGTATCCAGGAAACAGCCGCTTCCAAGATCATCCAGGACAGGAAGATTAGCCTGATATCCTAATTCCGTCATTTCCTCCAGTGTTACTTCGTGGGTGAAACCAATCACCTGGAAATTACTGGAATGGACTCTCATCAGGGCTGCGGTGGACGGGGTAATCGCCTCTCTGAAATCATCGATGTAGGTACGGTTGGTAGTTCCTACCTCGACCAGTTTGGCCCCACTCTGCCGCATCACGTCGGGGATACGGAAGCTGCCGCCTATCTCCACCGCTTCTCCGCGCGAGACGATAACTTCCTTTCGTTTGGCTATCGCGGAAAGAGCAAGAAGCATCGCCGAAGCATTATTGTTTACTACCATTCCGGCTTCAGCCCCGCTTAACCGGCAGAGTAAATCCTCGATATGAACATAGCGGGAACCGCGTTTTCCTGTTGGCAAGTCGAATTCAAGGTTTGAATAATCACGCGAAACCGTGTCCATCGCTGTGATTGTTTCTTTACTTAACGGAGCTCGACCAAGGTTAGTATGAATGACGACCCCGGTAGCATTGATGACCGGTCTGAGCACCGGATTTTCCAGTCTGTCCATTTGAGTAGATACAGATTGTACGATGTCATCGATTGAAGGGCATGGGTTTCCCGATGATATTATTGCACGGGCTTTCTCAAGCTGCTCCCTGACCAGGCTTACCAGCAAATCGTGTGAATACCTGGCAGCAAGCCTGGAAATCCGTTCATCCGAGATTACGGTGTCTACACCGGGAAGCCTGCGGAACTCGTTTTCCATCATCACCCCCGGCTTATTTTATCATATAGACATACGGGTTGATAAGAAAACCAGGTAACATCGTCTGTCATCTTATACTTGGAATAAAATCCAGGACCCCTATCGAGGACAAAAGACCATGCAGATAATATTTTGTTCAGGTATTGACAAGGGTAATTTCATACCGTATTATAAAACGTACTTTAATTTATTACGTCTTATAGTACGAAAGGAATTGCCAATAGTGTATCGTCTGGAAACAATAAAAAATATCATTGTCAGTGGGATACTTATGCCTGCGGCCTGGTATGTTTCCAGCAAGGAATTTCTAATTGAGTAGAACCGGATTACCGGAACGGAAGTCAGTCAGGCCCAGGAAGTAAAATTCCCGGGCTTTTTTGTTGGGAGCAATTAATCGAGAAATCGAAAAAACCAAAAATGGAGTAGAAACATGTCGATCATACAGGTTGAAAATCTTCAGAAAATATTCCGCCAGAGGAAAGGGAGAGAGGGCATGAAAGGGGCGATGCAGGACCTTTTTAAGAGAGAATACCGCATCGTTCATGCTGTAAACAGCATCTCTTTCTCAGTCGATGAAGGAGAGATAGTCGGATATATCGGCCCTAACGGCGCTGGAAAATCGACTACGATCAAGATGCTGGTAGGAATTCTCGTGCCAAGCGGCGGCAATGTTACTGTTAACGGACTTATACCATTCAAGAACCGGGAGAAAAACGCAAAGCGGATCGGTGTTGTCTTCGGTCAACGCACCCAGCTGTGGTGGGATATTCCGGTATCGGAAACGCTCAGCCTGATGAGGTATATATACAAGGTTACCGAAGAACAATACAGCGAAAACCTGAAAATATTCGGTGACATACTCGGGCTGGATGAGTTCATAAACGCACCGGTCAGGCAACTTTCTCTCGGTCAGAGGATGCGCGCCGATATCTGCTGCGCCTTGCTTCATAATCCGGATATCCTGTACCTCGATGAACCTACCATAGGCCTTGACGTGGTAGTAAAGGAAAGGATCAGGGAATTCGTCAAAGAGATAAACCGGCAGCGAGGAACGACGGTAATACTTGCGACACATGATATGTCCGATATTGAAAGGTTAAGTTCACGGGTAATGGTTATCAATTATGGTGATATCATGTACGACGGCAGTCTGAACAGCCTGAGGAGAAAATATGGTACGGAAGAAACAGTGACCGCTGATATCCTTGGCGAAATCAATGACATAAATGGACTTCATGAACTTGGTGTCAGTGATGTCAACTATGAAGAGAATAAAATAACCATTAAATACGATACCGAGAAAATCAATTCATCGGCGGTCGTCGGGTGGCTGATGGACAGGACTGAAACGAAGGATATCAACGTCGCCGGAACTCAGATAGAAGACGTAATCAGGAGAATGTACCTGATCCAGGGACAGAACAACTTGAGTTAACGATTAAAAGATTAGAAAATGCGTAAATACTGGGAATATATAAAGAACTCGTTCAAGGAGAACCTCACTTACAGGGTCCTGTATTTCACAGGAATACTCCAGACCGTACTGGCGCTCGTGGTCCAGCTATACCTGTGGCGAGCCCTGGTCGGCCAGGCGGGAGGAGTGACTTCCAGTTCAGGCATCATCACCCTTGGTGATATGACCACCTACGTCCTCATAGGTACGTTTATCGGCACTCTGATATCGAACAATGTGATAGGTGATATCAATAACAGGGTACGAGGCGGACAGGTAGCAATCGACCTTATAAAACCGATGAATTTCATAGTGTACATGTTCTGCCGGATGATAGGCAGAAACCTGTTCAATCTTATTTTCAGACTGCTGCCGGTGCTGGTCATAGCGGTCATATTCTTGGATTTCCAGTTGCCTTCGTTGCCGAACCTGGTCCTGTTCCTGGTAATGGTTATCAATACTCTGGTTATTATGTTCCTGATAGTGTTTAACCTGAGTCTGCTTTCTTTCTGGTACATGGCGATGTGGCAGGTGGATATATTTTTCGGAAGTCTGATGGAGTTGTTTTCCGGGAGATTCCTGCCGTTATGGTTTTTCCCGCAGATACTAGTCAGCATAGCAGCGTTTATGCCTTTCCGGTTGATGTATTATGTACCGATATCGATATATCTTGGAAAGCTGGAGATCATCGATTGCTGGCTGGCGATTCTACAGCAGTTCATGTGGATCGCAATCCTCGGGGGGATAACAGCATTAATGTGGAGATCAGCAATAAAGAAACTGGTTATACAGGGTGGATAGCATGAGAGGATTAAAACTGATACTGATTTCATACGGCACCTACCTGAAAAGCATGGTTGAATACAGGCCTGCTTTCGTGATGGATATACTCGTACCGGTAGTTATTTACCTAATGGCCTACCTTGGGATCTGGATAATGCTCGATAAATTCAAGATGATACAGGGATGGACGCTTTATGAAGTAATGCTTCTGTTCAACCTGAACCTTTTTACGTATGCGCTGGCATCCTTTATATTCCGCGTCGCCTTCTTCCAGGAGATACAGGAAATGGTAAGGATGGGAAATTTCGATATCGCACTGGTCAGACCGGTCAATTCCTTTGTTTACGTACTGATGGGGAAACCGAACGCGGGTTATTTCGGTCAGATGTCACTGGCAACGGTGATTTTCATCCTGTGCTTTACCAACCTCGATATAGAGTTTACGCCAATAAAGATACTGTTTTTCATAGCTGCAATCATCGGGGGTACGCTGATACAGTCGTCATTGTGGATTTTCTCAGGGACGCTCAGTTTCTGGATTGTCCTGACCAACACTATATCAAGCACCCTTACCGGTTCCTGCCGTGAATTTATCGACTATCCGATCAGCATCTACGATAAATTCGTCCAGGTGCTATTTACGTTCATAATCCCCCTGGCTTTCATCAACTTCTTCCCTGCCAGCTATCTGCTTGATAAGAGTGGAGAAACTCTCTTTCACCCTGCCCACCAATACGGCACGCCGGTAGCCGGTATAGTGATGTTCGCACTGGCATACTGGTTCTGGACAATAGGTGTGAATAAATACGAGAGTACCGGGTCATAATCATGAAAACCTTTGACATTGCACTCCCGATGGTCTATTGTTCAAAGCACAAAACTCTCTTGCGAAGAAAAGGAGAAAGCAGTTATGGCTGAACTCAAGTATGACAAGTATGTGATAAAGGACATCGTAAATGAAAACCAGTGGGGCGGACAGGGGATCGGGCTTGGCGGCATTCCGGACGGAATCATTCCGGCAAACGCGAAAATGAACCTTGGCATTACCGTTGTCAGAAAACCGTACATGTTCCACGAACCTACTCACAAGCATATGTTTACCGAGTATTTCTTCTTCCTTGGTTCGAACCCTATGGACATGAACGAGTTCGACGCCCAGGTAGAATACTCCTTCGGGCCTGAACATGAGAAACACGTCATCACCGAACCGACCATCGTGGTCGCCGCCCCGGGTGTCTACCACTGCCCGTTGAACTACCAGAAAGTCGATAAACCATTCTACTGCCTGGAAGCGTTTATGACCTCAGCATACGGCGGAGTAGACCTCGGCGAAGACTTGACGGAGATACGAGTGGAAGAAAAGAGTTATGACAGGTATTTCACTAAGGGGATCGTAAGATCGAACAAGTGGGGCGGCGAAGGAGTCGGCTTAGGACAGGTCCCGGCACACCTGATACCGGCAGCCGCTAAGATAAACCTCGGAATATCCGTCGTTCGCACACCCTATATGTTCCACGAGCCGACTCACAAGCACCGTTTTACCGAGTTCTTTTTCTTCTTCGGCTCGAATCCCGATGATATGAACGAGTTCGAAGCCGAGGTAGAGTTCTCTATAGGCGAGGAAGGCGAAAAGCACGTGATCACGGAACCGACCATCGTCGTAATGCCACCGGGTGTTTACCACTGTCCCCTGAACTACGTGAAAGTGGACAAGCCGTTCTACTGCCTGGAAGCTTTCATGACACCGGAATATTCGGGAACGAATTTGAAGAAGTAATACAATCTGGAATATCAAGCTTCCCTCGGTTTATAATTAAGTGATATTACTTAATAGAGGATTCACATGAAATACAAGGTTAGTATTAAACAAAATGATGAAGGTTTCGCAGTCTGGGTACCCGGACTTCCCGGTTGCTGGTCTCAGGGGAAAACAGAGGACGAAGCAATGGATAATATTAAGGATGCAATAAAATCATATCTGGAAACGGTCGATGAAATAACAAAAGACAAAGAATCCCGATGTGTAGAAATCGGGTAGAACGATGCCCAGTTTGCCTGGTATAAACCACTAGCGTGCCGTTAACGCTTTTCAGAAATCAGGTTTCTGGATTACAAGACAGGGTAAACACATTACAATGACTAACGGCGAACGAATTATCACCATTCCAAGATCAAATCCAGTAAATGCTTATACCATGGCAGGAATAGTGAAAGATGCAGGTCTAAGCATCGATGATTTTAAGAAACTGTTATAAATCTTACAGTAAGTATTAAAAGCAAAGCCGGTCATGTGACCGGCTTTGCTTATTTCTAAAATGCTATGGTAACTAGCCGTTATACCGCAGGTCTCTCCTTTGAAACAGGTATATCGAAAGAACAAAGAAGACAGCAGCCATGATACCGAGTACCGCAACATGCCCCAGGTCCAGGCCGTTTTCCATCGGATTACTGCCCGTATAATAATAGTACGGCGACCATTTGGCATAGCCGGCAAGATTGTCGCTTAACGGCAGAAATGATGCAGTGATATACGAAACCAGGACGAGTCCGATACTGCCGAAGGAAGCAATTTTACCCTGACCCGTAGCCGCAGCAAGACCCAGCGACAGCATTCCGAAGGCAAGTCCCAGGAGTACAGCAAGCAGACAGGCAGCAGCGATATTTCCCATATTCATATCCAGGCCGCCGAACAGAGATCCTGCCGCCACACCAAGAAAGGTGACTACTCCGGCAACTACACAGCAGATTAACATCGCCAGTGATTTCTCTATCACTATCCTCGACCGTTTCACAGGATTGGCAAGGAGCAGCCCCATCGTGTTTTTGGATTCCTCTCCGGCAAGAGCGCGAGTCCCCACTGCGATACCTGCGATAAGCGTTGCCGCCGGCGCCATCAGGCTGAATATTTCAAGCTGAAAAAATCCCTCCGGTGTACTGAAATCCCCGCCACCGAACGCGGCGAAGATAGTATTCAGTTCGGGATATGATTCTATAAGTCGTGACATAGTCTCAATCGGCATAAAGTCATAAAGCAGGCCTATCATGATACTCGAAAGGAACATCACGTACCCGATAATAATAAGCAGGCTCTGATGCTCGGAGAATGTCTTAATCCATATCCTCGAAACCCGGGTCGAACCGGCCAGCCTGCTGATAACCTTCTGGGTCAGGGGATAATTTCGCAGCCTGTCCATAAGAGTAACACCGATATTGCGGCTTTTCAGGTCACGCCTGTTTATTCCGATGATGGAGAGAATGAAGAAAAGAGCGGCGAATCCAGCCAGTATACCTATGTGCCCCCAGTCGACCCCGTTCAATAGCGGTTCGCTGCTGTTCAGGTAATACCAGGGAAATATCTTCGCCAGGTCTTCCCAGCCTTCGATAAGCGGAATAAGTCCGGTGGCGAATATGGACACTATCATGACACCCGTGGTGATCCCGGCAGCCATCCCCCTGTTTCCCGTCCATGCACCAATCGCCAGAGCAAGAAATCCGTGAAACAGGACGACAGCCAGTAAGTGAACGCACAGAGCCTCGACGTGCATTCCCTCGATACTGACATCCAGCATGGCGGTCAGCAGATAAGAAGCTCCCCATAATCCGGCGACACTAGCAGTCATAAGCAGAGTAATAGCCAGAGTCTTTGAAATCAGCACATTATTACGGCTTTTCGGATTACCGAGAAGCAGGCCGATGGTGCCGTTACTCTCCTCGCTGGCGATAGAACCGGAACCGAAGGCTATAATCATTCCCGTTAACGCCCATGAGCCCACTCCCGCAAGGTAAACACTGATAGCAAGGCTGGCGGCATCGGCAAGAGGAGGGATGCCCATGATAGTTTTCATCACGTCGGGCATCTCCTGGTAGATATTTATATCGAAATTCCGGTACACCGATATAGCGAAGAGTAGCATCAGTACAAGACTGACAAAGGCAATCGTCGAACCGATCCAGTGGTCACGGACCGACTTGGTAAATACATTGACCAGCATTATGCCGCAACCTCCTCTCCACGGTAGTAGGTCAGGAATATTTCCTCAAGATCGGCTTCCTGGCTACGAATATCAAGGAGTTCATACTTATCCATGACTACGCGGAGCATTTCCTCCATTTTACCGTCATAGGAAAGAATTACCCGTGTATCACCCACCGATATATCCCGAGTTCCGGGTATCGCTTCGAATACTTCACGTTCGACGTGCTCCTCGAAATCAAGCTCGATTCTCCGCATTGCTTTTGATCTTAACTGGGATATATATTCAACAGCAGCGAGAATCCCCTGACGAATAATACCGACACGGTCGGCAACATGCTGAACCTCGGAAAGGGTATGGCTGGACAGAAATACGCAGCACCCCGATTTCGATGCTTCGCGAAGCATCGACTGAAATTCACGCTGGATAAGCGGATCAAGGCCTGAACTGGGTTCGTCCAGGATAAGCACCTCCGGTTTATTCATAAATGCCTGAATAAGCCCGACTTTCTGCCGGTTTCCCGATGACAGGTCGCCGACTTTCTTTGACAGGTCTGCATTGAGCCTATCTGCAAGCTGATCGACATACTGCCAGTCTACCCCACCACGGAGATTCGCGAAATAAGTAAGGGTGTCCCTGCCGGTTAGACCGGGGTACATAGCGAGATCACCGGGAAGATATCCAATGTGTTTTCTTATCTCGACAGATTTCTTATGGGTATCCAGTCCCAGTATCGACGCTTTCCCCGAGGTCGGGCGGATTTCATCGAGCAGTGTCCGGATTGTGGTCGTTTTACCGGCGCCATTCGGTCCTAAAAAACCGAATATTTCTCCGGCTGGGATATCCAGGTTAAGATCGACCAGAGCCTTTACATCACCATAGTGCTTGGTTAGATTTTCCGTGTGAATCACTGAATGTTCTGTCATTCGTTTTCTTTCCTTTCCTGTCTGCCCATAATTCCATATAAAAAGATAGGCGTTAATTCACGCAGCAGCTTTGAAGTATAGTCAGGATCCGTTGCCAGTTCAGCTTCGGCTTGTAATCCTCTTCGTATGATTTCTGTGTATCGCAGAATAGTCTCAGTGGAAAGCTCGGGATCGATGTACCCCTGTTGTCTGCCTTCAATATAAAATTCGTTTACACTGCGAATCAGTTCCACCATGTATTCTTGTTCAAAATACTCTTTTGTCTGAGGATCTATATCAGAAGTCGCCGCCATCAGGAATTCGCCGTGCATCTTCCCTGCCAGGTCCGATTTGAAAGACATTACCTTTTGGAGTTTCTCTTCAAAAGGCAGCTCCGAATTCAGCACCAGCTTGTAATCTTCCAGTGTTTTAGTAAACCATTCGATAATCACTTCACGGACCAGCGCGTCCTTACTGCCGAACCGGTTATATATAGTCGCAGAGGTAACGCCGGCTTTTTGAGCTACATCACTCACAGAAACCTTTTTTATCCCCTGCACCAGAAAGAGTTCGGTTGCCGCCCTGATAATGCTGTTCCTGTTCTTTTCAGCCCTGTTTTTCCTGCCTGCCATTATATTTCCTCTTATCATCAACCATATATTTGAAGTATTTAGATATATTATATACATTATATATAATTTGTCAAGATTAAAAATAAAGATACTATTTTGCATATCAGGCAATTTAGTTTACTATAGACATTACTAATTCAAAGGAATATAGAAAATGGATTACAAAGCAATCATTAATGATATAGAAACCAGCCAGCATCTCATCAGCATGACGCCAATTGAAAAGATAGTCGAAATCGGGTACACATCCGGAATGAACTCAAATTCAAGTGTTCTCGATCTTTGCTGCGGTTATGGAGAAATGCTGAAAACATGGAATGAAGCCTTCGGCATCAAAGGTACCGGAGTAGACAGATACCAGGAATATATCGATAAAGGGGAAAAACGTCTCCAGGAAGCAGGAATCAAAGACATCAGGCTGATCTGCGCCGATGTGCTTGAATGGACGACGGATGAAAAATTCGATTTTACCTGTTTAAGCGGCGAAGATTTCGGAGGTATCGAAGGGACGATTCACCTGCTTGAAAAATATGTGAAACCTGGTGCGAAGCTGATTATCGGCACCCGTTTTTCAAAGGTTGATAAAACTCCGGCAGAGCTTATCGAATTCGAGGGAGAAACGCTTCCATTAAAGGCTATTTACCATGTTTTCTACGAAAACGGATATGTTATCACTTCAATGGCAACAGATACACACAATGAATGGGAACGCTATATCATGTGGAGCGCACGAAGGAACCTGGCTGCCTGCAAGGACTACCCGGATGATCCGAGTCGTCTCGAGTGGTGTAAAAAATGGTATGACACGTATTTTGGATTTCGCAGAGATTATGAAGGTTATGCTACGTTCGTGATTGAAAAGTATTAGTCCTATAAACAGAACTCAAACCATACGACATAGTTACACACTCGGTAGGGTCATCATTCTTCATATAGAAATCGAATGCTTGTTTGTCGTGCGTACAGGTTGTATAATGCCGTGGACTCGTAATACGAGTAGCAGGAGATAGTACCGTGAACAACATCTTGAAAGTTACTGCTGTGCAAATGAATCCGAAATTACTGAAGAGTGATAAGAATCTAGAAAAGATGTTACTCGGGATACAAGAAGCCGCTGCTGAAGGAGCCGAACTCATTGTCTTCCCGGAGTGTGCGCTAACAGGCTACTGGTACGATAGCCGAGATGAGGCTATGGCTCATTCGGAGACAATACCGGGTTCCGCAACTAACAGAGTGGCAAACCTCTGCAAAGAACTTGGCGTGTACGTCATTTTCGGATTATTGGAGATGGATAACGATAGGCTTTTCAACGCCGCTGCATTCGTCGGGCCGGATAGTATTGTGGGCGTCTATCGCAAAACACACATTGCTCCGGCTGGTGTCGACCGCTTTATTGATCGCGGAGACGAGTCTTTTAAAGTCTACCGAACTCCTATCGGCAATATTGGGATACTCATCTGTCACGACATTACCTTTCCAGAGCCCGCCCGTGTCCTGATGTTACAGGGTGCAGGTGTCATCGTTGTCCCTACCAACTGGCCACGTCGATACGACATAGTTGCCAAACACATAATCAACACCCGTGCTGTGGAAAACTTCGTCCACATCATAGCAGCTGACCGTGTAGGTAGAGAGCGTGAACACAAGTACCTCGGACTCAGCAAGATAGTTAATGCCCGAGGGATGACTAAAGTCAGTGCCGGCATAAGAAGCGAAGAGATTTTGCACTGTGAACTTGACCTGGCATTTGCCAGAAGAAAAAGTTTTCCCCGAGTTATCGACATCATCAATGACCGGCGAGTAGAGTTCTACGGCGATATTGCACGCCCAGATGCCTACCAGCCAGTCGGATGAATGGTATGCCTATTCGCGTCGTCAAACTCACCTCACAGTGTCAGTACACTGCTACTTGCACTCGGTGGAAAAGGTAAAAGGTATCAAATACGTGTTAGTATGGCTGCACAGACATCCCGATGTTTGTTAATCGACGATATGCTTATAATTGACAAAAATGTACTATTTTGACAATATAAATACGTAAAGGGGAGTAGCTAACGAAGCAACTCCCGTCAACACGGTCTTGAAGGCCCGGGAGTTGTTGGTTAGGAAAGTACTAACTAGCGAGACCTTTACTGCGAATTTAAGCGCAGTGAAGGTCTTTTTTTATGATATAGGCAGAAGAAAAGTTGATTATTGACAACCAAGACATTATTAATTCTCCATATTCCTAAGGAGTTAATATTATGGCCGAACACGAAATTATATATTTAGTGCTATTTGGAGTTTGTCTTATACTATCGGCGTTTTTCAGCAGTTCTGAAACAGCTATATTTTCACTTCAAAAAGTGAGGTTACAGTACCTGGTTGAACAACAGGTAGCAGGAGCAGGATCAATTGCCAAGATGATTGAGCAACCATCCAAGCTTCTCTCAACAATATTGCTGGGGAATAACCTTGTCAACGTCGCTACTGCTGCTATAGCCACTACTTTGGCTATAAAATACCTGCCTGAGAACCAGGGAGTTCTCATTGCAACTATATGTACAACAATTCTTCTCCTCGTGTTTTCTGAAACTATCCCCAAGACTATTGCTGCATATCATTCTGAAAAAATATCCTTAATATACGCTCGCCCACTCAAGATAATATCGTGGTTATTGTATCCTTTTGTGATAGTTCTAAATTGGATAGTATCACTATTTACCCGGTTATTTGGATTTGGTAACTCGACAGGAAGTTTGTTCAGCGTGGAAGAAATCCATACGATGATTTCAATTGGACGGCAAGAAGGCGAAGTAGAGGAACCTGAGGCGAAGATACTTCATAAGGTTTTCGATTTCCGCTACCGTTTAGCCCGTGAGGTTATGATACCACGCTCTGAAGTAATTGCTATTGAGATAGGCTCTACAGTTGCTGAATTCCTTAATCTTTTTGTCGAAATACCACGATCGCGATTCCCAGTATATCGTGACAATATGGATGGGGTGATAGGTATCATAGTAGCAAAAGACGTATTCATCGGTCTGAAGAAAGGTTATCTCCATGAGCAGAATTTAATTGATGATCTAGTCCGACCAGCCTATGCTTGTTGCATAATAAAAAGGGACGGAATTGCAAACAAAATTCCCCGAAGTTGCAACAAAGAATTCCCCGGAATTGCAGAATAT
>JAFGCW010000052.1 GCA_016932435.1 Dehalococcoidales bacterium | reverse complement strand
TTGCAGTGGGTGCAGCGTAACATCTCCTCTTTCGGAGGTGACCCTAATAACGTGACAATCTTTGGTGAGTCTGGAGGTGGGTTGAAAGTTGCTACTCTGATGGCGTCACCGCTGGCAAACGGTTTGTTCCAGCGTGCTATCGTGGAAAGCGGCGGACGTTACTTCGATACGATACCGCTAAATGAAATGGAAGCATTCGGGGAAAAATTATTCCACAAACTCGGTGTCGATAAAGAAAGCGATCCCCTAGACGCAGTGTGCCACCTACCCTGTGAGACAATTATAAATACAGATCAGGAACTGAACGTTGAAATAGGTCCGGAATATATGTTTATGGGACCGTGGCAAGTGGTACACGAAGGCTGGTTTTTACCGGATACACTGGTTAATATGTTCCAGACAGGTCGGAGGAATCAGGTCCCCTACCTTATAGTAGCTAACAAAGGAGAATTGACCGGTCCCGGCATGCTTATTGCCGATATGATGATCAAGGACTACTTAAGGCTGTTAACCGGCCCGAGTACCGATAACTCACGGGGATATGCGGCGCTCTTCGACCAGGTACCAGAAGGCTGGAGACGCGATGGCTGCGTGGCAGCCCATGCCATGGAACTGCATTACGTTTTCGGTGCTCTTGATGATGTCGAAGCTTGGGCCGGTCATTTTGGGGGATACTCGGCTTCCGGAGCAAAATCCCAAGTGCCCATGATATCCGATTCCGACCGGGCAGTAGCCGAAAATATCATGACGATATGGACCAATTTTGCCAGAACAGGTAATCCCGGCGTGAAAGGACTCATTGAGTGGCCTGCATGGGAACAGACTACTGATAAATATCTGCTGATTACCGATCCCCTCCAGATTATGGATGGATACACCGACCTGCTGAATATAGTACCGGACACGTCTAAACAGACCATTTTTTAATGGGTAACGATTTTAATAGAAAAGCACCGGAGCCCCGGTAAGGAACGAGGTCGACTGCTTTGGCGTTTGATTATGAATATCTCTCATCGCTAAGGGAGTATAAGTGTCGAAACTCAAAGAGAACGACAATATAAAAGGTCAGATTTTCAATATCCAGCATTACTCTATTCATGATGGTCCTGGAATCCGTACCAATGTTTTCCTGAAGGGTTGTTTTTTGCGTTGTATCTGGTGTCAGAATCCCGAGTCACAGTCGTTAAAACCTGAACTGCTTTATTTCAGGGAAAGGTGTACGGGTTGTGGTAAGTGTGTTGCCGTTTGCCCGGCGAATGCCATTCAAATCATCGAGGCGAAATCTTATACTTATCGTAATAAATGCAGCGGATCAGGCCAGTGCACACAGGTTTGCCCTAATGAGGCGAGAAGTCTTATCGGGAAGGAGATGACTGTTCAGGAAGTATTTCAGAAGGTAAAAGGAGATGAGATATTCTATAAACGATCAAATGGAGGCGTGACACTCACCGGAGGTGAACCGCTTTTTCAGCCCGATTTTTCAAGGAATATCCTTTCACTCTGCCGGCAATCCGGAATTCATACTATTATCGAAACCTGCGGGTATGCCGATTGGGAACCATTCAAAGATGTGTTGCAATATACGGACCTCGTATTATACGACTTAAAACATATGGACTCTGAAAAGCACCGGGAATATACAGGTGCCCCCAACACCCTGATTTTAGATAACGTGCGAAAAATCTATCACGAATTGAAAATCCCGATCTGGGTCAGAGTTCCCATCATACCCGGCTATAATGATTCAGCTCAAAATATCCATGCGGTCTCGGATTTTGTCGCCACTGAATTAGGCAGATCGGTACCTGTCCACTTTCTGGCTTATCACCAATTGGGAGAATCCAAGTATGAAAGATTAGGCAAGGAGGGTAAAAACATTTCTATCATTCCCCCTGCAGATGAGCATATGCTGGAAGTGCAAAAAATCGCTGCTTCTTATGACCTGGAGACACATATCGGCGGATAAATGTCACTAGTTCAGGGTTTAAGGTAAGGTGTTTATGCGAAGTATTATATCAATGATACAAACTAAGACTATCCGTATCGCTGAAATGTTCATTGTCATATCGTATTTTCCGAGCTATCCGGACTTTGGAAAGAAGTAATCCGATGGTAATATAGAAATGGGCTGGATTTAAAGTTGTTATCATATATATTTCAATTATGACAGAGCGTGAGGTGGATGAAATGGAACAATTATCAGCAAAAATAATCAGGGGAGGGTTCCCCTTATGTATCGAAAAGGCAAGACTGATCACCGAATCATTTAAACAAACGGAAGGTGAACCGGCCATTATACGTTATACCAAAGCTTATTCACATATGCTGGAGAATATACCAGTATTAATCGACAACAATGAGCTTATTGTAGGTGAGGGGGCCAGCAAGCCCTGGGGGGCTGAAATAGACCCGTTTCTCGGTGTATGGAAGGAGGATGAGATCAGGAGTGCGGCTGAGGACGGGATTGTCTCGGTTGAAGAAACGGACTGGCCCATGATAAGAGAAATAGGCCGATACTGGGAGACTAGGTGTTCCGAATATGCTCAATCGAAGCTTTTCGACGATAGATTTTTTAAGTACCTGCAAGTAGGCATAACTCTGCCACCGATGAGAAGCAAAGATGAATTCAGAGGAGCATATGCCGGCAGCGGGCTTTGCCTGTCTTTTAACTTTACCGATTGCTATACGGACTTCACCGGATGGCTTCACGGACTGAACCCGATCATTAAAGAAATTGAAGAAGAGCTCTGGAATTTGAGGTTCTTCTCCCTGGATGCGGTGGAAAAGAAATTGTTTTTAACCGCCTCGTTAACGGTATTGAAAGCGGCCATCCGACTTGCCGAAAGATATGCCGAGGCAGCCGAAAAATTAGCCGGGGCAGAAGAAGATCCCCTGCGCAAGAAGCATCTGGAGAAAATAGCAGATACATGTCGCTGGGTACCGGCCAATTCTCCGAAGAGTTTTTATCAGGCAATGCAATCGTTATGGTTCAACCAGATATTATCCACGCCCACCTCGACGCATAATTTCGGAAGATTTGACCAGTATATGTACCCGTTTTTCAAAAGGGACCGGGACAAAGGACAGATCAGCGACGAAGAAGTCATGGCTTTGCTTTGCGAATTACGTCTTAAATGTATGCGGCCTGAAAACATTAAACTTTCACGCGCCAAGCGATCACAACATGCAGGGTTCGCTAAATGGCGTAACATGACCATCGGCGGCGTCACCGCTGACGGGAAGGACGCCAGTAATGAACTTACCTATCTGGTCCTGGAGGCAGCCAATCGTTTCAGGACACCTCATCACACGATAACGCTGAGAGTTCACGAGGGAACACCGGAAG
>JAFGCW010000051.1 GCA_016932435.1 Dehalococcoidales bacterium | reverse complement strand
GCTGGCTTCGAAGAGAACGACCGCGCCCTCGGTCGCGAAATAGGGCGCGCCGGCATCTGCGACCGGCGGCGAGTTAATACCGATGGCGTCAAAGTACTGTTTCGCGGAAGCCATCTGGAATAGCTGCTCGGAGATATCGGCCTGTATCTGGCACCGGATGGAATGAAGTCCTGCCGCTGGCGGATTGAAGACAGTACTCCCCGCAATCGTATTTATCCCTTCTTTCAGCGTGACCGGCAGTTCCAGACTGCTGATTATGTTTCCCCAATGGTCGAGCACCTGGCAGCTTAAAACGGCCCCGGCAGCCAGATTTACTTCGGCCTCGGCAGTGAAGAAAATACTGTCGCCCGGCCCGTAACTCCCCTTATCGAGATTGAACGAAGTGATGCGCCCGAAATGCCCCCTGACATCAAAGGGAAATCTTTCCGTGGCATTACCGAATGTATACTCGATATAGTATGTGCCTCTCATCAGTTCCGGTACAGTGAATGATGCTGTGTTAACACCGGTGGATAGGCTCATCTGGTCGGAGTATCCCGGCGCTTCTAGGGATACCACTCCGTCTATCGGGGCATCCATATAAACGATAACCGTGTCTCCGATGTCATAGACCTGGCGGTCAGTCCACAGCCCTAAAGTATGTCTTTCGTTGACATATACTGCGTTCAGGTACAGCGCCCGGCCGGAAACCGTGTAGATGCCGTAGAATAACTTGCCCCTATCGAAAACAGCTGGGACGTTAAAGACAAGGGTGTTCGTACTACCCCCAGTTAGCGTTAAATTTTCATTAGTTTCATAGTCTCCCAGGTTTACGGACGCAAACAGACTCAGGTCTAATATACTGAGATTTGTGATCTCCAGTGTCAGTACAGCGGTTTCGCCATCTTCATAGAGGTCTTTATCCAGAGAAGCGAGGACCTCCACCTTCGGCCCAGCTAATGAGAAGTCCAGCTTGTAGGAGGTGTCATTTATACCGTAATAGGCGGTGTAGGTCTTTGCTTCCAGGTCATCCGGCAATTCAAAATTAAAGCTGAAGGTTTCCTCTTCACCGGCCTCTAACCATGCGAACTGACCGTATTCCGATTCAAGTATCTCCAACTGGAAGTCAACCAGCCCGCCCGAGCCGCCATCATTCCTTACTTTAAACTCCCAGGTAGCGTCACCGGGGGCTAAAACGAGATTATCCGGCAAATTGGTCACGGTGAATTCCGGTGCCCCTATTCCCGACTCGATTACCGTTATTATCACGGTGCCGGAGCCGTAAGGAGAATCGTATTCGAGATTATAGGAACCGGCTGCCAGTTCTACAGAAATGTTGTCGCTCCACAAAGCGCCGGCCACTACGTATAGCGGTTTAATAATTGTCTGTCCCGCTATCATGAAGTTAGCTTCAGAATCAACATCAATCAGGCCTGTATTCTCGATCGAGAAAGGTATAGCGATCTCACCCGGCGAGTATTTGTTGGCAGGCGTCACCTGCAGGGTGGCGGCTTCACCCATTATCACAAGCTTGCTCTCTATCAAACTAAGAGGTGAGGTTATCATGCCGGTAATCAGGGTATCTTCCGTGATAGTCATGTTATCGGTAATGGCCTTTATCTCACCGGCAAACAGCTCCATTCCTGTATATTCATGTCCTCCGAAAGAGACATCAACTATATAATCGATATCTGATTGGTTTCCAATCTGCAAAACAGCATCGAACGAGGACAGTCCGACCGTGTCGGGCGCGATTATCTCCAGAGTCAGGCCGTGGGGAACAACTTCGATCTGATCGTAAACGGTTAAGTTATTCGCAGCGGCCTGTAATACGAATGTATTCACGGCGGTTGTGTTGGCAGTGTAGTCGCGGCTTTCTCCCGGCTGCAGGGTAAAGGCCTCCTCTAAGATAGTGGCATTATCTAGGGTTAGTGTCAGGTTGACGGATTCCGCGACCGGTCCGTTATTAGAAACATTACCTGATACGAAGACTATTTCTCCACCGTAATAGAAGTCCTTTTTAGTGGCCATCGTTAGGTTAAGATCGCTGTCGTTGATGTAAAAAGACTGTACGATGCTCTGCGCTACCATTTGCCCGGAACTATTATTGACATACGCGGCATGGAGCAGCTTGCCGTTCACGCCCGATAAATCCGTCTGTATATTGAGGGTTCTGTCATCGCTCCAGCTTTGTGATGCATCCAGGGTGAGAGGGATAGTCTCTTCCCAGACGGGCAACTCGGCTGTCTCCGAAGTGGTCGACATGTATTTTATGGTAGTATAATCACCTTTTGACGTTGAGCCTAGCTGAAACGCGCTTATGGAGATATAAACTGAATTGTCCCCATCCATGGCCATAGTGTTATTGACGTAATTACTGGTTGGCTGTTTAACACTAGCATCTTCATAAGACAGTCTCCACATCTCCGTGCCATCGACGCCGCCGTATTTTACAGTGACGGCCTGCTTCTCCCATTCGCCGTAGACCTTATAAAGCAGGGCCGTTATGTAAGCATTACCCTCGGTATCCAATGCAAACCCACTGACTATTTCTTCCCCAAGGAAGGAGTTACTGGTATCGTTGCTGTTTTCCAGCCGGCTGGCCCAGATCTCATCACCGTCGGCGCTGTATTTTATGGTTACGATATCGAGAATGAAGGAGTAGTCCCCCGGTTCACCTCCTGAAGACCTGCCGGTGACGTATACGTTCGCGGAGGAATCTACGGCTATGTATCGTGCGGCATCTTCCCAGTTATAAGTACCGTTGTATAGTCTGACCCATTGTTCGTTGCCCTCACTGTCATACTTGATCGTGGCATAGTCTGACAGGTCCATACCATGATCAGGATGATATATCGTGCAGTAACCGGTAACGTAGACATTATTAGAACCATCCACGGCGATATCAGCAGGTTCGTCGCTCTCGCCGGAAGGCCCGTCATAACGTGCTGTCCATATCTCCGCACCATCTATACCGGCATATTTGACAGTAATGTAATCGGCATAACCGGTGCTGGTAGGTTTGCTCTCGCCGGTCACGTAGGCATTACCGGCGGTATCCAGCGCCAGCGCCGCCGCCTGGTTATAGCCAGTAAATCCACCATAGTAGGAGCGCCAGATGACCTCGCCGGTAGCCGGATTATACTTGATCGTCAGGCAGTCCCTCACCGTAGAGCTCATGCCGGCGTATCCCGCTACGATAATGTTGCCATCGCTATCCACGGCAATGTCAACGCCGCCGCTCTGGGTAATGCCCGTGTCATCATAACGGGCGACCCATTGTTCATTGCCATCGTTATCGTACTTAATTGTAACGCAGGTCGTGCTGCTGGTACCCGTCACGTAAACGTTACCGGCGTTATCCAGCGCCAGCGCGCTGGCCCAGTCGTATCCGCTGCCATAGTTATAACGCGCTTCCCAGAGTTCGTTACCGGCAGCGTCGTATTTGACTGTGGCGTAGTCGTCCCTGGTCGTACTGGAACCGCGGCTCCGACCGGTGACATAGATGTTTCCCGTATCATCAATTGCGATATCCACAGGCTCATCCGAGTTATCATAGTCGGAGTTATAATGAGAAACCCAGGCCTCCTCGCCACTTTCTTGAGATACGGAAGTCTGCCATATACGGCGGACCAGGGAGCCATCGGTAAGCGAAATTCCGCCATTTATGATATCGGTCTGTATCTGAACATCATCACTGCTTGCGTAATGCTCCTTATCCGTAACCGAAGTCAGAGAGGCATCCGCCCCGGAAATGGTAATGAGCCGTTTGAGCACTTCCTTGTGCCCGCTGTTTATGTCGGTACATTCAACCGTGAGCTTGTAATAACCCGAAACCGTTTGTTCGGCCGTCGGCAACTCCAGAAGTACCGAGGAGTTTGCCGGGACATCATGCAAACCGCTTTCACTGGCAACAACGTCTCCAAATAGTTCCGTCAATGAAAGCGAACACTCCGCCGTGGTATCGACGATGCTGGTATTGGTCACGGTAACCTGAATATTTTCTCCAGAATCATAAGAGCTGTTGGTCAGAGCAAGTTCCAGCTCTGATGCGTTTATTTCAATATTCTCATTCAATGTGACGAGCCGGTTTGCTCTCGTATCACGACAGGAGGCGACCAGCTGGTAATTTCCCCCCGCTGTTGGCGCTGGAATCGCCAGATCGAGGGCCAGTGTTTGGCCTTGAGTGATATTGACCGTGGTCGCGGTGGATATTTCAGCGGACAACAAATAGAGATTACAGACTGCCTCGGTACCTACCCCGCCGATGTTCGAGAGATTGACAACGATGTCGGTACCGGCGTCGAAGACGGTATCTTCCATCGTTAAAGTCAGTTTGGAAGGAGACACGATCAAATATTCTTCAAAGCTGTACCCGTCAACACTAAAAGATATGATAATGTCGTGGAAACCGGGATTAATCTCATCGGGAATATCCATGGAATATGGGATTGTCACGCTTTCGTTACCGGCCAGCGATACAGGTTGTTCATCGGAAAAGCCGGTGACGGGAACGCTCATTGAGACCGTGCTGATCCATGGCGAAGAATGCAGGTTACTGATGGTCAACTCTGCCTGTACCGTATCGCCGGCGCTGTATCTTTCCTTATCAAGTTCCATGGTGGCGGAATATTCTCGGGTAATCATAATGGCGGCAGCGTCACCGCCAACCAGCTTTCCATCGTGGAAGACCATAGCTCGAATCTGATGAGATTCCGAGCTGATATTGCTCGGGATGGTGATGGGAAGCTCTATCTTCTCGGTAATTCGTGGCGCCATGGAAATATCAACATTTTCCATCAACAGTACCTGTTGCTCGGTAGTCACCAGCGATATCTCGGCACTTATATCAGCCTCGGTAGGCGCTTTATTTTCCAGCATTAACGTAAGGTTGATGTTTTCTCCAGCCAGGTAGGTATACTTATCAGTGTACAGGCTGGTGTTGAACTCCGGTCTGATTGGTTGGATCCCTCTGATTTCATAACCCAGAACGTGCCGGTCTTCACTTATGAAATAAGCGTCAAATGCCGAGCCGCCAAGCTGATACACATTATAGTGTACGAAGTCAAAGGAGACTTCCCCTTGCGCGGGGACATGCAGCTTTTGTTGGATACATCCCTCGATCTGACAATTCTCGTCCGGGAAACAATATGTACACTCCCATGCCGCCCAGCTCTGGAAACCGCCCGTATTATCGTCCCAGTAGAGCGCGGTGATCTCCCGGTCTACCTCGCTCCCGTTGATAACATGAACGGTAAAGGTCACATCAGACCCGTAGAAAGGAGAATCTATCGGCGTAGTTACGAAAAACGAAATGCCTTCGCCTTGATACGACCAGCCTCCCAGAGAATGAATGAAACTGCTCAGGGCGAACCGTTCTTCGTCCGACATCAGCACGGTGCCGTCATCCCAGACCACCGAATATCGTGCGGACCAAATACCAAAATTCGTAGTCTGCGGTACAGAAAAATCTATGCTGCCGGCTCCTCCCGGCGGGATGGTCAGTGGATATTGCGCTTCTATTACTATATCGCCGTTCGGGTTCGTAACGGTGATATAAGTATATAGGCTGGAAAGTCCCGTGATATCATAGCCCAGAGCGAATTCGCCGGCGTAATCGGTGTAAATATCCTGGCCTTCCGACTGGAGGAGATAGAGTATCGTCCATATGCCGAGCGCAGATTCCGGTGCAGTCTGGTAAGACAGGGCTACCGGCATGGATTCACCCGGTTGGATAGATACCGGGACAATAACCTGCGTCGCGTTGAAAGATGGGTCGAACACGTGAAATACAACGGTATCGCTGGCCACACTTCCGGAATTTGTAATGTTATAAGTCAGCTCGATTGATTCCCCCGGACCGAATTGAGGAGGGGCAGGATCAATATTTGTGCCGGGATTCACTAAAGGAATAGAAACATTCGCTGGTCCTGTTCCGTAACTGACAACTTCGTTCTTACTGGTAGCCCAGGCGATGATGTCACGTATTAGCCACAGAGACTCCCGGTGTTGCTGGTTAAGACCGTAAGACATATCGTCATAGGATGTCATGGCGATTACGGTCCCTTCCCCGTATGGATACATGAGAAGCACGGGCAAGCCGTTTTTCGTGCGCAGGAGTGGAGTGATAGCATCGGAAGGATAGCCCGTAAAGAAACCATCAACATTCAATGAAATGACCAGGTTGTGCTGACCGGAAAGGATGGGATGAAAAATACTTAAACCCGCAGAATCGGTATGACAGGCCTGGTCCTCGCTCCACCCGTAGCCTCTGACTTCACCGCCAGGTAAAGCCAAATACTCGTCGCCGTATTGTTGCGCGAAAGAGATAAGAGTGCCGCCGTTATCCACAAAATCCCATAAACGGTTCCGGAAATTATCTGACATTTCTAGCCCGGAAAGTCCGCCGGAGGGAATTATGAGTACATCATAATTATGCAGTCCTATGAGAGAAGGCTCGACCAGCCCGGCTTTCTTATTCACTTGAGATAAGGTATTAAGCGCGGAATCGGCAAAGCCGTTATTAAGCACGGCGATGCTGGCGTCATTATCAACCGCGAGAATGTCATATACCGGGAAACTGGAATAGTCCTCGTTATCATCCGGCTTATCGCACCCAGGGACCCGCGCGTGCTGACAATACCCGTTACCGTCACACCAATCTTGGGTACAATTATCATCATCGTAACAGGATGTCGGGCAGCAGCCCGGTATTCTGGTGTGCTGGCAGTTGCCGTTCTCATCGCAATAATCGGTGGTGCACTGATTTCCGTCATCGCAGTTTTCGCAACCGCACCCCGGCTGGTCGCTCTGGACATGTTTGCACTCACCGTTGTAACACCAGTCGATGGTGCATTCATCTCCATCGTCGCACCACTCTTCTTTGCACTTGCCCTTGCACACCGCGCCGTCGGCGGTCATTTCACAGCCGCCGTCGCATATATACACATTCGTAACGACCCATCCGCAGTCGCGGCAGCCGTATTCCTCGAGGCTGTTGCCGTTACACTGGCTCTTGGAGTCCTGATAGTCACGGCAGACATGCCCATAGTTGTCTTTCCAGGTGCTGGAAGGAGCGGCGCATTCTGCTAAACAATCGGCATGAGGTTCGAGAAGGTCACCCAGGAAATTCCAGGCGTCGATGGCGCATCCCGCTCCCGGGATTTTTCCTAGTGTTTCGGAAATGGCGCACTGGGTGCAGTCACCGTATTCACGGGGCGTGTCTGCCTCAGCACACTGGGAGGCGCATTCCACAGTCTGAGTCTCACTGTAAATGTCTTCGAATATTTCAATGCCTTCAAGACCAAGACAATCCGCGAGCGCGGATTTTAAGGTTTTTGTGATATCCAGCAGAGAAGGATACTCAAAATTATCCGCGATGCAGTTCTCATAGCATTTACCGACGCTGCAACTATGGTGCACATAACCGCTACGGAGGGTTTCTTCCGGCAAGCTGCCGGTCTCAAGATACTGGTCGAACGTTGCCACCAGTATATCCTCTCCTGTTAACCCGTTGAAATCCCTGTACAGATAAGAGTCCCCTGCCTGTTTGATGATCAGGAACATGTACGGCACGCTGGTTACGCCCCACTCGGCGATAGCCTGAGGGCAGGCGGAGTTTTCAGCGCGGATAAAGTGGATTTCCCCGCTATATTCCGCCTCCAACTCATCGACGATAGGAATCTGCTGCTCGCAATAGGGGCATCCGTTGGCATAAAAGAAGAGGAAGACCGGCGTTCCCTCCAGAAGCGATAATTCTATTTCGCGGTCGATTTCGGCTGCATCCGGTTCCATGGCTCCGGCGATAAGCTCTTCAGGCAAACTGTTATTTTCGAGAAGGTAGTCGAAGGTTGCAGCAAGTGTATTTTGGGGAGTAAATCCTCCGAACTCCCGGTAGATATAGGTGTCATTTTCCCTGCCGGCAATCAGGAACATGGAAGGGAAGCCCGTGACTCCCCACATGTCCAATGACTGCGCATAGCTCGAGCTCTCAGCGCGGATAAAGGTAATATCCGCTCCGTACTCTATTCCAAGCTCATCGATTATGGGGTGCTGCATCTGGCAATAGTGGCACCATTCGGCATAGAAAAACAGAAACACGGGCTTACCAGCAAGCAGAGAAATATTAATCGAATGGTCCAATTCGGGTTCATAAGTCTGGTCGGATGCTGTTTCATCCGGAAATTCTTCTGTGAATTGACAGCCGGAAACGCTAGCCTCATCCGGATATTCCTCGGTACAGGCACTTATGGGCACAACGGTATCTTCTATGGAGTCCAATTCGCTGAAATAGTTTTCTGGATTGGTGTTTTGTGTATAATAAACGTCAAGATGGGTCTGGAGTATTTCTTTAGCTGTAAAGCCGGTAAAGGAGTCATAGATGTAATTTCCCGTTGTATCCCGGCCTGAAATGAGAAACATCGAAGGATATGCGGATACTTCAAATTGTTGTGCAAGTTCCCTGTTCTCAGCGCCTGACTTGGTTATAAAGATTACGCGTTCACCATACTCTGCCTCTAGTTCATTGATGATAGGTTTCTGTTTCTGACAGTAAGTGCAGACATCCAGGTAACAATATAAAAAAACGGGTTTCCCGCTATCGACCACGGTATCGATTTCATTCTGAGGGACGATTATGGGATCAATCGTCTCTACCTGGGCAGACGCAGGCAATATACTTATTAACTGTGCAGGTAGAATGACAGTGAGAATTAGGATAATGACTGCTATCTTGGCAGGAATACTTCTTAGAACCGGGCCATGATCATTTCTGGTAAAGAACGCCGAAAATAATCGCCGCAGGTTAGTCTGTTTTCCGCTTGAGAAAAACAGGAGAACAGCTATGGATAGCATCACGATATCGATTATGATGGACGTTTTGTGGTCCATGATAACCGCAGTTCCAAGACATCCGCAATTACTGTCGCTGGCGGGACAGGAACCCCAGAGAGCATAGGCATTAGCAAAAATAAAACTCAGTATCAACGTAAAGCTGACCATGCCTGTTATTCTTGGGAATAGACCGCAAAATAGCAAACCACCAAGTACCAGCTCCACCCATGGCAATAGAGAGCCATACAATGAAGCCAGCCCTCCGGGGAGAAGATTATAGCTACTCACTACTCCTGAAAAATCGATATCACCAAGGAGTTTGGTGAGTCCGGAAATTAAAAATATTGAGCCCAGGATCAAGGAGGCAAGAGTAATAATGTAACGGTTTTTCAATATCGGAAAATACTTTTCCATGAATTGTCTTCGATGTGGATTTTGCACAGTGATGTCCCCCTGGTTTTACAGTAGTATTACCTCTGCATTATTACGGTTTTTAAAACAAAAAAAACCGACCTGAAAAGATCGGTTTCACCATTGGCTCCATGCCACTCAGGTGACCATATACAAGTGGCGTTTCAATGCCCCAAAATATTCTTTATGCATATGGTATGTTTAAAAAACTCTACTTACTATTCACGATAAATAAAACTAATACTCCAAACAAATCACATTGTAAAGTATTACTCCAAGGAGGTCAATATTACCTTTAGTCACTTAAATTGTCATATCACATAATGTCTGTTTATTTTTGGCGGTTTCGCAGTAAATGTGACCTTACCCTGGAATTAGCGCGCCTTATCAGAGAATCTTCCATTCTTTACAGAGCATATGCTGTGGTCTAATAAAACGGACACCTTGAGAAGAGTCAGAAAAATGAGGAATCAGGACGTGCCCAATTGTCATAGAACAAAAGAAGGTAGTATACCACAGAGTTCAAAAAGAAGCGGTGGAGCAGGTAACCATGGGAAAATACACGGTATTCAGGCAGCAAGTAAGCTCTAAAAAGCGAATATTACCCGCGCGTAATCATGCCGATGTCTACGCACTAGTCTCAAAAAGTGTAGAAAATACCGGTCCCGCGTGATTTTCCACCGGTGATAATAGGTTGTAGTCTGCCTTTTTTTCATCGAATTTTTACGAATAATAACATAGTTTTTGACAGATGACCTCCGCTTTTTTAGAGCTTAAGCCTGGGATTCAGAAGGTCCCCGGTCCGAATCCGGGCGCCCCGACCATTTTTGTTAGCTTGACTGTAGAAGACCCGGATAAAATGAAACCCGGGTTTCTTTTTTTCAAGGAGATCTACCATCGAAGTTTACAATTGGAATGAGAGAGTGTAGCATATCCAACATGGTTACTCATAGTATCGTCATTACCGGAAGTACGAGTGGAATAGGCTATGGATTGGCCGATTCTTTCTTGAGTCTCGGTTGTGTTGTGACGATCAGCGGGCGATCTCACGAAAAGATAGAAAAAGCTGCAAAAACCCTTTCAAAGAAACACGGGAATGCAAGAGTATTTTCTCATATTTGTGATGTGACAGACTTCCAGCAGGTCAAACGTTTATGGGAAGCTGCCAGAACGCAGTTCGGACATGTTGATATCTGGATAAATAACGCAGGTACCGCCCACCCGGAAACCGAAATATGTAATTATCCGGCAGAGAAAATTAAGGATGTCGTAGACACAAATATAATAGGCGCGATGCATGGTTCGGTCGTGGCTCTCCAAGGCATGAAAGAGCAAGGTAGTGGAGCTATCTATAATCTTGAGGGCTTAGGTAGTGATGGCAGGGTGATCAGAGGTATGGCACTCTATGGGACAACGAAATCGGCCGTGAGTTACTTAACGAAGGCAATGGCCAAGGAAGTCCGCGGGACTCCGGTAATAGCAGGAGGCATACGGCCAGGCATGGTAGCCACCAGACTCATCACCGAACAATATGACGGTCATCCTGAGGAGTGGGAGAAGGTCAAGGGTATTTTCAACATTCTCTCTGATCGTGTCGAAACAGTTACGCCGTGGCTGGCGAAAAAGATACTGTCTAACAAAAAGAACGGCGTTACGATATCCTGGCTCGACCGATGGAAACTAACGGGACGTTTTCTCGCTGCTCCTTTTCATAAGCGTCATATCTACGACTGAAAGAATACCATCTAATCGAATTAGGTCTTTACTTATTCTCCAGCTATGCTATAACCACAAATCATTGATTCATTTTCTCGATAACTGCCCCGGAAACAGGACATTAATACTGGAGAAGGAGTAGTAGCATGGTAATCGACCAGTCTGTAGAGAAGAGACTTAAGAACCTGCGCATCTGGAACATCGTTGTCGGCCTTGTTCTGCTGGTACAGGCAATCATGGTAGCCATTTTGACGAATGACCTTTCCCTGCCGGTGACAGCTACTTTTATGACCGGCCCTCCAGGAAGTCCCGCAAAGTCCCCTACTGCCAGCATAATCGTTGATTTACCCAGCTATCATTCCTCTTCTTTGTAATTTTCAACTTCCAGGTATTACCGGCAGGTCTATATAAGAACTGTAGTCTGGCTGATGAAAGATTGTCTGTGTCGCTGTAATACCCCTGGCATCCTCGCCAATCGGATTACCGGTATTCATGTTGCGATCATAGTATGGAAAGTTACTGCTGGAAATATCGATACGGATACGATGCCCTTTTCGGAAAAGCTGGCTTGTCGGTCCCAGTGTGATTACGTACTCATATATATCACCGGGTTTTATCAGTTCCGGATCCGATTCTGATTTCAACCCCCGAGCCCGCTTGATACCATCAGACAAATTATATGAACGACCATCTGGACAGACATCAACGAGTTTTGCTGTGAAATCGGTATCCTTTACCGTTGTTGCAGCAAAGATATGCATTTCAAGCGGACCGGTTATTTCAACGTCTTCTTCAAGCTCGGTGGTTGTGTAGCATAGGACATCGTTCCTTTTTTCAACAGGAGATTGTTCCAGGGGGCCAGCTACCAGTCCGAATCCGGCGGTTCCTCCTATCATGCTTCCGCCGACAGTCGGTACCGGTTGGTGGGGATCATAAACAAAGGTATCCACAGGCTCCGAACCCGGTTCATCGGGGCTGAGAACGCCATCGCCTGACATAGTATTGGCATTTCCCTTGCTATGCAGATAATAACGCTGCCACCGGGTATTTGGCAAAGGCCAGGTATCGGCG
>JAFGCW010000050.1 GCA_016932435.1 Dehalococcoidales bacterium | reverse complement strand
TGAAACCGAAGTACCTTTCGAACCTCGTGAGGATCGACCTGTTTATTGCAGCGACTGCTACAATAAAATCAAAGCCGAGTAATTAATTCGGAACAAAAGAAAAACATACATAGGTTTGAGCTACTCGACCTATGTATGTTTTTTGTTTTCCATGGATTCATTCTATGCGGGCTGTGCTTTCCCGCCCCTGAGGAAATATACGCAGGACAGAGTTACGACTACCGAAGTGAAAGCGGCTATATTAAAACAAACTTCGAAACTGTAATTATCCAGAATCCAACCCACGATCGGCGCGAATACCGCGCCTGTATACTGCATGGTGAAATAATATATACCGTAGACCGTGGAACGGCGTTTTGCCGATGCCTGACTCATGATAAATACTTCCGAAACAGGCATACGGAAAGCGTTATTTATTCCTATGATAAATAAAATGGCATAGAATCCGAATCCAAGCGAAGGGAATTGAACCAGGTAAACGAGGACGCCGCTCAGCAGACTTGTTACTATAATAATAGGAACACTGCCGATCTTATCTGAAATCCACCCTCCTACCGGACCTGCCCATAACCCGGAGAAAAAGACTATCGAAAGCAGTGACGCCGCCGTCTGATCACTAGCTCCAAGAATATCTCTTGCGTAAAGGGGAAGGAATGCAATAATAGACATTCCAGCTCCGCCACCGAGAAAACTCATCACCAGGAAGGCGATCAGTCGTCTCTTACTGCCCGGTGCAGCAGGTATTTCCTCTACTACTGCCGGTTTTTCCGCGTCTGCCACCTGTTTTTTAACATCATATCGTTTCAGGTACCAGAAGAAGTACAAACCAAATATGGCAGTCGGTACCGCCAGCCAGAGAAAAGAGCCACGCCATCCCCAAACGCTCGCTGTCGCTCCGGCAATGATCGGGCCCAGGAAGAAACTCGTATTCCCTCCTATCAGGTGGAATCCCAGTGCCCTGCCCCTCTGCTTTTCGGGTATCGATTCTGAAATAAGCGGCGTCGCCGCGGGATGATAACCACCAGCCAGTAATCCCATAATGACCAGGCATACCAGCAGCATAACAAATGTCTGGGACAAGCCTACAAACAAACCTGCTATTGCGACGCCAAGAATACCGATGGTAATCAGTATCCGCGGTCCTACACGGTCGGCCAGGAATCCCGCCGGTAGCTGCCCTGCCCCGTTTGCCAGTGCAAATGCTGTCGTCACGAATGATGCCCGAGTATAGGTCAAATTGAATTCTTTCTGAATGTAAACCAGAAGTGGTGAAGGTAAAGCCGTTAATAAATGATGGACGCAGTGCGCTACGATGAAAAACGGCAGCGAAGTGAAAAGAAACGATCGTTTTTTCTTTTCTATTATGACGGTATCCTTTCAGGAAATCACATGGTTTCGTGCTACATCGCTAGTAGCAAACCATGCAAATGAACCGAGAATTTCCGGTACGGATTACCAGAGATTATAAAGGATTATTACTGCAATGACAAACGTTTAATTACAGACCATTTCAACTGGAGATAATTTATATAAAAATAGAAAATAAAAAATTACTGATCGTTAAACTCAGGTCGGTCTCCTGTATCTACAAGTCCGTAAAGGAACAATTCATTAAGTTCACGAACAATCCTGGGATATGACTCCTCGTCATTGTACAACCTGGTACTTGAAGCTATTCCAGCCTTTAATATATCAAAATAAATGATTAGTGTTTGTTCTGAAATATCTTTACCAATATAACCTTCCCTTTTTCCTTCTTTAAACAGGTCTAATGTCATATTCATCGCTTCCTGTTCGAATTCTTCATATATCGATTGTTTAATGACATTATTATCTCTAAGAGTCATCGAGGCCAATTCTCCCCTAAACTGTGAAGCAACCTCAACCTTGTTAAATACTATCTCCTTGATTTTTTCCTGAAACGTTCCATCCCCATAAACGATATTCTTGTAATTCTCCATCATCGATCCTAATTGATGCCTGACCACTTCGTATACCAGTGAATCCTTGTTGCCGTAATGGTTATAGATTGTAACAGGAGAGACATTTGCTTTAGCGGCAATATCATTGATACTTACTTTCTTAAATCCATACTGCATAAACAGATCGAGTGCCGCCCGTATTATACTTTCTTTTTTCTGCTCTTTCCTTCTCTCAAATCCGTTCATATTATACCAACCATATTTTGAATTATTTGAAGTAATTATATACAAAAAGTATTGACAAAGTCAAATCAAGATTGTAATATATGTACTAAATGAATACATTTACTTCAATATTTAAATATAGCATCCTTCATATCTTTCTTCCACCTCCTTTCTTTGACTTACTGTCAGTTGTTTCTTCATGACTACAGTAAAAATTAGAAAGGGGATATATATGAATATGCAGGATGTAAACACAAAAGAATATCGACAGCGCTGGTGGACTCTCCTCGTTATAGCAATAAGTGTACTGATTGTAGTACTGGACTCGACAATAGTTAACATTGCTCTTCCAACCCTCCAGCGTGAAATGAATACTACACTCGCTGAGCTGCAATGGATTATTAACGCTTATATCATGGTTTTCGGCTCTCTTATGCTGACAACGGGTGCCCTCGGCGATCGCTGGGGCAGGAAACGCATGCTTCAGGCGGGAATCATTATATTCGCCGGTGCAAGCGCTGTCGCCGCGTTCGCCAGCAGCGGAGGTCTTCTTATTCTCTGGAGAGCGATAATGGGTATCGGTGGTGCGATGATCTTACCGGCAACCCTTGCTATCCTGACCAACGTATTTCCCAAGGAAGAAAGAGGGAAAGCAATTGGTGTCTGGGCAGGGCTGAATGGTATAGGAATTGCACTCGGGCCGATAATCGGCGGTCTCATTATCGACAAACTCGACTGGAACTGGATATTTCTTATTAACCTGCCGATAGCTGCGGTTGCTCTCGTTGCGGGATATTTCCTTGTTCCCAACAGCCGGGACCCACATCCTAAGAGAATCGATATTCCCGGAACGTTACTTTCTGCAGCCGCTCTGGCAAGCCTGTCATATGGCCTTATTGAAGGCGGTAAATCCGGCTGGGGAGAAACTCAGGTCATCGCTACCTTACTGGCTGCCGTTGTCCTTGTCGTCATATTCATATTATGGGAACGCCATACATCTCATCCGGTTATCGAGATCAGTTTCTTTAAAGTCCGGCGTTTCTCGGCGGGAGTGGGTGGAGTCTGCCTGATGGCATTGGCAATGATAGGCGTATCCTTTGGATTGACCCTTTACATGCAGTTCATCCAGCAATATACCGCTCTGGAAACGGGTGTACGCTTTGTTCCTCTGGCTTTGGGCGTTTTTCTCGGTTCGGGATCATCCGATAAAGTGGTGTCCCGTTTCGGTACAACCAAGGTAATGGTTACCGGGTTTTTTGGTGTGGCGATTATGGGAGTCCTGGCATCTTTCTGGGAAGTCGATACTGCCTACTGGATAATCGGTCTGGTTCTATTTGGTCTGGGCCTGTTCCTGGGTTTCATAGCCGCCCCGGCAACCACTGCGGTGATGAGTTCACTCTCCGAAGCACGGGCCGGTATCGGTTCGGCAATGAATACAGTGGGAAGGATGATATCAGGCTCCATTGGAGTGGCAATAATCGGTTCCATCCTCAGTACCGTTTACGCATCGAGTTTCAGAGAAGCTGCCTCAACTGTCACTGCACTTCCCGCGGAATTAGTAGAAACAGCCAGTGATTCCGTCGGAGTAGCTGTTACCATAGCCTCTCAACTTTCACCGGAGGTAGGCAATACACTTACCACTCTCGCCCGGCAAAGTTTTATGGACGGCTGGCAGGTAACGGCTTTGATTACCTGTGGAATCAGTATTATCGGAGCACTGGTTATGCTGAAGTTCATGCCGGCAAAACAGGAAGAGTAACGAAATTCTGTTGATTAAACAAACGGTCAAACGAGGGGATTCCTCCCCTCGTTTGATCGCTACCACTATGAAGGAATAAAGTCCGTCTTGAAAAAGAATCTTTATTTTGTAAACAGCTCCTGATGTAATCAAACGAATTTTCATTTACGATTTTTCATAAGAGAGCGTATTGCAAACATGCATAACGTGTGATAATTTGTATGGAATTCTCATTGTCTTTAGGAATTTCGAGGAAAGAAAGGAAAAAGAGTGTAAATATGGCAGAAAAAGCGATAGTTGCTGAAAATCTAACCTATATCTACGATGAACTTGTAGCTGTCGACCATATAAATTTCAGTATCGATGAAGGTGAGATACTCGGATTTCTGGGGCCTAACGGCGCCGGGAAGACCACCACTGTAAAAATGCTTACCGGCCAATTAAAACCCAAAGAAGGGACTGCCAGACTTCTGGGAAAAGATGTGGCAAAACATGTTGAAGAAATTCAGGGAGATATCGGTGTTTGTTTCGAAACCACGAATCTATATGAGAAGATGAGTGCCGTTGAAAATCTCAACCTCTTCGCTAAACTATTCGGAGTTAAGGATTTCGATGCTGACGCATCCCTGGAGAGAATCGGTCTTGCCGGGCGTGGCCGAGACAGAGTGGAAACCTACTCGAAAGGTATGAAACAACGCTTGATGGTTGCCCGTTCAATGGTTAATCGACCCCGAATCCTTTTTCTCGACGAACCCACGGCCGGACTCGATCCCACTTCATCCGAGGCAATTCTGAATATTATCCAAGAAGAACGTGACCGGGGTGCTACCGTGTTTCTCACGACTCACGATATGATTGAAGCTGATAAACTGTCGAATCGCGTCGCCTTCATGAACCAGGGTAAGATAGTCGCTCTCGATACACCGATGAACCTGAAACAGAAATACGGAAAAAGAGCGCTGAAGGCCAGTATCGCCCTCAAGAGCGGCGGAATCGAAGAACGTGAAATTGAGATGGACAACACCAGAACGGCTGATTCTGTCCGCGAGTTATTCAGCAAAGAAAACGTTATTACCGTTCACAGCGAAGAAGCAACTCTCGAGGATATATTTATCAAAATAACCGGACGGGGGCTGGTCGAATGAACTGGGGACGAATCAAAGCCCTTATCGCTAAAGATTTTTCACTCTACTTCAGGAACCGTTTCATCGCGGTAATAACAGTACTGGGAATTATTGTCTATATAGGTTTCTATTTCCTTATGCCGAATTCCGTAGATGAGACACTTGAAATCGGAATATATTCTCCGATAGATATCCCCGGTTTTACTCAGGTGTCAGTTGAAGGTCTGGAATTCATACCGGTTGAATCGGATGAGATCCTCGCTGAAGGTGTAATTGCAGGTAATTATACGGCCGGAATCGTTCTTTCAGCCGATTTCATGGAAGCTTTGGCCTCAGGGGATACTCCGGATATCAATCTTTATGTTGCTGCAGATGTTCCTCAAGAAATTAAAGACAGTGTTACGGCAATCATCAGAGAATTTACATACCAGTTTGCTGGTCAACCTCTTCCCGTCAGTATCAAGGAGCAAATCATTGGTGATGACATGGTCGGGATGCAGATACCACCACGCGACCGTATTCGTCCCATGCTGGCTATATTTCTGATATTGTTCGAGACATTCGGTCTCGCTAATCTCATTGCTGAGGAACTTGAAAATGGTACCGCCCGTGCATTGCTTATAACACCGATGTCAGTAAGCGAGATGTTCGTTGGAAAAGGTTTATTTGGTATTGGACTGGCTTTTACCCAGGGCGTACTTTTTATGGCAATAGTCGGAGGTCTGAATCAGCAGCCGCTTATAATAGTACTGGCACTATTGCTTGGTGCAATCATGACAACAGCCATCGGATTCTTAATCGGCTCAGTAGCCAGGGACTTCATGTCGGTCCTTGCCTGGGGAATGATTTTCTTCATTATCCTTGTGATCCCTGCTTTCGGCGTCATGTTCCCCGGTGCCGTTACCGGCTGGATAAAATTCATACCGTCCTACTACCTGGTTGAAATGGTCCATAATGTATCCGGCTTCGGAGCCGGATGGGAAGACATATGGACCAATATAGTAATACTCCTTGTATTTAGCCTTGCGTTCTTCTGGATCGGCATCCTTGGAATAAGGAGGAAAGCCCTATGAACTTACGACGTATCGGTATCCTGTTTAAGAAAGAATTATTCCAGGGACCCAGGGGATTCATGTTCGTTTGGGCGATCGTCATGCCTATTATATTTTCATTTGTTCTGGCAGCTATTTTCGGGACACTCACAAGTGAAAAACCGAGACTCGGTGTATTGAACCTCGATGAATACAACGGCGATTCAAGCCTGACATCGATGCTCGAGCAATACGAGTCTATCAAATACCGCGAATATACCGATGAATCTGCGATTAGAAAAGCCGTGGAAGACGGCGCGGTAGATATGGGGATAATAGTACCCGTCGGACTGGATGAGTCCATTAAAAACAGAGAATATGTCGAGATCGACGCCTATATCTGGGGTGAAAGCCAGGCAAAGAATCGTACTATCCTGACGATAACAATCACCAATATGATTAGAGAACTGGCCGGACAGGAGTCTCCCGTTGATATCAATTCCATATCACTTGGTGACAAAGAAGTAATCCCATGGAGTGTACGTGTCCTTCCTCTTCTGATGGTTTTTGCCGTATTCCTCGGCGGTGTGTTTATCCCGGCAACATCACTTATCGATGAAAAGATCAAGAGAACAATGACTGCATTGATAGTAACTCCCACGAGCGTAATTGATGTCTTTATCGCGAAAGGGTTCCTTGGTTTTCTCATGAGCCTCTCGGTTGGGATAATAGTCCTCCTGGTCAATAAAGCTCTCGGCATTCACCCATTTCTCCTTATCATGATCCTAGCGCTGGGAGGTGTTATGGCTGTGGAAATAGGCTTGATTTTTGGTGCCCTTCTCAAGGATATATCCACTTTATTCGCTATATGGAAGACTTCGGCTATACTTCTAGTCGGTCCGGGATTCATATATATGTTCCCGGCGATTCCGCAATGGATTGGAAGAATCTTTCCGACTTACTATATGCTGGAACCCCTCATGAATATCACCCAAAAGGGTGCAGGATGGTCGCAGATAGCCGGTAATACACTGATTCTACTCGGCATAGATGTGGTTATCTTTATAATCTTCATCTTTGTACTGAGAAGATCCAGCCAGTTTTCAGTCTAATAAAATTAATCAAGACAAATAAGGTGTCCCGGTGCTACCGGGACACCTTTCCATTTCATCATGAATAGTTACTACTGAGGTTGTATCAATTCCTCATGGGCTTTCTTAAGCCAGTCCGGGATTTCTATCGATTGCGGACAGGCTTCAAGGCATTGGCCGCACTCTATACATTGATCACCACGCTGTTCTTCTTTCAACATATCCGTCATCTGGTAGCGAAAACGCCCCATGTGTATATTGTTATACATTTTGGCGTCGTTATATATCTGGAATATCTGTGGGATCTCTACCCCATTCGGGCACGGCATGCAGTAAGCACAGCCGGTACAAGGTATCGGTCTCAGGCTGCGATACGCTTCACTAACCCGATCGATAATCCCAAGTTCCTCTGGTGTCAGCAACCCCGGTTCGGCACGACCGGCAATTTCCGTATTCTCTACCACCTGCTCCATGGTACTCATACCGCTTAATGCGATCGTTATCTCGGGCTGGTTCCACACCCACATTAAGCCCCATTCAGCCGGACTGCGTTTTACCGGCGCTTCATTCCAAATTTTAGTTATCGATTCAGGAGTTTCCTGTGTCAGTGACCCGCCCCTTAACGGCTCCATTACAACTATCGCCAGGCCTTTCTCTGCCGCGTACTCAACTCCCCTTCTTCCTGCCTGGTAATCTTTATCCATGTAGTTATACTGTATCTGGCACATCGTCCAGTTATCATAGGAATCAATAATATCTTTGAACACATCGTAATCATCATGGAATGAAAAACCAAAATAAGAGAACTTACCCTCAGCCAGTTTTTCATTCGCCCAGTCGAGTATTCCCCAGTCCCTTACCTTCGGCCAGCTTTCACCGTTCAATCCATGCAACAGGTAGAAGTCCAGCTTTTTCGTCTTAAGCCTCTCCATCTGCTCGTTCAGGTAATCGTCGAATTTATCGGCTGATTCCACCATTCTCACCGGTAGTTTGGTCGCTATGCGTACTTTTTCCCGGTAACCGTCTTCGAGTGCCCTGGCAATTATCGGCTCGCTTTTCCCCATGTGATACAGGTATGCTGAGTCGAGGTAATTCACACCCCGGTCTATTGCGTACCGTATCATACGTATCGATTCTTCTTCGTCCACATCACCCATATTCTCGCTGGTCTGAGGTAATCTCATTGCTCCGAATCCGAGTACTGAGACTTCCCAATCCAGCTTCCCAAATTTGCGATACTTCATTTTCCTTCCTCCCTATGCAGCGGCTCTTTTGTTGAGTAAATTAACAATATGTAAAGCAACTTCTAAAAAGCCTTCCCCATATTGTTTTTCACTCACATAGGCAGCCTTTTTCTTTATAAACTCGGCCTGCCCCTCCGGCAGGCCGGGATTGACAACAAGGACATTATTCGGAAACATCTCGAATAATGACAGGTCCGTAGCGGAATCTCCGAACACCATAACCTCATCATGGGTATATTCTTTCATCTCATCGAGTACCTTCACCAACGTTTTCCCTTTATTGATTCCTTCCTGCATCAGGTGAAGTATGTACCCGGAATCGAGTAGCTGAGTTGGTTTTATTCGATTTCTAATCTCTTCAATAGAAACACCATCCGCCCATATTACAATATCTTTAAAACGTTCGGCATTATCTTCTCGTTCTCGTATAACTCCAGGATACAGTTCCTTTAAAGTATTCAGAGCATCGATCGCCGGTTGTCTCGAATACCCGAGTTCCACAAAGTCGCCGCTAGGTGAAAGTTTTGCTATCGCGCCGTTTTCAGCGATTATCGGTCCGGTAAGATTAAATTCCTCCGACATAGACTCCAGTAAAGAAAGTGTTCTGCCTGAAACCAGTCCGATGACAATACCAGCTTGCTGGAGTGCGTATAGAGATTCGGCAACTTCGTGGCTCAGGGTGTTTCCTCTAGCAAGAAGAGTACCATCAACATCCGTCATTATCAGTTTTATTTTCTTTGCAAGATCAAGGTTTATATTGCGGAACGAGGTAACCATATACTCTATCTTAAGTATTGCTCTAATAATCTGTCAAAATACACTTCCGGGTAATGATCTTGCGTATCCTGTTACTATATTCTGACTGATCCGGGTGGATACCCGTAGTTACCATTAGGTGTAATCACCTGAAAATAAATAGGGTATATTCACAGGTTTCTAACTGGTGTTTATATAGTATAATACTGCGGGAAGAGGTGTAAGAGCTGCTGTTGTGTATCTTTTCCAATCTATACTAAAAGGAATATATGCATATGGGGAAAAAAGTTGTAATTCTTGGTGGCGGATTTGGTGGAGTCACGGCCGCTAAAGCATTCAAAGGTACAGACTTCGAAGTTACCCTCATAGACAAAACCAACCACAATCTTTTTCTGCCCGTTCTCTATCAGGTGGCTGCTGCAGCGATGTCCCCAGGGGATATCGCTATCCCTATCAGGCAATTATTGAAGAAGGTCAAGAACTGCCGGGTAGTACTCGGAGAAGTCACCAATATCGATGTCGAAAAGAAACAGGTACGCACGGATGAATATACCTTCGACTATGATTACCTTATCGTTTCTATCGGCTCCCGGGCATCCTACTTCGGTCATGACGAATGGGCAGAGTACGCCCCGGGCTTAAAAACTCTCAGGGATGCCCTGACGATTCGCGAAAAAATGCTCCTTTCATTTGAGAAAGCTGAAATGGCTACGGATCCTAAAGAAATCGAGAAACTTCTTACCTTCGTCGTCGTTGGCGGAGGACCTGCCGGAGTTGAAACGGCAGGAGCTCTCGCAGAGATTTCGAAGAGAATGCTTAAGGAGGACTTCAGAGATATCGATCCCAAAGCAGCAAAAGTCATGCTCGTTGAAGCACTCGACAAGATACTACCGGCTTTCAGTCCCGGTATGAGTAAGAGAGCAATCAGGGATCTGGAAAAAATCGGTGTCAAAGTCCGCTTAAACACAATGGTAACCAATATAGATGAAAAAGGTGTTCACACTAAGGATGAGATTATAGAAACTCAGAACATAGTCTGGGGTGCGGGTGTCCAGGGACACGAAGTCATCAAGACCATGAACACTGAAACAGACAGGGGTGGACGTGTCCTGGTTGAAAATGACTGGAGTATTAAAGGACATCCCGAGGTATTCGTTATCGGTGACGCTGCAGCTTTTATGAGAGACGGTAAACCCTTACCGGCAGTCGCTCCCGCAGCAACCCAGCCGGCACGATATACTGCTAATATAATCAAGAAAAATATCGCAAAGGGAGACCGTGAACCGTTTAAATACTTCGATAAAGGAAACCTCGCCACTATCGCTCGAAGTAAGGCAGTCCTCGAAGTACACGGAATCAAAGCTTCAGGTTTTATCGCCTGGGTTATCTGGATCGTCGTTCACCTTGCCGTACTCGTTGGCGCCAGAAGCCGTTACAAGGTTCTGGCCGAGTGGGTCTGGCACTACGCCACGAAAGACAACGGTGTAAGGATTATATCCAACAAATAAGCTAAAATACAGGAATATTAAAGGGGGCGAATTTCATTCGCCCCCTTTTTGTATTTGTCCACAGCCTGATTTAGAGAATAGTTAAATCCGACGTTTAGGTATTCACTTCCCTTACAGGTCTTCCCTCTATATACCCCCTATATCCCTCCGGGCAAAGCTGGAATCTCGGGCCGTCTCCGTCAGCCCATATAAACCCGTATCTCTCTGGTTTATAGTCCTTAGTGGCTTCCCAGAGTTGACCAATTGCTTCTCTGAAATCATCATCGTCGTAGGAGGGTCCCTGGAATATCATCATTTTGCACGGCGGCAGATCTATCATCTCGCATCCTTCAGGCATATCTCCGTTATAATCAGCCGGCATTTCTACACCCTGGCAATACACCGATGTTCCCGGTTTTCTCAAGTTCTCCGGCATCCACATCCCGATAGGTTCATACAGTGCATCTTTAACTTCCGTTAATGTATCCCAGATTTCACAACCCACTTCATCACAGTATTCAAAGTAGTTCTCAGCTTTGTTTCCCCGTAATAAAATCAGCTTCCGTGCAGGTCGATCGACTACCTGTACGAATACAGGATACACATTTTGTTGTTCAGACATTATAACCTCTCTCTTTTTTACTTCAAGGTAATACTCTCGGGCTCGGGATGGTTTGAATAATTGAAGGTTCAGTTTACTCCGACTATATTCCCTAGGACTCATCCCGAACTGTTTCGAAAATGCCCTCGTAAACCCTTCGTGCGAATCAAAAACGAAATCAAGAGCGACATCGACTATTCGTGGACTGTTATCCCTGAGCTTCTCGGCTGCCCGGGACAGCCTGAGTGCCCGGATATACTCGAACGGTGTCTTTCCGGTCAGTTCCTTAAAGACTCTAGCCGAGTGCCACGGCGAATATCCGGCCGCTTGTGCCAGCATACGCAGAGTAATCCTTTCTGCTATTCGCGTTTCTACCAGGTCCTGCATTCGCTGAACAGCTTCTATCTTGTCCCGACTGTCCGTTTTCTCACCTCGTAAGGTCAGTGTAAATGGTAAAGTAAATCAGTTCTTGACTGATTTTGCTGAATTCTTATTCCCGTGGTTTATTGCTTTTCAATCCAACATAAATTAGTATAGCAATTATAAGATAACCCGAATATCCTCATACAACCACATAGTGTATATATGGAGGATAACTTTGAGGAAATCACGTCAGAGTGGATATTATAAAGCTGTCAGGCGCATATCTGCCCTGATTTCCAGCAATGAAAAAGTACTGAATGAAGTACTGGATAGCATTATCCGAAATGTTGCCAGGCCGATGGAATCTGCCGCTTCCCTCTTGCTCCTTGATTCTGAGCATAAAAAACTGATACATGTTTCCTCCTGGGGGCTGCCGAAGGCCTTTATCGTAAAAGGAATCCTCGATCCTGAACAAAGCCTGAAGGAAGTAGTAACCGGGGAAGCGGTAATAATACCCGACGTAACGACCGATGAACGAATACAGTACCCCGAGGTAGTAAACAAATCCGGTATAAGATCCGTTATGGCTGTTCCCATAATCATTAATAACAAGGCTGCTGGTAGCATTCGTGTATATACCAGACAGGTTTATGATTTCACAAAACAGGACCTGAACTTCGTTACTTCTGTAGCCAATCTCACCTCAATTGCGATAAATGATCATATACTCCGGGATATGACAGTAGAGGTAAAAAGAGAATCTATAACGCAGGAAGATACTTCGACAATACGTTACGCTCGATCGCCAGCATTCGCTCATCCAAGCGAAAAGGAATTCTCCCAGATACTGGATTTTTACAATATTGAATGGGTATACGAACCCCATTCGTTCCCGATATCGTGGGAAAATGACAGGATCACGGAAATGTTTACTCCGGACTTCTACCTGCCCGGACTGGATCTATATATTGAATTAACTACCATGAAACAGAGTCTGGTTACTACAAAGAACCGAAAGGTCAGACTGCTGCAGAAACATAATCCCGATATTAATATCACGCTTCTCTATAAGAAGGATTATGACCGTTTACTTCAAAGATTCGGTTTTGGGCCTCTTGCGGAAAGCAGGGGTCGTGGAGTCAGTCGAGTCTTGTACTCGAGTACTGAAATTCAGGACAGGATTAACGAACTGGCAGCACAAATATCTGCGGATTACTCAGGGAAAAACCCGATAATGGTAGGAGTTCTCCGTGGAGTATTTTGTTTCATGGCAGATCTTATGCGACAAATAACTATACCGATTGGCGTTGATTTCATGGCAATATCGCATTTCGACTCTGGTTCAACCAATAAAATTAATGTTATCAAGGATATTAATTTACCGATCGAAGGAAAGCCTGTTATTCTGGTCGAAGATATAATTGATACCGGTTTAACACTAAACTATATTACCCGTCATATCAAAGAAAAAGGAGTTTCCGAACTGGTAGTATGCGCATTATTTGATAAAAAAGCAAAGCGTCTAATAGATATTCCTCTTAAGTATCGGGGCTTTGAAATACCGGATGAGTTTATTGTCGGATACGGATTGGACTTTCTAGAAGAGTACAGGAACCTCCCGTTTGTTGGCGTACTTAGCAGCAATTATGAACATACTAACAAACGATCCGGAAAAAAATAAAGCTCCAAGTAACCTTTGTATACCTTACTTCACATTCAAGTCACATCATTTAGGTTTAACCCTAACTTTCAGCTTCTTTCCTGATTAGTAATAAATTACTCTAGTTACTCGGAGCATCATCATTCTCCCACCACAGTGTATTTCCGTCAACATCGATAAGAATACTTTACGGATTACCACAAAAAAGTAACACGATATATACCGACTGATATCTCAAAAATTCAACCGTTTTTATAGATTTTCATATATCTCACCTGTGATTTTTATAAAGCAGCTTCGACATACTTTTTTTATTCAGCTTAAGCTATCCCGCATATGATTAATGTGATATTAAGCACAGTATTGTCACCATATCTCTATGATATAATATAGGCGTAGGGTCTGTTGTACACAGGCTCGTGTTTTATAAAGTACTCCTTTCGATATTCTTTCATTCAAAGGTATATATATATGGGAAAAACACTTGCTGAAAAAATACTGAGTAATAAATCCGGAATAGATGCTGTCTCAGGTGATATAGTTATCGCCAGTGTAGACCTTGCCTTTATGCAGGATACAACAGGTCCGTTAACAGTAAACCAGTTCTATGAAGCAGGTTTTTCCAGGATAGCCGCTTCAACAAAATCAGCGGTTTTTCTTGATCATGCCGCTCCAAGTCCCAACAGTAATCTTTCGAATGATCACATTACTTTACGAGACTTCACCGAAGATACAGGCACGGTATTATCGGATGTGGGGAACGGTGTTTGTCACCAGATAGTAGCCGAATTACTGGCAAAACCCGGTGACCTGATCGTAGGCGCCGATTCTCATACGGTAACTGCCGGTGGTCTTGGAGCTTTTGCCTGCGGTATGGGCTCTACGGACGTAGCGGTAGCTCTCAGCCTGGGAAAATCATGGTTCCGGGTACCTGAGAGTATGAAGATATCGATTAATGGAGATTTCCCTGTCGGAGTCTATGCGAAAGACCTTATCCTTTACCTTATCGGTCTTATCGGCGCCGATGGGGCGACCTATCGTGCCCTGGAATTTGGTGGCACCTCTATACCCCGCATGAGTATTTCGTCCAGACTTACTATAGCCAACATGGCAGTGGAAGCCGGGGCTAAGGCCGGATTATTCCCTGCTGACGAACTGACTCTGGAGTACCTGTCCGATAGAGGTGATAAGCAGGACTACAAAACACTGCACCCCGATAATGACGCCGTTTATGAGAAAATAATAGAAATAGACTTGTCGAAACTGGAACCTACAATATCGAAACCCCACACTGTTGACAACACCGTCCCGGTTAACGAAATTTCAGGGACAAAGATTCACCAGGTGGTTATCGGCACCTGTACTAACGGCAGGTTAGAAGACATGAAGGTTGCAGCCGGCATTTTACACGAAAAACAGCGACATCCGAAAACAAGGCTGATAATCGTTCCTGCATCCAGGGGAGTTCTCCTGGCAGCTATCGAAAAAGGGTATATTCAGACCTTTATTGAAGCAGGGGCATCCGTCCTGCCACCCGGATGTGGACCCTGTCTGGGGCTGCACCAGGGAGCTCTGGCAGACGGCGAAAACTGCCTTTCCACGGCAAACCGGAATTTTAAAGGACGTATGGGCAATCCCAATTCATTTATATACCTTGGTAGTCCTGCGTCCGCTGCGGCTGCAGCCGTTACCGGAGAAATCACCGATCCCAGGGAGCTTTTATAAATGTTACATGGCAGAGCCTTCAAATTCGGTGACGATATAAGCACCGACCATATCATTCCGGGCAGATATGCTCATTTGAGGAGTAATCTTCCCGAACTGGCAAAACATGTGATGGAGGACGCCGATACTACGTTCGTATCGCGCGTCAGCCATGGTGATTTCATTGTCAGCGGGAGTAATTTCGGTCTTGGTTCAAGTCGGGAACATGCTCCTCTGGTGATAAAGATGGCCGGAGTAAGTGCTGTTCTGGCAAAATCTGTAGCCAGGATATTTTTCAGGAATGCGATTAATCTAGGCTTGCCGGTGCTGATATGCGATACCGACACTATCAGCGAAGGGGATGGACTCGAAATACAACTGGAAACTGGAACGATACATGACGTCACCACTGGTAATACATTGACTTTCAACCCGATACCGGAGGTTATGCTGAATATTCTTAATGAAGGTGGACTGCTGCCGTATATAAAAAAATACGGTGATTTTCAGATATAGTCTGCTGGTGCGCGTGATAAAGAGAGACTACTATGAGTTACGATATTACACTGATACCGGGTGATGGGATAGGCCCGGAAGTTACCGAAGCCACCAGGCGTGTCCTGGAAGCAACAGGCATTAAATTCAAGTGGGATCCGGTCGAGGTAGGCAGTAACGCGATGGAGAAATACGGCACTCCCCTGCCCGATTCTGTGCTTGATTCAATAAAGAAAAACAGGATAGCGCTGAAAGGTCCGGTTACAACACCTGTAGGGTCCGGTTTCAGGAGTGTTAATGTCGCCCTGCGCAAGGAGCTGGGTCTCTACGCTTGTCTGCGCCCCTGTAAAACTTATCCCGGCACTCCTTCACGATATCAGGACGTGGATATCGTGGTTGTTAGAGAAAATATCGAGGACCTTTACAGCGGCATCGAATTCGAAAAAGACACTCAGGAGATATCCCGCCTTATTAACCTGATATCGGAAACAAAGAACGAAGAAATAAGAACGGATTCCGGGATCAGTATAAAAGCAATATCTGATATGCGCAGCCGGAGAATCGTCAGGTTCGCTTTCGACTACGCACGAAAATACAACAGGAAAAAGGTTACCGCTGTCCATAAAGCCAATATCATGAAATTCTCGGATGGTCTGTTTCTCTCCGTTGTCCGTGAAGTCGCCGGAGAATACAAGGATATCGAGTTTGAAGACAGGATAGTAGACAACATGTGTATGCAACTGGTACAGAAACCACATCAGTACGATGTAATTGTCGCCCCTAATCTGTACGGCGATATACTATCCGATCTCTGTGCGGGACTTATCGGGGGACTGGGACTGGCGCCGGGCGCTAATATAAGTGATGATATCGCTGTTTTCGAAGCTACCCACGGAAGCGCTCCGAAATACACCGGGATGAATAAGGTCAATCCCATGGCAATGATGCTTTCCGGTGTATTGATGCTGCGCCACCTTGATGAGAACGACGCCGCAGACAGACTTGAGAATGCTCTGGGAGACGTTATTGCCGAAGGAAAGTACATAACCTACGACCTGAAACCTGATAATCCCGAAAAAGCGGTCGGCACTTCCCAGGTAGCCGATGCTGTGATTAGCAGGTTGACTTCAAGGTAAATTTTAAAGACTTCAAGTAATCTCACCGAAACACAAAACCTCTAGTATGTTTATAGATTACAACACTTCATGATGAGGAGATGGAAATGGGAAAGATATATATTATCGATGTAACCAATCGGGACGGGGTACAAACCGCCAAACTCGGTCTATCCAAGCTGGAAAAAACTATGCTGAATATCTACCTGAATGAGATGGGTGTCTTCCAGTCCGAATTCGGTTTTCCGACAACCCGCCACGAGACCAACTACCTGCGAGCCAATCTGGAACTTGCGCAGATGGGAGTTCTCAGTCCTATACGACTGGAAGGATGGTTAAGAGCCGTAACCGGAGATGTCGAGACTGCCTTCAGGCGAATACCTGATATCAAACATCTGAATCTGTCCATCTCAACGTCGAAGCAAATGATAAACGGTAAATTCCTCGGCAGTAAAAACGAAGAAGATATTATTCAGATGGCTGTTGAGTCTCTCGAAGCAGCACAATCGCTTGGAGCGGAAACCGTGGGCATAAATGCTGAAGACGGGTCGAGAACCGACCTGGATTTTCTGGTAAAATTCGGCCTGGCATTGAAAGAACGTGGTGCCGACCGTATCCGTTACTGTGATACACTCGGTTATGATAATCCCTTTACTATCTATGAGACAACAAAGATCCTTGCTGAAAACATCGGCCTGCCGATAGAGATTCATTGCCACGGAGATCTTGGAATGGCTGTAGCTAATTCAATTTCCGGGGCAAAGGGTGTTATCGACGGTGGACAGGACGCCTATATCAATACTACCGTTAACGGAATCGGTGAAAGAGCCGGGAATGCCGATCTTGTAGCGGTTCTGCTGGCCATCACAAAATCGAAGGGATTCGGCGAGAAGTATGAACTTGGTAACGTCATGGACCTGTCCAAGTCCTGGAAAATCGCCCAGTTCGCCAGCTACGCCTTCGGCGTCCCGATACCAATTAACCAACCGGGGGTCGGAGCCAATGCATTCGCGCATGCATCCGGTATTCATGCCGACGGCGTTCTTAAAGATCCTGCTAACTATGAGCTTTACGGTTTCGAAGAACTTGGAAGAGGTGAACCTGAGATCGTCGACACCGGTAGAGAAATCTGCACAGGGCAATACGGCGGCATTCGCGGTTTCCGTCATGTCTTCAATGAAATGGAGGGTGAGGAATCCATCTCTTTCAAAGACACCGAAGAAGCAGAGAAAGTACTTGAACTGGTAAGATACGCTAACGTCCTTTCCCAGAAACCGCTGGTCGAAGACCAGTTGCTGTTCATTGCCAAGTATCCGGACATTGCCAGGCAGTTGATGATAGTCGATCCCAAGATAGACTAGCTGATGTATCAAGAAGCCATTCACTCGGCTTTCAGGTATTGGGTAATATCTACTTTTATTTGGCATTACCTTCTACCGGATTTATTGACTATATGTCGCGTAAAATAGTAAAGTATCTCCAAATCACACAGCGGTTGCACACGAATCCGCATGAAAAGGAGAAACGGTAAATGAAAGCAGTAGTAGTTGAAGAACTGGGAAAAGCGTTAGTCAAGGAAGTTCCTCTCAGAGAGATGGGGCCTGAGGACATTAAGGTGAAAATCGATTTATGCGCGGTAGGTGGCGCTGACCCTTATGCAGTCACCGGTGAAATCCCGTTTCGACTGCCGTACTATGTAGGTTACCAGGCGTCAGGGACTATCGTGGAGATGGGCAAAGACGCAAACGCAATGGAACTCAAGGTTGGAGACAAAGTAACTCTAGACCAGCATCGTTATTGCGGTTCGTGCTATAACTGCCGCCACGGACGAGAAACATTCTGCCGTACCCCTGGTTATGGTTATGTCGATTCCCTGATGGCTGAGTATGGAATGGTGCACCAGAGACAGGTTTTCAAGGTGCCCGAGGGCGTAGAGATGGAAGAAGCTACCCTCACCGAAGTTATCGGTGCCGCGTTACAACCCCTCGAATTAGCTCCATTCAACCAGGGTGACAGGGTGATGGTAATAGGAGCCGGCAGTTGCGGACTGACCATTCTTCAACTATGCAAGCTGCGGGGTGCTTCGAAACTTACGATGGTAGAACCGCTGGAATTCAAGAGGAAACTCGCTCTCGAACTCGGAGCTGAGTACGTACTCAACCCGAATACACAGGATGTCGTCGCCGAAGGCATGAAAATCACCGATGATATGGGTTACGATCGTGTTATCGAAGCATCCGGCGATTCTGCGATGATTAATCCCTGCATGGACCTGGCTGCCAGATGCGGTAAGATCCTGTATTTCGCAATTTATCCCGATCATCCCGATATCATAGTTCCCTACGATAAACTCTGGTTCAAAGAACTGACAATTCACGGTGTTTTCGGACAGTCACATATGTTCCCCAGGGCAGTCAATTTACTTCCTCTTCTAAACCTGAAACCATATCGCGGCCCCACCTTCCCGCTTGAAGATTTCATGGATGCATTCGACGCCCACAGAACGAACAAGTACGTCAGAGTTCTGGTCAAGTGCTAGAACGATAATAGAATATTCAAACTCTATATAGAGTAACTAAAGAGAGGTCCCGGAAAGATTCCGGGACCTCTCTTATTATAAATTATTTTCCGGATCAGTCTATGTTCTTATTCTAGAAGAAACCTCTTCCCGATGCCCTTTCTTTTTCTCCGACAGTGACGATTTCCATTCCTTTAGTTATATATTTAGGAACAGCTTCTTCATTTAATTCCAGACCAAGTCCCGGACCTTCCGGTGGATAGAAATATCCATCTTTATAAGTCATCGGATTTTTAATCAGATCAACATCATTTGGCTTTGTAGTATCGAATGTATTGTACATTAACACGGGGAAAAACACAGCCTGCGCCTGGCTGCTGAACTCAGAATAGGTGCAAAGCCAGTGTGACTGGGCTGCTGCCTCCCATGGTCCGTTCATGGCACCACAATACATTCCCAGAGCAGACGCTTTAGCAATGGCAGCCCACTGGATTCCGGCCGTAATTCCTCCTGCCGATGCCAGCTTTGTACCTACGATGTCCGCTGCTCTTTTTTTAATTACTTCCATCAAACCCGGAAGCAGCACGGTAGCTTCATGCGCGCATATCGGTGTTTTTAACTGAGAACGGAGTGCCGCCAGTCCGTCGACATCCCACGTGGGATTAGGCTGTTCGAACTTATAAAGACCGACATCATCCAGGGCATGCCCGAGAACAAGTGAATCGTAGAAAGCGTAACCGGCATTAGCGTCGAAAGAAATTTCGGCTTTATCCCCAACGGCATTTTTCACTGCTTCTACAATTTCAACATCCTTCTCTAACGATCGTACCCCGCCGCCAAAACCCGTTGACTTCATACCGAGGCTGGTAACACCGCCGGCGACTGCTTTTTGCGCTTCTTCTACCGCCATCTCTTTACCCTTCGGTGAATTCTCACTGTGGATAAAGAAATTAAACCGAATTTTTTCAATCTGTTTACCGCCCAGAAGCTGGTAAACCGGCTGATTTAGCGCTTTTCCGGCCAGATCCCAGAGGGCAAAGTCGATTGTCGATACCGCTGCTGGATAAGACATTCCCCAGACAGATCCTATCGCCATACTTAACCTTGCCATAATAGGTCCTCTGTCCAGAGGATTAGCACCAATGAGGAATGGCGCCCACTGCTTAATCATCATAATGACCGCTTCCTGGTTTACGCCACCGGCATCACCTATTCCGGTAATACCCTCATCGGTGTGGATTTTTACAAGGAGTAAATTACTCGTTCTGCCTTCACCCCGCATAGGACTGGGAGCACTGATCGGTACGCACTCTATTTCGGTGATCTTCATTTTTACCTTTTTCCCTCCGTTTTTTTATTTATTTACTTCAAAGACACTACTCTATAGCAAAACTACCATGATTTCACCGGGTTTCTAGTCGAAATTTGTCTTTAATCATTTCATTATCAAGCTTGCTCGATACCTTAAAACAGAAGTACTAGATTATATATCCGATATGTTAATAATAACAAGGTTTGCGATATAAGAAGTTATGATAGGAAGCTAAAATCACCCGTGTATTTACCAGATAATGCAGTGCCGGAATGAGAGAAAATGCTAAAGGCATTAATTTTGATAAAAAAACAGGTAGTTTACCAGAAGCATATTCTCTCAACATCCGTATTAATTCTCCCGGATAATGCCATATTTCATCAATCCTGCAAGGCCGGTACAGGCTCTGTCAGGGAATGGATAGGTCGGAATACCGGAAGCTTCCAGGGCTCGAATCGTTTCATCCGAGGAATCAAGGGAACCCACGCACGCAATGATCGGCTTTCTCGTCATACCCGACACTTCAATTAGTGCTTTTGGTAATTCACGACTCAGATCGAAAGAGATAAAGGCAACAATCACCGCATCGACGTTTTCATCTTCCAGTACTGCTTTCATGATTTCCCGGCTGGTATCGATATCGCTTCCCGTCCATGCCATATCGACCGGATTTTCTATGGAAAGAAGAGGTGAGATCTTTTCCCTCAAACGTTTCATGGTATCCTGTGAAAAGACCGATAGTCTCATTCCGTACTCTCGAGCTTTATCCGCGGCTATGATTCCCGGGCCTGCCTGGAGAGATAAAACTGCCAGCCTGTTTCCGTTCGCAGGAGGCTGGAGAAGCAGCGATTTGGTCACATCGGCAAGTTCGGTTAACGTGTCAACCGGTATCATACCACCCTGTTTAAATGCCGCTTTGTAATACTCATAATTTCCGGCGAGACTTCCGGTATGTGACCTGGTAGCCGTACTGCTATCTTCACTCCTGCCGCCTTTAAAAACAATTATCGGTTTCTTTTTTACAGTCCTGGAAGTTGCTTCCATAAGTTTTTTTGGATTATTCAAACCCTCGATATACAGTACTATTACGTCCGTTTCATCATCCTGAGCCAGATATTTCACCATTCCATCGAAGTCGAGATTACATCGATTCCCCAGGCCGATAACTTTTCCAACTCCAACGTTGTTATCAGCTAAAGCATTTACCAGATAAACGCACATTCCTCCACTCTGACTCACCACAGATACATTGCCGATTCGCCCCAAACCCAGGCCAGGCGAAAACGTGGCATTAAGCTGTGCTTTTGTATTTATCAGCCCCATCGTGTTAGGCCCGACTATTTTGATATCACCTCTATCCGCTATCTCCTTAAGTTCATACTGTAAGTTCGATCCAATATCCGACCCTATTTCGCTGAATCCGGCGCTAACGAAGATTATTCCCTTTACTTGTTTTTTAATACAGTCTTCTAACACGGCAACAGCTTGTGCAGCCGGGACTACGGAAATAGCCATATCCACCTCACCGGGAATATCCAGGATCGATGGATATGTCTTTAAGCCTAACAACTCGGACAGCGACGGATTAACAGGATAGATTTTCCCCGCAAATCCGTCATTCACAAGGTTTGAAGTACATAAGTATCCGGGTTTCCGTGGATTGGAGGAAGCTCCTATCACTGCAACGGAACTAGGGTAGAATATGTGATTGAGTTGTGAAGTTAAATCCATATTAGATAATTCCCAATTATACTCGGGATACATACCACATATTTACGGTATATTGATTTGTGAACATGGAATTATAGATATTATCCATACTCTTATTCCCGATGTGACTGATATTATATTGACACGATAATTCTTGTCAATTGATTTCAGACGAGAGGATACAACTAAGATTATAAGTAATATCCTCGTATTATTTGGCGTTTGTATCTTCCAGTGAGTAAAATAATCGATTATTTCCCTGTATTTCTATTGACATTGTTATGGCAATTAGGTAGGATTAGTTTCTCTTAACTCCATTCTCGATTACTATACCGCACCTTTCCGGAAGGAGGTGATTTTAGTAGGAGAAAAAGCGCTGGAAATGTATCATCGAGCATTTTCCGGTGCTTTTTATATTTTTTTAACTGTACTGTAAGGAATGAAAGAAGGAGGGAAAAGAAGAATGCGGAAATTATTCTTGTTAACGCTTAGTATGTTGATGGTCATCTCGATATTCATCACTTCCTGTGAGTCTGATACGAATAAAAAAGACACATCAATAGATGAAGGTGACGATAAAGTTATAATAACCGAAACAGAAACGGGCGAGGAGAAGACGGAAAGCGTGATTGAGCAGGGTATGCGTGATCCTGATGAACCGAAATATGGCGGTACTCTTATTGCCCTGGGAGCTGATCCCCAAGGATATGATGCGGGTATAATGCTATCTATTATGATATCTGAAATGCGTATCATGAACGAGCCTTTAATGATAGGAGACTGGGCTAAAGGACCGGCAGGCACCGGTGAACTCGACTGGCAACTCGGTCATATGCAAAGTATCAGTTATCTGAGAGGAGCCCTGGCTGAAAGTTATGAAATGCCAGATGACGAGACTATTATCTTTCATATCAGACCAGGAGTCCAATGGTGGGATAAAGAGCCGCTGAATGGCAGAGAATTCACTGCCTATGATGCTGAATTCAGTTTAAACAGGGAGTGGGCATGTGAGAGGTGTTACCTTGCCTCCGCCAACCCTCCTGAAGACAGGCCGGTATCGATTACGGCTCTCGACAAATATACTCTAGAAGTAAAGACCCCGGCACGGGTACAGGGGAAAATGCTGCTTCTTAATGGCTGGTATAGCTCAATGACCCCTCCAGAAGTAGTTGATATGTATGGTGACATGAATACCTGGGAGAACGTTGTCGGTACAGGAGGATTCATGTTGACCGATTACGTGACCTCCAGTTCTCTAACTTTTGTAAAGAACCCGAATTACTGGTCGAACGACCCGGTACATCCGGAAAATCCCATACCGTATCTCGATGGTATGAAACAATTGATAATATCGGACACTTCTTCCCAGCAGGCCGCATTTCGTACAGGTAAACTTGACATGATGTCTAATGTAAGTGTCGAAGACTGGGAACTATTTTTAGAACAAGATCCTGAGTTGGAATATTCGCCAACACTACCGTGGATTCCCACATTCCCCTGCGGGAGGCTGGACAAGGATCTACCATTTAATGACCTTAGAGTCCGAAGAGCTCTTAACCTGGCAGTAAACCAGGCAGAAATCCTCGAAGGCTTGTACAAAGGTCATGGGGTTATGCTGGGATATCCTTTTGTACCCAGCGCTTCCATGGCTGATGTGTATGTTCCCCTCGAGGAAATGCCCGAATCTGTCCAGGAATTATTTACCTATAATCCCGAAAAAGCGAAACAACTCCTTGCCGATGCAGGATATCCTAATGGGTTTAAAACAATTATGACCTGCAACTCTATGGAGGTTGATCTCTTGTCCATTATCAGGGAATACCTGCTGGCTGTCGGTGTCGATATGGAACTCCAGGTAGTAGATGGCGGCGCTCATTTCGGGATGAAGAAAGGCAGAACTTTCCCGGAAATGATAATGTCAGACACCTATCCATACGGGTTTGCTAACATGCATAATTGTCGCCCCGAGAGTTCAAGTAATCCCAGTCACTGGGGAAGCGATGAAACAAGAGCTGCCTATAACATAGTCCAGGAAAATCTCTGTAAGGATGATAAAGCGGTCAGAGAAGCTGTGAAAGCAGTCGTTCCTCATATTCTGGATAATGCCTGGGGAATCTGGTTACCGTTACGAAATCTTTACTGGATGTGGTGGCCCTGGGTGCAGAATTACAGGGGTGAAACTAATTTCGGGCATATCTCAACGCACCTGTACCGTAATTATATATGGGTTGATGAAGAGCTGAAAGAAACGATGGGTTATTAGTTTCATGGTTGGATTATATGGCCCATCGTTAATCTCATAGAAAATGAGGTATTTTGCAAAATGATTGTATAAGGGCATCAGGATTTTCGTTGAATACCGATTCCTGATGCCCGTGAGAAGAAACTTGATGTATTTTCCCATTACCATATTCTAAAGAAAGGTTATTAGCTATGAAGAAAATAGTCTGGATATTAATAAGTTGCCTCATGGTTTTATCCCTGGTGTTAGCTTCCTGCGGTGATGAAACCACTGATAAAAAAACGACGGAAGATGATACCGAAGATACTGTAAAGATTACCGAATCGGAAACCAGCCTTGATACGGATGAGGTTGATGAAGAAGATGTGGAATTACCGTCTGACCAGCCGAGGTACGGCGGTACCCTTAATTTAGCATTAGCAAGTGATATTACAAGTTTCGATTTGTGTTATAAAGGTTCGCCTGTTCCACAGCCTACTATCGGTGTAACCAATGACCCGCTATGGGCAGGTGACTGGTCAAAAGGACCCGCCGGTACCGGTGAAACCGATTGGAGGATGAGCGAGGACGTATTTGATAATAAAGTAGGTTTCATCGCCGAAAGCTGGGAATGGTCGGCAGATTTTGAAACGAACGAAGGAACGCTGGTCTATCAGATCCGCCCCGGGATTCATTTCGCTCTGAACACAGACAGCGAAGCCAGTGCAATGGTGAACGGAAGGGAAATAACGGCGGATGATGTTGTTTTCACACTCGACCAGATCGTCCGTAATCCAAACAGTTACACCTATGCAGCCGCTCCTGCTTTGAGAGATGCCGAGATCACAAAGACAGATGAATGGGAAGTTACTATCAAGGTTCCAGCAGATGCTTTAACTTCTGCTATTAGTCGTCTGGGTATATGGGGTCGTCCTATACCAGAGGAAGTAATAAATAAATACGGCAACCTGGTTGACTGGAGAAATTCGGTTGGACCCGGACCTTTTATGCTTGTTGACTACGTTGCCGGCAGTGCAGCTACCTTTGACAGGAATCCCGACTACTGGCAAAAGAACCCGGTTGGACCAGGTGCAGGTGACGAATTACCTTATCTTAACCACCTGAAGTGGTTTATCATTCCAGACCAGTCGACGCGAGAAGCTGCGATACGCACAGGGAAGGTTGACCAGATGTATCTCGTAAACTGGGAAACAGCAATCTCTATTCGAAAGCTGGCTCCAGATATTCTGGAGGCAGAAATGCCTGCAGAAGGCGGTTGGGCAACGAAATGGAGAGTAGACAGGGAGCCTTTCAGTGATGTCCGGGTCAGACAGGCACTGATTATGGCAACCGATCTGGAAGAAATTCGAGCCACTCTTAACGGCGGTCTTGGACAGATTATGACGTGGCCGTTTGTGTACCATCCTTCCTATGCTGATCTGTATCTCAGCCTGGATGATCCGATGTGCCCTGAGAATGTCAGGGAAATTTACACCTATAATCCTGAAAAAGCCAAGCAGCTTCTTGCTGATGCAGGTTATCCATCCGGTTTCAAGACTGAGGCGATATTAACTTCCGGTGAATCCGATTTCTACTCGGTGCTTGCTGACATGTGGAGTAAAGTCGGCGTTGAACTGGAACTCAAGGTTATGGAAATCGGCAACCTCGCAGGCACTCTTGCTACCAAAAACCACAAAGCAATGGGAGCACTCGGATTATCGCCTGTCGGTACATTCTTCGACGCCGGTGACTTTACGGGAACAGGAATAACTAACGTAAGTTGCGTCGACGATCCTCTCGTTAATCAGACGTTCGAAGAAGTCCGAAAAGTTATGGTCACGGACCAGAAAGCAGCAATGAAGTTAGTGAAAGACCTGATGCCGTATTTCCTTGAACAGGCATTTGCACTTCCAAGACCGACCGCCCCAACATTTAATTTCTGGTGGCCATGGGTTAAGAACTACACAGGCGAAATATATCTCGGTTTCGGTGTGGGTAGTGCAAACTACTGGCCAACCTATGTCTGGCTTGACCAGGATTTGAAAGAATCGATGGGGTATTAGTCTTATAAGGGATTTTGTGTCACTTATACGCAGTATCCGAGGTATAATGAATAAATAAACTTATACGGGCATCAGGTTATTAAGGCAATAAGTCTCCTGGTGCCCGTTTAAAATATGAGTACTCGTTATTCTCGCCATAGTCGAGGGAGGAGGTATATATTTATGAAGAAAATACTTTGGATGCTGTTAAGTTGTCTTATGGTTTTATCGCTGGTATTAGCTTCTTGTGGTGACGAAACCGCTGAAAAAACAACGACGGAAGATGATACCGAAGACACCGTCAAGATTACAGAATCGGAAACCAGCGTCGGAACAGATACAGGAGATGAAGAAGAAGGTATGGTCTCAGCGGATATTCCAAAATACGGAGGGTATATTGTCACTCCGGGTGGCGACCCTATCGGCTGGGACCCAGCATATTTTCTAAATTTCATGCTTGTACCGAATTTCCTGACGAATGAAAGTCTATTAACAGGGGACTGGGCTAGAGGGCCTGTCGGGACTGGTGAAACAGACTGGACACAGGGACTGATTGGAAGAACCGATTTGATGAGAGGATTACTGGCTGAAAGCTGGGAAATGCCTGATGATTCTACATTACTTTTCCACATTAGACCTGGTGTTCACTGGTGGAATAAAGCACCGTTGAATGGAAGAGAATTTATAGCCGAAGATGCTGCCTGGAGCATTACCCGTGAGTGGGCTGGCAATAGCTGGTTGAAATTCGGTAATCCTCCCCAGGATCACATCATTTCTGCGACGGCACTCGATAAATATACCCTTGAAATAAAAGTTCCTTCTCATGCTCAAGGTTTGCAGACATTTGTCACCGGTGAGTCGGCACGACTAGTCCCGCCGGAACTCGGAGACGATATGATTACATGGGAAACGATGGTAGGTACAGGACCATATATGGTTGCGGACTATGTAGCCGGCAGCAGTATCAATTATGAGAAAAACCCTGATTATTGGGATCATGATCCGCTTCATCCGGATAACCAACTCCCTTACCTTGACGGATTGAGAACACCCATTATATCGGACCTTTCCACCCAGCAGGCAGGATTCCGCACCGGAAAACTCGACATGATGGGCGAAGTGAGTTATGAAGACTGGGAGAAGTTCATGGGGCAGCGTCCCGACCTTCAATACATGGAAGTCTACGCATCATTACCGACCTTCCCCTGCGGGAGGACAGACAAGCAGGAACTTCCTTTTAAGAATGTAAAAGTAAGGCAAGCAATGAATCTGGCTGTAAACCAGCAAGAAATGCTCGATGATTACTATGAGGGTCACGGAGCCTTGCTGGCTTATCCATTCCTCCCTATTCCGACATTTAGTAATGTATATGTATCACTGGAAGATATGCCTGAGGTAGTCCAGGAATTATTCACTTATAATCCTGAAAAAGCGAAACAACTCCTGGCAGAGGCAGGTTATCCAGACGGTTTTAAAACAAAAATTCTCTGTACTACTGGTGAAGTAGATTTGTTGTCAATTATCAAGGAATACCTGTTGATCGTTGGGATTGAAATGGAACTAGAGCCCGGTGAAGGTGGAATGGTAACAGCTCAGGTCAAAGGCAGGCAGGTGGAAGAGATGTGCATGTCAATGACATATCCCTTCGCTGTCTGGAAAATGCTTAATTTACGTGCGGAAAGTACAAGTAATCCTTCTTATTTCGAAACACCGCAGACCAAGGCTGCGTATAATAAGGTTCTGGAATATATCGGGAAGGATAGTATGGCGATGCTTCGCGTATTAAAAGATACCGCTCCTCATGTCCTTGAGTATAGTTGGGGTATCTGGCTTCCGGCACCAAGCAGGTATAACATGTGGCAACCATGGATACAGAATTATCACGGTGAAATTAATATCGCTTCATCTTCAATCGCTGGTGCATGGCGTATTTATGTCTGGATAGACCAAGAACTTAAAACATCGATGGGATATTAAAGAAAAAAGGTATTACTCTTTAAAATTACGAAGCTATTGATCGAGGAGGTGGAGGAGTTCCTCCACCTCCTTTCATGTCTCACGTTATGGAAAAAATTGACAACTCTTTCAATACTAATTTACACTCAATAATCAACACTACACCTTTTTGTAAATCAGCAGGTCGTATTATTTGATGAATAGATAAGTATATTAATTATTCAATATTTATTGTTAGCAAGAAATGGAGGATATTACGGTTTATGATTGAGATAAGAATGCTGGGGAGAGGTGGTCAGGGTGCTTATTCATCCGCGGAAATGATGGCTTCTGCTCTGGTAAAGGAAGGAAAGTATGCCACCTGCTTTCCTATGTTCGGTGGAGAAAGACGAGGAGCACCAGTCAATGTTTTCCTGCGTTTTGATGATAAGCCGATAAGATTGAGATCCCAGATATACTATCCTGACTGCTGTATAGTAACGGATCCGCTTCTCGCCCGAACTCCCGACGCACTCAAGGGGCTGAAGCCCGGAGGTATCGTGGTCATGAACCTTCCCGAGGAGCCCGAAGTAAAACCCCATGAGAATGCAGATGTGTACGCTACGGTTGACGCTACCGGTATCGCTCTTGAAGAAATCGGTCGACCGATTACTAACACCGTATTAATAGGTGCTCTTCTTTATACAACCGGATGGGCAAAATTGGACTCGATACTGGAAGTGTTTAAGAGTTCTTTCAGCGAAAGGCTTCTTGACAGTAATATCAGGTGTGCGCAGCGAGGTTTTAAAGAAACCAAAGTAAAACGATTTGGAGGGGATTAATGGTACAGTACAAATCCGAATATGAAGGCCCCTGGGCTTCGGCAAAACCGGTTCTGTTCGCATATCCGACTGCCGACTGGCGGGCTGTAAGACCGGTGTTCAACACAGCAATATGCGGTCATTGCGGTATCTGTTACCTGCAGTGCCCGGTCGGTTCGGTACAGGATAAGGGTACGTATTGCGATGTCGATCTTTCTTACTGTAAAGGATGCGGCCTTTGTGCCAGGGAATGTCCGAATAGCGCTGTAACTATGGTGAGAGAGGAGAACAAGTAGGCATGGTAACCAAGATTACCCCGAGAGTTGAACAGGTCAGAGTATTCGATGGCAACAGAGCATGTGCCTATGGAGTACTACTGTGTAAACCTGACCTTGTATCCTGTGTACCTATTACCCCGATGACGCCGATGGTTGAAGCGATCTGGCAGTATGTTGCCGACGGCCGCCTGAATTCGGAACTGGTCGCAGCAGACGGTGAAATCAATGCCCTTAGTTACTGCATAGGCGCATCGTCTGCAGGCGCTCGCACCTTTATCGGTACCGCATCACAGGGTCTCGGATATATGTACGAGGCTTATTTAAAAACATCCGGGAATCGACTTCCTGTTGTTATGGCACTTTCAACGAGAGAAAACGCGGCTCCTGACGGAGTTGTTTCATCGCACCAGGATTTCGTCACGGCGAGAGATGCCGGATGGATCCAGATAGTATGTGAAGGTGTACAGGAAATCCTGGATACTATGATAATGGCATACCGGCTGGCGGAAGATCCTGAAATACTCCTCCCGGTTAACGTATGTTTCGACGGTTACTACCTGTCTTATCTCACAGAGAGAGTAGAACTACCCTTTCAGGAGGATGTGGATGAATTCCTTGCTCCTCTGGCAGAATACAATCGTCCGACACTCTGCCTGGAAGATCCTCTGACAGTACCCACGAATACAAGGGAAGAATTATTCGCGGAATGGCGTTACAAGCACACGGTTGCGCAACAGAAATCAAAGAAAAAAATAGAAGATATAGAGAAGGAATTCCATGAAGGTTTCGGCAGAAGTTACGGCGGACAGATAGAAGAATACCGCACGGATGATGCCGAAATAGTAATGGTCAGTATGGGCAGCCAGACGGGTGCGATTAAGGATGTAGTCGACAGCAGGCGAGAGAAGGGTGAGAAAATCGGCGCGATAAGAATAAGGCTTTTCAGACCTTATCCAAGGGAAAGACTGCTTGCAGCATTGAAAGGGAAAAAAGCTGTCGGTATTGTCGACAGGAATGTGATATTCGGATGGCAGTCCGGTGTCAACTTTTTCGAGATAAAGGCGGTGCTACAGGACTTATCCGAGAATATACCGGTTACCGGTTTCATAGTCGGTATCGGCGGTACAGACTGCAGCCTCGAGATGGTCGAACGGGCTGTGGATATAACTCAACTGGCTGCCGAAGGTAAACCACACCAGGAAATAACATGGCTTAATATCGAGTAAAACAAATTTTTACCTCGATTACTATTACCGGAAAGGGAATATAAATGGCGAGATTTTACGATACACTGGTAAAAAGAAGAGACTGTCCTCCGGATTGTCATGCCTGTGAGGATGCGTGCGCAGCGAGGGCTGGAGCGTCCGGCTCAGTTATCAAGGCGGAGGATGTTCATAAAGTTGCCAGGTCAAAAAACATATCCTGTTATCAGTGTGCTCAACCGATGTGCATGAATGCTTGTCCTTCCGACGCAATCGTGAAAAGTGAGGAAGACGGAGTCGTACGCGTGATAACTGCTAACTGTATCGGCTGCGGAAGCTGCGTAGAGGCGTGCACCTACGGCAACATATTCCTGGATGAGAACAGCCAGGTTGCATTCAAATGCGAATTATGTGATGGAGACCCGGAATGTGTGAAAGCCTGTCCCTATGAAGCGCTTGAACTCGTGAGTGATAACGAGAAAGTACGAAGTCACTTTATTACCGAAGACCTTTTTACTCAGGGTGTCGGGTTGTGCTCGGGGTGTCCTATCGAGACCATGTCCCGGATAACAGGCAAGATTCTGGGAGACAATGTTGTCTTTTTCGGCACTCCCGGTTGTTGTTCAAGGATAACACAGGGTATCAACATGCAGGCAAGCGCGCGTGTCCCATGTTATTTCGCGCTCATGACCAACGCTGCTTCGACTGCCGCAGGAGCAAAACGTTATTACCAGAAAACCGGTCAGGATATTATGTGCGTGGTGATGGTCGGGGACGGCGCGACAGCTGATGTCGGTTTTGCCGGTCTGTCAGGTACCGCAGAACGAAATGAGAATATCATCTATATCTGTGTTGACAATGAGGCGTATATGGCAACCGGTATCCAGAGTTCCGGTACAACCCCGTTTGCTGCGTGGACGTTTACTTCCCCGGTCGGTGATTACAGGGCAGGCAAACGGAACAACTCCAAGTATATGCCTCTGATAATGGCAGATCATGGCATTCCTTATACTGCTACGGCTACTCTCAGTCACCTCGAGGACTATGCTCAAAAACTGGAGAAGGCCAAACAGGTTAAAGACGGGATGGTATATATCCACGTGTTTTCACCGTGTTATACAGGATGGAGGTCGCCCGAAAATAGTTCGATTGAAATCAGCAGAATGGCAGTGGAGACGAATTATTTCCCCCTCTGGGAATGCGAAGAGGGAGTTTATAAACTCAACTACAAACCGAAGAACAGACTCCCGATTCAAGAATTTACGGGTACCATGGGTCGCTTTAGTCATCTGAAAGAAGAAGATTTACTCCAAATTCAGAATATCGTCGACGAACGCTTCAGCCTGATTGAAGCCCTGACAAAGCTGAAGGTACAAGCATAATCTGAAATAAGTAACGGATTATCTACAGGTGTAACAGCCGTCTGGCGTTACCCTCGAATATCTTGTATTTATCTTCGTCGCTAATCGGCATCTCTTCAACAGAGTGTATGGTTTCGCGTGTATACCTGTCTCCATACTCGCTGTCGAAGGGAAAATCGGTCGCGAATACCATCTGGTCGACGCCGCAGAATTCATAACCACACATCAGAGCAGGAGTACTGCCGTATAACGCCGTATCGTAGTAAAACATCTTGAAGTAGTCTATATGCGGTTTCGACAGGTCTTTGGTGTATTTCGCTCCGCGAAGGATAACCGCATGGTCGTAAGAGCCTTCCATTCGCCGCTCCAGGAAGGGTATCATCCCGCCGCAGTGATGAGTTATTATTTTCAGGTTGGGGAATTTCTCGAGAACACCGCTGAATACCATCCTCGTCATAAAGGTAGCGGTCTCATACGGCCAGCCGAGATTGCTGAATATCATATACCGTGACCTGGGCTCGGATTTATAATCGGTATAATCCGCGGAACGCGTCGGATGAATCCATATCGGCAGATCGTATTCCGACATTTTCTGGTAGATAGGCATATACTCAGGAAGATCCAGCGGCTTGTCGATCACAGGTGTAAGCAGTTGTATGCCTTTAAGATTCAACTCATTTACCGCCCTGTCTATTTCCTCCAGAGCAGCATCGACATTATCCATCGGCAGTGAAGCAGCCGCGGCAGGAAATTTGTCCGGATATTTTTGAACAAGTTCAGCCATTTCATCGTTAGCCAGTCTTGCCAGTTCAATTGCCTTGTCGCCGGTGGCTATTGCTTCGACTGGTGGCAAGCCCAGTGTCAGTACGTGTGCCAGATCTTCATACTTATCCATGATTTTGAACCTGTGTTCGAGATCAAAAAGTGTTGGAAGACTATCGATGACATTCTTCAGGTAAAAATTTTCAGGAGTAATCCTGTAAAATTCTTCCTTGTACTTTGGGGTTAAAATATGGCAGAACATGTCTATAATCATCTTTTACACCTGCTTTCTATTTATGTCTTGAGTTAAATTACTCCTTCTTCTTTCAGAGATGCTATCTTTTCAGTACTGAGATTCAGGAGTTCTCTATATACATAATCGTTGTGTTCACCAAGTCCCGGTGCGTGACTTCTGATACTTCCCGGAGTCAGAGACATTTTCACGGGGAATCCGGGTATCGGGATTTCACCTAATCCCGGAAAATCAATCTGCTGCACCATCTCACGAGACTGTACCTGCGGATCAGTCAATAACTGGTCTATCGTCTGCACCGGTTCGCATGGTACACGGGCTTCTTCACAGAGTTTAACCAGTTCCTCGACCGTATGTTCCGCGACCCACTTACCGACCACTTCGTTAATTGCGTCCGCATTATGAAAACGGTCCATATCGCTTCCGAACCTGGGATCATCAGCCATTTCCGCTTTACCTATCTTCTCAGTAAATCGTTTCCAGATACTGTTGGTTACTATGGAAAGAACCACCCAGCCGTCCTTAGCTTCAAGGCAGGTGTTGTACGAGTGAAATCCGCGATTTCCTATTTGCTTTCGTATTTCGCCATAAAAATGGTAAAGCAGCAGCGTTCCCATCGACTGCGAAACAAATGTTGCCGTATCGTACAGCGATACGTCGATCGTCTGTCCTTGTCCGGTCTTTTCCCGGTGGTAAAGAGCATTTAGCACCCCTACCGTGGTAAAAAGTCCGGCCGTAACATCGATGAATGGAATACCTGTTTTAATAGGATCGTTGCCCGGGAACCCCGTCAGTACCATACCGCCGGACCTGGCCTGTGCCGTTCCGTCAAAACCCGGCCTCCGGGCGTCAGGCCCGTCCTGGCCGTAACCGGAAAGGGCGGCCAGTATGATACCCTCGTTTATACTTTTAAGCAGTTCATAATCGACTTCAGCGGCTATAGGAGCACCCGGAGTATAATTGTGGAGAATCACGTCGGATTTTTTTACCAGTTCGTGGAAAATTTCCCTGCCTGCCGGAGTGTTTAATTTTAAACTGGCACATTTCTTGCTTCGTCCAATCACCTTGTACAACAGAGTTTCGCCATCCGGACCAAGCTGTCCCCAGGTCCTATCCGCCGCTCCCCGTGGTTCCTCTATCCTGATCACTTCGGCTCCCATGTCGGCCAGTACCATACCGCAAAGAGGACACGCCTGAAAACGGGACAGGTCAAGAACTCTGATACCTTCGAGTGAATCCAATGAGGACCTCCTTTCAGAATAAATCATTGACATATTTTGCTTATTGTAGCTATCAAACTCCGGTGCGTCAATTTATACCTGTGATGTGAGAACGAGTACCATTTGATGTGTTGGAGACTGAATTGTATAATAGTTGCACTACACCGGTAAATTAGTACAACGATAGTTATCTGGAGCGTGGCATGAACGTAAGTTTCACTGAAGAGCAGGAAATGCTGAGAGCATCAACCCGAGATTTCCTTGAAAAAGAATGTACCGAGGATGTTATCGCCGAGGTAGAAGCTGGCAAACTTGGGTATTCCCCGGACCTGTGGAATAAGATAACCGAACTTGGATGGCTGGGACTGGTTTTCCCTGAACAGTACGGCGGCAGTGAAATGAACCTGGTCGATCTTGCCGTCCTCTACGAGGAATTCGGCAGGGCTGCATTCGCGAGTCCGTATACGTCCACTATCGTACTCGGTGGGTTAATAATCCTCGAAGTTGGCAGCGATAGTCAGAAGTCTAATATATTACCCAGGCTTATAGAAGGCGAAAAGATAATCGCCGCCGTTCTGGGCGCATCTGACCCGGGACTGGAAGGGACAGAGTTGAATCCTGATGATGTGACCATTTCAGCCATCGCTGATGGTGAAAATCACCTGCTTAACGGAGTTAGATTGTTTGTCCATAATGCCGGTATTGCCGATTACTTTCTCGTTCCCGCCCGGACGAAATCCGGCGATGATCCGGAAGACGGTATCACACTGTTTCTCGTCGATGCAAGCAGTCCCGGTTTGAATATTACCCGATTAACCACTATTGCCGGCGATAACCAGTGGGAAGTTATTTTCAATGATGTCAGGGTTAGTGCTGATAACATAATCGGTAAGCCGGATGACGGCTGGTCTCCGCTGTCTCGCTCAATGGAAATCTCTGAGGTAATGATGGCTTCTCAGATGCTTGGAGCAGGTGAAAGACTCTATAAAGATTCAGAAGAAGACTTCATGACACGTATGGAGTCCGGAATACCTGACGATATTAAACTGCATAACGAGGAATATCTTGCTAATCTGAAGCAAGACATCGATAACTGTCGACGGATAACCTATGAGGCAGCAAAGAAGCTTGTCGAAGGTGAGTCATTCAACTTCGAGAGGAGTATCACCAGGAACTGGAGTAGATACACTCACCAGAATGCATAACCACAGGGATATCGCCTTTAGAGTTTATTCTTTGTTTTCCGCGGTTACAGACTCTACCGGTTTGTCATTTTCATCATCGACATCCTGATGTGCCTGTTTGGCCGTCATCAGGAACAATGACATGGAATACCTGGCTGAACCCGGATAAGAAGAGAGAGATATGAGCCTGTCCTCAGGCATGACTCCAGAATAGATGTAATATACAGACGGTTCAGTACCGAATCCCGGGTGTAATCGTACTGCATCTTTTTCCTTGATAAGCTTCGATACTTCACTTTCAGGATCATCCAGGTCGCCGAAGTACCGTGCCTTAGCCGGGCAAATATTGACGCAAGCCGGCGTAGCTTCACGGTCCACTCCCGGCTTTAGACCCTTTTTGATACCTTCGTCGATTCTGTCCTTGCAGAAATCACACTTGATGACTATATCATTTTTCAATGGAAATAATTTTTCAGCCAGTTTTTCATATTCGGTCGGCCCCTGGTTACGGAAGTAATCAATCCTGTCCGAAAAAAATGTGCGTATCTGGTAAGGACAGGCATCGATGCAGTTCTTACAGCCGGTGCATTTATCCTGATCGATCCAGACTACGCCGTCTTCACGTTGTTGAGTAGCGCCGGTCGGGCAGGATTCCAGACAGGCAGGTTCCTGACAATGATTACACATTACGGGATAGGTATGTTTTATTACGTCCGGATAGGTTCCCGTTTCGGCGATCATTAATTTTCCCCAGGTCATATCAGGAGGGAGGAAATGCTCCTGCTTGCACTTTATTACACAGGCGTAACACCCGACACACTTATGCAGGTTTATAACCATACCGTATCTCATTATTCGGAATCCACCTTATAAGCTTTTACTTTTACACATATTTCGAAAGCACCGCATAGCGGGTCAATATGTTTATGATCGGCAATAAGTAACTCATTGAAGTTAGTACCTTTACCTAATGCAACGGGGCGTCCTTTCGCCCAGCCACCAAGTCCTACGATTGCAACTGCATGGCGGTGAACAAGTCTTGAGAGTTTGACGCGTCCGGTAACTTTATCACCACGGATATTTTCCAGGCAGATCGTATCACCATCAGAGATACCTTTTTCTTTACCCGCTTCTTCATGCATGACAATATTATACGTATAAGGGTTAATCTGGCTAAGTTCATCTACATACGGATTTTCTGCTGAAAATCTCTGGGTGTGCAGGACATCCCGGGTTGACACACCGACAAGATTATACTCGGAGTCAGGTTCTACATCGGTGTAAAATTTTGCCGGGAAATAGCTGAGAAGCGCAGTATACTGTTCCCATTCCATGTGTAAGCCGATTTTTTCTGCTCTTTGCTTGACCTTTTCACGGTCATGTTCATGAATCTCATAGTATACGGGAATCCGGGCATCGACATGATATCTCCAGTAACATTCTTCCGGTTTCTTATCCCAGGTCATTACCCCGTTTTCCATGAACCATTCCAGGCCGCGTTCTTCACCGAAATAGAACTTCAATGCCCGGTCGACGAACTCGTACGTCCTGATGTTTTCCCCCGGTTTAATAATATCGAAGCTGGTAGGGGGGGTAGCGGACTGTTCCCATTTCATTTGCTTATTTGAAAACCAGTTCTCAAGGAAGGTATTGTATTGCTCCCTTATACCAACCCTTTCAGCCAGGTCGAAGAGTATATCCGTCGTACATCTTCTTTCATATTTCGGCTCGCATACCGGCATACCAACATGAAAACTCCATTTATCCATACCTATCGGGTAGTTGAAGAAATAACCCTGGGATGAACTTGGATCAAGGTTTTCGAGGAAGTGGCATTCGGGCAGTACGATATCGGCGAATCCTTCGGTAGTCTCATTATGGACGGTGTTAAGTGAAAAGATAAAGGGTACTGTTTTGAGAAATTCTTCAGCCGGTTTGGGATTGCCGGCGCTCATTACTGTATTGGCACCATAGAGTCCTAACGCCTGGGGTTCGTACGGCCTTCCGGCGTTACTCCATATCTCATCCCAGTCCTCGCAATACGGATAGGGATTTCTTCCTGCGTGGGGAAATACATCTGTAAAGTTTATAAGTCCCGGGCCGGATGATTCCGGCGGCGGCCAGGGAGCCTTGGAGAACCAGACGCCCGGTGTAAGCATCCCATCGTACCCCGCATACGGTTGAAAACTGGGACGACCTGTTTCGGGATGGCCGAATCCTCTCACAGTCCCCGAACCCACAATGCCACCACAAACGTCCTGGTTTCCCAGCAGCGAGTTTATCAGTGTTAGAGCTGCGTACTGGTGGAGACCGTTTGTGTGCGTATTTACGCCCTTATATCCGACAACGCATGCCGGTCTGTATGGTACCTCTTGCCCGTTTATTTCTATAGTACTGCCTATCCTGGCTTCTTCGACAAGTTCTTTAGCAAGTCTTCTTATCGTCTCCTCGGGGACAGTGCTTATCTCGGCTGCCCATCCCGGCTGGTACTGCTTAAGGTGTTCTTTCAGCAGGTTAAATGAAGGATGGCATTTCACTCCATTAACGGTGTATTCGCCTTCGAGAGAAGGACGGGTAAGAGTTGGATCATCGTAGGGTTTGGCTTTTCCGTCATGTTCATCCCAGATTAATGGATGCCCAGTTTCTGTATCTCTTATAAACTTTCTATCCGGTCCGGCAAGGTATGGTCCGTTCGTCCTTGACCGGATGAATTCAACGTCGTAGGTCCCTATCTCGTTGACAATAAGGTTCGCCATTGCCAGGAATACCGCCAGGTCAGTGCCGGGCAGAATCGGTATCCATTCCTCTGCTTTACTCCCTGAGATATATCCGACCGGGTCCATAACGACCATTTTCATCCCGCGATCTCTGGCTTCTGCTCCCAGCCGGATGGCGGTAGCCAGGGAACGGCCACCGGCTACACCTTCGTTTCCTCCACACCGTAGAACATAGTTACAGTATTTATAGTCGGGAAGTATATCCCAGGCGGCATGTACCAGGGCACCTATATGATGGGCAACTGCACCGCAGGCAGTGCCGACACCACCAGCCGCCCGATTGAGGGTACCGAAAGAAACGAAGAACGGCGAAACAAGGATCGTAGCCTTAAAAGTTGTTCCGGGACTCGGTGTGAATCCCCAGATAAGTTGTCTGGGGTCCGTTTCTCTTATTTTTCTGAGTTTTTCAGCAATAGTATCGAGAGCCTCGTCCCATGAAATCCTCTGCCAGCCCGGGTCTTCACCGATTCCTTTTTTTGGATTCGTCCTCTTGACCGGATAATTTACCCGGTTCGGATCATGGTAGTCCATGATAGTAGCCACGCCTTTACCACAGAGACCGCCCTGCCCTCCAAGATCACTCTCGGGTATCCCTTCAATAGCTACCGGTTGTCCGTCGACTACCCTGACCTTCGCCCCGCATACGCAATAACATCCGCCGCATATCGTATAAGCCCAGTAGTCGTTACTGTCGTTTCGATTAAATACCTTATAGTCTTCGCGTTCCTTTAGCAGCTTTTCGTTTTTGATTTCGTTCATGTAGCCAAATATAACATCACGCGTGCTGGTAGTCAAATTTTCAGTAACGAATAAATCGGGATATTACATACCTGTAATTACGTGCGAGCCAATACTTTCAAGCAATCTGTTTGTCATTGACATTCATTTTCCACTACACTACACTCAATAACCAAAATTAAGTTAATGGCGGAGGTGTATTATGTCCGGACCTTTGGATGGAATAAGGGTAATCGATTGCGGTGTTGTCCAGCTGGGACCTACTTCCGGAGCGCTGCTGGGTGATCTCGGAGCCGATGTAATCAAGGTAGAACCTCCTGTTACGGGTGAATTGGGACGTGGAATCGAAATACTGGCCGGTGCGGCAAGCCGCATTCAAACAGGAGGTAGTCACTTCGAAGCCTGGAACCGTAATAAACGCGGTATGACGGTCGACCTGAAAAAAGAGAGTGGCAGAGAAATCTTTTATAAACTGGTGGAAACCGCCGATGTTATGTTAAATAACTGGAGGAAAAACGTTGCCGGGCAACTTGGCGTCGATTACGAGACAGTAAAGAACTACAATGAAAAAATTATTTACGCCTATGCCAGCCCCTGGGGATTGAAAGGCGCCGACAGTGAAGACCAGGCAATGGATTTTGCCGCTATTGCCCGTTCAGGGATGGCATATCAGACGGGTGGACCGGATGATCCACCTGCAATATTTATCTCCGGATTCGCGGATACCACTGCCGGAATCATGCTGGTACAGGCAATCCTGGCAGCTTTGTTTTCCCGGGAAAGGACAGGTAAAGGCCAGATGGTAGATACATCACTCCTTGGAAGTATGGTTGCCGGACTGGAAAGACTGCCGGTAAACAGCATGGCTCATTCAGGTATGGTGATGCCGAGGCGTAACCGGACAAATATGGGAAATCCTCTGTGGAATTACTACAGGTGCAGCGATGATAAATGGATTGCGCTGGCAATGCTGGCCGCCGACAGGTACTGGTCCGCATTCTGCAAGGCACTCGGTATCGAAGAACTTGAAAACGACCCAAGGTTTCGTGATATCAAGGTAAGAAGCCAGGAAAAAAACTCCCAGGACCTGATAAAGAAACTTGATACGATATTCGCAACCAGGACCCAGGATGAATGGCTCGATATACTAAAAGAACATAAGCTAATATCCACGCGGGTACAGACGCTGCCTGACCTGCTTTCGGATCCCCAGGTAACAGAGAATGAATATATTATAGACTACGAACACCCGACATACGGGAAGATAAAAACGGTCGGCTTTCCCTGGAATTTCAGTGAGACACCGCCAGGTCTGAGACTCCCGGCACCTCAACTCGGTCAGCATACCGAGGAAATATTACTTGAACTCGGCTATTCCTGGGAAGATATCGGAAAACTCAAAGAACAGGAAGCAGTCTGACATCTGCAAGGAATGATGTGTCGAATAAAGCAGTAATTATTGCAGGGACAACCAGCGGTGTGGGCAAAACAACCATCGCGACAGGACTGATGGGAACGCTGGCACGTCAGGGATTGAAAGTACAGCCGTTCAAGTCCGGACCTGATTATATCGATCCCGGTTACCATACTATTGTTACGGGAGAACACTCGCGTAATCTCGATACCTGGATGCTTGGTAAAGAATCAGTCCTCGAGTTATACCGGCGTGCAATGCAGGGAAAAGATATCGCCGTGGTCGAAGGGGTGATGGGACTTTATGACGGGCGGTATGCCACTGCTGATGAGGGCAGCACTTCAGAACTGGCGAAATTACTTGAAGCACCCGTAATACTTGTGGTTGACAGCGGAAAAGCGGCCAGAAGCATCGCCGCCATCGTGAAAGGCTACCATGATTTTGATCCTGATCTAAAACTAGCCGGAGTAATATTGAACGGAATAGGAAGCACGGGTCACCTGGAAATCTGCCGTGATGCTATCGAACATTACACCGGCGTTCCGGTGGTGGGATTCCTTCCCCGCCGTGACGACCTGGTATTACCGGAAAGGCATCTCGGTCTTATTCCAACAGCGGAAGATCCCATTCAACAGGAATTTCTCGATACTTTGATTACACAATGTAGCGAGACACTGGATATCCCCCAGATAATCGAGCTTGCAGAAACGGCAGGTTCATCGGAACCGGTACGAAGGCTATATCCTGAATCACCGGTGAAACCGTTTATCCGCCTGGGAGTTGCCAGGGACAGGGCATTCAGTTTCTACTACCAGGACAGCCTGGACCTGCTGGAAGCCTGGGGTGCAGAGATAGTGCCGTTCAGTCCGATGAATGATATCTCTCTGCCAGAAGGTATATCCGGTCTCTACCTCGGCGGAGGTTTTCCCGAGCTTTATGCGGCTGAGCTGGCAAGCAATACCGGTCTAAAGACCGAAATCGCGAAAGCATTCGATGCCGGGATGCCGATTTACGCTGAGTGCGGAGGATACATGTACCTCGGTGAGACGATAGAGGATTTCGAGAATAAAGAGTTTCGTATGGCAGGTATACTTCCCATCAAGGCGCAGATAAAGAGCCCTAGATTGAGTCTTGGATATCGTACCGTCACCGCCCTGGAGGATAATCCCCTGGTAAAAAAGGGGACTGTAATAAGAGGACATGAATTTCACTGGTCGACGCTGACTGCCGGAGAAGAAAAAGCAAATGCCTGGAGTATCGAAGAAAAAAATAGCTTTAAAGAAGGGTTCAAAATAAATAACCTGTTAGCTTCCTACATTCATATCCATTTCGGAAGCGATCCGCAGCTTGCTCCGAACTTCGTGGAAAGCTGCCGGCGGTTTAATGACAAACTGTGAAATACGTTATTAGTTGTTCAGCCCGTTATTCACTAAACCGCTGAACCGTCACATCCTCTCCGATATTGATAACCATCAGGTCTTCGCCTGTTTCCAGCGGACCAGAATAGGTTTTTCGTGTCGGTGGTATGATATCGTCAGCGGTAGCGGTGACCGGTATTATGTGAGAATATACCGCAAGCCGGGGATTGGCACGTGCGAACACCTCTCCGGCTTTTTCAGGAATCGTATGATGCTCGATGACTCTCTCCATCGCTTCCGAATTTCCGCCACTGCGTCCCCGCATCAGATCGGGAGCGATAACTTCATGAATAAGAACGTCCGTACCCGTAGCGTACGAGATAAGGTGTTCTGAAAAACGCGTATCGCCGCAGATTACGGCAGACCTGCCGATATAATCGATACGATAACCGAAGGCAGGCTTAATCGGTGCGTGATCCACCTCGAACGCCGTTACGCTGACTCCGTTTTCATCATAGATAATTCCTTCCTCGATGTCTTCCGCCAGGATGACAGCACCTTCCGGTGGAAGGCGGTCATCGAACGACCGGATACGTATATCATAGTTGAATGCCAGGTCGAGGTATTTCATCATATCCCTGGTTCCGCGCGGCCCCCAGACTCTCAGGGGAGTTTCCGGCCTGCCGTTCAACCAGCCGGTCAGCCACAGGTCGGGAAGCCCAACGATGTGGTCCGAATGCAGGTGGGTCAGGAAAATCGACCGCACTTCCCTGACAGGTTGCTTAAGCTGCATAAGCCGCTGGATGGCACCGCGACCGGCATCTATGAGCAGTTTTTCTTCGCCTGCTTCGACCAGGATACTCGGACCGAACCTCTCCATCACCGGTGTGGGCCCTCCGGTTCCGAGGAGTGTTAAGCGCATATCATACTTATCCGGACTGTGTTTTTTTTCGTTCATAGATCTCCCCTTCAATAATTACCAGGAACAGCACCCGCGATTTCGAACGATATGGCTTCACCGATCGAAATCAACGCTACCACTGTATTATAAGAGTACGGAACAATTGTACACAATTATGCTATACTGATTCGAACTGGGTAATGATGGAGTTACGTATGTTCGACATAGAGCAAATGTTTCAGAGAGAGACTACCTATTACGAAGCATTTACCGGTAAAAAGACCACGGACTTCGGTTATATCTACTATAATCCCGATAACCCGCGATCTCATGACAGCAATCATGCTCAGATCCTGAACATTCATGATAATCCCCTGGAAGCGGTCCGGGAGATAAAAAGATTCTATAATACTATCAATATTGCGCCCCGGATTTTTCACTCTTTCGTTGATAATGAGCTTGAGATACTGAGCCCATTCCTCGAAGAAGAAGGTTTCAGGGTAGAGATTTTCAACAGTACCTTCTTCCATTATCCGGTTGACCGCGTACCGTCGCCGGTCCCGGTGGCGGACATCAGGAGGATCGATGATATGTCAAAGGATATTATTGACCTGATCCACAGTGAAAATGAAGGTGACTGGACAATCAATGTCCTGAAATACCAGGTTCGCAGAGAGAATTTTCATCTGCTTGGTTTGTATCAGTCCGGTAAATGTATCGCTATTGCTTCCGTGAACGTAATGGAAGGGTATTCCCGTGTTGATGATGTCCTGACCCACAAGAAATACAGGGGATATCATAGCGGTACGAAGTTGGTAAAATACCTCGTTAATTATCATCATGGGATATCTGAAAACTATCTATATCTCTGGGCGGTAAACCCGATCGCCGTCAGGATGTATTGGAACATCGGTTTCGAAGAATTACCGATAGAAAAGCCTTTCTGGGCAGCGTATATAGAAGATATAAAAACCGGACGATAAAGGGTAATCATTATCGCTGAATGAAAGGAAGATCCAACCCGTGAATCCCTATATGAACATAAACCGGGTCGAGTTCGGAATGACGTATAACTGCACCGGACGATGCAGGCATTGTTCGGTCGGCGACAAGATAAACAGCGGCGATAAGTCCCACATTGAATACCAGCAGATAAAAGGATTGCTGAAAAAGGTGGCTGCCTTGTATCCGGTCCATTCGGTGATGTGCTTCGGCGGCGAACCGCTGTTGTACTCGGATGATGTCTGTGGCATCATGTCTGAAGCGACAGAGTGCGGTATTCTCCTCCGGGAGATAATTACGAACGGTTATTTCAGCAGGGACGAATCACGCATCGCGGAAGTGGTATCATCGCTTGAGAAAGCCGGAATTACTCAGATATTACTCTCCGTTGACGCCTTTCACCAGGAGAATATTCCTCTTGAGCCTGTCTTTTCATTTGCCCGGTCAGCCGCTGACAGCAGCATCGAGATCAAGCTGCAGCCAGCCTGGCTGGTTAACGAGCAGGCGGACAACACCTATAATACCAGGACAAGGGAAATACTGAACGGTTTTACGGACCTGCATATTCCGATAAATCAAGGGAACGATATTTTCCCTTCCGGGAATGCAGCACTGAATCTCTCAGAATATTATGTCAAAAAACCTGTTGACCTGAATCAAAAATGCGGCGAAGCGCCGTATACGGACAGACTCGACGACTTAAGAACTATATCGATTGCACCGAACGGTGATCTCTACGCCTGCTGTTTTGTAATCGGCAATATATACCGTGAAAGCGTAACGGATAGTATCAGCCGGTGTACAGCGTCAACGCCTTTACCTATCCGGAGATTCCAGTCATCAGCAGTGAAAACCTTCTGCACGGACGGCATTTATTCGTCTGTACCTGATAAGGGAATTCTTCAGGATTTAACTAACTCGAAAATGCCTGATATTAATCCGGAAAAAATTATATTCAGCTAATACAACTAACACGACCAAGCACATACTCCACATATAGAAATTACACATTGACAAAAAGATAAACAGTGCATATAATGAAAACGATAATGATTCTCATTCTCTTTTCACCGAATGATATCAATCTAATTATAGAAGCTATCTGACAAATAATATGAGTATTAATAGAAGTTACTGCAAAAGCTGCAATTCCTGAATGAATGTAGAGGGGCTGAGAAATGGTTAAGGTAGTTATAGAGCGACACTGTAAGCCGGGAGAAGAGACCAGGTTGGAAGGATTGCTTAAAGACCTTCGAGTGAGTTGTATGCGAAATCTGAGTTATATATCCGGAGAGACGCTAGTCGAAACGGATGATCCGCTAACCTATATTACTATTGGGACATGGACTCGGTTTGAAGGATGGAAAGCCTGGCAGAATTGTCAGGAAAGGCATGAGCTTCTCCAGCTGGTATCGGTGTGCACAGACGATGAACCGTCAGTTTCGGTATATACCGCTCCTGGTAACGGCCTTGGTGGTTTCGAAATGGATGAATACTTCTCATCATTGATTTCCCAAATCTAACCTCTTGCTGATGAGATAATGAGATATAAGCTAAGGGGAAATTACATGACTACTTATAAAGTGAAATTTCTACCGGAAGAAAAAGTTGTTGAAGTAGCCGAAGGAACCACCCTGATTGATGCAGCCATAAAAGGAGGTATTTATTTAAATAGTCTCTGTGGAGGAGATGGCCTCTGCGGTGAGTGTCGGCTTCAGGTTATCAGTGGTAAAGTCCGAGTAGACAAGAATGCTATTGGGTTTTTCTCCAAGGAAGAGATAGAAAACGGTTATGTTTTAGCCTGTCAAACAAAGGTTGAAGAGGATATGGAGGTAGTAGTCCCTTCAAAATCACGTTCGGATGAAATAGAGATACTAACAGAGGGAATGCCACTTACATACAGCGAACCGGAGAGTATTTCGCTTAACAAAAAATCCATTAATTCGACCACACTTTTAGAACCTCTGGTAAGCAAGGTATATTTGGAACTCGATGAACCAACCCTCGATGATAATATTGCCGATATTGACCGCGTTACACGAGAACTGCATAAAAAAACCAGGTTTTCTTCTTTTGAGATATCGTTAGCATGCCTGCAAAATCTGGCGGATAAGTTACGCCGTCATAAATGGCGTGTTACCGTAACTGTTGCCCGTCATAACAACACAAGACGGATATTGCTAATAGATGGAGGTGATACGACAGACCGAAATTATGGTTTGGCTATTGATGTTGGCACCACCAC
>JAFGCW010000049.1 GCA_016932435.1 Dehalococcoidales bacterium | reverse complement strand
CTTATAACCCGGAGAGAGCAAAGCAGCTACTGTCTGAAGCCGGGTATCCCGATGGCTTTAAAACCTCGATCATATGCACTTCAGCACAGGCGGATTTCCTGGCAATTATTAAAGAATACTTCGCTGCCATTAATGTTGAATTGAGCATTGACGTGGTTGAAACCGGCACGATGACCAGTATGGACAGGGGCAGGACTTATCCGGAAATGATTTTTAAACCTCTTGTTCAGGACTATCAGTTCCCCTGGAGAATGCTGTTCCTGCGGATAGAGAGTCCGGATAATGTTGCTCTCGTCGATGATCCATATTTCAGAGCTCCTTATGAAGAGATGTGCAGACTGGTCGGCATCGACGATGCCAGAATTAATACACTCCTGAAAGACGTAGGGAAAAAGAGTCTCGAACTGGCCTGGGCAGTATGGCTGCCCGGAGTTGATATCTATACCTTCTGGTGGCCATGGCTCCAGAATTTCTATGCGTCCGGTTGGGGAGGATATTTTAGCCCTAATGACTGGACAATGTACTGCTGGATAGACACGACGATGAAAAAATCGATGGGATACTAACACTTCAATATATATTTTATAAACCGTGAACCAGTGCCACAATCAAAAAAAGGGGGAGAGTGAGTAAACTCATTCTCCCCCTGGCCATATTCTTATTTACTCTCATTTTTATACATAATTACCAGACAGTTTTAGGCTGATGACTAGCCCATAATTCCCTCCCTTGACTCCTTTGTCCACTCAAGCAAGTATCCCACACTCTTAAGACTAAGCGTAGACTGTAAATAATGCTATTTACAGCTAACCCTCTTTCCGAACGGAAAGAGGGTTAGCTCGTAACCGGAAGAGAGGTAAAAGAAGTTAAAAATAAGAAGTAAATATTGAAAAATATAAGGAAAGGCTATTTCGACGTTCATTTGAGTCCTTTTATCTGACCGCATACGCAAATTGGGGGTTAAGTTCAAGCCTTTATGGTGATATAATGGGTTTGTCATTGAAAAAAAGCTGAAAGGATGGTGCAAGCGTGGACGAATTAAAAGTATTCACCGGTAATGCAAACCCTAACCTGGCAAAGGCGGTTACCGAATACTTGCATATCCCGCTTGGCAACTGCGAAGTCTTCAAATTCAGCAATGACAATACCTTTGTCCGTATCCTTGAGAATGTGCGTGAGCGGGATACCTTCGTGATTCAGCCTGTATGTTATCCCGTGAATGACAGCCTGGTCGAACTGCTGATTATGATCGATGCCCTGAAAAGAGCTTCTGCAGAACGTATCACTGCTATAGTGCCTTATTATGGATACGGAAGGAGTGACCGTAAAGACCAGCCGAGGATACCTATAACAGCAAGACTTGTCGCCGACCTCCTGACAGTCGCCGGAGCGAACCGGCTGCTGACGGTCGACTTGCACTCCGCCCAGATCCAGGGATTTTTTAACATCCCTGTAGATGAACTAACAGCAATGAATATTCTTAGTGATTATGTAAAGAATAAGAATCTCAACAACCTGGTTGTAGTAGCTTCCGATGTAGGGATCCTGAAACAGACGATGGAAGTAGCCCGTAGACTCGATTCTCCCTTCGCGATTGTTGAACAGAGACGTCTAGACAATAGAGACAACAAGGAAGCTATTAACATTATCGGCGAAGTAAAAGGAAAAACAGCGCTTGTGGTAGATGATGAGATTGACACCGGCGGTTCACTTATAAATGTCGTAAATATTCTCCTGAAAGAAGGAGCAACCGAAGTCTACTCATGCGCGACTCACCCGCTTTTCTCCGGTCCGGCAATAAAACGAATAGCTGAGAGTCCGGTCAAAGAGGTAATAGTTACTGACAGCGTCCCGGTGAACGGCGATAAAAAACTGGATAAAATAACTGTCCTTTCTATCGCACCGCTACTCGGTGAGGCTATTCAGCGAATTCACACAGGACAGTCCGTAGGAGCGCTGTTCGAACGGGAGTAATAAAGAAAAATAATGTTTAAATGGCTTGGTAAACTTGTAGATTCGAATGAAAAAGTACTTAAACGGCTACAGCCTGTTGTAGATGAGATAAACTCATTTGAACCAGAATTTGAAAAACTCAGCGACGAAGAACTTAAGGCGAAAACTGATGAGTTTAAAAAGAGACTCCAGTCAGGAGAAGATCTGGATGACCTGCTTGTCGAAGCATTCGCTGCCGTACGCGAAGCCGCAAAACGTACCATAGACGAACGTGCCTTTGATGTTCAGCTTATCGGCGGAATCGTTCTCCATCAAGGCAGGATAGCAGAAATGAAGACCGGTGAAGGAAAAACCCTCACCGCCACCTTCCCGCTGTACCTGAACTCCCTGGAAGGTAAAGGCGCCCACCTCGTCACGGTCAATGACTATCTGGCCAGGCAAGGCCCGTACTGGATGGGTCCGGTCTACCGCGCCCTTGGAGTAACCGTCGCCAGTATCTACCCCCAGCAGGATCCATCCGAACACACCCCTGCGCGGTTATATGATCCCGAATATGACTCCGGTAAGGAGAACGACCACTGGAGGCATTTCCGACCTGTCGACCGGGCTGAAGCTTATAAAGCCGATATCACCTACGGCACCACGAGCGATTTCGGTTTCGACTACCTCCGCGATAATATGGTAGTTGAACTCGACCAGTGCGTGCAGCGTGAAGCGCACTTCGCCATTGTCGATGAGGTTGATAACCTTCTCATCGATGAAGCCCGTACTCCCCTGATTATCAGCGGACCTGCCGAAGAAGCCGGTCAGCTTTACACTGCGATAAATTCCGTCGTCAGCGGCATGAAGGTAAAAGTCCTGCCGAAAGAACCGGGTAACCCGGCTGAGTATGAAGAAGAAACGCAGTATGAAGCCGATTACGATTATTTCGCCTACGAGAAGAACCACACCGTCAAGGAAACTCCGCGTGGCCAGGAAAGACTTGCCCGTGCTTTTAAAATGAAGGTGGAGGATATATTCGGCGGATTCGGCGGTGAAACCCATGCCGCCCTTACGCTGGAAGAGACCAAGCTCCGCAATGATATCCTCTCTATCTTCCGTAAGTCGATGGCAGCCCATGCCTGGTACCAGCGGGATACCCAATATGTAGTAAAAGACGGCGAAGTAATCATAGTCGATGAATTCACCGGCAGAATGATGTACGGCCGCCGTTACTCGGACGGTCTCCATCAGGCTATCGAAGCTAAGGAAAGAGTGAAAATCCAGCGCGAGAGTATGACCTACGCTACCATCACCATCCAGAACTACTTCCGTATGTATGAAAAGCTGGCCGGTATGAGCGGTACTGCCATCACCGAAGCCGAGGAATTTCACAAGATATATAAACTTGAAGTGGTTGTTATCCCTACCAACAGGCCGATGGTTCGTGAAGACACGCCCGACCGTATTTACAAGGATGAAGATTCCAAGTTCAAGGCAGTTGTCAACGATATAGTCGAAGTCAATAAGACAGGCCAGCCTATACTGATCGGTACGGTATCCATTGAAAAATCAGAAAAGCTCAGCGATATGCTGAAACGTAAAGGGGTCAAGCATCAGGTACTCAACGCCAAGAAACACCAGGAAGAAGCCGGAATCGTCTCGCAGGCAGGCCGCCTCGGCGCCGTAACCGTCGCAACCAACATGGCAGGACGCGGTGTCGATATTGTCCTCGGCGGAGTCCGTGAAGGACGCGAAGACTCCGACTGGCAGAGGGAACACGAAAAAGTTCTTGAGATTGGTGGTCTGTATATAATCGGCACGGAACGCCACGAAGCCCGGCGTATCGATAACCAGCTCCGCGGTCGCGCCGGACGGCAGGGCGATCCCGGATTTACACGTTTCTACGTCTCCCTCGAAGACGACGTTATCTCCCGTTTCGGCGGCGACCGTATCAGAGGAATAATGGACTGGGCAGGATTCGATGAGGACACGCCTATTGAGAATAAACTGATAAATCGTTCAATTGAAAGTGCCCAGGTCAGGGTCGAGGGTTATCACTTCGATGTACGTAAACACCTCGTTGAATACGATGATGTGGTTAACCAGCAGCGTGAGTTAATATACAGTGAACGGAGAAAAATTATCAGCGGCGCTGATCTTAAATCCAACATCCTTACCATGGTCTCCGAGGAAATACAGGATATAGTAGCCACCCACGCCGGTGAAAGCCGTTATGACGAATTCAACGTAGAAGGCCTGCTGGCCGACATAGCCACCATCTACTCACTCCCTCCGGACCTTACCGCGGAATCGCTTTCATCTCTGACTCCGGAACAAATCGTAGAAAGGCTCATCGCCCAGGCCAAAACCCTCTATGACCTGCGCGAACAGGAAATGGGCGCCGATATAATCAGGAAGCTGGAACGCCTGATAATGCTTCGCACCATAGACAGTCTCTGGAAAGAGCACCTCACAGACATGGAAGAGAGACGACTCGAAGCTGGCTGGCAAAGCCTTCGCCAGGTCAAGAGCGTGGACGCTTACAAGAATATGGGATACGAGCAGTTCCAGACCTTGCTGGACAATATCCGCCATACCGTAGCCCACACCATCTTCCGTGTCAGCCTTGTCACCAATGATAACCGGCAGCGGTCGATCCCCAGACCTCAAACCGTATCAGTCGAGTCTGGTAAAGCGACTGCAACCGCCACCAAGAAAAACAAGAACCGGGTCAATGGTAAAAAGGTCGGTCGCAACGATCCCTGCCCCTGCGGCAGCGGCAAGAAATACAAACACTGCCACGGGAAATAACACACCGCTTATCACTAACAATGGAAAACGCAGAAATTATCAATGTCCTTAACGATATCGCAGCTCTCCTAAGAACCAAAAAAGAAAGCATATTCAAGATAAGAGCCTACGAAAAAGTAGCGAAGACAATCGCGGAAATGGATGTCGATGTCGCTCAACTCGCCCAGGAAAACCGACTCAAAGAAATCCCCGGAATCGGCGAAGCCATAGACAAAAAGATAACCGAACTCGTTACCACCGGTAAACTCGAATACTACGAAAAACTCAAATCCGAAATCTCCGAATCAGAAATAAATTGAGAGATATCTTCTCAACTTAGTACGTACGCTTTTTTGTTAACAATCCGTCTTTATATTCCTTCCCCCGCCTTTTGTTCACACTTGTTATTCTCCTTTACTCTTCATAGATCAATCATAGACACGTAATGAGCCTATTTTCGAGGTATTCCCTTTCCATTTGGAGAGAGGGTTTACTCGTAATCGGGAGAGAGGTAAAAAATAGAAAATATATTTAAGAAGAATAAACCGTACTGTAACAAAGGTCTACTGGATCCCGGATCACGTCCGGGATGGTAATAAAATAGGAATAGTGAACCTATTTATGGTTACCTAACTAACCATTCATCTCACCCAAACTACGAAAAGACATGATATAATGTACCCACATAACTAAAATCCCCAGGAATAAACAAAAATGCCACCAGAAAACGGAGAAATCATAGATCCCCACCCTGAAACCTCTGAAAATAATGAAATCATCAAGAAACTCCGGCAGGATATAATTGCCGGCAAGCACTGGTATTTTGCTCTTCTCGAAGCCGTAAAAAACTGGAACCTCGCCGAAGAAACCGTCAACGGTCGCATATGGAATTACCTTGTTTCCGGTGAAGCCTTCGACTGGCTGCTCCTGGCTGAACGACTCTCCGATCCCGTCTCAAACCTTATCCCGGAATCTGAAAAAACATCTCTCCTCTTTCATAACAGCCCACCGATGGAACTCTCTTCTGATGAATTTAAAGAACGTATCGGTGAAGCCAGGTACGGGCAGCACCTCAATTACTACTACGGCATTACCGTTGAGGAAGCCCTGCAGACTGCAGTCGGTGAGGAGATACGTAAGGAAAGATGGACCTCCGGCTATTATCGGGACAAAGACAATGTCCACGAAGTCTTTCGCCGCATCTACGGCCAGAACCGTACTGTAATGCTCAAAAGGTTCAGGAAAGAAAAAGGATACTCGGACAATAAGTCGATCCGGCTTAAAGAGTTAAAGGAATTCACCTACTGGCTCTTCAAATACCGACTCAAACAGAACGATAAAGCCCGAGTCGCCAGTGATACCCGTAAAGGCCTTGACTGGCTGGAAACTAAAGGCAGCTCAAAACAGAACCATAACCTCATCTACCCCCAACCCCTCGACATCCTCACCTATTGATCTTGTATCGGCTTATCGTAGCCCTGGCTTAGGTGAAAAACACTAAATCCTGATTTCTAAGCTCTAAACAAATACAAATGTTCAAATTTCAACCCAACCTTTTGATATTTTAAAATTCGATATTGTTTAGTATTTCGTGTTTAGATATTAGTGCTTTTATAAATCACCCATTTCCCTTTCAAAAGGAGAGCAGGATAGATTTCAATAATCTTACTGTACATCTTTCGGAGCCTTCACCACCAAAACCGGCTTGCTGCCGCCCCTGACTACCCTGTCGGTAACACTCCCGAAAGCCCACCGACTCAGTCCCGACCGACCATGACTGGACATCGCGATGAAATCTACATCGAGTTCTTCAGCCGCCTTGAGTATTTCCTCGGCAGCCTGGCCGATTACCACTCTGTTCTTCGTCTTTGCTCCTTTGTCCCTCAGAGGCTTACCGGCTTTCCTCAAATATGATATCGCGGTCTTCTCCATCTGCTGGATCTCCTGCTCCGTGTACGGCACCCGTGCGGTCGCTTCTCCGGCAACTACGTAGTGAGAAAGTGACGAAAGCACCTGTAACAAAGTCACTTCAACCTTCGGTTCCGGCAGAAACTTGGCCACCAGGTTCTCCACATACGGCAGGGCTGCCTCTCCGACCTTTGAACCGTCCAACGGTACCAGTATCTTCTCTTTCATTCTTCTTTCTCCCTTAGTAGTTAAGGAACTGCTGTTTAAGTCTTTCAATCTTATCCGCTATAGTATCCTGCTTTTGTCGTTCTTTTTCAACTACCGCCGCCGGTGCTTTCTCAAGGAACGCTTTATCCTTCAACCGTATCTCAAGCCTGTCATATTCCGCCTGGTCACGCTCGATCTCCTTCCGGAGTCGTTGCTTCTCCGCCTCGACATCCACCATGCTCTCCATCGGTATCACCACTTCAACCTCTTTCAGGACCGTCGCCAGCGCGTTCTCTCCTGTCTTCAACTGGTTCCTGTCGTCGAAGATGGTTACCGGTCTTGCTCTGGACAGAGTCTCTATAGCCGCCGAATAAGATTTTATCGCATCGGTTAGGACTCCTCCGTACACCTGGGCTTCTATCCATTTCGAGTTGTCGACATTGTACTGAGACCGTGCGTTACGGATGGACCTGACTATCTCCGTCACCGATTCCATGATACGTTCCGCTTCTTCGTCATAAAGGGCTTCATCCGCTTCAGGATAGGCCGATATCATAATTGATTCCTGTTCCTGCCAGATTTCCGGAAGCCGCCGCTTTAAATGCTGCCACAATTCCTCGGTGACGAAAGGCATATAAGGGTGAAGCATCCTCAAAGATGTCTCGAGTACATGTACCAGCACCGGTACCGGAGAGATAACGTCTTCTTCTTCCGAGTTCAGTCGCGTCTTGGCAAGCTCGATATACCAGTCGCAGTACTCGCTCCAGAGAAACTCGTGCATATACCTCTGGGCTTCAGCAAACTGAAAATCCTCCAGGAACTTGTTAACGCTGGTCACCGTTCGGTTCAGCCGGGAAAGTATCCACCTGTCTTCAACCGGCAGTAATCCGTACTGTATCCCGGTATCGACATTCCCTTCCGGTATATTTCTTAATACATAGCGTGTTGCATTCCAGAGTTTGTTGGCAAAGTTCCTTCCCGCTTCGAGCTTGACAGAACCGAGTTTACTATCGGTCGCCGGTGATGTGCCGGTAATGACGGCAAATCTCAGTGCATCGGTTCCGTACTGTTCAAGCGTTTCTATCGGATTAACCACGTTACCCCGTACTTTACTCATCTTTACGCCGCGTTCATCTCTTATCAAGCCGTGGAGATAGACAGTGCTGAATGGAACATCGCCCATGTTCTCCAGCCCCATCATTATCATCCTGGCTACCCAGAAGAACAGGATATCGTAACCCGTCTCCATCACAGTCGTCGGGTAGAAATATCGTAAGTCATCGGTATCGTCCGGCCAGCCGAGAGTCGAGTGCGTCACCAGGGCTGAGCTGAACCAGGTATCCAGAACGTCCGGGTCTTGTGTAATATTTGCAGATCCGCAATGCTCGCATTTATCCGGCGGCTCTAACGCAACTGTTAACTCATTACAGTCACTGCAGTACCACACCGGGATCTGGTGACCCCACCAGAGCTGGCGGCTGATACACCAGTCGCGAATATTTTCCATCCAATTCAGATAAACCTTGGTCGAACTCGCCGGCACTATGGTTATACGCCCATCACTCACCGCTTCAATGGCACGGTCAGCCAGCGGCTGGACTTTCACCCACCACTGCTCGCTGACTATTGGCTCGATGGATGTCTGGCATCGCTGGCAGTGCCCCACGGCATGGCTGTACGGTTCTATCTTCACCAGCTGCCCTGATTTCTCCAGGTCGGCAACGATTGCTTCACGGCACTCGTACCTGTCCATACCCTCGTAAGGTCCTGCATTCGCGTTCATGGTAACATCGTCATTTAATATATTGATGAACCCAAGATTATTTCTCTGAGCCACCTCGAAGTCCACCGGATCATGCGCCGGCGTTATCTTCACCGCCCCGGTACCGAATGCAGGGTCGACTGCTTCATCGGCAACTATCTCTATCTCACGGTTCACTGCCGGCAGCAGTACCTTTTTACCCACCAGGTCTCTAAATCTCTCGTCATCAGGATTCACCGCTACGGCGGTATCGCCCAGTATTGTTTCAGGCCTTGTCGTCGCCACGGTTATATAGCCATCCTCTCCCACTATTGGGTAACGAACGTACCAGAGGTTCCCCGTAACATCGTTATGGTCTACTTCAAGGTCGGAAAGAGCCGTCGCACACTTCGGGCACCAGTTGATGATCCTTTCACCTTTATAGATCAAGCCTTTCCTGTAAAGATTCACAAAAGCGGTCTTGACCGCTTTACTTCGCTGTTCATCAAGGGTGAAATACTCCCGACTCCAGTCACAGGAAGCACCCAGCCTATAATGCTGGTTGGCGATCGTCTCCTGGCACTGTTTCGCCCACTCATAGGTTCTCTCGACGAATTTCTCCCTGCCAAGCTGCTGCCTGGTTGTTCCTTCCCCGGCAAGCACCCGTTCCATCACGACCTGTGTAGCAATACCCGCGTGATCTGTACCGGGCAGCCACAGCGCCGAATCGCCTTTCATCCTGTGCCAGCGGGTCATTATATCCTGGAGAGTGACAACAAGGACATGGCCGACATGCAGTTCTCCCGTAACGTTAGGAAGCGGCAGGATGATAACAAAAGGCTTCTTTTCAGGATCTCTTTCCGCCCTGAAATAGTCCTTTTTCATCCAGAAATCGTACCACTTCTGTTCTGTACTGCCCGGCTCGTACGCTTTGGGCATTTCTTCATGTATCTGTATTTTGTCAGCCATTCTTTACTTCCCTGTTATTAATAATAAAAATGCCGTCCCGTGGGGACGGCCTTGATTGACTCGACCCACTGGCCGGCTTATGTATAAATAACGACAACTAGCCCTGAATTACTATATTGCATGGTATGAATAGAGTAGCAAAGTAACATAATATTGTCAAGATGGTAATAACCGGTGATTGTATGGTTAAAGTACTTTTACACTATGTTAGTATAATCAGCCAGTATATATATTATGTAAATTAATTACTGAATTATCTCATGATCTGCTTGAGTGGGAACTGCCTGTTCGGTCTGTTTTTTCTTAAACTTCAGCCAGAAAGCGTAGATTAAACAGATCACTCCAACTGCACTGATTATATTAACAGCAAGTCCGACACCAAAGTTAATATTCCGCATAATATCTATACCAGTACTTCTGGAAGATATCCAGAAAGGTAGGTATACAATCGGTATGCGTAATAATGTTCCCAAGGTGTTCAGAGCAGCTCCAGTAATGAAAAACCGTTCAGGTCTTCCACCACCTCGTCTCAGCATTATGCTACCAAAGATGATAGTCCCAATCCAAAAAAGGATCGGAATCCCGAATCCAAGAAATCCGGAAAAAATCATCATCAACACATCGCCGGTGTCCACTACGTCACCCCCGGCTTCTTAACCTTGAACTTAATCCAGAACGCCATTACCAGGCAGATGAAGCCAGCCAGACTGATAATCATCCTTGGTATGGATATCAGAGCCATCGCCCTGCCTATTGATGTTATACCGGCATTCTCCTGGTTCACCCATATATCAATCAGTATCCCTGAAAGAGGACTGAGGATCGTGTTGAGAAGGATCAGGCTGCAACCGGCTATAAGCAGCTTCTCGGGTCTAGTTCCCCCGCGTCTGAGCATTTTGATCGACAAAATAAGTCCTATCAGCCAGACAACAAGTGAGGGAATCATTCGTATGAGAGTGGTAGTAATATCATCCATTGTTCGGTTCGTCTTCTATCAGTCTCCTGGACATCGTGATAACTTCATCATGACCATAACCGATCTTTTCATAAAAAGTAATAACATCCATGTTGTTTTTCCGCACCATAAGATCAATCTTCGGACATCCGATTTCCAGGAGTTTTTCTTCGGCAGCCGTCATCATCTGCCTTCCCAGTCCCTGCTTCCGGTGTTCGGGATCTACTGCAAGATAATATATCCAGCCACGATGCCCGTCGTAACCAGCCATTACAGACGCAACGATTATACCATTAATAGTACCTACAAGAAATAATTCAGGGCTGTTTTCCAGTTTGCGGTTGATATCCTGTTCAGGATTATTCCAGGGCTTTGTGAGATTACATATTTTCCAGAGATTAATAACGGTTTCCTCGTCTTCAGGTAAATACTGCCGTATAATCATCTCATCCACTGACCATCATCTCTTCTACCCGGTCGAGTATCTTTTCCGCTACTTCCCTTTTACTCATCAGGGGTAATTCTTCCTGTCGGCCGTCTTTATAAAGAATGGTGATCCTGTTCGTATCTACGGCAAAACCGGCATCCGGTGCCGATACATCATTGGCACAAATGAAAGCCAGGCGTTTTTCGACAAGTTTCTTCTGAGCGTTGTTCAGCAGGTCTTCGGTCTCGGCAGCAAATCCTACTTTCAAGACAGTATCAGGCACTTCCAGGAGAAAATCCTTTGTCTGCACCAGTTCAAGGATCAGCTTATCGCCTTTCTTCTTTATCTTGTTCGGAGCGGGATTTACCACCGTATAGTCGGCAACTGCCGCCGCCATTATCAGGATATCGGCTGATTCACAGCTTTCAAGAACAGCTTCCCTCATCTCGGCAACAGTTTCCACGAAGTTGATCTCATCGTAGTTCGACGGATTAGGGGGAGAGATAGTAGTCACCAGCGTGACCTTCATTTTCCTGTCTTTCGCGGCATCGGCAAGAGCAAAACCCATTTTGCCTGAGGAACGATTTCCGATATAGCGAACGGGATCGATCGGTTCACGATTACCTCCCGCGCTGACGATGATATGCTTGCCTGCGAGACTCATTACTGTTTATCCAGTGACAGGTTTACGGCTTCGATTATCTTTTCTATTTCAGCAAGTCTTCCCTGGCCGATCTTACCCGATGCAAGCCGGCCGTACTCAGGTTCAACAATAATAAATCCGCGTTTTTTCAGCTTTTCGATGTTTTCCTGGGTAACAGTATTTTTATACATGTTATCGTTCATAGACGGCGCTACAACCACAGGGGCTTCCGTAGCTAGGACGGTACAGGTAAGAGAATCGTCTGCAATGCCACAGGCTATTTTGGCTATGATATTGGCGGTTGCCGGCGCGATTACTACCACGTCGGCAGCTTCGGCAAGCGCTACGTGTTCTACACTGTATTCGGATTCAAGGTCGAACATATCCGTCACTACCGGCTGTCCCGTTAGATTTCGAAAGGTAAGCGGAGTGACAAACTCGGTAGCTGAACAGGTCATAATCGTCTTAACAGTCATTCCCGACTGTACCAGTTTACTCGCAATATCCGCCGCTTTATAGGCGGCAATTCCGCCGGTTACTCCAAGTACTACTGTTTTTTCTTCGGACATTTCGGCCTCCTTGAGTAAAGGCTAGGCGGTATTCATTTCGTAAAGAATCTTCAGTCCCATAAGTGTAAGGTTGGGGTTTACCGTATCTATTACCCTTGTCTCACCGGCAACCAGTTCGGCATAACCCCCGGTAGCAACGACCATGGCTTTCTTACCCATTTCTTCCTGTATCCGGGTTACCACGCCTTCGATTAATCCGGCATAGCCGAATATCAATCCTGACTGTATAGCCGTGACCGTACTGGAGCCGATCGCTTTTTTAGGTCGAACGAACTCGACACGGGGTAAAGCCGCAGTACGGGTGAAAAGAGCTTCTGCAGATATGGCAAATCCCGGTGCCACCGCTCCTCCCAGATAATCACCTTCTTTCGAAACAGTATCGAAAGCGGTGGCCGTCCCCATAGCCACTACGATCACATCGTCTTTATATATTGTATGAGCAGCGGTGGCATTCGCTATCCGGTCGGAACCTACCTCTCTCGGATTATCGATTCGGATGCGTATTCCGGTCTTAATTCCCGGTCCTACCATAAGCGGTGTTATATTGAAGTATTTACGAAACAGTTCATTGAATGTGCTGCGTAAAGGCGGCACAACACAGCTGATCGCTACATCATTGATATCGGAAACTTCAAGGGCCTGCTGTTTCAGGAGGTTCAATATCATGACCGCATACTCATCGGCCATCTGATTTATACGGGTATATATACGCCAGGTAGCACGGAGGTTCTCTTCTTCAAACACCCCTATAGTAACACTCGTGTTTCCTGTATCTATCGCCAGCAGCATACCCTTTTCTCCTGTGCGGGTTATCCTGAAATTCCTTCTTTTATCTTTTTTATTATTACCGGGAGTTCCGGTAACAGGTCCGAGGCGATTATACCGGTATCGCCAAGTTTCTTTCTCACACTCTCTCCAGCTTCACCATGCAGATACACACCGCATGAAGCCGCGTCGGCTGAAGGTAGATCCTGGGCAAGTAATCCGGAAATCACTCCAGCAAGTACGTCACCCGTGCCGGCTGAGGCCAGCCCCGGGTTAGCTGCCGGGTTTATAACCGAAGGGTTTTCCGGCGATGCAATTACCGAATAAGCTCCTTTCAGCACAACCGTCTGATTCCACTTCTGTGCTGCTTCTTCGGCAACCTTTAGTCTATCCTGTTGTATCTCATTTACCTGAACCTCGGTTAAACGTGACATTTCACCGGGATGTGGTGTTAGTATAGCACTACCTGTAAAACGCCGCCACCATTCAGGCTCATCCGCCAGTATATTCAACGCATCGGCGTCAAGTACTACCGGAGGTAAATCTATTTCATTGTCGAATAACAATCGTCTGATCAGGTCTACGGTCTGTTCACTTTGTCCCAACCCGCAGCCAACAAGCAGAGAATCATATTTCGGAAGTTCATCTTCGAGTAGTTTTACCGAGATTTTTGAATTGATTCGGCCGTTGATCTCAGGCAAGGGCAGGTATGTCGCTTCAGTTAACTTCGATGCCAATACCGGTTGGATGCTGGTGGGAGCTGCCAGTGTTACCAGTCCGGCTCCAACTCTCATAGCACCTGAGCAGGCTAGATAAGCAGCACCAATATAGTTCACCGAACCGGCAATTACCAGCACCTTTCCGAAGGTTCCCTTGTTTGCGCTTATCGGTCGCCGAGGCAATAGAGGTTTAATTTTTTCAGCTGTATTCAACTCTAAACTGATACCCTCTGCCATCTGTGGTGGTATGCCGATATCTACCACCGTTATCCTGCCGACTCTTTCTGAACCGGGATAGTTGTACATCCCAACCTTGGGATACCCGAGTGTTATGGTATCATCAGCATAAAGACAAACATCATCGACAGCCCCGGTATCAGCATTCATTCCCGAAGGAATATCAACCGCGAATACCTGCAGATTTGGATTCTCCCTGGATGCTTTACCGATCATATCCAGCGCCTGTCTGAAAACACCTTCCAGGGGACGATTGGTACCCGTTCCGAACAGAGCGTCCAGTACGGCATCGGTATCCCGCAAGTCGGTAGTGAGTTCGTTAAGGTCATTGTCCGTAGATACCTCAGTGCAGGATATGTTCCTGTCATGGATCAATTCAAGGTTGGGATCATCTACCCGTTTTTTGCCAAACAGGTAAAGCCTGACCTCAAGTCCGGAATCCCAGAGATACCTAGCAGCTACCAGACCGTCTCCGCCATTGTTTCCGGGACCGGCGAGGATAACGATTTTCTTTGAATAGTATTCTCCCAGTATCCGCGCAGCCTCGACCGCGACTGCCTTTCCCGCATTCTCCATGAGAATACTTGTCGGCAAACCGTTTTCCGCACACTCACGGTCGATACGCATCATCTGATTGGCTGTTACTATTTTCATAATATATCCTGTTATGTCTTGTTAACTTGAAGTGTAACAATAACCCCGAATAGGGTCAAGACACTATCGGCTCCTTATTTAAGTTCCCACAAGTTTTTGTAGTTTTATTATCATTGCCTGCCAGTGAGTGCCTTTCCAGTAGATCCTGTTACAGGCAGGACATTCCATATATTCTTCCTGGGTTTCATACACATACGGAGGAACCCGGTCTTGCACCTCATCTATAGTCCGTTTTTCGAGAAGTGTATTGCATTCCATGCAACGGGTGAACAATCCACACCGAAAATCCAGGTCAATTGATTCGTTTACCTGCCGGATTTGTTCCTCCGGCTCATCACTATTAACAAGAATGGCTTTTACCTTGCCGCTGTCAACTATACCGAGTTTCATAATCCCGGTATCCCTGGTAAGGATGATCCTTTCCTCTCTGTGAGCGTTGATTACCATCTGCCAGTCATCCTCACCAGTGAAAAATTCCGTGTCATACCCCAGCATCCTGAGCCATTTCACCAGCTTTCCGACGTTATGGTCGACTATAAACTTCATTCCTTAACCACTACTTGAGCCACTACTTGGATCTATAAACTGATTACCATTCCCTCATAGCCTGGAGTGATCCGGCAGTTCAAATCATCCGCTACTACCGAAAGTTCGGTCTTAATTTCTTCTTCCATCCGGGGACTCATATGAACGGTGACGACATCGGGTATATATCTGTTTATCTCCTGGAACGAAATTAATTCCCGTTTAAGCAGGTTCGGAGTGAGATGGCCGGGTTTCTCAGAATCCTCTCCACTGGTATTATTTTCGGTTACCTCGATGATCAGTAGTTTTGGTGATATGTTTTTCCAGCATTCCTCAAGTCCCGGACCGGTATCCGATGTATAAAATACCTGTTTCCCTTCCGCTGAAATTATCCTGAAACCATTGGTAATTCCGAAATGATTTACCGGAACAGGGGTAATTTCATATCCCGCGATAGTATATGTCTGGAATGGTTCCACGATATGCATCCTGAGGGTAGGATTTCCCAGGGGTTCTCCGGTAAGGTCCCTGTATATACCGCTTGTAAAAAAGTGCTTGTCGAGTGTTTCAATCACATCCGGAGAAGTGTATAGATCTATACTCGTTCTGGAGTGATAAAAATTTGTACTAAGGGCAGTTACGTCTCTGATATGGTCGTAATGTCGGTGAGATAGTATCACCGCCTGCAGGCGGTTCTGTTCTTCCATTGACAGGTTTGAGGTCAGGCTGCCGGCATCGACCGCCAGGATATCATCGACCACAAAGCAGGTATGACCGTATTCACGTGTTTCGCAGTTGTGAGCGCCCAGCAACTTAATATTCATAAATTTCAACCTCTCTGTACTTTCAACCGGTCTTTATCGAAAACGGTGAAAAATCGGTATCATGATCATAGGTATCTATAGACTCCTTCTTCTTAAGGTAATTAACCGCAAGGTATGTTAAAGGAGTCGCGATTATCTCGATACCGGTTTTTACAAGCCAGTGATTGAATATCATTATAGGATCGAACACCGGTGTGCCGATATACGCCAGCATGATGAATATCGCAGTATCCAGTCCCTGACCGACTATCGTGGAAGCGATAGTCCTGCTCCACAGCCAGCGACCCCTGGTAAAAATTTTCATTTTCGCCAGGATGAAGGAATTCACGAATTCCCCGACGAGGTAGCCGCAGAATGAAGCGGCGAGAAGCCGGGGTGTATAGCCAAGAATCGATTCGTACGCTGCCTGGCCTTCCCAGAACGGCGCCGATGGCAGGTACTGTCCTGTCCATGCGAAGAACACGAATATCAGGTTACAGATGAAACCGAGCCAGATAACTCTTCTGGACCACCTGTATCCGTACACCTCGGTAAGAACATCTCCGAATATATAACTTAGAGGGAAGACGAATATGGCTGCGGGAAGGATAAAGGAACCATAGCTTATGACCTTTACCGCGATGATATTTGCCGTGATAAGGCATGTCACAAAAACAACCGCAATAAACACGAATCTGTGCGATACATTCATAAAAAGGTCATACTCCGGAATGGATTCTGAATTCGCGGGCTATATCCATTTATGGTGCTTGAAGAAAAGGAGCATCCCACCGATTATTACCAGACAGATAAGAGTAACGAATACCGGCGCGTACTGAGAATCACCAAACACGCCCAACGGTATATTCATTCCGAATATACTGGCAACGACCGTAATGGGTAAAAGTACCGTAGCGATAATGGTCAGCATCCTTATCACTTCGTTGGTACGATTGGTAGCCACAGAGTCGTGGGTATCGTTGAGCCCTTCGACGATTTCCTTGTATTCGTCGAGTCCGTCCCAGATCCTGTCAAGATGGTCGACAACATCGCCGAAATACACGGTAAGATCTGTATTGGTAAAACGATGCACCTTGACTCCGAGTCGATTCAGTACGGAGCGCATCGGCCAGACGATTTTCCTGAAGGCGATAACGTCGCGGCGGAGTATCGATATTTCTCGTATTCCCCTGGGAATACCCGAGGAAAATATCTCTTCCTCGACCTTTTCTATGTTGTCACCGATCTTACTCAGGATCGGCAGGCAGTAATCTATAAGGCGGTCGATAACGCGGTATAGGAGATAACCCGAACCATAGTTAAAATTCTCCTCGCGGGTTTCCTCATTCAGTTCACAGTCACGGAACAGTTTGACCAGCGGTTTCAGATCTCCCTTATGAAGAGTGATCAGGTAGCCGTCGCCGATAAACACGGAAACCTGGCTGGGCGTCGTTACCCTGGCTTCCGGGTTAAACACGGGAAAGTGGAAGACAATAAACAGGTAATCTTTGTATTCGTCAATCTTGGGGCGTTGGATCTTACTGAGGCAATCATCAAGATCGAGAGGATGAAACGGGTATTTCGAAGCGAGGTATTTAATCTCGGTTTCGGTCGGCCCCTCTATGTTTATCCAGGTCAGATCGCCCCATGATACCTGTTCTACATTCGGTTCACGTTCCTGGACCACTACCGGAGCTTTTTTCTTTTTTGTCTGCTTCTTTAAAGTAGCCATATAACGCTTTCCTTACTGCGGGAGGTAAACTGTGATTACCTGATACATTCTAGCACAATTTCTTTACCGATGGCAGTATATGTAAAGAAAAACAGGTATATATCCATTCCGGTGAAAACCGGAATCCGGAGAATCATGTAAGTGATTAATTCCTAATATTAAAAATTCGGAGTATGTTATCTTAGTGATGATGAATAGGTGTTTTAAGGGGTAAAAAGCGGGGGAAGAAACACAAGGGATGCTTGACACTGGCAGTTCCAGTGGATACAATTATTCACGTGGCAACGTAGCTCAGTGGTAGAGCAGGGGACTCATAAGCCCTTGGTCGGTGGTCCGAATCCACCCGTTGCCACCAATTTGTGTCCAACTTCTTCAGGTAGCGGTAGTGCTATTTCAAAGATTCATTATATGCTTGAATGGCTTCTGGTAATGAAGGTAAAACTCCAAGCTGCTGCGCCGAACTTAATAAATCTTCTGTACCTTTAATTTCCGCGATTTTGTAATCGACTATCCTGAGAATACGGGTAGCGTTGAAATCTTGCTTCTTACCCATCGGCGGGATACCCATATAAGGTTCACCTGTATGTGTCCCTGTGTAATTTTCTATAAAGGCTACCTTATCACCTTCAGCTACCATGTCCAGTATCGTAATCTTCCAATCAGGAAATGATTTGAATATCATAATATCTAACTGTCTCGATTGTTCCAATGTAACGCCTTCTCCAAAACAACCTGGAGTAAGAATTTCATAGGCGGAATCTAGGTCATGTTGGTTGTAAAGCTCAAAATATCGCCGCACAACATCTTTATTCTCTTCTATACCCATTGTTTAAGTCTCCTTTATATTTACTTCCCAATCTTTTCAGTTAGGGGGAGTAAGACCTAATTGCTGATAATAACCAAGTGTATCAAAACTCTCCCACGCTTCAACTTCCTTACCATCTTCCCAGCGAGTAATGACTATCCCGGATATTGACAAACTCTTACCAGTCGGAAATATCCCCATCATCTCGTTAGTGAACGTACCTGTCATCGTGAAACGGGTTGCCACTTTATCGTTGGCGGCAAACATATCTTCTATCGTAACTTGCAGATCAGGTAAAGCGGATTGCGTTACAGCTAAAATCTCCTTAAAACCTTCGGCACCTTTAATATCCATACCCAACGGACTCTTAAAAGAATAGCTAGGAGCGAAAAACTCATCTATTACTTCAAGCTTCTTCTGATTGAATCCTTCTTCAAAAACACGACGCTGATTAGCCATATTCTCTTCGGTTGACACAGTACTCTCCCTTTTCAGTGAATATTTTGGTAGTAATTACTGGTAGTTTATCTCCAAACACATCACCTCCCTTAAAAACAAAACAGGTACTACAAACCTCCACACTTCATCAGTTCATAGCACCCACAAAGTATTGTTGAGTTTATTACAGCACGGAATAAGAAGTCAATACAAGAACCAAGTGTAATTGAGTCTAAACTCTGTGTCACATTCCGGTTGACCTAGTATTTGTCCTCGGTTATCGTCTCGCAGCTCGAACAAGAGGAGGTTAGGTTCAATGTCTAATATAGCTGTTAAGCAGGGAATGGATGGGTTAATCGACTATACACTCGGAATGATGTAATATTAGTCGATAAGTTGAATGAACAAACCCGGCACCTGCATGCTAATCCGTTAAGTAAAGGAGAAGAGAATAAGATGACAAAAGAGGAAATTTTCGCACTTATCAAGGCTAATCCTATTGCCTGGATGGCAACTGTCGAAGGAGACCAGCCGCGCGTCCGTGCCATGGGAATACCGAAAGCCGATGAAAACGGCATCATTATCCAGACATGGACGATCAAAGACATCCATCAGCAGGTAGTCGATAATCCAAAAATGGAACTCTGTTTCAATGATTTAAAGGGAGGAGTCCAGGTAAGAGTCAGCGGTACGGCTGAGATTATTAATGACGTTACCGCAAAAGAGAAAATGGTCGAAGAACGCCCGTTTATGAAACCTACCGTTGAAGAGCACGGCATCGATGTCGTGGCACTCTACCGACTTAAAGGGAAAGCTACTGCCTGGACGATGGCACAGAACTTCGAGCCGAAGGAATACATAGACCTGTAAGAGCGGCAATTTATATGAAATAATCCGGAGCGGATTGTTCGGGTTACCCTCTATCCTATTCTCAGGAGACAGGAAAAATCCGGTGTTGACACTATTACGAGCTTCATATAGCATAGAGCATATTTTCTAACATATGGAGGGGAAAATGGCGGACCAGTATAAAATCAGGATAAAATTATTAAAAAATGACAGGCCCTGTAACCAGGGGCTTAAGCCGGGTACCGAATGGCTGTACGATAATAAGACTCCGCAGGGATTATGCAGCTTTGCGTTCAACTCTCTTCGCCCGTTTATCGAGGTTCTGAAAAACGGCGGCAGTTTCCCGTGGGAAGGCGATCCTAACGTCGTCACTCAATGCTGTCCCGATCACCTCGTTAACAACGTTTTCGAAGTGAGACGTGAACCCGAGACCGATAAAAAAGCTGATGCGTATGATGTCACCGTCAGAATGATCGGCAAGGAGTGCGACGGAGACTGTGGTTACGGCCACAAGGAAGGAGATACCTGGGAAATTAAAGGACCAATGGAAATGGTCCTCGAGAATATCTGTCCTTCAGCCTTAAAGGCTATTGATGAAGCAGTTATGGTAATGCGGTATGGCGGACAATATCCCTGGCAACCCGATCCTGAAACATATGCTGTGACCTGCCCTGATCCGAACGTGAGGAACAAGTTTGAGCTCAAGCGTACACCGAAGAATTAACGAGGGAATATCAAGGTGAAGATTATCAGATAGACACTCGCATCACCAGACAGACATCCCGATTACCCATTAAATAATCTTGAATATGGAACTCATAAGCGTCTGGCCGGTGGTTCGAATCCACCGGTAGTCCCCATTTTTATACCCCGGATAACAGGTATTCTAAGAAAATGGTCTGGAAATACGTAATACTCTGGTTCGGCCTGGTACTTCTCGCAATCCTGAACGGTTTGACGAGAGATAAAGTCTATCGTCGTTACCTTAGTGAATTATCAGCCCATCAAGCTTCTACTGTTTCGTTTATACTCCTGATGGGAATTTACGTCTGGATTTTCTCTAATATTTGGCCGCTGGAATCTTCAGGTCAGGCGCTTTCAATCGGTGGAATCTGGTTAGCCATAACCATTATTTTCGAGTTCATTTTTGGTCATTATGCCAGGAAGAAACCATGGCAGGTATTGTTTGACGACTATAATATCGGTAAAGGTCGAGTCTGGATATTAGTGTTACTCTGGACACTCCTCGCACCATTTACGTTTTATCACCTGTAGTTAGCCTAACCCACCTTTTGGTGGTATCCCTTGGAAAGTACCATTGAGGGTTACAGTTCCAGCAAAGTTCATAACCTCTCTTACTTTACTCTGCCAAGCTGCCTGGCCATTCTCATCGTGTCCGCAACATCCCAGTGCTCAGCTATCTTCCCGTCCTCAATCCGGAAAATATCAACAACATCGTAACTAAGCTCATTCCCTGTTGGAGGATTACCCAGCCATTCATGATCATGCGTCCCCGTGGTAGTGGCATAAAGCATAACGATATCACCTTCGGAAATAATCCGTTTCACGGTGTAGCTGAAATCAGGCACTCCTCTGAATATATCCTTAAAAAACTCTATGAATCCGGCTTTCCCCTGCGGGCATGCCTGGTTATGCTGGATATAATCATCTCTCATAATCTCGTCCAGTTTACTGAAATCATGATTCTGGAAAACCGTTTTGCACAGGATTTCTATCGGTCTCTTGTTCTCTTCAATCCCCATTGTATATATTCCTTTCTTATTTTGGTTATTATTCATTAATTACTGGTATTGTTACTCAACAGGCTCTTGCCTGCTCATTTCCGGTTTTTCGGTGATATGGACAGGTATGTACCCTGTTTTACTCAACCGATTCAGGAACTCATATTGTATAGACTCTTTTACGGTGAAATAATATCTATTTCGTTAATTTCTTAGCAAGTTCTTCCATAGAAGGTATTATTTCGTACTGTTGTAACAGAGCGAGTGCACCACTCACCAGGACACCTCCGCTAATGATTTTCCCATCCTTCAACTCGTATAAATTAGCATGAGTACATTCCCCATATTTTCCTTCTGCAGACCGGTAGGCGCCGTCAGCAGATGCATGACCACTCCATTTCTGAATAGTAATCACCCTGTCCCCTTCAGCCATTATATCCGTTATCTCTACCTGCAGGTCCGGCATATTCGACCGATGCCCATCCCAATATTGAAGATGGTCTTCTTTTGTTGCGATAGCTCCTTTATTTCCGCTAAACTCATCGGACATATATTGTTCCCACTTATCATATTTCTTTTTATTGACTATCTCCTCTATGTATCCCTGCACCACTTCTTTATTCTCTTCAATTCCCATGGTTTACTCCTTTCGTAATAAAAAAAGGGTACTTTAAACATCCACACTTCATCAGTTCATAGTACCCGTGAAAATATTGTTGAGTTTATTACAGCACGGAAAAAGAAGTCAATACAAAAAACGAAAGTAATCCACGCTAAAATCCTGTATCACGTTTTTATTGACCATGTCTCTACTCTCTGCTATCGTCTTACGGCTCGAACAAAGGGAGGTCTATCGGAAAGAGCCTATTCCATTTAATGTCGGCGTAAATAAGTGGTTTACCAGTTCCTTATTATGCAGGGATACTGTATAATAGCTATAGGCTCAGTTAATATCAAAACATGAATAATATCCGCAATTACTTTCACCTTCATCGCTACAGAGAGGGGAGTTAACGCCAGTAAACTCCCTGGTTTTTTTATCTGCAGGGGTCCGGACATCGGTAACCTGCACCGGAAAAACTCATGAAAAGGTTAATTCCCGGCAATAACTTACACATGTAAAACCAGATCCGCCAGATACGTATCTTTTCAAAAGTTAATGAAAAAATGTTTTCTCTTGTGCCTATAACGGGACCAGATATCCCGTAGATGAAATGCTTAAAAAGGAATATCGATCAATTATATGAATTATCGCAATGATATACGAAATATTGCCATTGTTGCCCATGTCGATCATGGCAAGACCACCCTCGTCGATGCCATGCTGAAGCAGAGTCACATCTTCCGCGACAACCAGGAAGTGGGCGAGCTGATAATGGACAGCAATACTCTTGAGAGGGAAAAAGGTATTACCATCATGGCCAAGAACACGGCGATCGTCTACCGCGGTGTAAAAATCAACATCATCGATACTCCCGGTCACGTCGATTTCAGTGGAGAAGTGGAACGAGTTATCAGTATGGCTGACGGATGTTTACTGCTTATCGATTCCATAGAAGGTCCGATGCCTCAGACAAAGTTCGTGTTACGCCACGCTCTTCAGAAAGGACTGAAGATCATCGTCGTTATTAACAAGATGGACAGACCTGATCCGCGTACAGCCGAAGTTGTCAGGCTTACTCAAGACCTTTTCCTGGAACTCGCAACTACTTCAGATCAACTTGATTTTCCCGTCCTCTACTCCAGTGCCAGAAACGGGACGGCTTCTACGAATCCTAATATGAAGGGTACGGATATAAGCCCGATATTCGATAGTATACTGGAGTTTATACCACCTCCGAGAATAGAAGACGGTCCTTTCCAGATGATGGTTTCGAACCTCTCCTACGACAGCCACAAAGGTAAAATTTCTATCGGCCGGATATGGAGAGGAACCATTACCGCCAAGGAAACAGTAGCCGTTATCGACGGGGAAGACCGTATAAACGAATACGAGGTTGCCGAGGTTTTCACCCACATGGGACTGAAAAGGGTAAAGGTTGATACTGCTGAAGCCGGGGATATCATCGCGCTAACAGGCATCGACAATGTCAGTATCGGCGACACGATCGCAAGCCCGGAGCAGCCTGATTCGTTACCACGTATCGAGATAGGCGAACCCACCGTAGAAATGACCTTCGGAGTCAATACGTCTCCGTTGAGAGGTAGAGAAGGCCGGTTCTGTACTACGCGTCAGTTACGCGAGCGCCTTTACAGGGAACTTGACACCAACCTTAGTCTGAGAGTGAACGATACAGCCACACCGGACACTTTCCTTGTAAAAGGGAGAGGAGAACTGCACCTGGCTATCCTGATAGAAACCATGCGTCGAGAAGGATATGAGTTCGAAGTATCCAAACCTCAGGCTATCGTGAAAATTATCGATGGGAAATCCTTCGAGCCTGTTGAAACTCTCACAATAGATACCAGGAAGAACTTTATAGGGGTACTAACCGAGATACTCAGCAAACGCAAGGCCAGGATGATAGACATGACCAATAACGGGCAGGATAATGTCAGAATGATATTCCATATACCCACAAGGGGGCTTATCGGCCTTAGGAGTACCTTCCTGACAGCAACCCGTGGTGAAAGCGTCTCGAATAATATTTTCCTTGGGTTTGAACCGATGCTGGGAGAAATTATTACTACACGGAACGGTGTTCTTGTTGCATCGGAAGACGGCTTCGCAATAACCTATGGTATTTCGAATGCCCAGGAACGTGGTCTCACTTTTGTTGAACCGGGCACACAGGTCTATGAAGGGATGGTCGTAGGATTGAATACACGACCGCAGGATATACCGGTAAACGTCTGTAAAGAGAAGAAGAAGACTAATATCCGTTCATCGACATCCGATATCGCAGTAAAACTTACTCCGGCGATCAAGTTCAGCCTGGAACAGGCTATTGATTTTATCGCCGCAGACGAACTCCTGGAGATAACCCCGGGAAATATCAGGATAAGGAAAAAACTGCTTACTCATGCACAGCGTCTGAGGAATCATTCGGCTACCAGGCAAGCGGTAACACAATAAGGCTAAGGTGTTCTGAAAACATCCGAATCATAGATTTTCCCAGTCTTTCCAGCTCGCAAGGCTCGATACAGAAGAAATACGATCTTGATATTTTTATGCTTGTTCAAGCTGACCTGTGATTCGCCATAGGCACGACCTTTTTATGATACTTTCGATTATCATTCGTTAGCTGTACGTATATTGTTGCCATCGTAAGAATATATTATTCTAAATATAATACATGTAATCACGTGAACCTTTTTAATGGAGTATGGCAATGGTGGCAGAGATAAAGCAAATCAGCGATTTTGAAAAAGTGGGGAAAATGAGGCTCAAATCTTCTGTTCTGCTCAACAGGATCTCAATGGTGACCGGTGATTTCTTTGTCAATCATTCGCGTAGCGTAACCGACCAGGAATGGTCGCAACTCATGGACAAAATAGTGGATATAATCAATACTCAGCGCTCCTGACATGTTGCCGATTCCATCGCCGTCACCTATTGCCTGTGAAAACTTTAATAATCAGGATTATCTACCCAGTTTAAATCCGGTTATAATGCACACGTTCTCTGGTAAAAAAATGGTAATAACGGATAAGTATACAGTAGACAAAGTTACGAAACATAAGCTTGAAACGAAAAATGAAATTCTGTTAGCAGTCGACAGTTTTTTACTTTCACACCCGCAGGAAATCAGCGAAGAAGACTGGTTGAAACTAGTCAATCAGCTACTGGGGATAATCCACACCCGGAGAATAAAATAGTCCCGTAGTCTGAGTCCCCTATCGGTATACTTTTATTCTTAATATTATCTATCAGTTTTGCCTTGAATAAGTAGTCCAGGGTATAATATGAGTAAAAAATAAGGAGAATACATGAAGAAGCTGCTAATCATTACCATAATCGCAATACTTGTTTTCGCATCCATATCATCAACTGCGTTAGCCGGAGGTGATAAGGTACGCGGAGAGAACGGACAAGGTGATGTAAACCAGGTACAGGTTCAAGATCCACCTCCATTTCAACCGTAATAAAAATTATCCTTAAAAAAAGCGGTAAGTAACTATTCAGGCACTTACCGCTTTTATATTTTCTGTTTATAAAAAGTGGATTTAGCCTCAGGACGTACTGTTGATACCAGTTTCATTTCTCCGTTTTAGTATGTATACTACTACGAAGGAGGACAATGAAAAATGACCGAGTCTAATTATAATCACCTGATTACGCCAAATATCGTCCGTGACAGTATCTATCCGCCGTTTTTAGGAATGATATACTTCGCCTTAAAAGACAGTAACTTCCAGATAAGGTTTACCCATGTGAATCAGCCTTATAAGATGAGTGAAGATCCTCACAAGCACGATTTCGATGAGGTTTTCGCGTTCGTGCCCTGTACGGAAGATCTGAAAGCATACGACGCGGAATCTGAAATCTATATCGGCGACAGCGGTGAAAAGATAATCATCAACCAGACATGCACCGTTCACATTCCGGCGGGGCTGGTACATTGCCCTATCGTGCACAAGAGAGTGGGCACACCATTCTTCTTCGTGAACTGTCCTATCACCCAGGAATACTCGGCATATATCGGAGAAGAAAAAGTAGACTATCCGGTCGACAAGGAAATTTTACCTGACTGGCAGCCGTAAGGTGGTAGTCAGAACATGTCAGGTGTCGGGGTTTTGAAGATACTTACTGGCTATGCCTTCTTAGAAAATCGAGAATGATGCGGTTGGACTCATCGAAGGCTTCCAATATCATGAAATGTCTGACATCACCAATAATAGCTAATTCTGCTTCAGGGAGTCTTTCCTTTAGAATGAGTATGTTCTCCAGCGGTACCGTCCTGTCCTCACGACCAGCCAGGATAATAGTTGGAGCTTTGATATCCGGAAGACGTTTATAGTTATCATATAACCGCGATGCGTTTGTATGTCCTACTCTGGCATGCATTGGACCATGACTATCCATGATTATTCTTACCAGGTTTTCAGCAAGTTCACGATTGTTGGGAATGAAGTCATCGTTCACACGATCGCTTAACAGCCTCCATGCCCATTCTTCGAGTTTCTGTTCCTCCCAGGATTTTATCTCTTCTTCAGTAACCGGTCCCGGCTGCCAGCCAATCTCTGAACTATAGGTGATCGGGCCTGCCAGAACTATACTCCTGACCTTTTCGGGAAAGCGCAAAGCTACCTCTTCCGCTATTCGCGCCCCCATTGAATGTCCCAGGAAATGGGCTTTTTCAATCCCGATAACATCCAGCAACCCGGCAAGGTCTTCAGCCATGATTTCAAGAGAATAGAGACCTTCCGGCGTATCACTCTTACCTGCTCCACGATTATCGAAGGTGATCACCTGGTATTCACGTGCGAATACTGGAACAAGTGGATAGAACAAGCCAAGAGGCATAAACCAGCCATTAATAAATACCGGCGGTTCTCCTTTGCCGTGTACCTCATAATACAGATTGATATCACCGACTTTTGCGTATGGCATTATTTACCTCTAGCGCTTAAGGTTATCGAATTATATCATCATAACTGTATGAATAATAGCGTTCGTCTGAGTTTGCATGATATCTGATACGTGAAAAAATAAAGAAAAGACGGAGAGGATTTTCTCCGATTATAATTTATACCCATGCAGCAATCATATCTTTATAACCAACAAGCTTAGAACTCGATCCGGATTTATCTTCCCCAGATTTCGTCTGTACAAACACACTATTATCACAGTAACCAGTATCAGTACCAAAAACCCTACTAGCATTCCCGGAGTCGGTATCCACAGGTTCGGTAAGACTTCTATGTTTTCACCACCCACCTGCCAGTAAGGAAATAGTATCACAGACAGGTTGATTGACCAGTGAAATATCAGCGCTACCAGCATGTTCCGCCCTGTGTTAACAAAAATCCAGGTAAATAATACTGAAACCACGGTCATCATAAATATATCAGCCCAGACAGGTACATATTCCTGCGTCGAGCCGGTAATAAAGTGCAGAGGTAGATGCCATACTCCCCAGATAAGCCCCAGGATTATTCCGGATCTCAATACGCTGTACCGCTCCAGCAAATGATTGAGAAGAAAACCACGCCATCCAAATTCCTCGCCTAACGGACCGCCAATGAAAAACATGACTACTACAGTAATAATGACATAAGCTGAAATATTAAGGCCCTCCCCGCCGAAGATTCCCGTACCTATGAAGTAGGAAAATGCTGCAGTAACAGGTAGAAGCAATAAGGTGGGAACCAGCCAATATTTATTAAAATCTAGTTTTGTTACTTTGTTCCACACCTCGAGTAATCCCGCTTTACCGTCCTCATGGTATATCAATAACAGCCCCGTAACTGAAGGGACAAACGAAGCAATCATGCTTATCGGCATCAAGAATCCTGGTATTGAAATATGTTGAGAGTCCAGCAGCGGCGGTGACCAGAGTAACCATGAAATTAAAAAGGTAATGAACAGGTATTTTTTCAATTCAGAAACTCCTTTCACACCATTCAATTTTACGACTCCTCTCCAGGAATCGACAAACAGAGTTCTTTTTTATACTGTTGGAGTGAAACGAACACGGTATGATATAATCAGCCTGGAAAGGGCTGCGCTACAGGTATTTATAGATATGGATAAAAACGTACGGTTCAACTCAAAAGAGTTCCAGCTAGCTGGAACTCTTTCACTGCCAGACAAGGGGGATAGCATTCCAACAGTGCTTCTCATACCCGGTTCAGGACCGGTAGACCGCAACGAAAATCATAAGAAGATTAAGCTGAACGTGTTTTACGAGCTTTCAGCATTCCTCTCATCACATGGTTTTGCCGTACTGAGGTACGATAAACGTGGCATCGGGGAAAGCAGCGGTAATTACTGGGAGACCGGATTTCACGATAATATCTCGGACGTCCTCAATGCCCTCGAGTTCCTGAAATCTCAAAAAGAAATTGATGCGAAAAAGATTTTTCTGCTTGGGCATAGCGAAGGGGCATTTATATCAACTCATATCGCAGGATCTGGCAGAGATATCGCTGGAATCATATTCCTGGCGGGTGGTGCGCACTCCGGGGAAGAAACACTCAAGTGGCAGGCGGTAAAGGTAGTTGAAGGGATGAAAGGTTTTAATAAGTGGTTGATAAACCTTCTGCACCTGGATGTGACCAAGTCTCAGCAGAAACAGATCGACAAGATTAAAAAGTCCACAAAGGATTCTTACAGGATTCAGTTGATATCGAAACTAAACGCTAAATGGATGCGTGAATTCCTGGCATATGACCCTGCGGATGATCTGAGAAAAATCAACGTTCCTGTCCTGGCGATTACAGGCTCGAAAGACATTCAGGTAAATTCGGAAGATCTCATAGAGATGAAAGAAATAATCAAATCTCCTTACGAATACCATATACTGCCCGATATGTCTCACCTGTTACGAACCGAAACCGGAGAAGCATCCATATCGAACTACAAAAATATGGTTAAACATCCAATCGATCAGCGAGTTCCGCAGATTATACTTGAGTGGCTGAATAAACAGGTATCCGGCTGAAAGCATTGCAAAATTCATACCACGAGGTGAAGAATTAACATCGTTACCGGTATTCTGCTGGCAGTCGTAGGACTTGGCATGATAGGATTCTGGACAATCCACGCTGTCAGAGGCGGACTGCCCCAGGGTATTAAAACTCTTGAATCCGACGGCTACATCGCTTTTCATATAACCGCCGAACTACTTACAGGCATGCTGTGTCTTGTCAGTGGTATAGCTTTAAACCTAGATATCCTATGGAGTATGCCGGTAGCGCTGCTTTCATCAGGGATGCTGCTTTATACAAGTATCAACAGCCTCGCGTGGAGAGAGGTAAAAAACAAACCTGTAATTTCTCTAATGTTTATCGTTCCTGCAATTATTGCTGTTGTGAGTTTCATATATCTCCTGACCAATATCTAGCATCGATATCTGAAACTAATTGCTCTTTTACTATTGATACCACAAAAGTATATTTCCCGATCGAATCTAATTTCGGCAATAGAAACTAAACTTTTCTGTCAGGATAATTCATTCTATAAAATCACCGGGATTCCTCTATCCCTGAGATACTCCTTCACCTGAAGAATGCTCAAAATTCTGAAGTGAAAAACTGATGCAGCCAGAAGAATCTGTGCTCCGCCCTGCTCAACTCCTTCGTAGAAATGTTCAAGTGTTCCTGCTCCTCCAGATGCGATGACAGGCAGGTCGACCGCATCGGCTACCGCCCTGGTAAACGGTAGGTCATAACCAGTCTGGGTCCCGTCTCCGTCCATACTGGTCGGAAGCAGTGCCCCGGCGCCAAGTTCCTGGCATTGTTTCGCCCATTGCACAACATCCTTACCCACGGGCTTCGTACCGCCTGAAACGACGAGTTCGAATCCCGAAGGCATATCCGGATTTTTCCGACCATCGACAGCCACGGTTATCCTGTCTGAACCAAATCTCTCAGAAGCTTCACGGACCAGTCCGGGACGATTTACAGCCGCACTGTTCATCGATACCTTACTCGCTCCTGCATCCAGGACCATTTCAATATCATCGAGAGAAGCAATACCTCCGCCAACAGTGAGTGGAATATCGATAACCGAAGACACATTTTTCACCCATTCCAGCCTTGTTTTCCTGTTTTCCAGGGTAGCTGCAATATCCAGCATCGCCAGTTCATCGGCGCCTTCTTTCTGGTAATAAGCTGCATTTTCGACAGGATCTCCGGCATCTTTCAGATCGACGAAATGCACACCTTTTACGACTCTTCCCTCTTTCATATCCAGGCATGGCATAATTTTAACTGTAGTCATTATCTCTCTCTTTCTTTATTTTTTCCTCTTAACGAGAGTAACGTGTCAGATTATACCATTTAATTAAGGGTAGTGAAAAAGAAATATGTGGTTAAAATCCTTGACAGAATCGTCGTTAACAAGTAAAAAAGAGGTATAACATTTATGGGGGTGAAGAATGAGTGTTCATCCTTATGAATACAAGGTACTTACCGAATATATTACACCGGATGAACAAGGTCGTTATCTGCATTTCAGCCATATCGAGGACCAGGAAGGATTAACTCTAACCTTGCAGGAAGTATTCAATCATTTACCGGATTCCGTTCCTGAGGGATGGGAAGTAAACTCACATAATATCACCATCTCGCGTAATACCCTTATCGTGACCATTCTCTTAAGAAAGCTGAGAGTAAGCTAAAAAGGTTTTGATCACTCTACTATTACTGTCATTACCAGGGTCCAGGAATCTTCCGTATTCCCTGCACCGGGAGGCGTATATTCCATTGTAATTTCGGTATTTCCCGGATTTACCGCTTCGAATGTCCAGAATTCAATACCCGGAGCTCCAACGAGATCACTCTCAGGTTCATCATAGTCATGGTCTTCTTTAGCTACTATGCCTTCGACAGTCATCTCGTAGTCCCACGTATAACCGGTCGATGGATTCGCACAAAGCTCTATCCTGATCTTGTCGCCAACTTCAAGGGTGAATTCACTTTCATTATTCGGATTATCCTCAAAATCTTCGCAGGTAACGGAAAGATTATAATCGTGAGAAGTAGTACATGAAGATATGAGTAACAGACAAATACCCAGTATTACCACAGGCAGGATTCTCAGTTTCATCATTACCTCCACAAACCTCCGGTTAACGGATATTATTTATTCAATTTAATGCTAATTCTTACTAGGCTTGATGTCAATAACAGAATTATACTTTTTCTGCATAGTACGGATTTATTTAGATAAGCAGGAAAATGAAAGACATCGACACATTGACCGATTTAATTGCCAGTTTTTAAATTGATATGAGATACTGAAACTGTGACCGATCTCGACACAACATCAATACTTTTTATCGCTCTCGGACTTTCAGCAGACTGTTTTGCTGTGTCATTGAGTGGTTCGGTATCGATGAAATCATTTACCCGATTTCAGGTTTTGCGTACCGCATTCACATTCGGCTTTTTCCAGGCCTTGATGCCGGTACTGGGATGGCTACTTGGACAGACCGTAGTAGATTTCATCGCTGACTATGATCACTGGATAGCCCTTGTATTACTCGGTTTCGTGGGTGGCAAGATGATTCGCGAATCCTTTCAGAAAAAAGAAGAAAAACAATCACTGGATATAACTAGAGGTTTCTTATTGATTACTCTTGCCGTAGCGACGAGTATCGATGCGCTGGCAGTTGGTCTGACCTTCGCATTTATCGAGGTCAACATTACACTGGCGGTTTCCATAATAGGGATTACGGCTTTTCTGGCCACTATCGTGAGTTTTCTTATCGGCAAAAAACTCGGCAAGCTGGCAGGAAAGTGGGCTGAGTTGATCGGAGGATTGATTCTCCTTGCCATCGGTATCAGGATTGTTGTTACTCACCTCATTCAATAAATGAGAATTAACCGCGAGAGTAAATCTCTGAATTCAACGACTTATAGCCAGAAAACAGCAATTATCCAAAGAGCTATCAGGAGCCAGATGATTATAATCATCGCCAGACCGATCCACTTAATATTACTGCCAGGTAGCTTCGTTCCAACTTTTTCACGATAATCTGCCTTTACTTCCTCCGGAATTAGCTTGAATGCAAGATATATTCCCAGTGGCAGAACGATCAGGTCATCTATATAACCAAGCAACGGGATGAAGTCCGGTATCAAATCAACCGGGCTGAGAGCATAGGCGATTATTAGCAGCAGTAAAATCTTTACGTACAATGGTACCCGTGGATCTTTACTGGCAAGGTATAGAAAACATATCGTATTTCTCAGTTGCCTTGCCTTGAGTACTAAGACACCTATTGATCTCATAATCTTCTTGTCTGTAGTCTTTTCGCAAGAAATTATCGGTATATCACTATACCTTACATCACGCAAATAGAAAAGCGGGGAAGTATATTCCTTCCCCGCTTTAAGTTTCCTATAAAGGTTTGTTAAGAATCAGGATTACCGTAAAGGAATTGTGCACCCGCAATATCACCGATTTCCAGAGTTATTTTAATCGTTTCACCAGCAGCTCCGTAGCCATACATGGTCAACTCACGATACTGATCTTCGTAAAGGTCGGCGAGTCCCACGACGTGACCGACTTCATGAACTGCTATATTTTCGACATCGTATAAGTTTAAAAGTGTGGTACCGTCCTCCTCATCGTCGGGGTCGATTCCCCACTTTAAGAAAGAATTAAAGGTGATATCGAATTCGTAGATCTCCCCAGTTGTACCGTTATACCACAGGCTTGTCATCGCGATAATATTCCTAGGTGCGATTTTTCTCCATGAGACAGTATTCTGATAATCAAAACGTGCACCTGAAGTACTTGTTGTTGAACCAAATACAAAAAGTTCATGTTCTGTTACCAAATCCCAGGCATCAAACGACTTCTTAATCTCATCGAGTGCTCCTTCAGGAGCTCCGGCGGTATTCACGTAATAGGTAACCGTACGCGGTAGATAACAACCTAATAACGCGTACGCGGTGTTATTGACTGCAGGCAGGGACGGATCTTCATCATCCGGGACATCCGGCTTCCCTGGAGGGCTATCTGGTTTTACGTAATGGATCAACGTGATATTTTTTAAATCCGATGGTGTAATCGGTTTATTCTCCGGCTTTGCTATCACGACCGAAGAAGGAAATACCATGACAAGTAACGAGATAACGAGTAATCCGATAATACACTTTCTCATCCTTTTACCTCCACATTCATAATATTACAGGATTATATCATCAAATAATAGAAATAACCTCATCCTTTCGTATCAATTTTAACTGCTGTATGATTATTGACTTTTATCACAGGTAATATCATCGTTCCCGTATTATAATCAGATATTCTGCACGTATATATTGGAGGTGATAGATATGAATTACGGTTATAAACGACAGGTTAATGCTTCCTATGTGGAAACGGTAACGAAAACGAAGGAAGAACTCCAGAAAGAAGGATTCGGTATTCTAACTGAAATAGATGTCAAAGCTACTCTGAAGAAGAAATTAGATGTCGATTTCGATAATTATGTAATACTAGGAGCATGCAACCCACCTTTTGCCTACCAGGCATTACAGGCAGAAAAAGATATTGGCCTGCTGCTTCCATGTAATGTTATTGTCTATGAAGCGGACGGAAAGACATACGTATCAGCTATCGTACCTACAGTCGCCATGAACATGGTAGAAAATCCCGGCCTGGAGAACATAGCGGTTGAAGTAGAGAAAAAGCTGAAAAAGGTAATCGACAGTATCTAAATGATATGAGAGTGCCGAAGTCAACCGGCACCTCTTATAGATTCTCGCCAATTTAATAAACAGTTTGTTTTCCTACAATCGACATCAGCGTTTCTGAACGGGAATGACAATATCCATCTGCTGCATATAGGAATCTTCCTTCCTATAAAAGTGATCTCACTCATCGTAGTATTCAAAGTCGCACCTGGATTCATCAAACTCATAGCCGGACACTGGAAGCCAGTCATCGAAAGCTGTTTTCCATATATCAGCAATAGCCCGACCGTACAGTGATTCTTCGACAAGAGGAGTGGTAAACCTCGCATAAAGTCCGCCGGACATAGTCGTTTCAAACATATCAGGTTCTATCTTAGCATGATCTTCCGGATTATCCACGCCCACTCCAAGAAAGTAAGTGAATTCACCCGTTTCAGACTCGACATCAAAGCATGCGGCATATTCGGTATATCGAGATTTGTCAAAAAGGTTATGAAGCCGGGTTAAGGGGTCCCAGTAATTCATGCCGCTCGTCTCCGCATAAAATGGGATATCATGGGTAAACCTGACATCAGATATTATATGCCTGTAGGTAAAACCGATCACAGTAAAAGGCTGTGTATCCATTATTACAGGTTTCATAATTTTTTCTCCTGATATATTGTTTTTCAGTTTGATTATCTCCATTCTGGCCGGCCGAGCGATAATGGTATGTATCCGATATATAGACGGCGGGTAACCGAAATGCTTTTTACAGGCTTTTGTAAAACCGGCATGTGTTTCAAAACCATATTTCAGAGCAGCATCGAGGATTTTTTGACCGCAACCTATATCATAAAGAGCATAGTGGAGTTTACGACGAGTGATATAGGCCATAACGGGTAGACCGGTCACGCTGGAAAACAACCTTCCGAGATGAGAAGTAGAATAACCTGACTCCTCGGCCAATTGATGTAAACTGATATTTTCAGTAATACGATTATCGATGAGATCAATGATATGTTGGATAAATACTTTATCTGCCAATTAGTTCCTTTCTTAAGAATTTGTTTTTCTCTTATCGATACGGCGTTTCATGGTAACACCTCCCAGATTTTCTTCGATGTTCATAATATTTCAAGACGTTATGTCAAACTCAATATAGTTGCTTCATGATAATTTCGGATTACGAGCACCATAAACGACCACTTTACTGTCCTGATTAGCAGGATTATCAGTGTAATCACCATATGTGGTGATATTGTCGTATCCTGTATTTTCAAGCATCATTATAAATTCACGATGAAAATACCATCGCAACCGGAAAGCGTGAGTTTCAGAACGAACACATTCTCCGTCTATGTAAACGTCATACCGCCGTTTTGACAACAGCACCTGCTCGAAGAGGTCCACGGATTCTGACCATAAAGTAGTTTTCACCTCGCCATCTCCATCACGGATCGGCATATCCTGCCAGTGTGTAGGATGATCGGCATCATTACAGTTTATTCCCTGAGTCACCTGCCAGGGTATAAACAGCTCAAGCAGGAGTTGGCCACCGGGTACAAGGTGTTTCCTGAATCGTTGCAATGCTGTAATTGCTTTCTCTCTATCGTCGATAATCTGAAATGAATTGCTGAAAATCGTCCCATACTTATGGGGCAAGTCACATACCTCCATCCCCTGGTGAAAAACAGTAAGATTAACGTTTTGTCTTTCTGCTTCTTTTTCAGCTAGGTTCAAGGCATCAATGGATATATCCGCACCATGCACTTCCAGTCCTTTCTCCATCAGGGGAAATATATGCCGTCCCGTTCCACAGGCCTGGTCGAGAGCAATTCCTCCGTTTTTCCGGATTCTGCGTTCATAAAAATCCAGCTCCTCTTTGGGAGGACCACCCTGCATGGCGGTGTATAACATCTCCGCAGCAAGACTATTCCATCCCTTGTGCATGTCACGAATCTCTTCCGTCATAAACTAACTCCTCGTTACGTTCAATAAAAAAGATAACCAGATTATACATATAAATAAGTATGTATGCTTGTCCTGGAACACCATGTTTTACAAATACAGTAAAGCCGTCCTGCTTCACGTCAGGACGGCTTATAAAATTTTTCAGCTACTGAAAACCTAGTATTCGCCCGGAGGTCCAGCAGCTTCCGGCCATTCCAGTCCCGGTTCGACGGCATCATAGCCCTGGTTGATGAAAATCATCCTTTTCCACATTTCTTCCGGTACCATGTTCTTAAGTGCTTTTTCTGTGTGTGTTCCATTCTGATTAATAGTAATAATAAGGAAAGGTCTCTTTACGTTCAGGATACGCCAGGGTCCGTGTGGAAAGTCGGCAGGTATACACATAATCGTTGACCTGGTGACTATATGTTTTTCCATCTCCGGTCCCATGTGCATTTCCACTTCGGCGCCAAGGTCCCACGGATTATCCGGGTCGGTACCAAGATGGACAAAAAGCTCGGGATATTTATGGGTGTGTGGACCATGAAAAATTTCACCCCATTCTTTCGTCCCATAAGCACCATAGGGTTTGTCGCCTACCCAGAATATCTGGTACTCGTTGCATCCCTCGAAGGTATTACCGTCCAGGAAGCCAATCGTTGCGTAGGGTCGTTTTGCCTGCATTTCCGGGTCGATTCCCGAGACAAACAGGTGATCATATTTGTTTTCTGCCAATATATTATCCTTTCTTATTTATTAGTCATCTTTAGATGTAAAATGATTACCCGGATTATCGTTGTTCGTTAATCTTTGGACTCAAAGTGATCGGCTATATTACGACCGAACTCTTCAGCTGCTTTACCGACATCTCTGAATTTACTTTTTACGTCCTCGTCCTTGAAACGTTCTGCCAGAGTTTTAGCCGAATCGGACGCTGAATCGGCAAATTCCTTAGCTTTGTTTTTCAGTTCTGGATCATTAAATATCTCGCTGACAGCTTCGCCAAACGTTCTGAAGATATCTGCAAAACTGTCAACGGTCTTTTTCTTTTCGGTTTCCTTTTCTTCCGGCATAGCTACCTCCACAGATAGAGTTTCCAAATTATAACATTGCTTTTCCTATAAGAACAGACGGAATTGATAATGTATCCCGGCGAAGGCATAATATCACCATATCAATTTGAGGACAAGAAATGAAAAATCTAAACGATGAAGGAAAAATACAGTACCTGAAGAGAAGCTACTCAGCCGTCGATGGTCTCTGGTTTATGAAAGTCGAGGATTCGTTCGACTTCGACAAAGCTCTTGAAATCGATAATGAAGTCTGGAAGGTCGTTCCCAAGATACAGGCAAGGTTTTTAAAGACGGCACTGGGTGTCGATAAAGGGCTTGAGGCGCTCAAACAATGCTTTACCGAAAAATTACGCCTGGACGACATCGAATTCAGTGTGAAAAGTAATGAAAACATTCTCACAATCACAATCTCCCGCTGTCACTGGCACGAATTGATGGTTACATCAAACAGGGAGCATCTTTCACCCCGTGTAGGCGAAACCATCTGCAATACCGAGTACTCCGGATGGGCACAGGAATTCGGTGAAGGTATCTCGTTTCAAATGTTGAGCAGGATATGTGACGGCGGAAGAGAATGCGTACTACAGTTCAATAAACCCTAAAATCCTACCGTATATTTTCTTATCCGATTTGCTTCTCTCCAGGCGACTAAATATTCATTTCGTTCTGAAACGAAAGTAATTATTACTCATCGAAAGCCTGTTCAACTTTCCAGACCTTCCAGACATTTCCGACCAGTTCAGGATTCGGTTTAAGTGTCTCTTTTCCAGGTTTCCACCCGGATGGGGTCGCTTCGGTCCCTTTTGACTCCCTGACAAGTTGGAATGCCTGTATCTGTCTGAGAGATTCGGCAACATTACGTCCTACCGAAGGTGTTAGTACTTCGAATCCCTGGATGTTTCCATCCGGATCGATGATGAACCGTCCCCTGGTTTCAACACCACTGTCCTCATCATATATTCCATACATTTTCCCGATACTGCCATCCTGGTCAGACAACATCGCGAACGGTATATCCTTGTTAATCATTTTCGAGAGTTCATAATCATTCCACATTTTATGGACATAAATGCTGTCGACGCTGACAGACAGTACTTCTACACCAAGTTTCTGTAATTCGGCGTGTTTTTCAGCTACCGCTGAGATCTCAGTGGCTCAGACAAAAGTAAAGTCACCCGGATAGAAGCATAATAACACCCATTTTCCAAGGTATTCGGAAAGACTGAAATTCATGAATTTGCCGTCGTAATATCCGGCAGCCGTGAAATCCGGCGCCGGTTTTCCTACATGCACCATCGATTGTTTCACCTCCGTTATTGACGTTTCGGCGGGGCCTGCAACTTCCTGTTCAGGCTTGTTTACAGGCGGTCTCTGACATCCCGGTTTAAATTCCTCAGGCATATGTCAAACCTCCTTTCCTTTCCAGCTATCATATACCTCGTAAGGGTATATATCAATAATCTTATAACAGATTTTTTACTCTTAGTTTTGATTTGTGCCATCTGAGAAAATCGAGTACTGCCTGGTCAGGTTTATCAGTCCTCCTTCACCATGAATCTGGTAGTACATGGTGCTATCGCCAACTTTTTTGTATGACATACTGCTTCTCAATCCGTCATGAATATGTTACATCATTATCGAATTAGGAGCTAATATAATATGGAAGCTAAGTATCAGATTGTTTTTAATCATAATACCATGTCTATATATTATGTAAGAAAGTAATAAATAATGAGAGGATTAACAGCTACAAAAAACAAACGCACCATGCTTGACCAATCGGATTATTTTCTCGTCTTGATTTTAATTATGTGCAGCGATACTCCCAGCGCGATAACAACCAGGATAATCCGCAAAAAAAGATTCTGTACGCCGAAAATAATAGAGACACTGATTGTAACCCATAATAGAGTAATCGTTATTATTTTAATATTTAAGGGCAATCCCTTGCCTTCAATATAATTCCTGATATAATTGCCAAATAAGCGGTTATTGAGTAAACGATCATAAAGTTTTTCCGAACTCCTGACAAAACAGGCCGCAGCCAGGAGGAGGAATGGTGTAGTTGGGAGGACAGGTACGAAAATACCGATGAAGCCAAGTATTGAACACAGAATTCCGGCAGCAACTAATAAATATTTCCTGTTTAGTATTTTCACATACATCACCCTTGAGTAAAATCAAAATATATTATATCAATATATGATTAACATTTTTTCTGAGGTAAATGTATATAACATTTTCCAGCCCTGACCCAAAATCGAGGACATTATGAATGATAACAAGATCAGTAAACTACCTGGTAGACTTCGAAGAGAGTCTAAAACCGTTGAGGCAATGATTGCCATCTTCTGTAAAAAACGGCACAAATCACAATATATCTGTGAAGATTGTAGAAAACTCCGGGACTACGCCCTTGAGAGACTCGAGAAGTGCCCCTTCGGAAATGAAAAGCCAACCTGCGTAAAATGCCCGATTCACTGTTACAGACCCGTCATGCGAGAGAAAATAAGCGAGATGATGAGATATTCAGGTCCCCGGATGATATACCGGCATCCGATAATGGCAATACTGCATCTTCTGGACAGTATTAAAAACGGTTAGTTTTTAGGAACAGCCTATTCAGTTTTCCAACAATTCACATAATTTCAATCGTTACCGGTGCATATAATAATACTCGATTGCTCTTGTTAAGAAAACCGGTAGATCATCACTGTATTGTTGAAAAAACTTGATAAAATCAGGATGCTGGCTATATGCCCGACCCAGCTCAACAATTTCATCTTCCGAGTAGTGATGGAAGTTCTCCAGCCATTGTCTCCATTCCTTTATTCTTTCCTGGATATATTTGCTGTCATATCCCTCGGACATATGCTCCATAATGGTCTTGAATATCCTTCCACCTTCGGCCTGGAGTGCTATAAATTTCTCCTGCCCCATATCGATAACTCTTTTTTCACTGTCTATAAGTATCTTTTTACCCCATCGACGGCGTACCTCATCGCGATACTTTTCAATCTGATCTTCACTGAAGCCCCGGTAGTATTCTTTAATACTCATTCTTGATTTATTATTCATCTCCCTCATTGTTTTTTTCACGGTGTTAATTAACTCCCTAAGGCGTTCATCCTTTTTCAAGAGTAATCTTTTATGCGTCTCCAATGCTTCCAGAATGTCGAAATCAGGCCTTGAAGTAATTGCTTTGATTTCATCGAGACTAAAGCCCAATTCGCGGAAAAACATTATCTGCTGGAGAATCATCACTGATTCCTCACCATAATGCCTGTACCCGTTTTCTTTACGATATTGAGGTTTTAAAAGCCCGATTTCGTCATAATAATGCAGGGTACGTACACTTACCCCAGCGATGTCAGCCAGTTTTTTAATAGTAAATGATTCCATGATTCCTATTGTAAACTATCACGTTACGTCATAGTCAAGTATCTGGTGTCAAACTAGATATACATGGTTAATGAGTTTACAGTTTTATCCCCAAGAAAACTGTATAAGTGAAGTGAGCGTAATAGTCCGGGATATTCAAGATAAAGTCTTGCGAATCGGGATTACATAGTCGGTTAAACTCAGCAGCTTCAGAAGAAGAAAGTTCGGATTCTACATTCGGCCATCTCATTTCGAAAAGTGACACCAGCGCTCTGTGAGAGGTTTCATCGAGCGGGGCAAATACGCTGCCGGCATAGGTTTTTGCCGCCGTTTCTGATAATCCAAGTTTTCGTAACTGGCCGAGAATGCGTAATTGATGTAATGCAGGATTTTTACCTCTGACGAACGGAGCGATCCCGGACGCGGTGGCGCCCAACCGTGCTTCAAGTTCGGGATATCCGGGGAGAAGCTTTTCCGATGACCACGCGGCAACGGCTATTATACCACCGGGTTTCACTACTCTATTCATTTCGCCCAGGAAATGAATAGTATTCCCGGGACCGTATCCAACACTATCGATACTTAACGCCCAGTCGAAGGTCTGATTTTCAAAAGGCAAATCGGCAATATCTCCCTGCTTTAAAGAAACATGTTGGGACATACCTGCATTTTCGATTATCTTCCTTCCTACATCGAGAATTTCTGTTGAGATATCGAGACCGGTAACGTGACCGTTCGATCCTACCTCTTCTGCCAGCATCACAGCCTGAAGACCGATTCCGCACCCGTTATCCAGTCCACAACTGCCCTCAGGAAGGTTTAAATCGTGGATCAGAGCATGCAGTACGGGTTCACGGAGGGTATTCATATCATATGTTCCTTGAATGATCGGATTGTTAGTCATACTATGCTCCTTAATATAAGCATCTTGATACTCTCGCTATGGAATATTTCACTTATATAGAGTAAAATTAGCATAGTCGGTAACATAAACTCAATCAATTGCAGAAGCAGGTAATCAACAGACGACAGATGCTTCGTTAATACTAAATCCGAAGCTCAAAGAAAGTACCATGGAAGAACTGAGAAGACTTAAGCGTCAGACTGCCAATATGGGGCAGAAGATGCGGGAAGAAGAAAAGCAGAAAGCAGAACACGAAAAGAACGTGCTGGGAGTAGTCGCAGGACTACGAGGAATAAGCTTTTCTGTCGCTCTGAACCAGCTTAAGACTATAGCAGAACCTGGTATTTACGAGAAAGTGGAAGCGATGCAGAACCAGCCGGATTCGAAAGAACTTCGCCGACTTATCTCGGACTTCGCTAGAAACCTTGAACGAGAAACCGCTAAAGCTGCTAAAGAAAATCCGGAGTTTGAGTCTATCGGAAACTCTTCTAAGACGCTGGCAATCTTAATTAGCCTTCTTTTTTCACTGCAATAATCAGATCAACATACAAAAGGACTTATCCACTCTCAAATTCTTGTCTGATTTCACTCATTACCTTCACAGAGTATTCACTTCTTTCTTCATCACTCATCCTGGTTATCGGCAGCACCCATTCCATTTCCTGAAGATTTTCCAGCATCATCGGGATAACGTCGTAAGGTACCGATATCAGAAACAACCCTTCAGGAAGTAACTTCTGGTTTTTCATTCCATAACCTATTCCGGTAACAACGTAGTTCATTTCACCGGTCAGATACGGATATGCAAAAATCCAACCGCACATTAATACCGGAGTACATTTGGAGGTAACAGGTTTTCCGGTAGAATAACTCAAAGCCCGTAATATTATTTCTGCCTGAGAAGGAGTGGCTGTAAGAATAAGTAAATCCGGAGAGAAAGACAGTTTATCGAGAGACGAAAACGCGACATATCTGACAGTATCCTTTGGTATACGTTGAATATGCCCGTATATTCTAGCATTTGCTCTTGCTTCCTGATATATTCTCTCTTTTGCTCCTATTTGACCGCTTTCAGTCACCGGATCAGGATCTTCAAGGCCCAAAACCAATGTATCGACACATGCAAAATTATCTTTGCCGGCATAAAAGGGTAGTCTATCCTGGGCTTCCTTTATCATTCTGCATATCGGAGCGGTGGAATCGTACTGTTGTATTCCCTGTGGCCTGTTAAGAAGGAATTTTATGGCTACAGGATTATACTCAAACTCAAATTTGTCCAGTACTGAGTAATTTCTTACTAACATGGTGAACTTACCCCCTTTTCTATTACACTATGGATATTTATCTTGTTGTTATGTCGTATGTATTTATTTCGCAGGCATTATTGAAATTTACGAAGCTTTTCAGCCTCTTTTTCTATTGCTTCCCTGTCGGATCTACGCTGCCAAATAAATACGTCTATGATGTGAAAAAACAGCCCTATACCCCATCCTCCAAGAGGAAACACAAACCAGGGATATCCGCCGCTGGTAACAGCCCAGATAACCACCAGGAATGCATTCACCAGAATATAAATTGCTATATGGGAATATAGGTCCTTTTTCGCTTTCACCCGCCTTTTCGCTTCTTCGTATATCTCTTCTTCGGTCATCTTAATAGCCAATACAGCACCTCCATAAGAATCTCACAGGTCAATTGTCGCGTTCAGTCAGAGCATGAATTTGGCTGCCATTGTACCTTATCGCCTTAAAAAATACCATAATAACAAAAACAGGCCAGTATTAAATACTGGCCTGAGTTATAATCCTCGATGGGGTTCGAACCCACAACCTCCTCCCTGTTTCGGAGACGCTCTTCCTGTTTGAGCTACAAGGGTACCAAGTTTGTAATCCTGATACAGCAAAATTATATCATACAATATGTTAAGAAACAAACACTGTTTAATAAGTACGATTGTTAGAGTATGACATGCTCTTCTACTACCCAGACTTTCGCATCGGTCATGTCAGCAAATTTATCACCATCTTCCATTAACGGCCTGCCTTTCTCAGAACGGAGATATTCCATGGATTTAGGTAGGCATCGATATCGTCATACCACATTTCAACAACCCCGTCACCATCATATTCCATTCCGGGAACATCGACGAGGTGATTCTGAACATATCTACGGAGACCCGGTATCATTTTTGCCGCCAATGGTCCGTGGGTCTGTTCCCAGTATTCATTAAACTCTTTTCTATTCATCCCTGCCTTCCTGCGAGCAACAACGATCGATTTAACCATTTGTGAATTCCTCCTCATTGATTTTTCTTTCGGATCTTAAATTATACTGGACGTCTGCCATTGTTTTCATCAAAATCCCAATGCCTCGGGTAAATAATTCATCACTAAATTGACTAAAATTATCGGGTATTTTCGTCTAATAATAATGCTTGACAAGGGGAAAAACGGTATGTTATAAGTGTCTAATAAATTTAAAAATCAAGTTAAAAAAGCGTTAATTTTTTTGTAAAAGTATGTTATTGACAAACCTTAAATTGCTATGATATAAGTCTTAAGCAACATGGTTAGCGGTTGTGGGGTTTAAAATAGCAATATCCTAAAATACTTAGCAGTGCCGAAGAAGCGCTGCCGTCAATGAAAGGGATAAAATGCGTGCTTACATAATCAGAAGGCTCTTCTTGATTATACCGACTCTCTTCCTTATCACTATTTTGGTATTTCTTCTAGTCCGTTTCGTTCCCGGTGATGTTATCGACATGATGCTTGCTCAGATGTCCGAACAGTCGGGTATGGGAGCTGAGTTAACGGCAGAGTATCTTAGGGAAGCGATGGGACTTGATCAGCCCATACTTAAGCAATATGCAATATGGATGGGGTTCATGCCAAACCCGCTTCAAGAAGATAAGTTCATGGGTGTTATCCAGGGTTTCCTTGGAGAATCACTATGGAAGAACAAACCGGTACTTACCGAGCTTCTTGAGAGGTTACCTATCTCGATCGAACTTGGCCTGATAGCTATGCTAACCGGCTGGATACTCGCAATGCCGATAGGCATATATTCAGCGCTCAGGCAGGACACGGCATGGGACTATCTTGGCCGAAGTTTTGCTATCGTGATGCTATCTGTACCTGGTTTCTGGTTAGCAACGATGGTTATCGTTTACCCATCGATAATTTGGGGGTGGACACCATCGCTCGAATATATTCCATTTTTTGAAAATCCGGGAGGGAATCTGTTACAGTTCCTGCTCCCGGGATTCCTCATGGGTACGCAGATGTCGGGTGGTCTGATGAGAATGGTACGAACTATGGTACTGGAAGTTATGAGGCAGGACTATATCCGTACAGCCTGGTCAAAAGGTCTGAATGAGAGGACCGTCATTATCAGGCACGCTCTAAAGAATGCGTTAATGCCGGTTGTAACGATAGCGGGTATGATGCTTCCGAGTTTAATTGCCGGTTCGGTTATCATGGAGCAGATATTCTGTCTGCCGGGTGTTGGACGACTTACTTTCGAAGCGCTTACCCAACGAGATTACCCAATCATCTCCGGGATTAACCTGGTTATGGCTACGACAGTATTACTATGTAATCTACTGACTGATATTACTTACGCCTGGATGGATCCCAGGGTACAGTATCGATAGGAGTATGTAAATAATGGCAGCTACGGCCCAAGGCATACAGTCGTCGGACGTACGCAAGCGGCGTAATCCGGTTGCAGACTTCTTTATTCGGCTTATCAAGGAAAAGCCGCTCGGTCTGATTGGTCTTATCATCGTGATAACACTACTCTTGGCAGGTATATTCTCAGAGTGGCTGTCACCTTACGGATATAACCAAATAATACTTTCCGACCGACTCGACGGTCCATCATTCGATCACCTGCTCGGGTGCGACAACCTCGGTAGAGACCTCCTAAGCCGTATTATTTTCGGAGCCAGGATCTCGATGATAGTCGCACTTGCCGGTTCGGCTATCAGTTCTACGGTAAGTTTCCTGGTAGGTGCCATTTCCGGGTTCCTTGGCGGAAAGTACGATATGACCGTCCAAAGGTTCGTCGATGCCTGGATGTGTTTCCCACCGCTGGTACTTTACCTTATCGTTATGTCGATTCTCGGTCCAGGGCTTATGCAGGTTATCATTGTACTCGGTGTTTCGATGGGTCTCGGAGGCGGTTCGAGAGTATCAAGAAGTGCTGTTATACGTATTAAAGAAGACGTATATTTCGAAGCCGCAAGGGCAATCGGTGTACCGACATGGACTATTTTAATGCGCCATGTATTACCTAATATTCTACCGATCATGATAATCGGTTTCTCTACTGGTCTTGGAGGATTCATACTTGCCGAAGCATCCTTAAGCTTCCTTGGCTTTGGTATCCCACCTCCCGTACCGAGTTGGGGAGGAATGCTCAGTGGAACCGGACGTCAGTATATGTTGCAGGCTCCCTGGATGGCTCTCTGGCCTGGTCTGGCACTTGCGGTCGTCGTCTACGGTGTGAACATGCTTGGTGATGCGGTAAGAGATCTTTTCGATCCGCGATTAAGAGGTGGTCTGGGACGATTCGGTGGGCTATCCGGAAACCAGGAGAAACTTGAGAAACTGGTAGAAAAGAAAAAAGCCGAAGCTGAAAAGCGGAGTGCGTTATTAAGAAACTAAGCTCGATTGAGTATTAGTTAATGTTAAAGAAACGAGGTGATTTGAGATCGCAGAGAAAGTAATCGAAATCGAAGACCTCAAGACTTATTTCTACACGGAAGAGGGAGAAGTAAGGGCAGTCGACGGCGTTAGCTACTATGTTAACAAAGGCGAGTCGTTGGGGCTGGTGGGCGAAAGCGCATGTGGAAAAAGCGTAAGTGCAATGTCCATCCTCCAGCTTATTCCCTATCCGCCTGGAATAATAGTCGGCGGGAAGGTATTATTCAAAGGAAAAGACCTGTTAAGAGCCACGGATGAAGAGCTTCGGAAGGTCAGGGGTGCTCAAATCGCCATGATATTCCAAGAACCCACTACTTCGTTGAACCCTGTGCTTTCCGTTAGGCTTCAACTGGCTGAATCCCTCGAACTGCACCGCGGAATAAACAGACACGAAGGATACGAAGAAGCTGTTAAGCTTATCAAGCTTGTCGGTATCCCGGATGCGGAAAGACGAGCTGAAGATTATCCATACCAGTTCAGCGGAGGTATGCAACAGCGTATTATGATGGCGATGGCTCTCGCATGTAATCCTGACCTGATAATCGCGGATGAGCCGACAACATCACTCGATGTTACGGTTCAGGCACAGCTCCTTGAATTGATTGATAATTTACGCAGTCAATATGGTACCGCAGTGATTTTGATCACTCATAATCTTGGGGTCGTTGCACGATATGTTGATCGGGTCAATGTTATGTACGCGGGCAGGCTTGTAGAGTCAGGACCGACGGACGAAATATACGGTGCACCCAGACATCCATATACTATGGGTCTAATCCGATCAGTTCCAAGACTGGACCTGCCTCGAGATAGAAAACTATACGTAATCGATGGCTTGCCTCCTCATTTGGCTCATCTTCCTGCAGGATGTGCGTTCTCTCCTAGATGTAAATTCGCTATCGATAAGTGTCATACAGAAAGACCTGAACTTGAGGAAGTAGGAGAAAATCACCTGTCAGCCTGTTTCAGAAGAAATGAGCTTGATATTTTTAAGAGGGAAGAAGAAGACTAATGGCAACAAACACTGAGAATTTAGTTGAAGTCGAAAATCTATATATGTATTTCCCCGTCCTCGCCGGTGTCATGAGAAGAAAGGTCGGTGACGTAAAAGCAATCGACGGGGTAAGTTTTGATATCAGAAAAGGTGAAACACTCGGGCTGGTAGGAGAAAGTGGATGCGGCAAGACTACCACCGGACGCTGCATATTACAGCTATATAAGATTACCGATGGCAAAATCACTTTCAATGGCAGAGACGTCACGAAATTGAAGGGGAATACTTTACGTCACGCCAGAAAAGATATGCAGTTGATTTTCCAGGACCCTTATGCTTCACTCGATCCTCGTATGAACGCCGGTAGTCTTATTGGCGAGCCAATGCTCGTTCATGACCTCGTAAAAAGAGGGAAAGAGTATAACGAGCAAGTTGCCGAATTGTTAAGACTCGTTCAGCTTGAACCATATATGGCAGACAGGTATCCACACGAGTTCAGTGGAGGACAGAGACAGCGGGTAGGGATTGCTCGAGCTCTGGCAACAAGACCGGAGCTTATCATCTGTGATGAGCCTGTATCCGCCCTGGACGTATCGATTCAGACACAGATTATTACATTGTTAATCAGACTGCGCGAAGAGATGAATCTCACATACCTCTTTATTGCTCACGATCTTTCCGTAGTCCGTCATATTAGTGACCGGGTGGCGGTCATGTACCTGGGGAAGATTATGGAAATCACCAATAGTGATGAACTTTATGACAACCCGCTCCATCCCTACACTCAAGCTCTGCTATCAGCAGTGCCTATACCTGATCCTGCGGTTGACCGTCAGCGAAAGCGGGTTTTATTAACGGGTGATGTACCCAGTCCTATTAATCCCCCTCCCGGATGTAATTTCCATCCCCGATGCCATATGGCAATAGACATATGCAGAGAACAGACTCCTGAATTCCGGGATATTGGTAATGATCACTGGGTAGCCTGTCACCGGGTATAGGCCGTTAGAATCTGATAATGCGGATCTGGGTGGATGGAGTAAGCAACAGCTTTTCATCCCCATTTTTCCGTATCTATACCTGCCGCCAAGATAATCCGGTATTGCTTTAATAAGGTAATTATGTCTAAAGCAAAACGAAAACGAATCGAAAGAGAAACTGAAAAACGAGCGGCGGAAGCGCAGGCAGTAGAGAACGTCTGGAGTGGCAGACGTCTTATTATCACCATTTCAGTTATCTTCATTGTAATAATTGCTATTATTGTCGGAATCAACCATTATTTCAGTGAAGATCAGAAATACCTCCGAATAGATGTAATATCCGTGGACGGGGAACTTGTAAGCATGGACTATTTTGTCAGGAGATGCTACGCTTCCGGATCAGATCCAATGGGTGCTCTGACAAACATAACCAGGGAAATGGTACTTAAACAAGAAGCAGAAGCGGCAGGTATAGAGATAAGCCCGGAAGCAGTTGAAGATAAGATGATCGAGATGGCCAGCGGTGACGATGAACCGATAACCCAGAGCGAGTTTAAAGAATGGCTAAGACAGCGTCTCAACGAAAGTAAATTATCAGAAGACGAATACCGTGACATTGTAGCTACTCAGGTAATAGCTGAAATATTCTACGACCTTGTATCGGAGATTACTCCCACCACAGCGGAACAGGTCCATCTTCACGTGATACTCACTGACACGGAAGAAGAGGCTGAAGAAACGAAAGCACGATTTGAAGCAGGTGAGGATTTCGCCGACCTGGCCCGCGAGGTGTCTCTTGAGGTTTCATCCAGAGAAGCAGGTGGCGATTACGGGTGGATACCTAGAAAAGTTGCTTTCGAGTCAAGGCTGGATGAAGAAGCGTTCAGTCTTGATATCGGTATGATAAGCGAACCAATACCCTATTATGATACATCAGTAATGGATTCAACCTCGCCTTCATACGTTAATTATTACCTGATAATGGTTTCTGAAAAATCAGATTCACGTGAAATAGATGAGAAGTATATTAATAAAATACATGAGAACGCTTTTGAACAATGGATCTCACAGATGTTTTCCGAACATGAAATAAAATATCACGGTATAAATAACGGATTTGATTCAGAGACCTACGCATGGATAAACTGGCAGTTACAAAAGCTTGTTGGTGACAAATAGGTTATAATAACGATAAAATCAGATAGTGTAATGATCAGAGTAAGAAATCTTACAAAATATTACAATAAACGGCTGGCACTCGACAACATCAGTTTCAGCGTTGCAAAGGGAGAAATCGTCGGCTTCCTTGGCCCTAACGCTGCCGGTAAAACTACCACGATGCGGATACTCACCGGATTTCTCGCGCCTACACGGGGAGAGGCATGGATTGCCGATAAAAGTGTTTTATCCGAGTCTCTCGAAGCACGTAAGCATATAGGGTATTTCGCCGAATCAGTCCCCCTTTATACAGATATGACGGTCCGCTCTTACCTTGAATTCTGGGCTAAACTCAGAGGACTTGATAAAGAGAGGATTAAAAAGAGAGTAAATGATGTAGTCGAGACATGTCACCTGGAAGAATACAGAGATGTATATATCGGTAAGCTTTCAAAAGGATTCCGACAGCGCGTGGGGGTAGGTCAAGCTATCATTCATGAGCCCGACGTTCTAATTATGGATGAACCCACAGTAGGTATAGATCCTATCCAGGTAGCAATGACACGGCAACTTATCAAGGAACTGGGTGAAACCAGTACAATACTACTATCAACGCATATTCTCCCGGAAGTAAGTATGACCTGTGACAGGGTTATCATTATCCATGAAGGTAAAATCATAGCCGAAGACAAAATCGAGAACCTGTCATCAATGGTAGGCAAGTCAAAGCGTATACGTCTTGAGGTACAGGGACCCGCGGATGACGTGACGAAGAGTTTACGACAGATCAGGGGTATTACCAGTGTTAAAATGATCGACGAACGTCATCATATCGCAGAATACCCGGTAAACCAGGACTTGCGAAGTAAAATAACCGAAGCAATAATGAAAGGCGGCTGGACACTGCTTTCAATGGAGTCTATCGAGATGAGTCTCGAGGATGTCTTCCTGAAACTTACTACGGAAGAAGACGAGGAAGAATAACGGTGAAAAACACGCTGACTATAGCTCAAAGAGAGCTTAAAGTATATCTAACATCACCGATGGCCTATATAGTCATCTGTATTTTTCTGGCTCTTGCCGGTCTTTTCTTCAGCGTATTGAGTTCAGCAGCCTATTATGAAACCAGCATAAGCGGCTTTTTAAACTGGGGCAGTCTGGTACTGCTACTGATGACAGCTGTTATCACGATGCGATTAATTTCCGAGGAGAGAAAACTCGGTACTCTTGAATTACTGCTTACCTCACCTATCAGAGACAGCGAATTAATACTGGGAAAGTTCCTGGGCAGTTTAGGAATGCTCGCAATCATGCTTGGACTTACCGTGCTTTATCCGATCCTCCTTGAAATCTATGGTGATCCGGATCCGGGACCGATAATTTCAGGCTATATCGGTATGTTCCTGTTAGGAATGACATGCCTTTCGGTAGGTATATTTACTTCTACGCTTTCGTCCAACCAGATAGTATCAGCTGTTGTCGCCGGAGGAATCCTCTTCGGACTCTGGTATATCGGAGTTGCGGCAGGATATCTCCCCGAGGCACTAGGTAACGTAATACAATATTTTTCGTTGCAGTATTACTATCCTGATTTCCTTTCCGGATTCATCGATACGAGAGGTATCATATACTATATAAGTATCACTGCGTTATTCCTCTTCCTGGCAATAAGATCAATCGAAAACAGCAGGTACAGCTAGATGCGCACAACACCTCCAATATACAAATACGCAGGAACGATAGCCGGATTTGGCCTGGCATCATTACTTATAGGATTTATCCTGCTCTTAGCCGTTGAGAGTCTTCGGCTTGCCTCCTGGATGATCCTGGCTCTCGGCGTTCTCCTTCTGATAACCGCCGCTATTATTGATTTCAGGAGAGTAAAAGGGGCAGTCACAGGAAGACGCGGCAGGTTCAGCACGGGTAATACCGTTATGGTATTTGTCTTCATCGGTATTATCATACTGGTCAATGCTATCAGTTTTCAGTATAACAAGAGATACGATATTACCGAGTTAGCACAATTCACACTTACTTCTCAAACAAAAGACGTACTGGCCGAAATGTCCATACCCGTCGAAGCAATATGCTTTTTCACTCCCCAGGATGTTTACGGATTAGGTTTACCGACCTATGCACAGAATCTACTCTCAGAATACCAGGTCTATACGGATTTACTGACCGTCACGGTAATAGACCCTGACGAACAACCGGAGACAACCCGAGAGTACGGTATTGCCGAGTACCAGTCGATCGTTTTTGAAACCGAAATCGGCCGTCGTATTGTTACTCCTGAGGATATGGTAATAACCAGCGGAGGGCAGATAGCGGGTATTGAGATGGAAAATCCTTTTACCAGCGCAATCCTCGAGGTTACCGGAATCGTACAAAAGAAAGCATATTTCCTCACCGGACACGGAGAGGAGAGTATCGCAACAACAGGTAATTACGCCTACGCGGCTCAGGCGTTAAAAGATATTTTATACAAAGTAGAGAGTCTTGATCTCATGGCTGCGGGGGAAATTCCCGACGATTGTACTGTGCTGGTCATTGCAGCTCCTCAGAATCCGCTCAGTATACCTGAATATAACATTATACGGGATTACATTGAGAATAAAGGCTGGTTGATCATACTCATCAATCCGCGAACTATCGAGGATATGAAAGAATTTATCGGCGAGTACTGGATAAACATCGAAGAAGGAACAGTAATCGATCAATCCGCCTATTATTCCACGCCTAACATTCCAATTATACCGAGAAGTCAAAATTCGTTCGGCAACCTTTTCGGAATAGCGGAAACATATTATCCGGGAGCTGTATCCATCGTTCCGGTAGAAGAACCACCGGACAATGTCTATATTGCGCCACTTTTCTACACAAGTCTGGCGAGCTGGGTCGAAGCAGACTTTGATCCGACCGTCGAACCCGAATTTGACGAAGAAACAGAAAAGCTGGGCAACAGGATGTTAGGAGTATGGGAAGCTATCTATCCTCCGAAAGAAGAGCTTAATGAAGACGGAACTTTACCGGAAGGCACCAAGATAGCTCAGATCATGGTACTCGGTGATTCGGACTTTGCCTCGAACCAACACTTATACAATGCCGATAATATATACCAGTTCCTGTATATGTTCGAATACATTACTACCGGTGAAGAACTAATCAAGATAGAACGTAAAGTACTTCCCTACCGCAGCCTGGTATTAACACCGGAAGAAGAAACATTCATCCGTGTCTCCAGCATCGGACTTCTACCGTTGCTGGTACTGGTCGCCGGCACAGTTATTTGGTGGCGCCGAAGATAATTCAGAGAACCTATTCCGGGGAGGACGTTTCTTTTGAAAACCCAGAACATCCTGATATTGCTTATTATTCTCCTGATTACAGGGGGATTGTTCTATTTTCTGAATATGCCTGAGCTACCGGAAACACCTGATGTCCAGGAATTTGTCTGGATGATCGAGATGGAGGATATAGACCATATCACACTCGAGCTTCCGCGTGAAGGGAAGTCTGAGTCTTTTATAAAAATATCCAAAGAAGACGAATTCCCATGGTATTTTGACGACGAAGAAAAAACACCGGTCGACAGCAAGCGCTGGGGTGGAGGTATACCCTTGCTACTAAGCGGTCCAGGTGCTGACCGGGTCATAGCTGAAGATGCGACACCTGAAAAACTGGAGGAATTCGGATTAAACGATCCGAAACTAAGGATCTCACTCGTTTTAACAGACGGGAAAGAAATGAATATCAATGTAGGCGATGCTACACCCAATGAAGCCTTTTATTACGTACAGGCACCAAGCACAACCGATATAGCTCTGGTTGATTACACCTGGTATAACATCTTAGCGGGACTTATCAATGAACCGCCATACGCTCCCGCAGAAGAAGAATAATAAGTTCACAGGCTAAAACCAGTTACGTTTCTACCAGAATCCAAAGTTTACTCTATTTTATTTGGCTTTAACCCGGGGCAAGTATTTTTCCCATTCAGCCTGAACCTGTGAATAGTGCGACGGGATAAAGAACAAACCACCCGGGCGAGGTTTAGCAGGTTTGGTTCGAAGTTTCATTCCTGCCTCTTCAGGCGTTCTACCGGCTTTAATTCTATTACATGGTACGCAGGCACTCACAACATTTTCCCAGGTATGCTGTCCGTTACGGAACCTGGGAATGACATGATCGAGAGTCAGGTTCCGGGTTACCTTCCCGCAATACTGGCAGGTATAATTATCCCTGCGAAAAATCTCCATGCGTGTAAGTTTCCTTTCAAGTTGGTGGGGGCGTTTAATAAGCCTGGAGAGTTTGATTACCGAAGGTACAGGGAGATCATTGTCAACGGTACGAATAGTACCATAACCGTTTTCAAGCATCTCAGCCTTATCCTGGTATATCAACACCATCGCTCGCCTTACTCTGCAAATATTCAGCGGCTCGTAGGTTTGATTTAATACCAATACTGGAAGATTAACCATAATTCAGTTATCTTTCTATCTCAGGATTACGGTTATTGTACTTCATAACGTTCGAGTACGCAAATTCAGTTTGATCCATACTTGGTTCGTGGACGATAATCAGGGGCTATTATGTTTTCAACAGCACTTATATCAGGATCGGTCAACCTGGATGCTATTGGTGTCTCCAATTCGTCTAAGGAACAATTTGTCGTCACGACCATAGGAAGGCGAGCGTTATAACGATAATTAACAACCTGGTAAAGTTTTTCCGTCGCCCAAGGAGTGGTTGTCTGTCTTCCAAAATCATCGAGAATGAGTAAGGGAGAGTTTTTAACACTCTCGAAATACTGGTCGTAAGATATCCTGCTATCGGGACTAAAAGTCGACCGAAGGTGGTCGAGGAAATCCGGAACCACGATAAACATTGCCGGCTTGTTTTGCTTGTAACGATAATTAACTATAGCAGCAGCAAGATGTGTTTTCCCACATCCATTATCTCCAAGCAACACTAACCAACCCACAGGATTTTCTGCATATTCACGTGACCATATCAATATATTCTCAAGGTTAGCTTGTTGATCTTCTGGTAAATCCTTCCTAAGATCAAAATTATCAAATGTCATCTCTTTTTGGAGTTTAAATTGTGGGAGCCATTCATAAACGAGTAACGGTGATTTATCGTTAAAAGCACAAACTTGATATAGTGGAGAATTTACTATCCGGGTACGAATTCTATCGTCCTGTTCCTCTATAGGTCCTATTATCACTATTGCCGTGGGAAGTTGATTATTATATCGATGGCTGATAAGCTGCTCGAGTTTTTCTTTTGCCCAAGGCGTACCTGATTGAGCACCCAGGTCATCCAGTATTAATAGAGGAGCATTGCGAACCTGCTCAAAGAATTCATCATACGGCATATCACTGTCAGGACTGAAACTGGAACGAAGGTGATCGAGTAAATCAGGTGTTGTTATGTAAAATACATGGCCGTTATTTTCTATCTGATAGCTGGCAATCGCCGCCGCCAGGTATGTCTTCCCGCACCCACTCGGTCCGGTAAAAACAATCCATCCCTGCGGTTTTTCAGCGAATTTTTTCGCCGCCCGGTAAGCTTTCCCATATTGTTCCCGGTCTGATGGATTATCTTTCATCCCCTCTTTATTCAGTGTATCGAAGTTGACACTGATTAACTTTCCAAGGTTGCTATACCGCTGTAGCTGCGCTTTCCGTTCGGTGTCTGCTTCCTGCCTAGTACAGGTACAGGGCACTACCTGACTATAATCAGGTTTACCTGTAGCTAAAAGGGGATGGACAAACTTGGCTCCTCTGCAAATCGGACAGGAAGATTCGTAGTCTGTATCTTCTTTAGCGTCGGACAACGTGTCCGTATTTACCCTTGATATATTTGTCTGGGTCTGTTTTAGAACCTCGCTTATGTGCTCCATCACTCCTGCCTTCTGCAGACCAGTTCTCCAAAATCCTGTCTATATATCGCCAATTCCTCTTGTTCAGGCTGACAGCTTCCTTTATCGCATCCCTGATCCATGATTCGGGATAAAGATTTTCTGCTTCTTTAAGCCATTCGGCGATCAAAGGATTGAGCATACCAATATTTTCTTCATAGAGTGTAAAAATATCCGGAGGACTCTCGGTTTCTACAACGTGCGTCCGCTTCCCGGGTTTAAGACCTTCTAATACTATTTCTCCGTTTCGTATTTTCTCCAGTGCTTTTCGATCATTCTCGGTATTAATAAAGTACAATTCCTCCGGGTCTCCGTCACGGTCGAGTTCCAGTCGTACTATCGTTCCGCGTTTTAAAGCCAGATCGAGGGCATTTGATAATAATTCCGCAGATTCTTCAGTTTTCGCATTCGGACTCTTGATAATACCAGAATCAGAAAGTAAATCCCTGCGGGTAACAAAACGTGGATATCCTCGTTTACCATAGACAGCACGGAATATATGGAGTGTCACTTTCAGCTCATTAATGTCTTCTATCCGAGGTAAAAGTTTGCTGATAAACAGGTTCGGTATCGGAGTAAACTGCATTCTGGCAGGAAAGCCTTCAAACTGCTTCATAACATACTCGGTTCCTGGTTCGGCAGGTTCTCAAATTTCGAAAGTCTCGGGACAAAACGAAGATTTACTGTGCCTACAGGTCCGTTCCGGTGCTTGGCAATAATTATATCCGCGATACCCTCCGGATAATCCTTATCGGGATACTGGTTATCCCATTCCTCCCGGCTGTAATAATATTCATCACGATAGATAAACATCACGACGTCGGCATCCTGCTCGATGCTGCCGCTGTCTCGAAGGTCAGATAATTGAGGTCGATGTGACGCTCTCCATTCCGATGCACGACTTAACTGCGAGATTGCAATCACGGGTATTTTCAGTTCTCTTGCTACCGCTTTCAATGAGCGCGAAATAAAACTGATTTCCTGGACGCGGTCGCTTCTTTGTCCATCCATCAAACCAAGATGGTCAATTATGAGAAGATCAAGACCATGTTCATAATAAAGTCTTCTAGCTCGACTTCGCAATTCACCGACACGTAACCGTGAGTTATCATTAATGTAAATGGGCGCTTCAGAAAGGATACCGGTAGCGTCCATAATCCTCTTTTCTTCCGCTTCCGAGTGTAAGCCAAGGCGGACATGGTTTAGATTAACATCAGCCTCACTCGCCAGCAACCGCATCACCAGTGGTTCCCTTGCCATTTCAATGCTGAATATAGCAACACTTGCACCCTGCTCGACAGCGGCATTCCTGGCCACGTTTAAAGCAAGGCTGGTTTTTCCCATACTGGGTCTCCCGGCTATCACAACAAGATCAGACTGCTGGAAACCACCGAGAAATTCATCAAGACCACTGTAATAAGTCCGGACCCGTGAAACGGGTTCGCCCGGTTCATCTTCAGTAGAAATAGGAGCTTCGAAATACTTGTCCAGTACCGACCGGATATGAACGAAATCGCCTGAGGTTTGTCCGTGTCTCAGGCTGAAGAGTACATCTTCGGCTCTGTTCAGGCTGTTATCCACGTCAGGATCAACGTCAAAACCAATAGATTCAATCTGTTGAGCCGCTTCTATCAACCGCCGGCTGATAGAAAGACGATATACTATCTGAGCATAATGCTCTATATCCAGAGATGTCGGGACGATTGAGACAAGGTGGCTGAGATAGGCTGCGCCGCCGCATTCTTCCAGTTTTTCCCGCCTGTCCAGTTCCTGAGCTACTGTTATCTGGTTTATGGCTTCGTCACGGCGGTTGAGTTCAAGGCAGACATCAAAGAGAATACGGTTTCGTTCATCGTAAAAGTAGTCTGATTCTGAAAGCTGCCCGGTGATCTTGTATACGGCTGCGCCATCGATAAGGAGAGAACCGATTACAGCTTCCTCGGCATCAATATCATGTGGAGGTAACTTATCCATATCCAACCCGTTCCGTCTCCTTCAACCTTATAGATGACTTAGTATTATTCCGTTTCTTCAGCGGGTTTTTCCGTTACCGTGACTTTAATTTTCGGAGCAATGTCTTTACTAAGCCTGATTTCCACCTCATAAGTACCGAGTTGGTGAATGGGTTCAAGTAGTTTTATCTTTCTCTTATCAACTTCCAGGCCGGTTGCTTTTTCCAGTTCAGCGGCTATGTCTGCATTGGTAACCGAGCCGTAAAGGCGTTCTTTACCACCGCTTTTAGCCTCAATGAAAATTTCTCTACCATGCATAGAGTCACCCAGTTCCTTCATCTCTATCTCAGACTGGGCATCGGCTTTTATCCTGGCTTCCATTTTCGCTGCCATCGCCGTGACTGTTCCGGAATTGGCGAATACGGCCAGTTTGCGGGGAATCAGGTAGTTCCTGGCATAGCCGTCAGCGACATCCTTCATCTGACCGGATTTAGCGACATTGGGTACATCTTCAGTAAAAATAACTTTCATAAGCGTCCTCTTTCGCCATATTATACTGTAACAGGCCATATTTGTAAAAATTGTTTCAAGACTGCTGGTAATAACTTATTAAAAATCTTTGATTTCGGCGCTGTTTACCTATCAGGCTCAAACAGTATTGACAAGCTGTTTCGCATTGAGTTATACTCGATGTTGGAAATGATAGAGTCTTTTTACATCATTACGTTCTTGTATTGAGGGGGAAAAGACTCTTTTTTTGCCTAAAATTCCTGCGTTCGGGAGGTTAGTAATACAGAAAACTAAATAATTTGAGGAGGTCGTATGGAGCTAAACCGGAGAGAATTTCTAAAGTTCGGTGGCGCGGGTATGGGAGCGCTCGTGCTGCTGAAGGGAGCTGGCTTAACCCGCAGCGGGAATGCTGCAGCGGAAGTAGTTCCTTTAAAAAAGAAAATCAAGGAATCAACTACTATATGTTGCTACTGTTCTGTAGGCTGTGGAGCTATTGTATCGGTTTATGAGGATGGGATAGTCAAGATAGAAGGCGACCCCGACCATCCGATCAATGAAGGAGCCCTTTGCAGTAAAGGGCAGGCTATGGCCCAGGTTCACCAGGTAGACGGAAACCCAAATCCCTACCGTCTTACCAAACCACTATACAGAGCGCCGGGTGCAGCGGATTTCGAAGAGAAATCATGGGACTGGGTAGTCGACGAAATCGCTAAAAGAGTCAAGAATACCCGCGACAGCAACTGGAATGCCGCTGCAGGCAGAACCGATGCGCTGGCAAGTTTCGGCGGTGGCGAGCTGGACAATGAAGAGTGCTATCTTCTGGCAAAGATGAACCGCGCACTCGGTGTTGTATACCTCGAACACTGCGCACGTATATGACATTCCTCTACAGTTGCGGCTCTGGCAGAGTCGTTCGGTAGGGGAGCTATGACCAACCACTGGATCGACATCAGGAACTCAGACTGCATGATGATTATCGGTTCGAACGCAGCCGAGAATCATCCTATATCCTTTAAATGGGTAACCGAAGCAATGGAACGCGGGGGTAAACTCATCAACGTCGATCCGAGATTTACCCGTACTTCTGCGAAGGCTGATATCTACGCCCCGATGAGATCAGGATGCGATATCGCCTTCATCGGCGGTATGATTAACTACGTTCTTAACGACATGGAAAAGAATCCTGGTAACTACAACATGGAGTACGTCACGAACTATACGAACGCCGCTCTCATCATTAATCCGAATTTCAAGTTCGATGACGGTATGTTCGGCGAAGTAAGCCAGGGTGAATATAACGGTTCATATACCGCCGCATCGAAAGCGACATGGAAATACGCCGATTCCAAGACTCCGGCAACGGATCCGACTCTGAAAGATCCGATGTGCGTATTCCAGTTACTAAAGAAGCATTACTCACGGTATGACGCAGATACTGTCTGCAATATTACAGGAACACCTAAAGATGTGTATCTTGAGGTATGCGAGACATACGCAGCCACCGGTAAAAAAGGTAAAGCCGGTACGATAATGTACGCGATGGGTACAACCCAGCATACATACGGTGTCCAGAATATCAGGACTTATGCGATACTTCAGCTTCTTCTCGCCAACATGGGCGTCTGCGGTGGTGGGATCAACGCCCTCCGCGGAACTTCGAACGTCCAGGGCTCGACTGATATGTGTCTTCTCGAGCACATCCTTCCCGGCTATCTAGATGTCCCGGTTGAAAGTGATACCGACCTGGAGACATATCTCAAGAGGAGCGGTAAGCATCCAGATGCAACAATTACACCTCAAGGACTTACCGGAGATAAAAGTTCGAATTGGTGGGCAAATGCCGATAAATATATTGTCAGCCTGCTGAAAGCCTGGTACGGCGATGCCGCTACACCGGATAATGAATTCGGCTTCCATTACCTGCCGAAATCAGCCAGGGCCAAGACCAACAATACTCACATCGGTTTGATAGAAGCAATCGGGAATGGAATCATCAAAGGCCTCTGGGTCTGGGGACAAAATCCGGCTTCAGGCGGTCCGAACTCCAATGGAGCCCGTGAAGCTCTTGCGAAACTGGACTGGCTGGTATCGGTCGACATCTGGATGAATGAAACCGGAGAATTCTTCAAAAGACCGGGAGTAAATCCGGCTAACATCGATACAGAGGTATTCGTACTTCCCGCTGCCTGTTCATATGAAAAAGAAGGCAGCATTAGTAACAGCGGCCGCTGGGCACAGTGGCGTTATAAAGCTGTCGAGCCACTCGGAGAAGCAATGCCAGATATGGAGATCATGGATCTCCTGATGCGTAAGATTAAGCAACTCTACGAATCTGATACATCGGCACCGGGACGAGAAGCTGTTACTAACCTGGTCTGGGACTATGGAGAGATTAACGCCGACAAGGTAGCTCGAGAAGTGAACGGCTATAATCTTGAAACCGGCGAACTGGTCAATCTCTTCACACAGTTGAAAGCAGACGGTACCACAACCTCCGGTAACTGGCTGTATTGCAACCAGTATACCGAAGCCGGCGGAAACAAGATGATGCGTCGTGTACCGGTAGACAATTCGGCCAAAGGTGTGGGACTCTACTCCAACTGGTCATGGTGCTGGCCGTTCAACCGTCGTATTATCTATAACAGGGCATCGGTCGACCTTGATGGTAACCCATGGGATGCAGAGCATCCGGTTACCTACTGGACCGGCAGCGCCTGGGCTCCTCAGGGTGACCTGAGTGACCAGAAAGGCGGTGATGTACTCGACGGCGGATGGCCTCCGATTAACGTAGCCGATCCCGGCTCCAAATACCTTCCTTTCATCATGAAACCCGAAGGAGTTGCCCGTATCTGGGGTTACGGCCGGGCTGAAGGACCACTTCCCGAAGTTTACGAACCATGGGAGAGTCCCCTGGACAAGAATATCATGTCGGGTACGAAAATTAATCCCTGCGCTTATATAGGCAAATGGATGAATGAAAGAGGTACACCTGACAAGTATCCTTACGTAGGAACTACTTACCGATGCTCCGAACACTGGCAGACAGGAATCATGACAAGAAACCTTCCGTGGCTTGTCGAGCTTATGCCGGAGATGTACATAGAAATGGGTGTAGAACTGGCAGAAGATAAAGGAATTGAGAACGGAGACAAGGTAATTGTCAGTTCAGCTCGCGGTAACATTGAAGCTGTAGCCATCGTTACCGAACGATTCCAGCCCCTGCAGGTCGGAGGAAAGACGGTACACCACATCGGTGCAGTCTGGCACTTCGGCTACAGTGGAATGGCTAAGGGAGACAGCGCCAATATCCTTACTCCTCATGTTGGAGATGCCAACACAACAATCCCGGAATTTAAGACATTCCTGTGTAATGTGGAGAAGGCATAATGATAATGAGGAAAGCAAGTGTGAAGGAGGGAATTAATGTCTAAAGGAAGACTTATAGATGTTTCAAAATGCACAGCTTGCCGGGGATGTCAGGTTGCGTGCAAAGGCTGGAATGAACTGCCGGCAGAACATACTACGCAGACGGGTACCTATGAAAACCCGCCCGAACTATCCGGTAGCACCTGGATTAAGGTGGAATTCAGGGAGCGCCCCGGTGAGTGGTTGTTCAGAGCCCATACCTGTATGCACTGCACCGAAGCTAGTTGTGAAAAAGTCTGCCCTACCGGGGCAATATCGCATAATGGTGAAATAGTAATCATCGATCAGGACTGGTGCATTGGCTGCGGCTACTGCGTCCAGGCCTGCCCATTCCATGTACCTCATAAAGACGAAGAAGGAGAAGGCACTGCCCGTAAATGCAGAATGTGCATCGACCGTGTTACCAATGGCATGGCACCAGCCTGCGCTACAACCTGCCCTTCCGGTGCGATCCAGTTCGGCGAAAGAGATGAGCTGATTTCAATCGGGAAAAACCGGGTAGACACGTTACGGGCTAAAGGTTATAATGATGCTAACCTGTATGGGGAGACAGAGATGGGAGGATTGCAGACTATGTACGTCCTTACCCATTCGCCTGCAGATTTCGGTTTACCGGAAGATCCAGTACTGGCCACTAATAGTACATGGGCTCATTGGGTCAGCGGTGCGGTAGCCGCCGGTGTAGTCGCTGCCATACCCTTCTGGTTACTGTTCAAGAGAAAACAGAGGATTGAATCCAATATAGGAGGAGGTGCATAATGGCTTGGGCTCCACCAATTTGGTTTTATCTATGGTTAGCCGGTATGGCCGGCGGCGGATATTTCGCTGCCTTCTTTATCGAGCGATATACAAAAGCGACCGATAATAAACTACTTCGGTTAGCAACATACCTCGGTATACCGATGGCTATCATCGGTGTGCTGCTCCTTATCATTGATCTTGGTGCCCCATTGAGATTCTGGCATCTGTTCACACAATTTAATCTGGCGACACCAATGTCTGCCGGAACATGGATACTGCTGTTGTGGGTTATCATAGCGGTTGTCCTCGTAATGATCTGGTGGCTCGCAAACAAGATGCCGGGTAGAGTCGACGGACTTCTTAAGCTTGCAGGAATTCTAAAACCGATAAACGTCGTATTATCAGTTCTGCTGGTCGCTTATACCGGTGTTCTTTTATCGGTCAGCAACCAGCCGATGTGGTCAAGCACGATACTCCTTCCGGCATTGTTCGTAGCTTCCGCCGTCTCGACCGGCGTAGCCCTGCTTATCATTACATCGATTGCATCCAATGCGATAAACAGAGGTAACCTGGTCGAACTAAGAATGACAATGAACACCCTCTACGGTTCATCGGACTGGACTATCTCTGAGAAGGTAATCGAGAAACTTGCTGAAATGGACGTAGTCGTAATAGTCATCGAACTTCTCACATTAATCGGTTACGCGATATGGCTTGCAGTTTCCTCGATGAGTGGAGCAGGTGATGCACTCGGCTTACTCACAACGGGAGTACTCGCAGCACCATTCTGGGTAGGTGTAGTACTTCTCGCACTCCTCATCCCTCTGGGACTGGAGATTACCAACTGGGGCAAGGACATTGCAACGAAGAGTGTCTCCCGCGCGATTATAGCATCATCTGTATGCGTAGTACTGGGAGGTCTGGTACTCAGGGCCATCATTACTATCGGTGGTCAGATGTAGCTTACTTGAAGGGAGATACAGGTGGAGGACAGTAGAGGAAATGGAGTTCTAAAACAGCTTAGGGATGAAGGAGAAAACAGAGGTTTATCATCCAGGTTTATAGAATTCTACCAGAAACTGTTCGATATACAGGCAAGGGGTGAACAGCGAATTGGTCAAGTAAACCCCGGCCTTAAAAAAGATTTAATAGATGAGCGGTTGTTCCGTGGACAACCGCTCATCAAATATAATGATATTACGTTTGACTGGGTAATTCTGAATGAACTCTTCGTAAAAGTTATCGATGTTTTTTCCGAATACGAGGACCTTTTTGGTACTTTGCCGAAAAGCCTGACCCAACCCAAACCACGCAAGGTAATACCCAAAGGACTGGTGAGAGCCTGGTTCAAGGGAACGAAATTACCAGCCACAATGGCAACTGATAACCTGGACGAACACCTTCTTCTCGAAGCTATAACTCATGCGACGTTAAAACCCTATCTAGTCTGTTATGCCAGAGCATTTTCGGGGCTTATCAACAACGAACGCTGGCGACGTAACACCTGCCCTGTCTGCGGAGGCAAACCCGACTTTTCATATCTGGACAAGGAAAAGAGTTCCCGCTGGCTGGTCTGCTCAAGATGTGACACAAGCTGGTTGTTCCAGAGAATAGAATGCCCATTCTGTGGCAATCAGGAACAGACAAATTTGTCTATCTTTTCCGATGAAGGCGGACTATACCGGTTGTATGCCTGTGAAAAATGCCGAAAATACATTAAGACGATCGATCTGAGAGCTACGGACAAAAATATCATGCTTCCCGTAGAGCGTGTCCTTACCCTGGCAATGGACAGCCAGGCTCAGGCCGAAGGATACGAACCGGGTAATTCGTAACTGGTAATCTTTCATACCTCTTATTATTTAGAGAAGGCATTATTATTTCGGAATACCTGTTTATGTAAAGTTATTCTCAAATTCAAGAGAATTGATAATTATGCTGCAACTACCTATAATTGAGCAGTAATATGTTTGTGGACACATAAAATGAACTTTCTCGACATGGGTATAATGGAAATCTTGCTGGTACTTGTGGTCGCCCTGATTATCTGGGGACCGGGTAAGATACCGGAGATTGCCCGAAATCTCGGGAAGTTCATGAGTGCCATGAAAAAAATGAGTTTCGACCTGACGACCCAGGTCAGAAAAGAACTGGAACTCGAAAAAAAGGAGTCCGGTTCGTCTTCCGGCAGCAAAGAGAAATCTGGAAAAAAAGAAGAAACCTCAGTCGAGGATAAAGAAAAACCTGAAAAGAATCAATAATGAGTGACAGTGATAACAATCTCTCGATCTTAGGACATTTCAGTGAAATGCGAAAACGCCTGATAAGAAGCGTTGTTGTCCTTGTCATTATGATTATTGTCGCGTTCGTTTTCTGGGAAAGATTAATTGAGATCCTTCTGTACCCCGCGCCTGAAGGTATTACTCTCCAGGCTATCAAGATGACAGAAATGTTCGGGACTACAATGAGAATTTCTCTGGTAGCCGGGGCGATCCTGGCAATGCCCTACCTTACCTACGAGCTACTCATGTTCGTTTCACCGGCACTAACCCGCAGTGAAAGGAAATATGTCTATATCGCACTACCGTGGATAGCGCTGATGTTTATCGGCGGCGTGGTATTCGCCTATTTCATTATGATACCGAGCATCACGAACTTTCTTCTTAGCTGGGGCGCTGATCTCGTTACTCCCCAGCCTATGTTCAGCGACTATGTCAATATCGTGACAAGGATGCTGCTGGTATCAGGGCTGGTATTCGAATTACCGGTACTTATCACATTCCTGGCACGAATCGGCATCGTTAAACCACAATGGCTTGCCAGCAAATGGAGAGGAGCCATTATCATTTCCTTTATCCTGGCCGCTATTATAACACCCACACCCGACCCGATAAACCAGTCAATAGTCGCCGGCGTACTTATTTTCCTTTACGGATTGAGTCTGCTTCTTGCGAAACTCGTCTACAGGAAAAAGAAAACAGAAGAAGAAATAGAAACACCCCCCTTCGATTAGACCCTTGCAGAACACCTCCTGATTGCGTATAATAAGTAGCTGTTATAGAGTAATGTAACTTTTCCTTATAACAAACACGCTGAAGGAGGTGCAGAAATGACACGACTATTCCTGTTGACATTTACGTGAAGCATTAATGCACAGCCTGATGCATGTAGTGTATCCTGAACCTTTTCCTTTTAACTTTCTTTTTCACTGAATACTGTTCTAAGGAATATTGTGGTTCATTTCTCAAATCTTCCCTCATTCAAGAATGGAGGTATTAATGCTACGTTATTTCAAATCTAAATATACTATCATAGGCGCCGGCATCGTTTTCGGTGTACTGGGCGCCTTGATGGTCAACTGGGGAAACCCGGCAAATATGGGAATCTGCGTGGCTTGTTTTATGCGTGATATCTCCGGAGCCATCGGTCTTCACCGTGCCGGAGTGGTCCAGTATATACGACCGGAAATAATAGGATTTCTGTTCGGGGCGATGATTACCGCATTTTCTTTCCGCGAGTGGCGTTCCAGCGGGGGATCATCACCCATTATACGTTTCCTTCTCGGCGCTTTTGTAATGATAGGAGCGCTGGTATTCCTTGGATGTCCTGTCAGGCTGTTACTCCGTATTGCCGGAGGAGACCTGAATGGATTTGTAGCCCTTGCCGGTATGATTGCAGGAATCGGTATCGGTGTCATATTCCTGAAAAGAGGATTTAACCTGGGACGTTCTGTAAAAATCCATCTGGTTGCCGGGTGGATTTTTCCGATACTAATGCTGGAGCTGCTGATTATCGCTATCATTAAACCGGACTTTATCTTCAGCAGCGAGACCGGTCCGGGCGCCGCGAGAGTGTCATTGATAGTCGCCCTTATCGTCGGCCTGGTTATCGGTTTTCTCGCCCAGAGAACCCGTATGTGCTTTGTAGGCGGATGGCGTGACCTGTTTCTGGTTAAAAACACTTACCTTTTCAGCGGGGTAATAGCGTTCCTAATCGCTGCGCTGGTCACTAATTATATAGTCGGGAATTTCGGGGCTGAAGGTATCTACCACTGGGGATTTGCCGATCAACCGGTAGCTCATGATAATCATGTCTGGAATTTCCTTGGCATGGGTCTTGTCGGGCTGGCAGCCACACTCCTGGGCGGCTGTCCGTTACGAAATCTGATTCTCTCAGGAGAGGGTAACACCGACGCTGCCATGACGGTCCTGGGATATTTCGCAGGAGCTGCCTTCGCTCATAATTTCCTGCTTGCATCCAGCCCGGCAGGTCCCGGAACATTCGGACCTGCGGCTGTTATTATCGGTCTGGTATTCTGTGTAGGATTAGGATTCCTCATGAGAGAAAAAACAGCATAGGAGAAAGCTAAGTGTCATTTTTAAAACGTGAAAAGAAGCCACGGTTCGAAGGTGGAGGACTCGTCATTTTCGGCGAAGTTCAGGAAGCGATGAAAGCAGAAAAGGTGTTAAAAAATGCCGATTACACCGTTAAACTGGTCGCTCCACCTCCGGAGATGAGAAAAGGATGCGATCTTGCCGTAGAGATAAACCTGGTGGAACAACCTGGTATCGAACGTCTGCTGACAGAAAAAAATATAATGTATATGTATATCGCCCCTCTGAAAGATGGTGCTAAAGAGATACTTGAAATTGTGAAGGTTACCGATTTCGGCTCGTGGCTCATGGTAAAGGCCGGAAATATGAAACTGACGTTCGATAAAGAAACCGGCGAAATAGTGAATACATCCGGCGGCGGCTGCCCCGACATTCCGGTCATGCATATGGAATTGATCGGGAAAAAACTGGAAGAAGCGCCCAAACCCAGGGCGATAGGTTTTACTTTGTGTTCACTGATGCTTGATAAAGCTCTCGAAGAAAGTATCGCTCTGAATAAAGGAGAAAATTAATATGCTTCTTATCGCGGGAACCGTACCTTATGCCGACTTCCCTCTTGTTACCGGAAAAACCTGGCTTGACGGTGAGATGCTTATCGTAGGAAGGCACAGCTTTCCACGCACCCAGGGAACCGGCGCCATGATAGGCGCCGCCCTGGCAGTTACCGGTTATCTGAAACAGGAGAATCCTTACGTCGTTCTGGCCGGTGACACCGGGCAGGGAAAAGGCAGCCGGGCAATATACGAAAACCTGATACAAACTATTGATGAACTATCACCGGATGTCCTTGCCCTGCACTACTGGCTGCCGGATATGATGCTCTCCAGAAGACTCTGTAATGCAATCGAAAAATGCCGGAAAAGGCCGTTGATGATTGCCGACGCTGCCTCGATGTATTCGGCCAAGGCAGCAGGACTTGCCTCTCGGTTCGATATCTTTACTCCGGACGCTACCGAAATAGCGTTTCTTGCCGATCCGGACGCTACACACCCGGCATATATAAACAAGCACTTATTTGATACCGATGCCAGCCGCATACCCGAACTGGTGGCAGTAGCCTATGAACATAACGATGCGGCAAAGCTATTGCTGGTCAAAGGTTCGACAGATTATATCGTTCAAAACGGAGAAATAATCGATACCGTGACCGAACCCAATGTGCCTGAGCTTGAAGCGATCGGTGGCACCGGTGACACTATTACCGGGCAGGTCGCTGCTTTTACCTTCGCCGGACTGGAACCGCATGAAGCTGCTATAATCGCCGCCAGGGCGAATCGTATGGCCGGAAAGCAGGCTCAGGCTACACCGGCAACGAAGGTGGCGGAAATTATTGACAATCTCCCCGCAGTATTTGCAGAAAACCTGTGCGAGTGGAGTGGTGTCTGTATACCGAAAGGAGAAAAATGATTGAAGTAGATGTACGCGGCTATTCGTGTCCCATACCCGTCGTCAACACGAAGAAGGCAATTAAAGACAATCCGGGCAAGGAACTTACCGTACTGGTTGAAAGCGCGGTATCCAAAGAGAACGTAACCCGTCTGGCTGAAAGTGAAGGCTATGCTGCACAGGTAGAAGAGACAGATGATGGGTATAAACTGGTTCTGAAACCGGTATAATTATATAGATATGTACGTCCGGCACGATATTCCCTCTTATCGATATTACCATCGGTGAGAGGGAATCTGGTTCCAATATCTAATTACTAATCTCTAAATCCTAAACAAATTCGAATACCAAAAATCGAAAATTTGAAATTAAGGATTTGATATTATTTAGGATTTTGTATTTAGACATTAGCATTTTATTTATTGCGCCTGAGACAGCCTGTAGTATATACTATGACTGGTACGGGAGCGGATGAGTCCCGGTGGGCTTCGCGGACTTCAACTCCGTCTGGGGGGCGTTAGAGCGTCTTCGGTGGGTTCGACTCCCATGCGCTCCCGCCAATTATCATTTTTCCCTGTTTTCCTATTTTATTCTCCTTCTTTCTTGTATTGACTTCACACCTGCCTTAATTTACACTAACAACCTCTTAACATTTTGAATTGAATATATTCCAGAAAGCCTGTGGGGTGCTATTGCTGTCTATTAGTTCAGTGGACAATAGCACCTTCTTTGTTTTAAGGGAGGTGATGTGTTTGGAGATAAACTACCAGTGATTACCAGGCTTAAAGCGATAAAAAGGAGTTGACCTTCCCCCTGAAAACAGCTACACCATGACTTAGAGTTTCTCGGTTATAATAAACCAACCGAGGAGGACTCATGAAAGCCAGG
>JAFGCW010000048.1 GCA_016932435.1 Dehalococcoidales bacterium | reverse complement strand
CCATGACCGGAACGGTGGCTCCGCAGGACTGGAACACTGGCTCACCCCCCACCGGAACTGCGGCTCCGCCGCACCGGAATATCCAACTACCTTTGTCTCTTAGTTCTTTCCTTAACCTTCCTTATTTTCTGGTATTAATGAGAAAGTTGGTACCGACTTACCAGGTCCCATCGGCCTTTTAGTTCACATTAGATTAAATAAGACTTTTCTATCATTACTTTTTCCTAGCTGTAAAATGTGTGTAAATAGTCTTATAATCCTGAGTAAGTTTCGAGAATTTATATTGCTCATAGACGTAATGCATTCCATCAAGATTAGGCTTGTTACTCGAAAGTATTTTTATCAATGCATTTTTCGCTGCATCAAAAGATTGAGCTTGATAACAATATGGAAACTCATAGGACCAAACTACATGTTTAGCCCGGGATAACGCTTCAATTACCGTATGAGACAAGCCATCATGTTTTGTCAGACGAAGATACACTTTTATTCTTTTCCAAACAACCTCAATATCGTTAGTCCAACCTAAATATTCTATATTTGGAGCTTGAGGAGCATTTTTACCATTGTGTCCGGTGATGAGAAAATGTGTATCTGGCAAATCTTTCATTAACCGAAAAGTAATTTCACTCCCATAAAATTCCTGCTTTTCCTCCGGCATATACACAAAAATCACGTTGTCCACCGGCCAGAAAATATCTTGTTTTTTCACAGGAATATTGGGAGGAAGAGAAATAAGCGTCGCTTGTATTCCTACTAAACGTAGTTCATCAGCCAAAGGTTGAAAATCTACTAGATGCTGGTCGACTAATCTATATGCAGTTATTCGCAAGCGTTTATAAAACCAGTTTCTGTTAGACCTAGCCTGTATCACATCTGAGCCTATCCAATGAATTAATACCGTTTTCCCAAGAAGTTTGGATATTATATAAACAAGAGGGTGATGTCCTCCGTATAGGTAATGAATTAATTTAGGTCTTGACCTGAACAAGTTCCAGATCCACTTCGGAACGTCTCTGTATTTTTTAGGCAGTGGAAGTTCTGCCATATGAATCTTGGAACCTTCCATCATTTTCATAAGCCGTGATGAAAAAACAGGTACACTGGAATCTATATAAATGAGTACGTTTTTTAAAGTATCCAAATGTAAATTAAAGAATTTCCTTGATACTATTTACTATATATTTGACGTCACCATCAGTCATAATAGGGTGTAGGGGAAGTGTCACTTCTTTTTCTCCAATCTCTTCTGTGAATGGTAACGTACCTTGTTTGTATCCAAATCTATCTCGATAATATCTGAACAAATGGATGGGGGGATAATGAATACTGGTTTGGATACCCCTCTCCTTAAGCTTCTCCATAAATCGATCACGCGTGCCCTTTTGTAAAAGCACGGGGAAAATGTGATTAGAGGAAGTCCCTTCCGACAAGTTAAAAGGAATTGATATTTCTTTTAACTCTTTCAAGCCTCTTTGATATTCATCAACGATATGCTTTCGTCGTCTATTATTTTTTTCGAGTTTCTTGAGTTGGACTAAACCAAGTGCCGACCTCATTTCGTCTATTCGGTAATTATAGCCCAAATCAGTTACGTCATAACTATAGGCGTGTCCTTTATGCCGGTCCAGGGTTAAAGTAGTCATCCCATGCGATCTAAGCAATCTTATTTTCTCACCTAATTCATCATTATTCGTTACAATCATGCCGCCTTCGCCGGTAGCCATGTTTTTATTAGAGAAAAAACTAAAGCAGCCGATATCTCCAATTGTTCCGCACTTCTTGCCTTTATAATCCGCTCCGGGGGCATGGGCTGCGTCTTCAATTACTTTAAGATTATGCTCACGGGCAATCTCCAGAATTTCATTCATTTCACATGGATTACCTCCATAATGGACAACCGTTATTGCTTTAGTTTTACGGGTGATTTTCCTCCTAATATCCTCAGGAGAGACATTTAAATTATCAAAGCCCATAATATCGGAAAAAACAGGAGTGGCGCCTGTATATAAAATGGAATTAGCCGTGGCTATAAAAGTGAGAGAGGGGCAAATTACTTCATCACCTTCTTTGATATTTAAAACCGTATGAGCAATATGTAAGGCAGCAGTACAATTGGATACAGCAAAAGCATACTTAATCCCAAGATATTTCTTAAAGGCGGTCTCGAATTGCTGTGTTATTTCACCCATAGTGAGCCACTTTGATTCTAAGACATCAGTTACAGCATTTATTTCCTGTTCGTCAAGGTCGATATCTGAAAGAGCTATTTTCCATACCATTTACTTCTGTTTACTCCGGAATGAATATGATTTTGTTCTTTATTTTTTCATAATCTTCTGCAGCTTTTTCGTAATCATCAGGTCGTCCGATATCCAACCAGTAGTCATCAAAAAGATAACCCCTTACTATTTCTCCTTCTTTAATGAGTGTTTGAATCAGATCCGGAAAATCGAGTCTTTTATTATATTCGATATATTCAAGCAACTTTGGTTCAAACACGTAAACTCCCATACTTACTTGATGAGTTAGGGTAGGCTTTTCGATATATGCTTGAATATTATTGTCAGTATCGATTTCAACAGTACCGAAATCAATGTAGCTCTCTCTTTTTTTTAAGGCGATAGTACCAATAGCACCATTATTCTTATGATAACTAACCAGATCTTGGAAATTCAGTGTTGTTAATGTATCTCCATTTATCATGAGAAATGTTTCATTTAAGTCTTTTTTTATGAGTGACAGGCAGCCTATTGTTCCCAGCGGTTTATCTTCTTTAGAATATTTGATATTAACCCCAAATCTCATTCCATCTTCGAAAAATGCCTTGATTAGTTCGCTGAGGTGACCGACTGTAATAATCAAGTCATCTAGACCATGAGATTTTAACTGACGAACAATAATCTCAAGGATAGGCATGTCTCCGATTGGCATTAAAGGCTTGGGAAAGTTAACAGTGTACGGTTTTAACCTTGTTCCCTTCCCACCAGCAAGAATTACTGTTTTCATTTTTTACACATTATACATTTCAGATTTATACAAGTCCATGCGGTTAGATATCCATTCGATGGTCTGACTTAAACCTTCATCGAAACTTATTACAGGCGCCCATCCTATCATATTTTTTGCTTTACTGTTATCACACCACAACCTTTGTACTTCGCTTTTTTCGGGTCTTATTCGTTGTTCATCGCTAATAATTTCAATATTTTTGTTCAATATATTCAGGACTTTACGGGCAATATCTCCTATAGAAACTTCAAAATTCGATCCAATGTTGATAACTTCCCCGTTTGAATTCGGTGATTCTGCCACTTTAACAAAGGCCTGGACCATGTCGTCGATATAAGTGTAATCTCTGGTCGGGTGTAATGAGCCTAGAGATAAGTTATTTTGTGTTAATGCTTGTGTGATAATAGTTGGAATAACTGCTCTTGCGGATTGCTTGGGACCAAAAGTATTAAACGGTCTGATGACCGCAACCGGCATATTGTATGAACGATAAAAACTTTCGGCAAGAGCATCAGCACCGATTTTAGTCGCTGAATATGGAGATTGCCCCTGTAAAGGATGATTCTCATCGATAGGAACATATCTGGCACTGCCGTAAACCTCGCTTGTCGAAGTGTGTATTATCTTTTCAACTTCATAATCCCTGGCTGCACTTAATACGTTCAGTGTACCAACAATGTTTGTCTCCACGTACTCTCTCGGATGCATATATGAATAAGGAATAGCGATTAGCGCTCCTAGATGAAAAATTATGGAAACATTTTTTACTGATTCCTTTACTGTTTCAAAGTCTCTCAAGTCACCTGAAATGATTTCTATATTATTTCTGATTTCCCGAGATAGTAATTCGATCATACCCTGGTCATTGCGAGAATTATATCTAACAAAAGCTTTTACATTAGCTCCCAAATCAACCAATTTCTCTACAAGAGTACTGCCGATAAAACCTCCGGCTCCCGTTACTAAAATTTTTTTATTTTGCCAGTTCATATAATCTCCCAATTTAAGCTGAAAATTAGTTATCTATCTTAAATTTTTTCATTAGTACAATCAGATTATTATGATTTGTGAACGGTAATCTTTCGATGAAATCGGCTAGTAAAAAAGAGAACCTGGGTAGGAAATAACCCGGTAATAAAGTCCAAAAACCTAAACTAAATTTTACTAAAAAAGGTTTGGTATAGATTAATTCAAATTTACTAAATAGGGTCTGTACTTCCTTGAGGGAATATCCTCTATTAACTGCGGTTGAACTGCTCCTGAAGGGTAACAAGTCATACCATATAAAAAATCCTTCAGGTTTTAGAATCCTACTGATTTCGCTTGCTGCTTTTTGACGTGTTTCTTCATCAAGAAAGTGTTCGAACGTATCAAATTGAGTCACCATATCGAATGATTCGTCCTCAAACGGCAGAGAAACAGCGTCACCGACCAATAAACTGATATTAGAGTTTATCGACTTGGCTTTCGAGATTCTTTCAGGGGTTATATCGATTCCAATGAGTTTCTGGCTTGTACCTCTAATTTCAGCAAGGAATCTAAGTAAGGTGCCGTAACCACAGCCGATATCGAGTATACTCTTATCGCCAAGAATCAGTTTTTGTTTGTTAATGGCTTGAATTAAGGTGTAACGTAGTCTGTGATTTAAATAATAGCCGACCGGATTTCGTAAACCATATGTATAGTCAAATGCTTCCCAATCGCGTTCTCTTGTATATCTTTCTGAATAAAACTCAATTACTGTTTTACTGGAGTCATTTTCTTTGTTCATGGTGTCAGCAGTCCGTGAGATTGCCTTTTTTGTGTTGAACAAATTTTTCATAACGTCATTATAACACAGTTGTTGCAGGGTAGTTTCAACGTATTAAAGACTCTTTTCATTACGTTGTTCTATATTGTCTTTCTATCATAAACACTGTTTAATATATCTGGAACATAAAAGTGATTACAAACAACAAAAATAAAGTACTTATAATTTCATATTTTTTTCCACCGGAGAATAAAATAGCTTCTTTACGAATAGGTAAATTTGCCAAATATTTACCCCAATTTGGTTGGGATCCAATAATTCTTACGGCAAAGAAGCCCATTGAATTCCCAGCCTCTATACCAGTTGAGACAGATAATGAAAGAATATACAGTACATCATATCATTCTATAGATAGTTTCCTTACGAAAAAACTGGTAACAAGAGAAATGAATGATGTTCCTGTTTCAATTAAACGTAAACAAAATACAAATTTAAATTGGAAAAATATCGCACTGAATTTTATACGTCTGGCCAGACCCATCTATACGAATTCTTTAGTAAGTGAATTAACAGGTCCTATGGGTTGGTACAAGTCTGGAATAACGGAAGGATTTGAACTTATAAAGAAGTATAATATTGATGTTATTTTCAGCACTTATAGTCCGGCAGTATGCCATGTAATTGCTTCAAAACTTCATAGTCATACAAAAATACCGTGGGTAGCTGATTTTAGGGATTTGTGGAGTCTTAATCATAATACTAAGAAAATCGAGCCTTTTCATTTTATAGAGAAGACATGGGAAAAGAGGACTATGAGTAATTCAAGCATACTCGTCACGGTATCTGAACCCCTCGGACAGAAATTGGAGAAACTTCATGCAAAAAAAACCAGCATAATAACAAATGGTTTCGATGAAGACGATTATAAAGATGGTGTGCAGGTATTACCGAAATTTACTATTACGTACACAGGTAGGGTGTACCCCGGCAAGCAAGATCCCACTCCTCTTTTTCATGCAATAGCTGAATTAAGAGATAAGAATATACTTAATGAGAATGATCTTGAGGTGCGTTTTTACGGCGATAATGTAATTGATATTATCTCGCCAATAGCGGAAAAATATAATATCAAATCCTTTTTAAGAATCTGCGGACCGATTCCTTTTAATGAGAGCATTAGAAAACAAAAAGAGTCGACCGTTCTGCTGCAACTCTCTTGGAATGACCAGAAAGAAAAGGGGCTTTATTCTGCTAAAATTTTCGAATATCTAGGAGCATCAAGACCAATTTTAAGTATCGGGATGAAAGTTGATGTCATCGAGGAGTTACTAAAAAATACCGGGGCCGGAACAAGTTTGTGCGCAGTCGAAGATATAGAACATACTTTATTGGAATGGCTAAAAGAATTTAAACACGACGGTAAAATTACGTTTAATTATAAACCTGACAGAAAAGCCATCGAAGGTTATACTCGGAAAGAGCAAACAAGAAAATTAGCCGGAATATTTAATACGATAATACAGTAATCACCTGAACTCAGAAACTGCCAGCTCATGGATAGTTTTTAAAAACTAGGAATAGGGGTCACTTCGTTCATTCTCATAAATAAATATACCTTACTAGCCGAAGTTATACTCATCGTATGTGCGGTGAACCCCATGAAACTGGAGTAAATTAGGCTACTTTTACTATCCCTCATACAATCTCATTACTTTTTCATTCACTAATTTCACATCATGGACTTGTTCAACAAATTTTCTACCTTTTTCCCCAAGTTCTTCTCTTAACTCCCTTTCTACGATTAATGCTCTTAATTTTTGAACCAAATCATTCTTTGAAACGATACAAAAAGGTAGAAAAGGAAGATACTTCATTAAATCTTCTCTTATAAACACGCACACTGCTTTCTTTAGAGCCATAGCTTCTATAGCTGTAACTCCATACCATCCTGTTAATAACTGGTCAACAATAATATCTGCTTGCTTTATATCTTCAATAAGCTCTCTATGTAATTTGTACTTATCATTTAGTATAAACTTTATTTTATAGCCTTCTTTTTTAAGTTGATTAACTGCATCAACAATATATGCCGTTCCTTTTCCCTCCCAATTAGTTGTAGAGTGGAATATATTCACTTCTTCACTACATACTCTATTTATGGGCATATTTTCTTGAATATCTATAGGATTTGGTATCCATATTGCTCTTAAAGAATGTTGAAGTAGATCGGGTGTAGAAACCAATGCGACATCTGTGAATCTCTCATGATATCGCGTTTCTCCGTTTTCTCTAAGTTTAGTTCCATGATAATGTAAAATTACTCTCTTTCCCATCAATTTCCAAAGTAAACAGTCTTTTCCATCATGCCATAATGAAGAAACGTGAAAATGAAGCACATCGTATTTTGACATAAGTATTATGTTGTCTACTATGCCTCTAAGTGTTGGGAAATAACCATTCTTAAAATAACCTTTTCTTTCATATAAAATATCATACTCATACCCAAATGGATGATCTTTTCTAAACATATATACATCGCTTTTAATGCCTTCATTCTTTTGTTGCCTGGATAGTATTTGTGGGATTCCTGCAGTATCTCCAATGTGTAAGATCTTCATATTACATTACCCTGTAAACTGGCTGTTTTCTTCACAATAGTTGTAGTTAGTTAAAATAGTTTAATATAATTTAACTCTTTTGACTCCTATATAGCTCCCAATATAATCCTTTCTTCTCCAGTAATTCTTCATGCGTTCCCTGTTCTATGACCTGTCCGTCTTTGAGCATTATTATTTTATCAGCATTGGCGATGGTGGACAGGCGGTGGGCGATTATTATCACGGTGTGGTCCCTCGCTATCTGCTCGATAGCTCTCTGAACAGCCAGTTCCGAAATAGTATCCAGGTTATTCGTAGCCTCATCGAAAATGAGGACTTCCGGATTCCTGATCATCGCCCTGGCAACGGCTACCCGCTGCGCCTGCCCGCCGGACAATTTCATACCCTTGTCGCCTAACATGGTATTGTATCCTTCCGGCAACTCCATGATAAAGCTGTGAGCATCAGCGTATTTCGCGGCATTCATAATTTCTTCCTGTGTATAAGCATTCGCGTAAAAGGTGATATTATTTTCTATCGTATCATTGATCATAAAAATGTCCTGGCTGACAAAACCTACTTTATTCAGCCATGATTCCAGCTTAAAATCCCTCAGGTCGATACCGTCGATATTTATCTCTCCGCCGGTGGGGTCGAAAAGGCGCAGCAACAGGTTAACGATAGTTGTTTTCCCGGCGCCGGACCGGCCGACTATGGCAGTTGTCTTTCCTTTTTCAAAGCACAGACTAATGTTGTTTAAGGTTTTCGAGCGTCCCTTATGGATAAACGTCACATTATCGAATTCTATCTCTGATTTGAAGGCGGAAAAATCCAGGCTCCCATCCCTGATTTTCGAGAGTTCTTCATTCTCCAGGCGGTACACCACCTCGGAATTGGGAAGCGCTCCCATGATCTGCATCGTCATTATGCCGACCGAACTCATGATAGGCGATAATCTGAACGCGGCGAAAGCGAATGTCCCGAAGAGAGGAATAATGACGATAAAGTCTTCCGGAGACGATACTTTTATGGTTATCGATATAAATCCGATCGAGATATAGAGCAGCGCCATGAGAGCGTATGGAGGGATCTGCTGCCATATGATCTGCCTGAACGAGTAATTCCATCGTCTCTCTACCGAGTGGGCAAATCTGTTTATCCAGTTCCCGGCGGTGGTAAAAGTTTTGATTTGTTTTATTCCTGCAATCGACTCGGTAAGTACAGTATTACCTTCACTGGCAGCATCTCTTTCACCTTTTCCTGCAGGATAGGATATATCTTTTGCTATAAACCTTGTAGAGAAATAATAAAGGAGAGCTACTCCCAGGACGATTATCGTTCCTCTCCATGAAAGTGAGAATAAGAGAATAATTACGGACACCGATAACACGACCTGAGATACCAGTTCGGTTGCAGAGAGAACCAGTGTAGAAAGCTGTGATGGCGCGACCGCGATATTATAAATTAGATCTCCCTGCTTGTTATCGATAAAATACTGGTAGTCGGCTAGCATAAGTCTATGAAAAATATTACTTTGATGTCTTTTTACCAGGTTCGTACTGAATTTCGACCTGTAGATGATATTGACTAACCTGACCATGAAAGTGATCAATGCGACAATAATAAAGACAATACAAAAAGAAATGAATTCATCTTGTACCGGTAAGGAATTAGCTATTTTTTGAAATATTCCGAGAATGCCGGTCAGTGTTGTCCCCATGTCGAGGGCAGCGTTCAGTATCGGGTAAATGGCTACGACAATAGCTGCCTCCAGTCCGCCGACCAGCAGCGACAGGACTAACAGAATTATTATCTGCAATTTATATGGTTTTAAAAAGTACCATATTATATGCAAGGTTGAGTTAGAGCTATTTTGATTTTTTTTATCAGTTTTTAAACTAGGCATAGTAATGAAAAATGAATATTATTTTTATTTATGAAAGTCATCTATCAATAAAAAATGTATCAAAAACACGTTTATGTTGTGGGTATATTTGGTTCGGAATACCCTATACCTTTGAACAAATAACCAAGCTCTTGCATTTTCTCAGGATCCACAATCATTCTACCGTCAATGATTATCTTTCTTCTTAACTCTTGGCCGATTTCGTCCCAGTCATATGCTTTAATTTCTTTATGGTCGGTAATGATAGCTATACAATCCATATCATGAAAAGTATCGCCATACGCTACTCCGAAACTTTGTATTTCTTCTTCTGAAAACATCGGATCGTATACGTAAACATTTGCTTTCAGATCCTGTAGTTTCCGCATTATAGGTATGGCAGGGGAATTGGCTGTTTCTTTCACACCTCCTCTAAAGGAAAGACCTAACAGTAATATGTTTGCTTTTTCTACAGGAATTCCAGACTCTTCCAGCGCGTCCGTTATCATACTTACAACAACAAACGGCATTGAATCGTTTATTTTTCTCGCAGTCTGGAGAAGACTTGTATCGGATTTTGTTGTCTTTGTGACGAAGTATGGGTAAACAGGGATACAGTGACCACCTACACCAGCTCCGGGCTGGTGTAGGTTAAAAGGATACCTGTTATTATCTTCATCAAATACTTCATTTACAACCGGCAGAATTTCACGAAAAGAGAGATTTAACTCTTTGCATATTATTTCCAGTTCATTTGAAAGGGCGATATTAACATCACGATAAAGGCCTTCGAAAAGTTTCGTCATTTCAGCGGCTGTAGTATCAGACATCGTGACTGTACCTTTTTCATTAATGATCGAATATATAGCCTCTGCGGCATTTGCACTTTCTTTATCGATTCCACCGATTACTTTAGGATAAGCTCCTTTAATATCTCTGATAGCTCTCCCTGAACTCGTTCTCTCGGGACAAAAAGCCAAACCGAATTCATCCCGTTTTAGTCTTGATTTCTCTAGTAACTTCAAGACTAAATCAGTTGTTGTGCGAGGTGGGACGGTAGTCTCAAGAATCACCAGATCACCTTTAGAAAGTCCCCGGGAGATGTCCATGCAGACGGATTTGACTGCTGACAAATCAGGATTTTTGTCAGCATCCAGCAAACTTGGGACAAGTATAATCATTACATCTGATTCTTGAGCAGCTTTGACTCCATCTGTTGTGGCTGATAACCTACCACTTTTTACATTCCTTTCAGTGATTTCGGCTAGGTCTGGTTCACCGACAATAGGGCATTCGCCTTTGTTTACTGTATCCACTACTTCCGGGTTAATATCAACGCCGATTACTTTAGCTCCTGCATCGGCAAACACCGCCGCAACAGGTAAGCCCATTTTCCCCAGGCCATATACAGCAACGGTAATATCATGAGTATCGAATGCGTGTTTGATAGCGGTATAATCCAGATTCAAGATTTTCATGATAATGGGTATACCTTTCCTGTTTGTGCGGATTCCATCGCTTTAAGGGCGATTCCAAGAATGGTTCTTCCATCTTCACCAGTTATGAGTGGTTCTTTATTTTCAATAATACATTCTGCAAAGTGTTCAATTTCTAGTTTCAAGGGTTCATGTTTTTCAATTTTTGCGTCTCTTATCCATTCTTTATCAAAGAGGTGGAGTGATGAATTAATGTAATCTGCTTCTGCAATACCGTTTGAGCCTACCACCGTTAGTGTTCTCATCTTGTGAGGGGTAAGCCAGTTTGTTTCTATAACTCCGTTACTCCCACCTTCGAAGGTCAGTGTTATTATTGCATGGTCTTCGTGAGTATGGATAGCACTACCGGCTACCGCATAGACCGCTTTTACTTTTTTACCGGAGAGATAAGAGAGAATATCTATGTCATGGGTCCCAAGGTCCAGAATAATACCGACATCTCTTATTCTTGGATTAAAAGGACCCACTCTCTTCGCAGAAATAGATATAATTTCTCCGAGTAAATTACTATCGATTAATTCCTTAAGTTTAATGATCGCGGGATTAAAGCGTTCAATGTGTCCCACTAGTACCCGGACTTCTTTCTCATGCGCAGCTTTTATCATCTCATCGGCATTTTGAATTGTATCAGATATTGGTTTCTCCACGAGAATATTACTTCCTAGACTAACGGCACTTAAAGCTACTTCTTTGTGAAGAATCGTCGGTACGACTATACTGACCACGTCCAGTTTTTCTTTCAGAAGAGTTTCGTATTGATTAAACGCTTTGCATTCATAGTTTTGTGCTATCGTGTTTGCCCGTTCACTATCAACATCTGCAACACCGATCAGATCGTATTTTGATGACTCATAATACACCCTCGCATGGTTGCTGCCCATTGCTCCTGTACCAATTACGCCTGCTCGTAAATGTGTTTTCATTGCGTCTCTCCGATTTATATCGTCACGGATTTATTCGATAGGAAATTCCCGAGGAGTGTCTCTGATTACTCTAGCCGGATTACCAACGACAACACTCTTCGGTTCAACATCTTTGACCACAACGGCGCCTGAACCTATCACCGCTTCCTCGCCGACTATGATACCTGGCAAGATAGTAGCATTAGCACCTATCCTGGCTCCTCTTTTGATGATCGGACCTTTGAGTTCAGCACCAATCTGCATGTATTTATCGTTGGTTGTGACCGAACAAGGACCCAAAAATACATCGTTTTCTATTTCTGTAAAAGCGGTGATATAGACGCCGGTTTGAGCATTGAGATTGTTGCCGATCACGCAATTGCCGTCGACCACTGTGGCGGTGCCTATCAGGACGTTATCTCCAATCCTGGTATTTTCACGTATCAGGACATTATGGCCTGTTCTGAAATTACTGCCTATCCTGACATCCGAATATATTATCGATCCGGAGCGAATTATAGAGTTATCACCTATGGTGAGTGTACCCTCATCTTTATGTCCCAGAGTGATATTATCTCCCAGGACAACATTCTCCCCCAAAATGACTTCACCGTATTTTTTAATATTATTTGGCATTTTCAAGTCCCTGAAATATAATTTGTAAATCTTCGTTTGTCAGATCTGGGTGAACGGGGATTGAAAGAACCTCATCCGCAGCTTTTTCACTTATGGGAAGAGAATCGGTGTAACCGAGTTCCTTGTAATACGGCTGTTTATAAATCGGTACCGGGTAAATTACCGAAGAACCTATTTCATTATTTGTAAGATAGTCTTTGAGTTCATCTCTGGATAATCCGAACTCTTCTGTAACTCTGATAGTGTACTGATGGAAAACATGTGTTCTATCAGATGCTGTGTATGGGGGTATAAGTCCATTTATTTGACTGAGTCTCTCCGTCAAATAGGTAGCGTTATTATTACGTTTACTATTTCTGTCTACCAGGTGGTGAAGTTGACCGATGCCGATAGCAGCTGCGATGTCAGTCATGCGGAAATTATATCCCAGCATGTCGTGCAGGTATTGGCCGCAACGTCCGTGATTTCTTATTGCAGCAGCTTTCTCTGCAATTGAATCGTCATTGGTGGTGATCATTCCACCTTCGCCGGTCAACATATTCTTGGTTGCATAGAACGAAAAACAGCCGATACCAAAGGAACCCGCTTTATGGCCTTTATATTCAGCTCCATGTGCCTGGCAGGCATCTTCAATCAAAATAAGATCGTGTTTTTTACAGATAGCCATAATTTCATCCATATTGCAGGGCTGTCCGTAAAGGTGTGTGACGATGACTGCTTTTGTTTTGGAAGAAATTTTTTCCTCGATGGCTTCCGGTGAGATATTAAACGTACGGATGTCGATATCAGCAAACACCGGTATGGCACCACAGTACAGGCAGCAGTTAGCTGAAGCGATAAAACTAAAGGGAGTGGTGATAACCTCGTCGGCAGGACCGACCCCTGATGCGAGGAGTGCCACATGGAGTGCCGCTGTTCCGCTGTTAACGGCAACTGCATGCTGGGTTCCTATGAAGTCACTGAAAAGTCTCTCAAAGTTTTTTACTACAGGCCCTTCGGCAAGCTGCCCGGACTTCAACACCCGGGTAACAGCTTTTTGGATATCATCATCGATTGATACTGATACAATTGGGATCATTATACTTTCATTATACGGTTATCCTGAATATTTTGTTGATAACCAAAGATACCGCAATTGGTAGCGATTATATCATAATTCTGATACCATTTCAGGTTGAGTAAGCCATTTCTGACCGGTTTTCTAGTGGAGCCGGATACTGGAAAATATTGCTATATAAGACTACATACACCGAAATATTGAATATCGGATCTACGTTCCATGTTACATTAATTATCTATTTCGACGGGTGACAAGTGTTTAAGCGTGTATTCTGTTTTCTGCTGCCATTTTGAACAACAGATGATAATCAGTTTTCCCGACTTGTATATTTATTTTATTCCTAAGGACTGACTCAGCCCGAAGCATTTCGAAAACTCCGTCGGAAAAACCAAGACCAGTTTCGAAGCATCTGATATAATTGATTTGGTCAAGCAAAAACCGGATTGTTACCCATCTTAGTGGGGACTTCTTCATGCACGCAGTCAATTTGCACTATTAATTTTAACGAGAACTGAATTTACTAGTATTCGCTTGTTTAAGAGTAACAAGTATGTTCTTTAAATCTTCTCTGCTGCATTCACATAATGAGCATACAGAATCTATTGATTTCTCTAGGTTATCTTCAGACGGCTGGTTAGCTTGTATTACTTTGTTTGCCTGGTCTCTGGTGATTTTTCCAAATCTCAACATTACAGCAATATCTGGTTCTAGGACATCAACATCATTAAGAGCCTTGTACATATATCCCGCTGCATCATGCAACGCACAATCGGGGTGACCCAACAGGTTATCACTAGATGGTCTCTTCCAGTCCAGTTCCTTTTCTAATGTCATCTTTATATTTTCCTCGTCGTATTCTTCGAATAGAAAGTAGGCAAGGAATTCTGGAACGAATCCTCTCATAAGTTTAGTGGAATCAACAAAAAATTCGTCTATTATTTCTTTCGCTTCCTGTTCAGTCTCGGCCATCTGTGCGACGTATTCTCTTACAAATTGGTTGATGATACCATACACGTAACGGTAAGCCGGGGGACTCACAGATGCATTGCTCCGAACTTTCCATATTAAATCAGGAATCAGTTTTCCCGGAGCTTTTTTCAGCAGAGCGAAATACCCGTATATGTTTAATGGCAGATAATTTTCTGTTAAATTCAACCTCATCATAGGTAAGAATATATCTTTGCTATTCTTATAAAAGTTTCTGTACATTTGGAAAGGTGTTCTTCCGTGAATAAAAAAAGGTATACGTTTCTCATAAGACGCTTTTATTGCCAGAAAATAACCTCCGAGTCCACAGGCAATACAGGGATCTAACAGTTTCCGGAAAGTAAGCTTGTAAAACTTTCTGAAGATATCCCACTTCGGCTGATAATAATAGTGGTCTATTTTGAGCTTGCTAACAGTATTTTTGATAGATTCTCTGGCATAATCAGTTAAAAACCCGTGATCATAAGTAACGGCTAATACTTTAAGTTTGTATTTGTTTACTAGTTGATAAAGAACATAGGTACTATCTTTTCCACCGCTTAAGCCAACAATGACATCATATTCAAATTTCCCTTGATACTTTTCGAGTTTCCGGATTAATATCTTATCTCGGTCAGCATAGTCTAAAACAGTCTTTTTTTTCTTTTCAAAATACTCACAATAATTACATATACCGTTGGCATTGAGAACGACGTTAAATTTTCCTTCCGGAAGCAGGCATCTATTACATCTATTCATTATGTTTCTCCTAATTGGATAATATACCAATATGAACACTCAGGGAAACAAGTAGTTTTCGTGAACAGTATTCTACTTCATTCTCGAGTCACACTTCAACAAGTAAGTGTTGGTCCAGAAAAGCGGACAATCTGTTATTCCTAATGTGAGGATAAGCTAGGAAATATGATATCAACGTGACAATTGTGATGATTATTATTTGCGCCATATTGTTGTGTGAACTCAATACCCTAAACTTTAGGACATGGGCAGTTGGTTTAAGTAACAATCGATTTAGGAACAGATAGGTCTATACTATGATTGGATGTTTTCGCTGATTACCAACTGCCCTGCGTGAACTTGTCTGATTGCCCGTACGAGGTTCTCTCGTTTGATATCTTTCAGCAGGTAACCGGTCGCTCCGGCTTCCATTGCTTGAGTAAGATAATCACCATGTAAGGTAAACATGATGATATTACAGGAAGGAAGTCTTTCTTTTATTTCTTTAGTTAATCGGACTCCATCCATTCCCGGCATTTTAATATCCATAAGGATAATATCAGGAGAGATAATATTAATCATTTGTAGCGCTTCTTCAGAGTTAGACGCTTCCCCTACCACTTTGATATCTTCTTCCAGATCAAGCATTTGTCCCAGACCGCTACGCACTACGCTATGGTCATCAACAAGGAGGATTCGTATCGTTTCCATTTAACTCTCCTCAACTTGGGGCTGTAGTGGCAGTGTAATAGTGATAGTAGTACCTTTTCCCTGGCGTGTCTGGATTTCGAATTTCCCACCCAGCATATCCACTCTCTGTTTCATTCCAAGTAAACCAAGATTACCTACCGATATGGCGTTGTTCAAGGTATCTGTAAGGTCGAAACCTATTCCATTGTCCTTGATCTTAACGATAACATTATCATCATAATAACTCAGGTGCAGATCAACTTTCGTAGCTCCTGCATGTTTTCTTATATTGTTTAATGCCTCCTGAACAACGCGATACACGGTGATTTCCACGCTTGGGTCTAGTCGTGTATGATTCCCCTCCTCATGGAATTTACCCGCTAATCCATCCGATGATATTGACATAAGACTCTGATGGAGAGAGTGACTAAGACCCAATTCGTCTAGCGACGGCGGCCGAAGATCGACCAATACCCTGCGTAATTCGGTAAGACTTTTGTCGATTGTTTCTTCTACCAGATATAATTGATCACGAATATTACCGCCATTAGTATCCTGTAAAAGTGCTTCAACTGTTTGAGTTTGATATGATGCACCGGCTAACCACTGGGCTACACTATCATGGAGGTCGGCTGAGATCCTTTGCCGTTCATTTTCCTGCGCCTGAATCGCTTCATTCAACAGGTGTTGTACCTGTTGTTGCTTCTGCTGGAGGGTTGTAAACATCCTGGCATTTTCAATTATCACACCAGCCTTTCCTGCCATACTGGTGATCATTTCGATATCATCCTGAGAGTATATTTTACTATTTCTCTTTGATTCGAGAGCAAGAATACCAATAAGTTCACCCCGGCTTTTTATGGGACAGAGGAACTCGATATTAGATTCAGCCAATAAATTTTTCTCACGGTGCCACAATCCATTGAATTGAGAGATATTTTCTATTTGCTTAAGATTGAGAGGATTTGTCTCTTTCTGGAGCCAGCTAACGATCGGATTATCGTATTCAAATATAAGTCCATTACCAGATCTGGTTTTATTAGTTGGATACGAATACTGGGTAATGAAATCTCCAGTTCCAACGTCCTGAAAATATATCAATACGTGTGATGTGCCGAGAGCAGTGGCAATAGCAGGTAGCATTCTATCAGCGAGTTCATTCAGGCTAACAATGTTACTCATTTCTCTGTCGAAGGTGAGTAATATCTGTCGGTAAGCGTAGGTATCTCTGAAGAAAATAGAATCGATCATTGTGATAAGAGTCGGACGCAGTCGATAAATGAGTAAAACCACAGCGAGTGCTGATAAAGTAGACAATGATAACGTAATAAATGGTAATTCAAAATCAAATATAAGGTGTAAAGAAAATAATAATAATGCGTAGGTGCACACGCCTGCAATAATCGATAAGGACCACCCTAAAAACCGGCGCATAACAGCATTAATACTGACTAATCCGTGCGTTAAAATGGCGTACGCCAGTACACAGGCTGAAAGAAAACCACCGATATGAGTTATCGGATATCCACCAGAGAGGGGTGTAATACCAAAAAATCCGAAAATGCTTATTATCCCTATAGCAGCTAGAAAATAAGCAATTCTATTTTTCTCTCGGGGATCAGTTGCTACTTTAAGTTTCTTGATTAAGGAATACCCACCTAGAACTACCAGCAATACTAAAGGAGTAACGTAGGTAACTATCCACCAGTTATATACAGGACTGACAAATACGTCTCCTTCGGTAATGATACCTGGTGGAGCGTAACCCATGATAGCAAGGATGGCTAATAATGCTAATCCACAAGCGCCGACCCATAAACCTGGGCCGGCTTTCATATTTAGATAAGATCTGGAAAACAAATATAGTTGCAATGCCCACCACATCGATGAACAAATTGTTAATCGAAATAACAGATTCAGATACTCAGTAAGGTAGGTACCTCGGAGAAAAAAATCGCCTATTGCCCATACTGACGCTGCCACGAGATATAAAATAAAAAATTTATGCTGCCGCTGCCAAGGGCGATTTAATACTACGACTAAAAATAATATGAAATATACAATAAATGCAAGTAGTGCTACTAAAGAATGAGCCGTCATTTAAATCCTCATATGTTCTGTTCCCAGTCTTAGGGATTCCGTATAAATAACAGAATTTGCCCTATGCCCTGCTGCGAAATTTTCAGTCACCAACTATATTTTTCATCGATAAGAGTAATTCTTTAATTATCATGAGTTACAGATTTTTCGCTACCTCTTAATATTGATAGAATTTTATCTGACGGATTTATGTGTGGCGGTTTCAAAAGAGCCAACCCTTTTCCTTCGGCAACACTCATCCGCTTGTAGTTTGAAAACGTACCCGTAGGAAGGAGTGTCACCTTTATCGGTCTGAAATCAATCAGTTCTTCCAGAGAAGTCAAATCTTTATAAATATATAAACCATCATCTAGAAGTTTTAGCTGTTCGTAAATTTTATTACCAAATTCCTCTTCATCGATTTTGTATCCATCACTTGGTTCAAGATAGAGGCGGAGTTGGGCATTTTCCCCAATTTCTTTATGTGCTGTCCATTCTTTATAGGGGATTCCAGTATTTTCAATGGCTTGCCAAATCACTCTTTCCGTTAATCTCATGAATCCCAGATCAATCAGATCGTCGGCTCTCCTCTCAAATGCTATCTGAGGTAAACCGATATTCAGCTTTTCATTCTTGAGTTCATTAATCCTGATCATATCGCCGATCCTGTACCGGACCATAGCGCCGCCATGGAAATTAGTAATTACCAGTTCATAATTTTCCCCGGCTTTTACCTCATCCATGAGGACTGTTTTCGGTTGATAATCATGGTCGAGTTGCCACTTGACGTATTCTTTTTCGGGAACAAATTCCAGGAAGTTGAGATTAGGGAAAAATACCATACCGTTGTAATCCCACGTTTGAGTAGCGAGCACTATGCTTTCGGTGTTACCATAAACCTCCAGGGGAACACGTCCCCATAGATCAGTGATTTTATCTCTGTATATTGTACAATCGGTCCCCATGGAGACAATGAGTTTTAACGACCATAAATCTTTGGGCAGCATCGAGCGTCCTGCCATTTTACTAAGCAGTTTCCCTTGAACCAACCGTGGAAGGAGCTTTGGTTGCGAAATCAGGCTTCTCAGGTCAGTGTTTCCCATTCTATTCTTAAATTTCTCGCCTATCGCAACAAGTACCCCGGCTAGGCCGTAAAATCCTGTCATCCCTTCTGATAATGCGAGTTTGAGACCATTATCGATTCTTTCCTCGAAATCCATAGAATTGGATTCTAATAAAGGTGGAAGAAATTCAAGTCCGAATTCCTCGACTAGTTTATAGGCAATATTACCCGTAAGGTAGGGTAAATGAGCAGCTGCATTCAATAGCTTGTCACCTGGTTTAATATTGACCTCTCCCTTGTGATTGCAGCAAGAAAAGAGTCCGATGGCGCAAAAATTCTTACCAGCTTCTTCCCAAAGTCTTTTGTTGATCGGTATCAATTTATAGGGATATTCTCCCGATCTGCCTGATGTCTGCATCCAGAAATCAGGTTCCACCGGTAAGATATCCTCACGTTTTTCGTTAAGGTCATCACTGTAATCGGCATATGTCGTCATCGGCATATTTTGCCTGAATTCTTCCACAGTATCAGCAATATCACCATTCATGAGTCTTCTGCCTAACTCACAATTTCCAAGCAATTGGATTTGCTCCAACAGCAGACGATTCTGGATGTTCATAAATTCATCCATGCTGAGGTCGATGAAACCACAACACATCTGCCATACCTCTTCTGTTCTTCCTTCTCTCAGTAGGTCGATTACTTTTGGCATATCTGCATCTCCAAAGTTGATACCTTTTTTGAAAGGATTATTACTCTCTCGTATCAAATATATTATTCGCTAAGCTCGACTTTCAGGTTGAAAGATTTCTATTACTAACTTATACAAGCTTCAGCTATTGTACTGGACTGTTATTTCACGTTTTCTTTTAAATACTGTTGAACCACCTCCGTTATGATCTGAGTCATAGAGACACGATTTCTCACCGCCCTTATCCGTATGGCTTCGTGAATTTCCTCCGGGAGGTATATTGTCGTTCGTACCTTTTTTTTATCTGGTTTATTTAACATAATCCCCACCGATTAAATTGCGAATAGCATTATAGCACTAGTATGTTATTACGTCAAGACGTTATAGCGTTAGTATGTTATCGCATCAAGGCATCATGACGACAATTCGTTTTCAGATATGTTTGACTACCCTTATACATTTATATCCGGTCTCCAATATTATGATGAAAAGGGGTGTTCCGTCATCGTAAGAAATGATGATATAATATGTCTCAACATGAACAATATTGTAGTCAGCGTTTCCGAAGTATCCAAGACGTATAACTTCACCCGGGTAGTCGATAATGTATCTTTTGAAGTAAAAAACGGAGAGATCTTCGGGCTTATCGGTCCTAACGGCGCGGGAAAAACCACCACAATCAGGATGATAATGGATATTATCAAACCCGATATGGGTGAAATATTCGTACTTGGTGAAAAAATCAGTAATGGTACCAAGAATCGGATTGGCTACCTTCCCGAAGAACGGGGAATGTACAGGAAGCTCAAGGTAATCGACTCTATCGTCTATCTTGCTTCCCTTAAAGGTATCAACACACGTAAAGCGAGAAACAGGGCTGAAGAGTTGCTGGACAGGGTGGAAATGCTCGATCATGCCAACAAGAAGATCGAGGAACTCAGCCGAGGAATGGGGCAGCTTATTCAGTTCCTTGTCACGATTATCCATGACCCTGGACTTATTATTCTTGACGAACCATCTGCCGGTCTTGATCCGGTGAACACCGAGTTATTGAAGAATCTCATTATGGAACTGAGAAGCCAGGGTAAGGCGATCATCATGAGTACACACAGGATGAACGAAGTCGAGGAAATGTGCGATCGCATATTTATGATCAACAGGGGGAGGAACGTTCTTTACGGGCAAATCGGGGAGATAAAAGCCAGGTTTAGAAATAATTCGATATTACTCGAACATGAGGGTGAACTACCCGATCTGACTGGAATTGTGCGGCACAATGACTACCGCGATCATACGGAGTTGTTCCTTGATCAAGGATATTCGGCTCAGGATATCCTTACCCAGTTAGTCGGGAAGGGAATAAAAGTAAACCGGTTCGAGATATCGACTCCCAGTCTGAATGATATCTTTATCCAGATGGCGGAAGAAGAACAATAATGGATAAAATCCTCAGAGTAATTAAGCACGAATTTATAGGACTTGTTAAACAAAAGGGGTATATTATCATATCGCTTTTATTTCCTCTTATTTCATTTGCGGCCATCGGCGGTTATCAGATTTTTCAGAACATTACGACCGGCGAAGAGGAAGACGAGATCCCGGCAATCGGTTACGTTGATCAGATCGGTGGATTCGTCGATACCAGCCAGACTGCTCAAATCGAACTTACACAATTTAATTCTCTTGAAGATGCGAAAATTGCTCTGATCTCAGAGGATATCGACGAGTACTTCGTGATTACTCCGAATTATGTATCGACCGGACAGATAGACAGATTTACATTAAAACGCGAACTCGAGATGTCCGGAGCGGTACGAAACGAGATCAGGAATTTCCTCATAAACAATCTGTTTAAAGACCGGTTTGAAGACGACCTGTTAAATAGGATAAAAAATCCTGTCTGGTTCAACAGCACAAGGCTGGAAAAAACCGGTGAGGTATCTACAGAACAGGGTGGGGTTGTCAGTGTGTTTTTGGTTCCTTATATATTCATGATGCTTTTCTGGATAGCGGTACTTTCAGCGGCATTTACGCTGATTGAGGGACTGGGAGATGAAAAAGAAAACAGGGTGATGGAAATACTGCTCTCATCTGTTTCAGCAAAGCAGTTGATGTTGGGTAAAATAATAGGTCTGGGAGCCGCCGGATTTCTACAGATTGTGTTCTGGTTCGTAACCGCGTATTTCGTTGCAGGTATGGCATCTACCACTATCGGTGGAATGTTTGCCAGTCTGGAGATACCGGGAAGACTGATAGGATTCGGATTGTGTTATTTTATACTCGGTTATCTGTTATTCGCTGTTGTTTTCGCATGCATCGGGGCGATAGTGCCCACCTACAGGGATGGCCAGCAGCTCTCATTTTTTTTCATCATGCCGGCGGCGATACCTCTCGTATTGATCTCATTCCTGGTTGAGCATACCGATCATGCACTGACTACGTTTTTGACGTTATTTCCAATTACTGCACCAATGTCCTCTATAATCAGACTAGCTGTGGGTGAAATACCTGTCTGGCAAATAGTCCTCAGCATGGTTCTATTACTAGCCAGTATAATAGCGCTGTTCCTTATCGGCACCAAGATCTTCAGGACCTATCTGTTGATGTATGGTAAGAGGCCAGCCTTCCGTGATATTTTCCGCAGTCTCCGGCAGGCATAAAACGGATTAGAATCAGACCAGTTGGCTGACTTTCCATTCAGTTATAAAAACATATATAATGTTTCTATTGTTCGAAAACACAGAGGAGGTGCTTACCAGTGTCTGATATAGCGTACAAGGAAATAGATGCTCCAACCAGGATTCTCATGGGACCGGGACCCAGCAATGTTCACCCCCGCGTGCAGATGGCTATGATGGCACCCATGGTGGGTCATCTCGACCCATATTTTATAACTGTGATGGAAGATACCGTAAAACTTTTAAGAACGGTATTTCGTACCGAGAACGAACTTACTTTCCCTATTTCGGGTACGGGATCGGCAGGAATGGAAGCCGGTTTTATAAATTTCCTTGAGCCGGGGGACGTTGCAGTTATCGGTGTTAACGGATTTTTCAGCGCGCGAATGGTAGAAAACGCGGTGAGATGCGGGGCAAGAGTGGTCGAGGTACCGGCCGAGTGGGGTGAAATTATCGATCCTGCTGATATAGAGGCTGCGCTGAAATCCGAGAAAAAGGTGAAGATGGTGGCGGTGGTTCATGCTGAGACTTCAACTGGTGTATTGCAGCCTTTGGAAGAGATATCAAGGCTGGCTAAAGAATACGATGCCTTGTTCCTTGCAGATACGGTTACCTCCCTTGGCGGTGCTGAACTTGCCATTGACTATTGGGGAGTGGATATCAGTTACAGCGGAAGTCAGAAGTGTCTGGGATGTCCTCCCGGTCTGGCTCCGTTCACAGTGAACAAGAAAGCGCTGGATGTAGTCGCTAATCGCAGCACGAAAGTACCGAGCTGGTACCTTGATCTTTCACTGCTTTCTGCATACTGGACCAACGACAGATTTTACCATCATACTGCGCCTATTTCGATGGTATATGCTCTGTACGAAGCATTGAGGTTGGTACTCGAAGAAGGTATGGAGGAGCGTATTAAACGTCACCAATTGCATGGTGATGCCGTTAAAGCCGGCCTTGAGGCGATGGGACTTGAACTCCATGCCCAGGAAGGACATCGTCTCAGTATGCTGACTACGGTACGCATACCTTCCGGTGTAGACGACGTAGCGGTCCGAAAAGGTTTGTTGAACGGATTTAACCTTGAGATCGGTGGAGGTTTAGGTCCCTTAAAGGGACTGGTCTGGCGTATCGGTTTGATGGGATATTCATCGAATCCCGAAAACGTACTACTCGTACTGGCAAGTCTTGAGAAGATGCTGGCGCTCGAAGGATACAAGGTTGAACCAGGGGCCGGAGTAAAGGCTGCGGTTGAATATATGAAAAACAACTAAATACCGGGGATTGAGGTTGCGATGAGTGAATTTATTGATAAACTGAACAAACTGACCCGTGTGGACACTGCTTCCATAGGATTCAGGAGAGAGAAGGCAGATCCTACGGCAAGGAAAATTCAACTGGTGTCGCTCGTATCAAAGGGTGAAGCAGATAATTCAAGGTCAGACGCCCTATTACTCGATATCCGGGATAAAAGTATTGAAGCTGAATCAGTGTCCGGGATGCCGGGTGACCTGCCCTGGGGTGTCTGGCTGAAAGGTGCCCGACAGAAAGAGCTGAAGCCACTAACAGACGCGGGATGTGACTTTATAGTCTTTCCTGCCGAAAGCACACCATTGGAGATAATTGAAGAACGAGATACAGGGAAGATACTGGAGATAGATACTACGATCAATGATACTGTATTACGATCGATAGTGGAACTGCCGGTTGATGCTGTTCTTGTATCCATCGGGCAGGGGAAAGAAAATTCCTTGACGTGGTACGACCTGATGATTCTGCAGAGACTTGGCGGTTTTCCTAAAAAACCGTTACTTGCTCATATTCCGGCAATTATTACCTCCGGGGAATTCGAGGCTTTGTGGGAAGCTGGAGTAATGGCTGTTGTGACTGAAGGTAATATTGATAAACTCAGGAAAACGATCGATAAAGCAGATTTTACAAAAGCCCGTAAACGTGAAAAAAATGAACCAGTCATTCGACAGGTCAGCGATGGCGATATAGAAGACGATTTTTAGTTGTAATTACTCTATTGCCTTCGCCCATATATCTTTCGTCCGGAAACCGAATTTTTCCAGCAGGTATTTACAGTTATTAGCCGTTTCTATACGGAACGAACGAAATACTTGATCATTACCTGTGAATCGTCTGTATTTTCGATTTTATATAGAGATTTTAGCAAGTGTTCGAAGTCTGGACGGGGATGAATGAAATTCGGTCTCTCAAGGTATGTTTCCAACCTTTGCATATCGGCAGCGTGAGGGTGGTCTGAATTTGGTATGTCGATGACTGCTTTTGCACCAGTCTCTAATACACGGTGTAACTCCTGAAGTGCCTGAGATATATATTCAAAGGTGCAGTATTCAAGTACTCCGATCACTGCGGCAATATCGAAGAACCTGTTTTCAAAGGGCAGGCTGGATATATCAGAGACGTACAGTCCGCCAACAGGGATGTTATTCCCCTCCGCATAGTCTTTCATAGCTTCAATGAGAACCGGGCTGATATCCACACCGTAGTAGGTGGATGGCCATTCTCCGAGGTTGTAGTTGGCCAAGTTTGCCGAACAGCCTGCATCAAGGAATTTCATGCCTTTTTCAGGAGAAAGGTATTCCCTGATATCTGTGGCAGCACTGTTAATATTTGGTATGGAGTCCATTGACTGGAAAAAATGTGTGTCCCTGATATCACCAGGAACACTCTCCATGGGATCTATTCCTTTCCGGAATTGGTCGACCGTCAGGTCATACGCCCTGCGGATTTTTTCAAGCTGGTCGTCCATAGTATCACTGGGCTTGGGCGATCTGCCAGGATTTACCTTCAGTGGAAATAGCCGGAGCGATCACCATTTCGGCCTTGTGCATTTCGCGGATGTTGGCGGCTCCGCATAGCCCCATGGCATTCCGGAGAGCGCCTATAAGGTTATGGCTGCCGTCTGTAACCGATGATGGTCCGAACAGTATCTGCTCCAGGGTTCCGGTAGTGCCGATCTTGATGCGGGTTCCCCTGGGAAGAGCTGCATGCGGTGCTGCCATTCCCCAGTTGTAACCAAGTCCGGGAGATTCTTCAGCCTGGGCGAAGAGCGCGCCTATCATTACCGCATCGGCACCTGCAACGATTGCTTTGCAGAGATCTCCGCCTTTGCGGATCCCTCCATCGGCAACAATCGGTATGTATCGTCCGGATTCTTTCTGGTATTGGTCTCTGGCAGCGGCACAATCGATCACAGCAGTTATCTGGGGAACGCCTATACCCAGGACTTCTCTCGTGGTGCATTCGGCTCCGGGTCCCACTCCGACCAGTACTGCTGATATCCCGGCTCTCATCAGTTCAAGGCAGGCGCTGTAACTGACGCAATTTCCGACTACTACAGGGACCGGTACGGATTCAACCAGTTCCTGGAATATAAGTCCCCTGACGCTTTTTGATATATGACGTGCGGATGTAACCGTGGACATCACCGTGAGTATGTCTACACCGGCTTCAACGGCTATCGGCGCGAAACGCTTTGTATTGGCGGGAAGTGCCGCCACAGCAGCGATACCGCCGGCTTTCTTGATTTCTTCAATACGCTGACCGATGAGGTTTTCCTTAATAGGTTCCGAGTAGATTCTCTGGAGTGTTTTTGTGGCTTCCTGCTGAGGTATTTCGGCGAGTTCAGCCAGCACTTCGGCAGGTTTTGCGTAACGAGTCTGGATTCCTTCTAGGTGGAGTATCCCGAGTCCACCCATCTTACTCATTAGAGCAGCGAAATTGACATCTACTACTGCATCCATAGATGCAGTCAGGACTGGTATATCAAAGGTATGGTTTTCAATTTGAAAATCGATGTTGGTCTGGTCAGGATTGATGGTTACGTCACCGGGAACGATTGCGACTTCGTCGAATCCATAGGAACGTCGGAGTTCCTTGCGTCCGGGAGTGGTCATGTTCTTCACCCCTTTATTTGAAATATACCAGAATTCAGGATGTAAATCAAGAAAATAGGGGGTATTTCCCTTTACTGAAGAAATCGAGAAGTAACTTCAGTATGATTATGACATTACCTTGGTAGTTACCTTTCAAACACTCACTTTATGAAACGTGTGGAGACAAAAAACACGTTGTGTCAGAGTCATAATCTAGACACTTAGGACATGGTAGACTATAATATCGAAGGTTCATCAGGTGGAAAAGGTCATTTTTTGCGGCTCGATAAGTCAGCGGGGAGATTAAGTCGATGCCTACCCTCTATGTTATAGCTACCCCTATAGGTAATCTGGAGGATATTTCGTTGCGTGCACTCCGGATATTGAAAGAGGTGAAGCTTATTGCTGCGGAAGACACACGGAAAACAAAGCGGCTCCTTAACAATTATGATATCAAAACTCCAATGACCAGCTATTATGAGCATAACAAGTTGATTAAACTGGATTTTATTTTGGATCGTCTTGGAGAGGGTGATGTTGCACTTGTATCGGAAGCCGGAACTCCCGGTATATCGGATCCTGGATATGAACTCATAAAAGCAGCGCAATACAGAGATATCCCAGTGGTACCGGTTCCTGGTGCCTCAGTGATTGTTTCCGCCTTAAGCGTTTCCGGATTGCCGCCGGACAGGTTTACCTACCTGGGATTTCTTCCACGTAAAGCTGGTGACAGGCAGAAAATACTGAACTCGGTAAAGAGTGATCCCGGCACGCTGATAATCCTTGAATCACCGCATCGGCTGGCAGCTACCCTGAAGAGTATTCTTGAAACTCTCGGCGACAGAAAAATAGCTGTGTGTCGGGAATTGACCAAGATACACGAAGAGGTGTTCAAGGGTACGCTAAGTGAAGCGATCAATCACTTTACCGAACCGAAGGGTGAATTTACACTGATTATTGAGAGTGAATCTGAAAAAACGGAACCTCAAGTAACAGAAGAAATCGAGGAACAACTTAACGAGATGCGTGAATCCGGTTTATCTGCCCGGGAAGCAATCGCGAGAGTATCAAAAGAAACAGGACTCTCAAGAAAAATCTTATATCGAACGTGGCTTAACACGAAACCAAATTAAGGTATAATTATTCAGGAGGTTGATGAAGATGAGAAGAGGAAATATATCACTGGGTGATATTCAGTGCAAGGAATGTACGAAAATCGTTCCTCATTCGGAGCGTTATCTGGCGACCGATGAAGAAGACGGAGTTGAGGTAGAAGAGGGAGGAACGACTGTTTTTTACTGCGTGGAATGCGCGTTGAAGAAGGGTTTGGCATTTTATAAAGAAGAAAAGGATGAACGAATATTGACTTTCTTCCCTGATTCGGAGATATAGAGAACGCTTACGTATTAATGTATGGTGAATTATTATGAGTGAGAGAATTTTCATTGGTGTCGGCTGGCCGTACGCAAACGGGCCGCTTCATCTCGGTCACATCGCCGGAGCGAATCTACCGGCAGATATATTTGCGCGGTACCACCGGATAAAGGGTAACGAAGTACTGATGGCTTCCGGTTCGGACCAGCATGGTACCCCAATAACGATCAAAGCCGAGCAGGAAGGTAAAACACCGGATGTAATTGCCGAGAGGTACCATAACAGTTTTCTCAAATCGTGGCAGAACCTTGGGATTTCATGGGACGTGTATACTTCTACTGGTACCGCCAACCATGCAGAAGTGGTGCATGATATGTTCCTGACACTTCAGAAAAATGGATATATCTATAAATCAAGTACGTCACAGCCGTATTGTCCGAATTGCGGACGTTTTCTGCCTGACCGGTACGTCGAAGGGACCTGCCCGTATTGTGATGATGCAGGAGCTCGCGGCGACCAGTGCGACCAGTGCGGCAAGCCATTAAACGCGGCTGAACTTAAAGAATCACGCTGTATCCATTGTGGGACTTCGCCTGAATTCAGAGAAACCGAACACTTCTTCCTGAAACTAAGTGCCTTCCAGGAAAGACTTACAGAATGGGTAGAAAAGCAGAACCACTGGCGGCCAAACGTACGAAATTTTACACTTGGTTTTCTAAAAGAAGGGCTGCACGACAGAGCAATTACTAGGGATATAGACTGGGGAATTACAATACCGGTAGAAGGATTTGAAGATAAACGTATCTATGTATGGTTCGAAAATATCATCGGATACCTTTCAGCAAGTAAAGAGTGGGCGAAATCCTGTAGAGAACCTGAAAAGTGGAAGGATTTTTGGCAGGAGGAGACCAGAGCGTATTATTTCATAGGTAAAGATAACATCGTTTTCCATACTATGAACTGGCCGGCAATGTTGATGGGATATGAAGGACTGAACCTTCCCTATGATGTACCGGCCAATGAGTTTCTTACTATCGAGAGTAAAAAAAGTTCGAAAAGCCATAACTGGTCGATCGAATTGAACGAATTTCTGGAGAGGTATGATCCCGACCCGCTGCGTTACTTGCTTTCCATCAATATGCCTGAAACAAGCGATACTGATTTTACCTGGGCTGAGTTTGTCAGACGGAATAATGATGAACTGGTAGCTACCTACGGGAATCTCGTCAATAGAGTACTTACCTTCACCTACAAAAACTACGACGGACGGATTCCCACCCTTGAAGATATGGGTGCCGGCGATGGAGAAATACCACTCGATGAGAAAGATAACGCACTGATAAACAAATCCATGACAATTATAGACAATGTCCTGGGCGATGAAGGACATCTCGCACGATGCCATTTTAAACAGGCTATCACAACTGTGATGAGCCTGGCTCATGATGCGAACCGGTACCTTGATGAAAAAGAACCCTGGAAAGTGATCAAGCAAGACCGGGAAAAGGCGGCCGTGTCTTTATATGTCACTCTTGCAGTGATAATTCGACTCAAGACCATGATGCATCCGTTCCTGCCTTTCACATCCCAGAAATTACACGAATACCTGGGCTATGAAGGAAAAATCGAAGAATTCGGTGTCTACTCGGAGATGCCCGTACCAGGTCAGTTACTTCAGTCTCCAAAACCGCTCTTTACCAAGCTTGATCCGGAAATTGTAGAGGAAGAAGTAGCTAAACTCGGGCAGACTCAAGACGCATAGTATTAACTGCGGCATATTTCCTATATCATACAGAAAGGGGGAAGCGTGGTTTTAAACGAGATATACGCTCCGGTAGAAAACGACCTTATAAAAGTTGAGGAAAAATTGAATGAGATAAGCAAGGTAGATTTTTCTCACCTTGCAGAACTCGTGGATTACAGCCTGAAAAACACCGGAAAGATGATAAGACCGGCTCTTACTCTGCTCGCCGGAAAGTTTTACAACTATAATCTGGATCTTCTCCTTAACATGGCGACGTCGGTTGAAGTGATGCATACGGCAACCCTTGTGCATGATGATGCTATCGACCATTCGACAATGCGGCGTGGCAGATCGACCGTATACAGGCTATGGGGTGATGAACAGGCAGTTTTACTTGGTGATTATCTGTTTGCAGAGGCTGGAGGATTGTGCGCAGCGACCGATAACCTGCGTGTTATCAGGCAGTTCTCGGCTACGTTAAAAACGATATCGAGTGGAGAGATAGACCAGGCGTATAACTCTTTCAATCCGGAACAGTCCAGAGATAAATATTTTGGCAGAATCGCAAAAAAGACGGCAGCCCTGTTTTCCCTTTCTACCGAATCAGGCGCGGTGTTAAGCGATGCTCCTGAAGAATCTATACATATACTGGTCGATTATGGTTATAACCTGGGAGTAGCTTTTCAGATCGTGGATGATATTCTGGATTTTACCAGCACTGAAGATGAACTTGGTAAACCGGTAGGGTCCGACCTGACTCAGGGTACCATTACCTTGCCATCTTTATTGATAATGGAAAAATATCCGGAAGATAATCCGATCATCGAGTTATTTAAAAAGAAAGACGGGCAGGCGGAAATCGACAGGGCTATTGAAATCGTCAAGAATTCTACCATTGTCGACGAGTGTTATGAAATAGCGGAAAACTATTGTCGGAAGGCATGTCATGATATCGGGAAATTACCTGAATGCGAGACACGTACCTGCCTGGTAGAACTGGCGAATTACATGATAATCAGGAAAAAGTAATTAGTCGCTACCTGATTTAACACTCCCGTCAGTGTAGGTTTCCACCTTACTGGTCGGGAGTTTTTCTTTGAAGAGGTCGACTGCACGCTGGCAGGCGGCGAAGGCTTCACCCCTGTGAGCTGATGAAATGGCAAGAACCAGGTTGATGTCTCCAACATTGAGCTTACCAATCCTATGGTGAATAGAAACTTCGTTCAGTATCCACGTCTGTTTAAGCTCATCAGCTATTTTCTGTAATCCGTCTTCAGCTGTACCATCGGGATCTCCGTATTCTACAGACGCAACCTGTTTACCATAAGAAGTATCACGGATTAGACCTACGTATGACAGAACGCATCCGCTTCCGGGCGTCTTTACCTTGCTGATTATACTTTCAGGTGACAAGGGATTATCCGTAATTTTAATCATACTGTACTAACCATCTAACAATCTGACGATGACATATGAGATTTTTTCCGGAATTAATTTTACGGTGAATCAGGCAATGGCGGAGTCTGCTTGGGCAAAGGGTCCGTAATTATCGGGGCTTTTTTGGTCCTGCGTTTCGCTTTCGGCTTTTCGAGAGAGTCTTCTGCCTTGACAGTGACTTTCTTTGATTTCTTTTTTATCTCTTTGCCGGTAAGAGTATTGAATAATTCTTCAAGCTCATCACCTTCGAGAGTCTCCTTAATCAGTAGAGCATCTGCGATGGTTACGAGTTTGTCTTTATTCTCGGAGAGTATTTTCTTGGCTGTAGAATACCCTTCGTCGATAAGTTTATTTACTTCACGGTCTATCTCTAGGGCGAATCTCTCGGAGTAATCTCGCTGCTCGGAAATCTCTCTTCCAAGGAATACCAGTTCTTGTTTATCACCGAAAGTACGTGGACCCAGCTTGTCACTCATACCGAGGTCTATGACCATTCGGCGTGCCCATGTAGTCGCCTGCTTGATATCGGAGTGCGGCCCGGATGTTCTTTCATTAAAGATCAGGTCTTCGGCAGCATGACCTGCCAGGAGGAAAGCCAGCATATCTTTGAGTAGGGAACGAGTATAGATGGTGCGGTCTTCTTCGAGTACTTTGGTGTAACCTCCCGCCATACCACGAGGAATTATCGTTATTTTCCGGACCGGTTCAATATTCGGAAGTACGTGCCCTACAAAAGCATGTCCTGCTTCGTGATAGGCGGTAATCTCTTTCTCTTTGGGACTGATACGCCGACTCTTTCTCTCGGGTCCGAGTTGCACCTTGTCGATGGACTCTTCAAGTTCCTCCATGCTGACCACTTTCTTGTTGTTCCTGGCAGCCAGAATTGCAGCCTCATTAATCAGGTTTTCTAGATCAGCTCCGCTGAATCCGGCAGTCTGTTTCGCCAGCATTTCGAGGTTTACGTCTTTGTCTATCGGTTTATCTTTTGAGTGGACTCTCAAGATTGCTTCGCGTCCGGCAATATCAGGAATATTCAGAATTACTCGCCGGTCGAATCTTCCGGGACGCAGCAGGGCGGGATCGAGAATATCAGGACGGTTGGTTGCTGCTAAAACGATAACGCTGGCATTTGTATCGAAGCCGTCCATTTCCGTAAGTATCTGGTTCAATGTCTGCTCGCGTTCGTCATGACTGCCGCCAAGTCCTGCTCCTCGCTGCCGTCCGACAGCGTCGATTTCATCGACGAAAATAATGCATGGTGTATGGCGTTTAGCCTGGTCGAACAGGTCGCGTACTCTCGAAGCACCGACGCCGACGAACATTTCAACGAACTCACTTCCGCTTATGGAGAAGAAGGGGACTCCAGCTTCTCCCGCGACGGCACGTGCCATGAGAGTCTTACCTGTGCCGGGAGGTCCTACCAGGAGGACACCCTTCGGGATACGGGCGCCGAGGCTCTGGAATTTTTCACGCGATTTCAGGAATTCCACGACTTCGGTGAGTTCCTGCTTGGCTTCGTCTTCACCGGCAACATCATCGAATGATGCCGAGGGTTTATCCATTGGAAGCAGCCTGGCGCGACTTCTACCGAAACTCATTGCCTGGTTGTTGGCACCACGAGCGCGGAAAAATATATACATGATGAACCCGCCGAACAGGACAAAAGGTAAAAGCCCTATCAACCAGTTACCCCAGTCTATGCCACCGGACTTGATTTCATATTCAACGTCCTTGTTGAGCCCGAGCTCGGTAAGTTCCCAGTAATTATGGTTATTGATATTCGTTTTTACTACCGTACCGTCGGTCTTGGTCACCGTAAGCCATGGATATTCTTCCAGAATATTATCTATCTGGTTGCTGTTAGACATGGCTATGACTTCATTCAACGGAAGTTCGGCTGGTTTTTGGGGAGTAGTCAGCAATAGAGTTGCTACGGATACTGCTCCTACGAGGATAACAATATATAATAATCCGCTTCGTTTCCAGTTTAATCCCATTTCTTCACCTTATGTAAGTTCGCCTGAGAACCTAGCCTATTATACCAGATATATCGGTACATAGGGAAGCTGGACATACAGCTAGAGATACATAACCATAAAGCTCGTTATAGGTTGTCATAATACATTTGCATGAGCAGAGCATCGGGTTCCGGGTCGGGGCTTTCGCATATCAGGAGTCCTTTGACATCGAAATCCTTCAGCGTCTGAAGCAGTTCCTTGTAGTTAAAGTCTGACTCTTCAAGGAAAAGGTGTTTGAGTTCACCTTTCGGGCCATACTTGATACCGGAACAGTGGATATGCATATCGTCGAGAGCAGACCTTCCGAACGCTGATTCTATCCTGTTGAGTACATCGGCGAATTCCTCATAGGTATTCATTTCGCCCTTCAGGGCGTGATTATGAGCGAAGTCTATACAGGGTGCCGTGCCCTCAAGTTCTGAGCAAAGTCTGATAACTTCATCCAAGGTGCCGAACTGACTGCTTTTTCCCATAACCTCGGGTCTGATGATTATCTCAATCCCTTCCTGTTCCAGTATTTCCAGAGTGTCTTTCAGATTCTGCTTTATCTTCGGGTAGGCGATTTCAGGCGGATCGCCCATGAAGTAGGCAGTATGAACGACCACACTCTGTGCTCCGCATAAAGACGCTATTTTTGCCGAACGTAAAATTCTCTCTTTGCTGGCTGTAATTTTTCCCGGTTCCTTTGCATTCAGGTTGATGTAGTAAGGGGCATGAGCTGACAGTTTTATATTGTGTTCGGAAGCTGTCTTCGCAACTTCAACCGCGACATCCTCTTTCATATCAACTCCCCTGACGAACTCGATCTCCATACAGCCTAATCCGAGTTCAGTTATACGCTCGACAGCGCTTATGGTCGATTCTCCTTGGGTACTACGAGGTTTTCCCGCTGTTCCGAACAGCAGTCCTGTCATAATAACATCCCCCAATTAATCCTTAATGGAAATGAGTATTAAATATTTACATATATCTGTTATCACAATCAAATGTTTATATTTTCTTTACTTCCACTATACGGAAAAACGTGCTAAAATAGTTTATATAGTGAATTATTTTGTTTATAAAATATTTATTTAATAAAATGGCGCTATTAGAGGGGGAATAAATGGAGAAGAAGATTCTTGACAGTGTTGCCTATGATCTGTTTACTACTCTGCCGCTTATTCACCGGAGTATCAGGTATAAACTGATAAAAACGGTAGTGACGAGTTTCAAGGAAGATATTGCCCCGCCGCATTTCGAAATAATGAAACTGCTGGAAGAAGCCGGCACGCTTCATGTTGCCGAGATTGGCGAGAGACTCCAGATAGCCAGACCCCAGATGACGCACCTGATAGACAGGCTGGTTGAACTCGATATCGTCGAACGTGAAACAAACGAAGACGATCGAAGAATGTTGAATATCCGATTGAAGGATAAGGGTAAATCAATCATAAAAGCGCGTGATAAACAGGTAATAAACGCTACCAGGGAAGCACTCTCCGCTCTTACCAATGACGAACTGAGAGAGTTATCCGCGTCACTGCATAATATCAAGGGAATATTTTCAAAACTCGACTAAATAGAAACTATCTGCGGTAACAGCCTACGAGCATGGTTGATTAGAAAGGTTAACAGTTAATGATAGATAGACGACAGGGATTGCTTGCCAGTGAAAGCGTAGGCAAAGTGCTGTGGAAGCTGTCTTATCCTGCTGCCATCGGCGCAGCGGTTATGGCTCTTTATAATGTAGTAGACACGATATTCATCGGACAGATAGTCGGCCCTCTCGGAATTGCGGGACTGACCATTGTTTTCCCTCTCCAGATACTGGGGATGGGTATGGGAATGATGATAGGCATGGGAGCGTCTTCGATTATATCGAGATCGCTGGGGGCAGACGATTATAAAAAATCAGAACGAACACTCGGTAACGCAATTTTTTACTCGGCGGCTATTGGTCTGGTAATAGCCATAGGAGGTCTTGCTGCTTCAACGTTCTGGTTAAGGCTGGCTGGTGCATCGGATGCTATTCTTCCTTATGCCAGACCATATTTCAATATCATCATGGCGGGCATGGTATTCCGGATTGGCGGTATGGGATTGAGCAATCTCATCAGGTCGGAAGGCAATGCCCGGTACGCGATGTTATGCATGGTAGTGTCATTCGCGCTGAATATAGTGCTGGATGCGGTATTCGTATTATGGCTCAATATGGGTATCCAAGGAGCCGCTATAGCGACGGTTATCTCTGAATTCCTTACCACCGGACTTGTGCTACGTTACTATTTGTCGGGTAATTCGACACTGAAAATTCATGTGAAGAATTATATCCCTGACTGGAAGATCACCAGAGAAATGATGTCAATAGGTCTTGGAGCACTGGTCATGACTGCCGGCGGTAGTTTCGTTCAAATGTTAATGAACAACCTTCTCAAGTCATATGGGGGAGAAATGGCCATAGCTTCGTTCGGCATGATTCACCGTTCCATGACGTTCTTCTTCATCCCGATCATGAGTGTGGGACAGGGACTGCAGCCGCTTTTGGGATTCTCATACGGAGCGGGACGCTATGACAGAGCACTGGCGTCGATCAAACTGGCGCTGATCGTCTCCACCTGTTTCGCTATCGTGGCTTTCTTAATAGTGTTCCTTTTCGCAGAACCGATGATGCATATTTTCACGCAAGATGCCGAACTGATACAATCGAGTTCGAGTGCGGCTAAGATACTCTTCTTGGCAGCCTATCTCATAGGATTCCAGATGGTGGGACAAACGGTATTCCAGTCACTGGGCAAGGCCTTCTCCACATTTCTGGTTACGACATCAAGGCAGATAATATTCCTGTTACCGTTAATATTTATTCTGTCGAATATCTGGGGACTGGACGGAATCTGGTATTCGTTCCCGATTTCGGACGGTCTTTCTTTCCTGCTTGTGGTTGTACTCCTTTTCTTAACTGTTAGAGACCTAAAACGCGACAAGGTAAAAGCACCGCAGTTCAACATGCCGTCGAATCCTGAACCTGTAGAAGTGGTGAAAGCCGGAGGATATATCGGCGGAATCAAGACTCAGGATCCATCGGATGGTGAGGAGTATTAGCGGAGAGGAATAGATAACCGTAAACTGAGATTATGATATAATTATGGGAGAAACGGATTTACCTGAAACGGAGGAATAGTCCCTGGAATCACTGGAAATAGCTCATAAAGCTGTAGAAATTGCCAGCGACAAGCAGGCATCTAATGTAGTTCTACTGGATACCAGCAAGGTATGCAGCTTCGCTGATTACTTTGTGATATGCAGCGGCGAGAGTTCCCGGCAGATAAAGACAATCTTCGAAGAAATTGAACACGTTCTCAAGAAAGAAGGGGTTCTTCCCCATCATCGTGAAGGTGCAACAGATTCCGGCTGGATGCTGCTTGACTTTGGCGACGTGATCGTACACATATTCGCTACCTATGAAAGAGAATTATATCAACTCGATGAATTATGGAGTGAAGCTAACGCTCTCCTCAGGATTCAGTAATTAAAGACCTGGTCTTTGCCGAAAAACAGGTTAATCTCTCTTTCAGCAGACTCCGGCGAATCGGAACCGTGCACGGCATTCCGCTGAATATCGATACCGAAATCTTTCCTTATGGTGCCTGGATCAGCTTTCGCAGGGTCGGTAACTCCCATGATCTTCCTGATCTTCTCCACGGCTCCTTCACCTTCCAGGACAGCGGCGATTATCGGTGTTGAGGTTATATACTCAAGCAGGTCATTGAAGAAAGGTTTTCCGACGTGCATTTCATAGTGTTTTTTAGCCAGTTCTTCGTCGACATGCAGCATTTTCAGCCCGACTATCTTAAGCCCCTGGCTTTCAAACCTGGCAAGGATACTTCCACCTGCTTTTCTTTCCATTGCATCAGGCTTTACCAATATAAGAGATCGTTCCATGTTCACTCCTTGTTTCGTTACCGTTTTCCTCACTTAGTATACTACAATCCAATGTTATTTCTTACCGGGTTTCGGTCTGGTAATCGACGGACCTCTGAAATAACGCGGTTGAAGCGTAGCGGTATCGTCATAGTCTCCTGCTTCGATCCGTTTCAGACCAAGCTCTGCGAGAAATCCAGCCCGTCTAAGACCAGCAAAGGGTGATACGATTACCACCTTGTCGCCCAGTTTTGCTTTGAGTTCATCAGCTATTTTATAAGTATATTCACCGCAAAATACGGTTTTAGTCTTAATCAATGAACACAGGTCATCCAGTGTTGTCAGGTGTTCTTCCTCAAGTTGTACCCAGCCGTCGTCAGTCTGCCGATAAAGTGTTGTGGCGACTTCTTCTCTACCAGCGTTCAGGATCGGACAGACAGGAAGTCTCGTTCCGGCGTGCTGCCAGGCTTCTGTTTCAAGAGTGCTGATCCCGACAACCGGGATATCGAGACTGTAAGCAAGCCCTCTGGCAGTACTGATTCCTACCCGCAGGCCGTTGTAGCTTCCGGGGCCCCTGGCGACTATTATACAGTCGGTTGATTCAAGGCTGAGGGAGTTTTGCTCCAGGAGATAGTTCAGATTCGGCAGAAGCTGGACGGTATGGTTTTTGACGCAATTCCAGGTCAGTTCGGCCAGAATCCGACTGTTTTCCACCAGGGCAAGACCTGCGGTTTCGGTTGATGTATCTATGGCTATCTGCATTTTACGTATCTTTCGTCAAAGTCCGGTTTTTAGCTCTGTTTATTATATCACCAGGATAACCGAGGTACTCAAGAAGGTCGATGGCGTTCTGGGTTGTAGCCATTCCCGGTTTAATCAGGTAATCGAAGGTTAAGCCCGTATCATCAGCCGTTCCGGTGAAGTGGTACAGGTCACACATTCCTTCCAATCGATCTATCAATTCCAGGTCGTGAGTGGCACAGATTACCAGTGCGTTCTGTTTAATAAGATGACGCAGGATAGCGTCTGATGCCTGCAGTCGTTCTGCCGAATTGGTTCCGGACAGAAGTTCATCGATTATACACAAGGTTGGAGTATTACTATCCAGGCTCTGGATAGTCCGAAGTATTCTTTCGGCTTCCACGTAGTAAAAGCTTTTCCCGGTTATTACGTCATCGGTCCGGCTGATAGATGTCATTACGCGGTAGAAACTGCCTTTGTAGTGTGAAGCAAGACAGGTAGTTATCGTCTGAGCTAAAAGGACATTGCAGCCGATATTTCTTAAAAATGTCGATTTCCCACTCATATTAGATCCCGTAACGATGATGCCGTTTCGGTTAATGGTTACTGAAGCGGGGACAGGATTTTCCAGCAGAGGATATACTGCACTACTGACCTCAAGTGACATTCCGCTTGAGGAGAATTCCGGTTCGGTATACCCGGATAGACTTTCCCGGTATGAAGCAATCGACTGCAGGGCGTCTAGTTTACCTAGTGTTATATAGAGTACTCTGAGTTCATCGATATGGTTGTTAATTTCGGACGCTGCCGAGTAGAACGCCCGGACTTCGAAGAGGAAGAAAATATTAAGATATTCGTTTATAATCTCGTTTGGAGAACTTGCAGGGGTATCTTTCGAGGGAAACAGGTACCGTGTTTTCTTCAGTATTTTTCTGCAGGCATCAAAGTTTTTCCCAAGCGTCTCCTGGTAAATGCCCAGTTTCTCTTCAAGCATGTGGGAGAGTTTTCCAGCCGTCCTGATAAAAGTCAGGAGGTAGGAGAAGGCGAACAATTGGTCTTTGTAGTTACGCCGGAATATATAGTGAATAAACAGGTTGGCGATAAACACGGCAACCGGTACCAGAGCCAGGACAGGTGAACCCCAGATAAAAGGAACACTCAGAGAACATATAGCCAGTATCGTCATTAACGAAAATAATAGTGTCACCCTGCTGAGTGGCAGTAAATCTCCCCAGAGAGTTACAAATAAATCGTTGCTGAAATGCTGATGACCGAGACTGATAAGCGCCAGTTGAACATCCTCGCGGAAATTTTGGTCCTCCTGAAAAATCCGGATTACACGGTTTCTTTCTTCGAGGACTGATTTATCTGTCAACGGAGTCCTCAGCATCCGGTATAATACCGCTTCCCCGGGATCTGTGAATGTGCGGTCGAGTACCGCATAGATATTATCCATGTTCAGGTCATTCCATGTCTGGTCATCGATCGATTTCTCAGTTTCTCCTGTCGGCATATTATCGAACAGCAATCTGATTGCGGACATATCACGCTTTTTATTAATTATCGGCTGTCCCCATTCATTCTTAATACGGGCTATCAGGCGTAATTTCCGAAGCCTGGATGAGACGAAAACCCCTGCGAAGACAACCGGAAGAATAAGCAGAAGATAAAAGTAGGAAACCGGGTTTGTGATACTCCCAATGATCAACGGGAGTATTACCACGATGAAACCGCCGATTATCAGAAACGACAGGATTCGGGTCAGTATATATATTGTTCGTGACAGTTTTTGTAGTGATTCTTCCTGCATTTTATTTAGTTATATATCATTTATTTAGGGGAATTCGGACAAGAGCTTAATATCTGTCTGGATAATTCCGGATACCGTTCACCGGAAGGTTCGAGGATTAACTTCCGTTCTGTATCACTGAGATAATCTATCCTTATTAATAATCTGTTACGCGGCATTATACTAATGGCTTTTTCAGCCCATTCAACTACACTTAAACCATCACCGTATAAGTAGTCGTCGAGGCCAAGATCCATACTCTCTTCGATATTGTCGAGGCGGTAAAGGTCTATATGATACAGGGGAAGGCGTCCGTATAGTTCTCTCATTATCACGAAGGTAGGACTCAGGACATAGTCATCGATACCCAGTCCGACGGCTATTCCCTGGGTCAGGCAGGTTTTACCGGCACCGAGTCTTCCTTCAAGCAGGAGAACATCACCCGGAACGGCAAGTTCACCGATAATGGCGCCGATTTTTTTTGTTTCCTCCGGACTGTGGCTGATCAATTCACGTTCACTCATATTTGTTTATACTCCGGTTAAAATGTTGCCATCCTGTTGATTCGGGCGAAAGTCTATTCCCTTTGTCATCTATTACCAGTACTTCCCCCTCGTTTTCACCGATTATTTCACCGATAACCGTTACCGGGCAGGATATCGTGTCCTTAACTCTGGTTATAATCTCGAGCGGAGCCGTGAAAAGAAGTTCGTAATCTTCGCCGCCGGAGAGAGCCAGTCCCAGAGACTCCTTGCCGAAACTACTCATTACTACCGGGTGAACGGGGATACGCGAAGCTTCAATACAGGCACCGACCTGGCTGGCTTTACAGATATGACCGAGGTCGGCAATCAGACCGTCGCTGATATCTATCGCCGACCTGACTCCTTTTTCAACCAGTAATTGCCCTTCCTTTATCCTTGGATTCGGTCTGAGAAACGCCTGTTTCAGAATTTCCTCTGATTCGGAATTCAGCTTGATATTTCTCAAAATTTTCAGACCTGCACCGGATGCGCCGAGGTGTCCGGTGACGGCTATTTTATCGCTGATCCTGGCACTTGATCTTTTCAGTATATATTTTTCTTTATCTGTGTTTCCCAGTAAAGTGATGTTAATTATCACCAGCGGAGCGCTGCTTATATTACCGCCCACAATAACGGTATCGTACTTGTTTGCCAGTTCTATCATACCCCGGTAGAGGCTGGTAACGGAATCTATTTCGGTAGAACCGGGAAGTGAAAGTGATACCAGGGCGTATCGAGGTGAACCTCCCATAGCAGCAATATCACTGAGGTTTGCTGCCATCGCTTTCCAGCCAAGGTCTTCCCATGATATGAAATTAAGGTTAAAGTGGATGTCCTGCACAAGTGTGTCGGATGTAGCGAGTTGTACGGACGAATCTCCCTGCCAGACTGCTGCGTCATCACCTATTCCGAGAATGAGATTACGCATTACAGGTGAGTCGTCACCCATGGTACTGTCTACCATTTCTCGAATCAGGTCGATTAGTCCGAATTCTCCCAGTTCAGATATATTCATATCGGACAAATTATATCATGAAGTATGAGCAGGTCTAAACACCGACATAGTAATTGCCTAGCTCAAGACTGTGTGGTATAGTTTTACTGCTATGAGAACAAAGAGTATAAGCCAGATACCGGGAGGAACCGTTACCTCTCCGCAAGGATATCAGGCAGGGGCGGTTTACGCTGGAATTAAAAAAGAGGACACCAAACTGGATCTTGGTATTCTGTATTCGGAGGTTCCAGCTGATGTTGCCGGAGTGTTTACAACGAGTACTATACGCGCCGCAGCGGTAACATTGTGCCAGGAAAGACTAAAGCAGAAAAAGAAGGTAGCAGCCCTGGTGGTGAACAGCGGCTGTGCGAATGCTTATACCGGAAACCAGGGGATGAAAGATTGCGAGGAAATGGCTTCTCTTGCCGGAGAAGCGACGGGAGTTCCTCCGGATGAGGTATTGGTAGCCAGTACCGGTGTTACCGGGCAATTACTGCCGATGAGCTTAATAAGAGATGGAATTAAAGATATGTTACTTTCACCCGACGGCGGACGTACATTAGCAAGGGCTATTATGACCACGGATACTGTTCCCAAGGAAGCGGCGGTATACGTGAAAAGCAGCGATGGCGACTATACTATCGGCGGCATTGCCAAGGGGTCCGGAATGATCCATCCGAATATGGCGACTATGTTCTGTTTTCTGACTACCGACGCTAAAGTGGACGGAGGATTTCTGAAAACAGCTTTGAAGAAAGCAGTAGATATATCTTTCAATATGATTTCGGTTGACGGAGATACCAGTCCCAGTGATACCGTAATAGTATTAGCAAATGGAATGGCTGGTGGAAGTGCGATAACTGCCGGTAGTGTTGGTGCGCGCAGGTTTCAGAAAGCTCTGAATGAAATATGTATTACCCTTGCCAAGGCTCTTGCCAGAGATGGTGAAGGGGCGACAAAATTGATAGAGGTAACCGTTGACGGCGCGAAAGGAACCGGTCAAGCCAGGATCGCGGCACGGGAGGTAATCGAGTCTACTCTAATAAAAACCGCGGTGCACGGCGGTGATCCCAACTGGGGCAGGATAATAATGGCACTCGGGCAGAGTGGTATAGACGTAGAACTCGAGAAGATAGATTTATCAGTTGGAAACGTTGCAGTACTGGAAGCCGGCAAACCGCTGCCTTTCAACGAGGCAAGTGTAGTAAGGGCGCTGGAGCAGACTGAAGTGCCGATTAGTATAAACCTGAACCTGGGAAAAGGTTCAGCAACAGCCTGGGGATGTGATTTATCAGAGGAATATGTAGGTATTAACAGCGAATATATGACATAGGTTAGTATTTAGCGTTATTATATAGAGTACATAATTATAAAAAGGGAGGAGAAATCATGGCACTTATTGATTTCGGAGGAACAAAAGAAGAGGTTGTAATGCGGGATGAGTTCCCGATGGAGAAAGCTCGCGAAGTTCTCAAAGATGAGACTATAGCTATTATCGGGTACGGAGTACAGGGCCCCGGTCAGGCATTAAACCTTAAAGACAATGGTTTCAATGTTATCGTAGGACAGTCCAAGCAGTTTCCGGAGGACTGGAAACGCGCCGAAGCTGACGGCTGGGTAGATGGCGAAACGTTATTCGAGGTTGACGAAGCGGTTAAACGCGGTACGATAATCGAATTACTGGTAGCGGACGCTGCCCATAAGGCAGTCTGGCCCACAATTGCCAAGAACATGAATCCCGGAGATGCTATTTATTTCTCACATGGATTCTCAATCGTATACAAAGACCAGACGGGAATAATTCCTCCCGATAATGTCGATGTCATCATGGTGGCTCCGAAAGGTTCCGGTACCTCACTGCGACGTAACTTCCTTTCCGGAGAAGGTATTAATTCCAGTTTTGCCGTACACCAGGACTTCACCGGCAAAGCAAGAGAGAGAACAATAGCCCTTGGTATCGGTATCGGTTCCGGGTACCTGTTCCCGACCACATTCGAAAACGAGGTTTACAGTGACCTGGTTGGCGAACGCGGGATACTGATGGGTGCTCTGGCCGGCGTTATGGAAGCGCAGTACGATACACTACGAGCACATGGGCACAGCCCGAGCGAAGCCTTTAACGAGACAGTTGAAGAGCTTACCGAGAGTCTTATCAAACTTGTCGGAGAGAATGGAATGGACTGGATGTATGCCAACTGTTCCGCCACCGCCCAGCGTGGAGCTCTCGACTGGAAACCGAAATTCAAGGAAGCGGTGATGCCTGTTTTCAAGGACCTGTACGAAAGAGTTGCTTCCGGCGCTGAGACAAAACGAGTCCTGGAGAGCACCGGCGGACCGGATTATAAACAATTACTCGGTAAGGAGCTTGCCGAGATAGGTAATTCCGAAATGTGGCGAGCCGGAAAAGCAACCCGTGACCTGCGTCCCAGGGAGGAAGCAAAAACGATAACGGATGCAACGAAAGGGGTGGCTGGGAGACAGTCCAACTAACCACTCAAAAATAAAGTAGAAAGAAAGTTTGCATCCGACATCAGCCTGGCTGGGTCGGATGCAACAGGTTATAGAAGGTGAATAAAGTAATTGTCGTAAAAATAGGCGGAGCAACTCTTGGCAGCCATGATACCGCCGTGGAAGATATAGTTGAACTGCAGAAACAGGATAAATCAGTGGTGGTAGTACATGGCGGGGGAAAACTGATCACGGAATGGCTGGAAAAGCAAAAAGTGCCGACAAATTTTCTTCGGGGCGAACGCGTGACAGATAAACCTACTCTCGAGGTAGCGACCGCTGTGCTGGCCGGACTGGTTAACAAGGATATTACAGCTTCTATAAATACTCTTGGAGGAAAAGCCGCCGGAATCAGCGGTGTCGACGGCAGCGTAATCGAGGGTGAAATTAGGGAAAAAGAAAAAGGATATGTCGGTGCCGTAACAAAAGTGAATACAGCCCTTCTCGATGCTTTACTCGGATCCGGATTTATCCCGGTGATCTCACCAATCGGTATGAACACGGTGAAGCAGGGCGATGGACCGTCAACACTCAACTATAATGCCGATGTTATAGCAGGGGAAATAGCCGCTGCTCTTGGTGCGGAAATGCTTATCTTCCTGACAGATGTAGACGGCATAATTGATAAAGACGGTAGGGTATTGCCGAAACTGACGATTGATGAAGCAAGGGCATTGATAGAATCCGGTGTGGCTTCGGGTGGGATGATACCCAAGATAAATGCCTGCCTGAAAGCATTGACCGTGAAAGCATCAGCCCGTATTATTGATGGTAGACAATCACATGCGCTGTTGAATGAGTTAAACGGCAGCGATGGAGGAACGAAAATAGGAGAAGAACAATGACTGACTGGCCTGAACTAGATAAAAAATACTTTATGCAGACAATAGTCCGGCATCCCCTGACACTGGTTCGTGGTGAAGGCTTGAGGGTGTGGGATGATACAGGCAAGGAATACCTGGACTGCGTCGGCGGCCTGGCAGTCAACTGTCTCGGCCACTGCCATCCGGTAGTCGTGAACGCATTGACGGAGCAGGCTGGTACGCTGATGCAGGTTTCTCTGTGGTACTATAACAAGCCGATGCTCCAGCTTGCCGAACTGCTTGTACAGAATAGCTGCATGGATAAAGTGTTTATCTGCAACAGCGGTCTTGAAGCAAACGAAGGCGCGATTAAACTGGCGCGCCGGTACGGCGCTTTGAAACTGAACGGAGCATACGAGGTTATCACAACCAACATGTCGTTTCATGGTCGATCCCTGGCGTTAACGGCGGCGACAGGTCAGGAAAAGATGCACAAACCGTTCGAACCGCTGCCTGCGGGTTTTATAAACGTAGAGAATAACAGCATCGATGCAATAAAAGCAGCGACGACTGAAAAGACCTGTGCCGTTATGCTTGAACCGATCCAGGCAGAGGGAGGGGTCAATGTACCCATAGAAGGTTTCCTCAAACAGGTGCGGGAATGGTGCGACGAGAAGGGCATACTACTAATATTTGACGAGGTCCAGACAGGTGTAGGTCGATTAGGAACACTCTTCGGCTACCAGCTTTATGGAGTGGAACCGGATATTATGAGTCTGGCAAAAGGTCTGGGTGGAGGTATCCCGATAGGTGCCTTGCTGGCGAAGGAAAACGCAGCGGTGTTTACGCTTGGAGATCATAACGCGACCTTTGGCGGTAACCCGACTACCAGCGCAACGGCATACGCTACCTTAAAATATATGATAGAAAATGACATTTCCGGCAATGCACGGAAGGTTGGGCAGTACCTGAAACAGGGTCTTCAAAACCTGAAGGATAAATATGGATTCGTTACGGAAGTACGGGGCGAAGGGCTGCTGCTGGCAATGGAGTTCGATAAGGATATTTCGGCGGATGTGGTTGACAACTGCATCGAAAACGGGATGCTGATAAACAAGCTAAAGACCAACGCAATCCGCTTTATTCCACCCCTGGTAATGACTACAGACGAAGCGGATGAAGCATTGGGAATACTGGGTAAGGTTCTTGCTGAAATAAGTTGAAAATCCCCCTTAATCCCCTTTACGAAAGGGGGATGATATAATGGTGGATTATCGAAAAATCATATTAGAGCGCCTTCCTTTATTAAAGGGAGAGGGCTTTTTAGAACAGGAGATATAAGATGGCAGAAAAAGTGGTACTTGCCTACAGCGGCGGACTCGATACTTCGGTACTGGTGAAGTGGCTGCAGGAAAAATATGGATTCGATGTAATAGCCGTAAATATAGATGTCGGTAACGAGAAAGACTTCACGACTGTAAGGCAGAAAGCTCTGGACATAGGAGCGATCGAGTCCGTGGTTATCGATGCCAAGGAACTGTTTATCAAGTATTTCGTTTTTCCGGCACTGCAGGCTGATGCGATATATGAAGGCCAGTATCCCCTGGCAACGGCGCTGACACGTCCGCTGATGGCAAAACTGCTGGTGGATAAGGCGCGGGAGTCCGGAGCGACGACGATAGTGCATGGCTGTACAGGGAAAGGAAACGATCAGGTACGGTTTGAAGTCAGCATTAACGCGCTGGCGCCGGACATAAAGATACTGGCCCCGGCACGGGAATGGAAAATGACCCGTGAGGAAGCCATTGCCTACGCGAAAGAACATAATATTCCGATACCGGTAACTGTCTCAAGTCCGTATTCCATTGACGAATGCCTGTGGGGTAAGGCGATAGAATGCGGAACACTGGAAGATCCCTGGCAGGAGCCGCCGGAAGATGCGTTTACGATGACGGTTTCGCCTGACAAAGCACCTGATCAACCACAGTATATAGAGATAGGTTTTGAAAAAGGAGTTCCGGTATCTATCGACGGCGAGGACATGGATGGTGTACCTCTTGTCACCAGGATGAATGAGATCGCCGGTAACCACGGGATAGGCAGAATCGATCATATAGAAGACCGGGTGGTCGGTATCAAGTCACGGGAGATATATGAAGCTCCGGCGGCAACCGTCCTTCTTCAGGCGCACCTGGCACTGGAAGCGATGACCATGTCCAAAGGACAGCTTGATTTCAAACAGCAGGTAGCCAAGGAGATGTCCGACCTTATCTATGGCGGACTCTGGTTCAGCCAGTTAAACCGTGACCTCTCTGCTTATGTTCTGAGTTCTCAACGCTATGTGTCCGGAGAAGTAAGATTAAAGTTGTATAAGGGACATTCAACGGTTGTGGGTCGGAAAGCACCGAAGTCATTGTACAACCTGAGTCTTGCCACTTATGATGTAGGCGATAATTTCGACCAGAGTGCGTCTGCAGGATTTATCCACCTCTGGGGACTTCCTCTCAAGAACCAGGCGCAGATCCAGTTACTGGGAGATTCCGAAGGGCCGCTGAGTATAATGGGACCGGAAGAAGAATAGAGAGAATACTATGAGTAACATACGGGAACGATTTCAGAAAGAACCTGATAAAGTCGCGGCCAGGTATTCCGCGTCGATTTTTATAGACTGGCGACTTTACCCTTATGATATACAGGGTAGTATTGCCCATGCCCGTATGCTCGGAAAACAGGGGATAATTACCGAACGAGAAACAACTATTATCGTCAAAGGGCTGGAGTCTGTAGCCAGGGAAATCGAGAGTGGTGAATTCAAATTCGATCCCGAACTTGAAGACGTCCATATGAATATAGAATCGCGATTAATCGAAAAAGTCGGTGCAGCCGGTAGAAAACTCCATACCGCTCGCTCGCGAAATGACCAGATAGCATTGGATACACGGCTGTTTACCAAAGACGCTGTTAACAAGACGGTCCTGAATATCAAACTGCTTCAGAGAGCGCTGCTTGACGTAGCCGAAGCAAACAAGACGGTAGCAATGCCTGGTTATACTCATGTCCAGAGAGCACAGCCGGTTCTTCTGGCGCATCACCTCCTGGCGTATTTCGAAATGTTACAGCGAGATGCAGAGCGGTTTACCGATTGCCTTGACCGGGTGGATGTCCTTCCTCTTGGCAGCGGAGCTGTTGCGGGAGTAGCGTATGATATCGACCGGGAATTCGTGGCGGAGGAACTCGGTTTCAGCCGGATAAGCATGAACAGTATGGATGCAGTGTCTGACCGTGATTATATCATCGAGTATGAATCAGCAGCCAGTATATGTATGATGCATCTCTCACGACTGGCAGAGGAGGTGATTCTCTGGTCATCGAGTGAGTTCGGGTTTATAGAAATCGATGATGCTTATGTTACCGGAAGCAGTATAATGCCTCAGAAGAAGAATCCAGATATTGCCGAACTGGTACGCGGCAAGACCGGTCGCGTATATGGCAGATTGATGTCGCTGTTGACTATAATGAAAGGTCTACCTCTTTCTTATAACAGTGATATGCAGGAAGATAAAGAAGGTTTCTTTGACTGCGTGGATACGCTGCTATCAAGCCTTGAAGTGTTTACGGGAATGATAAGTACCATAAAGATCAATGCGGATAAGATGGGAATAGCTGCCGGCGAGGGATACATACTGGCAACGGACCTTGCGGACTACCTTGTGAAAAAAGGTGCTGCTTTCCGTGATGCGCACGGTGTGGTAGCGAGGCTGGTCGCTTATGCGGTTCAGGAGAACAAGAATCTGGATGAACTCAGTATCAACGAATACAAAGAGTATTCACCGCTATTTGAGGACGATGTCACATCTATTTCCGTAGAGATGTCTCTTGCAGCGCGGGATAATCCCGGCGGCACCGCGCCGTCACAGGTAGAAAAAGCCCTGAAGAAAGCAAAAGAGTTGGTCGGAGGTTCCGGTGACTGAGAAAACTGAGAAATATGTAAAAATCGCTCCATCAATCTTATCGGCGGATTTTGCCCGGCTGGGAGAGCAGGTAGCCGCGGCAACTGAAGCAGGAGCTGATTACATCCACGTCGATGTTATGGATGGGCATTTTGTGCCCAACATCACCCTCGGTCCGGCGATCGTAAAAGCGATACGTCCCCATACCGATCTACCATTGGACGTACATCTTATGATCGAAAGACCCCCTGATTATATCAGGCAGTTTGCGAATGCGGGGGCGGATATTTTGACCGTCCACGTGGAAGCATGTCCTCACATTCACCGTACTATTCAGGCTATCAAGGAAGCCGGTGTCAAAGCTGGCGCTTCGGTAAACCCGGGTACATCCATAAGTAGACTCGATGATATTCTCTCATATCTGGACCTGGTGCTCATAATGACGGTAAATCCCGGTTTTGGGGGACAGGCGTTCATAGAGAGTACACTCGAAAAAATTACCGCAATGCGTAAAAAACTGGATGAAAAACGACTGAATACGGAGCTGGAGGTTGACGGGGGGATAAATGTTAACATAGCGCCAAAGGTGGTGAAAGCCGGTGCGGATGTGCTGGTAGCCGGTGCGGCTGTTTTCAGTTCGAACCAACCTATTAAAGATGCTATACAGAAAATAAGAAACAGCCTTGTTCAGTGATGCAAGGCTGTTTTCCCTGTAGGAGTTCGAACTTAACTCTGGCTAATTTCCTGTTTCTGTTTCCTGGGTGGTTTATTCAGAGTGCGCAGGCACCGGGTACACAGGTTCATTCGAGTTTGCTTCCCATCTACGTTTACTGTTGCCGGATGGATATTCGGTATCCATTTACGGTTGGTATGTCGCTTCGAATGACTTACATTATGACCGAATTGTGGCGTTTTACCGCAAATTTCACACTTCAATTTATTCCCCTTGACCGTTAGATTAAAAATTAGGTAATATGCTTCTAACATACTATCATAGTGAATTGGAGTTGGCAAGAAGTGAAGGCGTGAATCGATATACTCCGAGAAAGACCGGAAGACTATCGATAAGGAAGGTAGTATATGAAACAGGTAGATACGATAAACGGCAGGGAATTTCGGGAAATGCTTTCTACCGCTACATCCTGGCTGGAGAAGAGTTCATCTGACGTGGACGCTCTGAATGTTTTCCCTGTGCCCGATGGCGATACGGGTACTAATATGCTCCTGACAATGCGTTCCGGCGTTGATGAAGCTTTTATGCATAATAATTCAAGTGTTTCAGATGCGGCAAAAGCAGTAGCTCAGGGTGCACTAATGGGAGCAAGGGGTAACAGTGGGGTTATCCTTTCCCAGATATGGCGAGGGATGGCTGAAGGCGTGGTTGACAAGAAGACAATAAACGGTGAAGATGTCGCTATTGCACTACAGAAAGCGGCTGATGTAGCGTATAAAGGGATATCGAATCCGGTAGAAGGAACAATCCTTACTGTTGTTAGAGAGGCTGCACAGGCCGGTCAGAAGTGCGTGGATGAAGGAAAAACCGACCCGATTTCGGTAATGGAGGCGATTGTTGAAGGTGCCGGTGAATCCGTTGCGAATACTCCTACGCTACTCCCGGTTCTAAAAGACGCAGGAGTTGTAGATGCCGGTGGACAAGGATTGTACACCATCCTCGAAGGAGCTTTACGCTACCTGAGAGGTGAAGCGGAGCAGATGCAGTTTCGTAAGCCACAGATGATTGCCAGCAGCATTCCTATGCCTGTAAGAATGCCCCAAATAAGCCAGGTAGATGAAGTTCCGTTCGGGTATTGTACCGAATTTATGCTGAAAGGTGAAGGTTTTAATCCCGACAAGATAAGAGACCGTTTAAAAAAAGAGGGTGAATCACTGATCGTCGTAGGAGATGAAAATACCACCAGGGTACATGTTCATACACTGGATCCCGGAAAAATCATCAAGTATGCTACATCACTCGGGACGTTGCACCAGGTTTCCATAAGGAATATGGATGAACAGTACCATGACTTTCTTGAGGTGCAGAAATCTCGCGCCGTTGAAGTTGATACGGCAACCATTGCAGTCGTATCCGGTGATGGTCTTGCCGAAGTATTCGCCAGCCTGGGTACTACGGCAATAGTGCCCGGCGGTCAGACAATGAATCCAAGTACAAAGGATATTCTGCAAGCTGTCAATGCAATAGCCTCAGATAAAGTGATAATTCTTCCCAATAACAAGAACATTATACTCACTGCCGAACAGGTGAAGACACTAAGTAATAAATCAATCGAGGTGATTCCCACTCAAACCATACCACAGGGTGTAGCGGCGTTGCTGGCTTTTGATTATGAAGCTGATTTTTCCACAAATGCCGATCTGATGAAAGAAGCGACGTCGATGGTTAAGACTATTGAAATCACAAGGGCTGTCCGGGCAGCGCAACTGGATGGACTGAGTATTAAAAAGAAGCAGGCAATAGGGCTACTCGATGGTGAATTACTGGCAGCGGGTAAGAACACCATCGATATACTCGACAAGATGCTTGCAAAATTGGATATGAATCAGAATGAGATAGTAACAGTATACTACGGTGCTGATGCGAGCTCCGATGAGGCATCGCAAGTCAGCGAAAGCATACGTGAACAGTACCCTCAACTTCAGGTTGAGGTAGTAAAGGGCGGTCAGCCCTATTATGATTACATTGTCTCCATTGAATAAACGGAGGATTATATGACCGTAAAGATTATTACCGATAGTTTATCCGATATAACCAGTGATCTTGCTAAAGAACTTAGCGTTACTGTTGTCCCTCTGACCGTTCTATTCGGTCATGATCAATACCTGGACAGGGTAACAATCAGTACAGATGAGTTCTACTCGCGGCTGATAAACGGGGATGTATGGCCTACCACGACTCAGCCTACTCCCAAGGCTTTTGCAGATGTCTACGATGAATTACTAGGAGAATCGGAAGAAATACTTGTGATCAATGCTTCAAGTAAACTTAGCGGGACATACCAGTCGGCAATTGGTGCTAAGGAAATGATGAAAAAGAAGGGGCGTATCGAGGTAATAGACTCAGAAACGGTAGCGATGGGACTGGGATTGATAGTTATCACCGCAGCCAGGAAAGCTAAAGAAGGCGCTGCTTTGGATGACTTGGTCAAGTTTGTCAAAAGTGCTATCAATCGTTCTCACTTCGTCGTATATTTTGATACTCTCACATACCTGGCGAAAGGCGGGCGTATCGGCAAAGCAAAAGAACTCATGGGATCGGTACTGTCTATCAAACAGATATTGACGGTGAAAGAGGGTGAAATGGCTCCTCTGGCAAGAAAACGCTCTTTAGCTGCCGGTATGGACTACCTTTATAATCATGTCGATAGCTTCCATAAAATCGATGCACTGGCTGTTGAACACACTACTACCCAAGATGAAGCCGATAAGCTGGCAGCCAGAGTGAAACCACTGGCACCGGATAAGCATATTTATCGTTCGACTGTCAGCCCTGTTCTTGGTGTGCATGGTGGACCGGGTGCTATCGCGGTGACGGTACTCGAGGCCGAAAAATAGAAATATACCTGAGACAGTGGTTTTGCCGGTTTTAGTATTCATGCAGGTATATATCTCGGAGGAATCATCTTGTCTGTAGATGCTGAGTCGCTACGTAAGATTCTCGAACTTGAGAGTAGCAAGGGCTACGAAGACTCGGCAGTAATCGGCGGCCTCGATAAATTTCTGCGTAACTGGGCAGGTAAGGCGGCGGAATCAATATCTTCTCCGAAGACCTTGAGACGCTTTAAGACACTCCGTCTTGAAGAAGCAGGTTATTCATCTCTTTCCAGAGAAAAGCGTAAGGTTCTTATTGAAAACATTTTTTTGTTTCTTTCAGAGAAAGAAGAAGGAGAAAGAGGCAGTAGGAATTCCGAATCTGCTTCCGTCAGTACTCCTAAACCTGTTATAAAATCAAAAGTAAAAAAAACAACAGGAACACAATCGATCGATTCTCCAATCACCATAGTCAAGGGGATAAGTTCCACTCTGGCAACACGATTCAACAAGATGGGATTGAGGACGATCAGAGACCTGCTTTATTTTTTCCCACACCGGCACCTTGATTACAGCAATACAAAGTCGATCTCAGAACTTACCGAGGGCAATGAAGAGACCATTATCGCTAATGTCTGGGAGGCCAGGGAGACCAGACCCGGGGGGAGGAAAAGTACCGAAGCCACAGTCGGAGATGATACAGGGAATGTCAGAGTTATATGGTTTAATAATCCGTATCTGGCAAAGAAACTGACCACTAATTCCAGGATAGTTATCAGTGGTAAAGTCAGCCTGTTCCAGGGTCGGCATGTGTTTCAGTCGCCTGAATGGGAATTCGTTGAAGACAAGGAAATGATCCACGTAGGCCGGCTCGTGCCGATTTATTCACTCACCCAGGGACTTCGCCCACGCCAGGTCAGGAAGCTGATGAAAGAGGTGATCGACCGCTGGGCATGGCAGGTGGAGGATTTCCTGCCGGATGAGATAAGGGAAAGACAGAAACTTCTACCGCTTCCTGTCGCCGTCAGCCAGGCGCATTTCCCCGATGACGAGATATTAAAAGACAGGGCGAGAGTACGAATAGCCTTCGACGAGTTATTCCTGCTTCAACTTGGAGTATTGAAGAAAAAACGTGAATGGCAGGAAGGACAACCGGCGAATCCAATCAAGACCGATAGAACGGTACTCGATTCGTTCCTGGCATCCTTACCTTTCGAATTAACAGGCGCCCAGGATAAATCACTCAAGGAAATTCTGGCCGACCTTAAGGAACCACGGGCAATGTCCCGCCTGTTACAGGGTGATGTCGGAAGTGGTAAAACGGTAGTAGCTACCGCGGCTCTGCTGATGACAACTGCAAATGGTTTCCAGGGGGCGCTTATGGCTCCTACCGAGATCCTCGCCGAACAGCACTTTTCAACTATATGCAATTTACTCTCAAACCAGGGTAATCTCGATTCGGAAGAAGACCATTTAAGGACGTTTTCCGGAATACTGGACCGCCCGGTGACCGTTTCTTTATTGATGGGATCCATAAAGGCAGCCAGGAAGAGAGAGTTACAGAAGAAAATACGGGACGGCAGCGCTGATATCGTGATTGGTACCCATGCTCTGATCCAGCAGGAAGTAGAGTTTCATAAACTTGGATATGCCGTAATAGACGAACAGCATCGTTTCGGTGTTGAACAACGATCTGCTCTCAGGCAGAAAGGCTTTAATCCTCATATATCGGTTATGACGGCGACACCCATTCCGAGGACACTGGCATTAACAATGTACGGGGATCTCGATCTTTCATTGATCGACGAGCTTCCGCCGGGCAGGCAGACAATCAAGACAAAATGGCTGAAACCCGGACAACGGGCGAGTGCTTACGCCTTTATTCGAAAGCAGGTTGCTGCCGGTAACCAGGCATTCATCATCTGTCCGCTAATCGAAGAATCCGAAGCAGTACAGGCTAGGGCGGCGACCATCGAGTACGAACGCCTTTCTAATGAAGTGTTTCCGGAGCTAAAACTGGGATTACTGCACGGTCGGGTTTCGGCAACGGAAAAAGAGAAGGTAATGCGGGAGTTTTATTCTGGCGAATACGATATCCTGGTAGCAACTCCGGTGGTCGAGGTGGGAATAGACGTTCCTAACGCTACGGTGATGATGGTTGAGAGCGCCGACAGGTTCGGGTTGTCACAGCTTCACCAGTTTCGCGGGAGAGTGGGGCGAGGCACCGAACAGAGTTACTGCATCCTGCTGGCTGAGAATCCATCGGAGATTGCCCGTGATCGGCTAGACATAATCGAAAATGTCCAGGATGGGTTCAAGCTGGCTGAAGAAGACCTGAAGTTGCGTGGTCCCGGTGAATTCTACGGTACCCGCCAGAGTGGTATGCCCGACCTGCGCATGGCGAAGATATCGGATGTCGGTCTGCTGGAGGTAGCTCGAAGCGAAGCGATAATACTGTTCGAGAAAGATAAAAACCTTGAAAGCCCTGATCATAAGCTCCTGGTCAAGGAAATGAACAAGGTCTGGGCGACTGATACCGGGGATCTGAGTTAATCTCAACTAGGTATAAACCGACATTTACTTATCAGTACTTCCTTAATAAATGATTCTCATGTTGACAGTATATTTATCAACGGTGATATAATCCGTCGTTAGGTTATGTTTGTACAGTAAAGGAGGTAAGAAGTGTCAGATATTGTTAAACCTGACTATGGTAATTGGGTACCGAGGAAAATGTTGATAGTATCTTTCATAGTATTATGTATATCCTGCGTACTCTCCGTGGTTATAAGTATCGGCTGGTTAAGGATTTTTTTCATTATCACAGCGGTATTATCAGGATTATTTTTTGTATACATTGTCTATGCTTACTGGTTATTGATGAAAAATGATAGTGAGATACAGAAGAATATTTGTAACACCTTGCTAGACACTGTATCGTGGGACGGTACCGGCAAAGCCTTGGATATTGGAACTGGAAGCGGAAGACTTGCCATAGCTATTACCCGTAGATTTCCTTCGGCCAGTGTGACAGGAGTCGACCTCTGGGGAAATCTCTGGACATATTCCAGAGATGTGTGTAACAAAAATGCAGATATAGAAGGCGTGGCCGATAGAGTCAGTTTTCAAACGGGAGGCGCGGAAAACCTTCCGTTTGAGGACGGTGAGTTTGATCTTGTGATCAGTAATTATGTTTTTCACGCGGTTAAAGTATTGAACAAGAACAGGACGGATTTAATGAAGGAGGCGTTGAGAGTACTCAAAGACGGGGGAGTGTTCGCTTTTCAGGATCTATACAATAAACAATTCTATGGTGACATGGAGTTAATGTTCAAAGAGCTGGAGACCTGGGGCTTGAAAGAGCTGGGAGTGGTAGACACGTTGGAACACGTTCATATCCCGATTGCCTTGCGACTCGATCATATGGTCGGAGGGAGTAAAATCGTTTATGGAATAAAGTAGGTCCCCGTTTCGGGTATAGACGATAGTCTCCGAATACTACCTAGCTATTAACTTCTTGAATCTGTTCTATGATATAATTTGAGAGGCTATCAATAATCTGAAATACCACCGGAGGAACTGAAAAACGGGGATTCTTGAAGTTAAAAAAGGTCTGGCGGAAAAACTGGAAAAGGCGGCTGAGGAAGCTATCAAAGCAGAAAAGCTGCCTTCGATAGATTTACCGGAAGTTTACCTGGAACGTCCTCAGAAAGCCGAACATGGGGACTATGCTTCAGGTCTTTCGCTGAGGCTGGCAAAACCGGCCAAGTCCAGGCCTATGGATATTGCTGAAGGTATCATCTCTTTTATCAATCCTGGTGATGAGATAAAAAGCCTTGTGGTTGCTCCGCCGGGTTTCATTAATTTTACCCTGAGCGATAAGTGGCTTTCATCACAGGTAGATGAGATACTTGCTGCCGGTGAAAGATTCGGTAACATCGATATCGGCAATGGCACCCGTGTCCAGGTAGAGTTTGTCAGCATAAATCCTACCGGACCTCTTCATGCAGGCCATGGCAGAGGTGCGATTCTCGGCTGTGCCCTTTCCAGTGTGCTTGCAGCTGCTGGTTATGAGGTTGAGAGAGAGTATTATTTTAACGACGCCGGCACGCAGATGGAATTATTCAACCGAACCCTGTTTTCCAGATACCTGCAGCACTACGGGAAAGATGTCGAAATCCCGGTTGATGGGTATGTCGGGGCATATATGGTTGAACTCGCTAAAGTAATCGCCGATGAAGAAGGTGATAAATTCCTGAAAGTTCCTCAAGAAGAAGCTATCGTAAAGGTAGGAAAAATAGGACTTGAAAAGATAATGGCTCAGATAAAGGAAGAGCTTCAAATGCTGCGGGTTGATTTCGATGTGTGGTTTACCGAGAAAAGTCTTTACGATAACGGCCAGTTCGATAAAGTAATGGATATGCTTGATAAGAAAGGTTACATCGTCCGGAAAGAAGGTGCGGTCTGGTTTGAGTCGACCGCACTTGGCGAAGACAAAGATAATGTCGTTATACGGAGTAACGGTGCTCCTACATATTTCGCTACGGATATCGCTTATCACTATAACAAGTTTATCGAGCGGAAATTCGATAGGGTGATCGACATCTGGGGAGCTGACCATCAAGGGCATGTGCAGAGGCTAAAGGCTGCCGTAGACGCACTGGGAGGCGATCCTGAAAAACTTGAGATAATCATTCACCAGTTAGTTACCTTGAAACGCGGCGGCGAACTGGTACGGATTTCTAAGCGAAGCGGTGACATTATCACCTTGAGAGAGATTATAGAGGAAGTAGGCACGGATGCCTGCCGCTTTTTCTTCCTGGCACGTTCGGCGAACAGCCAGATGGACTTCGATCTTGAATTAGCCAAGAAGGAATCTACCGAAAATCCTGTGTACTATGTCCAGTATGCCCATGCCCGTATTGCCAGCATACTGCGCCTGGCTGAGGAAAAAGGTATAGATTATTTAGATGGCGATGTTTCACTGGTAACGACTGAACCTGAACTGACACTTATCCGTAAGCTGATCCAGCTACCGGAACTAATAGAGATGGCAGCCAGGAATCTGGAACCGCATCATTTAACTTACTATGCCCAGGACCTTGCCACTGTTTTTCACAGTTTCTACAAGCAGTGCAGGGTTATTTCGGATGATGAAGCACTGACAAAGGCAAGGCTGAAGCTGGTGGAAGCGGCAAAGATAGTGCTGGCGAAAACTCTTCACCTGATGGGAATGACGGCGCCTGAGAGTATGTAAGGATTAATCTCTTGAATCCAGTCCTTTTTCCTTTTTGGCCATTTGGGCATTCTCTGCGTATATCTTAGGGCTATTCTCAGACCACCAATATTGCTCTTCGGATATCTTGCCTTTTATTTTCGCAGGCACACCGACAACAAAGGATCTTTCTGGGATTTTCATCTTCTCCGTGACTACACAACCGGCGGCGATCAGAGCATAATCATCTATTTCTACATCGTGAAGTATTTTCGCACCGATTCCAATCAATACGTAGTTTCCAATTCTTTTACCGTTGGAGATTGATCCGTGTCCGAAGACTACGTTATCCCCAATCGTAACGTCCGCTATCCAAGGGATTTTAGGCGATCCTGAATGGATAACACAGTTGTCTTCTATCGCAGTATTACTGCCGATCGTTATCTTACCCATGTCTCCCCTGATGACCGCTCCCGGCCATACGCTGGAGTTCTCACCGATTTCCACGTCGCCTATAACATAGGCTGCTTCACTTATAAAGGCCGATTCTGCTATTCTTGGTGTTTTCCCGTTGAAGCTTTTAATCATTGCACTCTCCTAGATAAATATTATCAGTCAGCTTCGGACACGGTCAAACGGGAATAATGGGCATGTGCTAGGCGAAGAATAATATGTCACATACCTGCGAAAGACCATTAGAATATTGCCAGTGAAACGCAGGATGTCATTGCGAGACTCGGCGTCTATAGCCGAGGCGTGGCAATGATATTAGTATTACGATGTATTGAAACTATTATTCTACAATAATATCCAGGTTACTCAAGAGCGACAGGGCTTCGGGTAGAGAGAACCGGGTCTTTTTCAGCGTGTTATTATTGACATCTATTGTATAGTTCGTTGCGTGGGAGAAATTTACACCCGAAAGATTAGTTTTAAAGAAAACGCTGTTTTCAAAATCACTGCTTGCGAGATTGCTGTCTTTCAGGTCGGTTTCAATGAAATCTACCTCCTTAACCTCGCATTTCTTTATCACTGTTTTTGGCAGCTTTAAAAGCCTGAAGTTGGAGTAATTAATCAGGCATTCAGAAAAATTCAATTCTTTGATTTTTCCGGCTCTTGTCCAGTCGATCCCGATCGTTTTACAGTTGGTGAATTTCACTTCTCTGAACTCGCTGTTCATCGGGATGATATTGCTGAGATCGCACTTATCGAACTTACAGTTCAGCAATCTGCATTTTTCAAGCTTGCACCCGATGAATAAGCAATCGGTGAACTCGCACTCATCGAATACTTTCGACTCTATTGTCTCTTCTGCAAGAACCAGTTTGGAAAAAGTCTCCTGTGAATAGGTATCTTTCTCAAAATCCATACTGATATTATAAACGAACAGGTAGAGTATTGATACTGCCGTTTCTTGCCGCAGGCGTACCTATATGTTACACTCTCAAATGAGGAGAATGACCAAATGAAACAACGAGTATTTTCTGGCATCCAGCCGACGGGCGATACACACATTGGAAATTACCTCGGTGCTACCAGGCACTGGGCAGATCGGCAGGATGAATTTGATAATATTTTTTGCATAGTCGATTTGCATGCAATCACTACCCCGCAGGATCCTGAGGAGCTAAAAGCTAAGATACGAGAAGTCACGGGGCTTCTGCTGGCTGTCGGTATCGATACGGAAAGGTCTATTGTCTTCATTCAGTCCCATGTTCCTGCTCATTCGGAACTGGCCTGGATTCTCAATTGTTTTACGCCAATGGGGTGGATGCAGCGAATGACTCAGTATAAGGAAAAAGCCAAGAACCAGGAATCGGTAAGTACCGGACTGTTCGACTATCCGGCGCTGATGGCGGCAGATATACTCCTCTATGAAACTGACGTTGTACCGGTAGGTGATGACCAGAAACAGCACGTGGAGCTGACCCGTGATATTGCTCAGCGTTTTAACTCGATATATGGTGATATATTTGTGCTGCCTTCACCGGTTATTCCGGATGTCGGCGCTCGGATAATGGGTCTGGATGATCCGGAAAAGAAGATGAGTAAAAGTGAACCAGGATCAAACCATGCTATAAACCTGCTGGATACTCCTGATGTGATAACGAACAAAATAAAACGCGCTGCCACAGATTCGTTGAAGGATATCGTTTATGATGAAAACCGTCCCGGTGTTTACAACCTGCTGGTAATCTACGAGTTGTTTACCGGAAAAAGCAGGCAGGAAATTGTAGACCATTTTGCCGGCAAGGGATATGCCGATCTGAAGAAAGAACTGGCTGAAGTAGTTATCGAAGGATTAAACCCGATACAAAAAAAATACGCTGAAATTGCTGCTGATCCCAACTACATAGATTCCCTGATGGTTAAAGGGGCTGAACAGGCGAGACCTCTTGCTGAAAAGACACTAGCACGGGTAAAAAACACAATAGGCCTGGGATAAACTGAACGACTGACAGTAAAGGTAGAGAGTAGTGGACGTAATTCCTTCAATTGATATTCGGGGTGGTTTTTGTGTACGTCTGTACCAGGGCGATTACAGTCAAGAAACTATATTTTCCGACGATCCGGTGCAGGCAGCACTGCGATGGCAGTCGATGAGTCCCCCGCGACTTCACATTGTCGATCTTGACGGCGCGGCGGCTGGTAAACCTGGTAATATGGAGATAATCCGGAATATAGCCGTGGCGATGCTGATCCCAACGCAACTGGGCGGCGGGATCAGGGATATAGATACCGTGAAGGAATTACTGGGTGCCGGGCTGGATAGAGTGATACTGGGAACATCTGCCGTGGAAGATGCCGAATTCGTAAAAGAAGCATGTACGAAATACGGCGAATCTATCATTGTCAGCATTGATACGAGGGACGGAATGATGGCAGTACGGGGTTGGACACAGGAAACAAAGATATCAGGAATCGAATTTGCCTTGAAGATGGCTGAACTGGGAGTCAGGAGGTTCGTTTATACCGATATTGTGCGTGATGGCACTCTTACAGAACCAAATTTCACCGCAATCTCGGAATTGATTACGAGAACCAGGCTGCCGGTGATTGCCGCCGGAGGTATAACAACAGTGCAGCATCTTGTCATGTTAAAAAAGCTGGGTGCGGAAGGAGCGATCATCGGCAAGGCTCTCTATACCGGGGATATCGATCTGATACAGGCAATAAAAGCGGTCGAAGAAACGTAAATTTGTTTATTTTTTAAGGTCGTTCTTTCACCAGGTACAGAGCCAGATCATCATCCACTTTTACCATTTCTCCGGGTGTGACAGGTTTGTTTTTATACATCAGTCCCAGTCTATCCGGGACATAACCGCGTAGAACGTACATACGCTGCGCCGGTCCGTAATTCGCGTACATTCCTACTCCGATACCGGCAACAGGAGAACGTTTGAAGATACGCTTTTCAGCTTCATCTACCAGTGCGGTCGCTATACCACGACGGCGATAATTAGAGAGAACGAAAAGATCATTGATTTCAGGAATGTATTTTTCTGCAAAAGCGGGGTATGTTGGTTTCCATATTATATTCACGTGACCGGTAAATTCACCGTCATAAAAGGCCAGAAGAACAACCCGTTGACCTTTTTCCTGTTCCGTATAGTAACGGTCATACAGTCCTGCCGGTCTGTTACTGCCTGTAACGATAGGAGATGAGCAAATAAGCTCGATATCCGCTTTACTCATAGTTTGTATCAGGATACTCATTTTCTTTATCTATTTTACGTTAGAGTGCGTTCAAGACTTGCCATATTCCAATATGTCCTATAACATAGCATTATATAAATCAAGTCTACAAGGGGAATCTATATGGAAGACCTGAATTTTACTGAAAATGGATTGATCCCGGCCATCGTCCAGGACGACGAGACAGATCAGGTGTTGATGCTGGGGTATATGAATAAAGAAGCCTTAGAAAAAACACTGGAAGGACCCGATGTGTGGTTCTATAGCCGCAGTCGCCAGGAAATGTGGCACAAAGGGGCAACTTCGGGTAATTATCTGAAAGTACGGTCGGTAATGAAAGATTGCGAAAACAATAGCCTGCTTGTGAGGGCTGAACCAATGGGACCTACCTGCCATACCGGGAATATAACGTGTTTTTACCGGGAATATCCGGAAGAGGATTAGAGACTGTCAGTTGCGGTCTCAGATGTGGCTGTCTCAGTTATTTCCGCCGTTGGTTCTTCTTTTTCTACTTCCCAGGTAACAAGCTCCGGCTGTTCTGATTCAATTACTTTTCTTAACGCAGCTATGGCGACTTCAAGCTTGGCTTCATCCGGTTCGCGTGTCGTTAATGACTGAAGCAGTAAACCGGGTTTTGAGATGATTTTTACAAACCAGTTGTCGCTATGCCTGCCGCTGAAATAAATAGCTTCGTAGCTTATCGATGAGATTATCGGTATAAGGACAATGCGGGAGAGTACCATTAACCATGTCTGGTGGATGCCTACCAGTGAAAAGACGAGTATCGCTATAATCAGTACGGTAAAGGTGAAGCTGGTCCCGCACCTGACGTGTGCCGTGCTGAATTTTTTTACATCCTTGGTCTCCATCGGAACGCCGTTTTCATAAGCGTTTACCGTCTTGTGTTCCGCTCCGTGGTATGAAAATACTTTTTTCAGTTCCGGGAGAAAACCCATCAATCCAAGGTAAGCTACGAGTATCGTTATCCTTATCAGTCCGTCTACCAGATTGAAAAGTAAAGATGATTCTATATTGAAAAGTTTGGTAATAAACAGGGGAGCCAGAAAGAACAGCACGACGGCAAAGCCAATCGAGCCGGCAACCATAAGCCAAAGCATCCAGCCGGATATTTCTTCACCCTCTTCTTCAAGGGCAATGTTGGCTGAGCGGAGGATACTTTGAATGCCGAGAACCATAGACTCAATAAGGACGATAATACCACGAATAAAGGGGGTGTTCCTCATCTTGCCCTTGTAAATTTTCGGAAGGATATGGGATTCTACGACGATTTTTCCATTAGTCTGGCGGACAGCGGTAACACAGGTATCTTTTCCTCGCATCATCACCCCTTCGACAACTGCCTGTCCGCCGTAGTAGAACCTTTCTGCCATTGAACTCCTTTACCTAACAAACAGGAGCGGTTTATGAATACCGCTCCTTCTCTCCTGATTCCTTGCTTAATAAGTGCTGCCTGGAATAGGTATTAAATACTTTAATCCTTGATATTATAGCGACGCTTGAATCGTTCTACGCGTCCTGCGGTATCCATCATTTTACGTTCACCGGTGAAAAACGGATGACACTGGCTGCAAAGTTCTACTCTCATTTCTTTTCTGGTAGCACCCACCGTAAACCGGTTGCCGCAAGCACATATCACTTCGGCATCTTCGTAATATTCGGGATGAATCTTCTCTTTCATATCTTCTAACCAGCGTAAACGCTGACTTTCCTCCGACTATTCGGTGCGGGTTCGAATTTTACTACACCATCGATAAGAGCGTAGATCGTGTAGTCTTTCCCAACACCTACATTATTACCAGGGTGAATACGTGTACCACGCTGCCTCACTATGATTGTACCGGCATTGACGGTATTTCCATCGTATCTTTTTACGCCGAGTCTTTTCCCCTGGCTGTCACGACCGTTTTTTGTCTTGCCGCCGCCTTTTTTATGCGCCATCTTCCGTTACCTCTTCAGGCTCCTCTTTTTTCCGCCGACGTGGTTTCCTGGCAACCGATTCTCCCGGTCCGACAATGTCATTTATTACCAGCCTCGTGTAACTCTGCCGGTGTCCGTTTTTCTTGTGATAACGCCTTTTAGGTTTATAGTGGAGAACGATAATCTTCTCTCCTCTGTTTTCTCCCTGGCAGGTAGCCGTTACTTTGGCACCTTCGACAGTCGGGTTTCCAACAGTCACCTTGTTATCGTCAGATATGAGGAGTACTTTATCCAGTTCGACGGTATCACCCTCGTAAGCATCCATACGGTCGACATCAACGACCTGTCCCGAAGTGACCTTGTATTGTTTACCGCCGGTTTCTACTATCGCGTAAATTTCAACCACCTCGTTCGAAATAGAATAGAACCAGCCTAAGCCGGTTCCCAGCTATCTAATGATAGCACAAAACATAAAATTCTACCAGTTGTAGAAGACTGATGTCAAGCAATCGTATTGCAATAATATAAGGGTTACCGAAAGTAGTATGATTGCATTAATAGAATAATTATTGTACTGCCATAATACTCTTCCCGTGAGGGTGCGGAAAGTTTACCTGGCAAGTCTAAATGCATCACTTCGTTTCTGCATTATCTAAGTAAGACGATACAAAGTCTTTAAGGCGGCAGTTTAATTACTCGACTAACTCCGGTGTTGACTTATATCGCGTGATTCTCCGAAGGATTGAGTGATACGGTCGAGTACCATTGCCATAATAACAATGCTTATTCCTGCGATAAAAGCCCGACCGGTGTCAAGTCTCTGTATGCCTTTAAGGACTTCGAGTCCAAGGCCAGCGGTACCGATCATAGAACAAATCACAACCATTGCCAGTGCCATCATTATGGTCTGATTTATTCCCGCCATAATTGTAGGAATGGCGAGGGGTAATTGTATCTTGAAAAGCAGCTGTCTTGGCGTAGTACCGAAAGCCTTTCCTGCTTCGACTGTTTCATCTGGCACCTGTCTGATACCAAGATTGGTCAAACGGATACAGGGAGGTACCGCGTAGATACAGGTAGCCACGACAGCCGGCACTTTACCGAGGCCGAAAAAGAAGACTGCCGGAATAAGATACACGAAAGCCGGCATGGTCTGCATAAAGTCAAGTAAAGGCCTGAGGAGTCCGTAAATACGATCGCTTTTAGAGGCTGAGATACCAAGTGGAATACCGACTATCAGTGAAACTAATACAGAAACCAGGACTATAGCCAGTGTGGTCATAGTGTCATCCCAGACTCCCATGATCCCGATAAAAACCAGTCCGAGGGTAGCGAACAGGGCAATTTTCCATCCGGCAAATTTCCAGGCAATGGCAACGAATACAATAATTACTACCCACCATGGTAGCCACCACAGGAAACGTTCGATTCCAACCAGCGGAGTACGGATAATTTCTGTAACGACATCGAAGAAAGGCGCCAGGGTACGGGTAAGCCAGTCGACGACGATGTTTATCCAGTCACCAAGTGGGAAGTTTATATCGGGAAAATCAAACATATACTTTTATACCTGCTCCCTATTCACCCTACCCGCTTTCAGCTTAAGAATATATCATTGAAAGCGGGCAGGATAGGATTTCATTACTAAGGTTTCTACATATCTGCGACAGCTTCTTTTATCTTGTCAGCTGCTTCACTTGTCACGAATTTAGTCCAGATGCTTTCCTTGTTCTTAAGGAACCAGACGGCTGCATCAATGGGTTCACCGCCTGTTTCATTCATATAAGCCAGTACTTCATCAAGAGTTGCCGTATCAAGTTTCCACTTGCTGAACATGTCCGCAAGGTCAGGAGCGTTGTCCGTAAATCCGCTGTGTGCTGCATTGAAAAGGTCTACAGACGGCCAGGCACAAGCATAGTTTTCATTCCAGACATTTTCGTCGTAAGCTGGTTCTTCAAGTAAGGTAAGATCAAGGGCACCGGCAATCCAGGTAGGTCCCCAGAGATATCCAAGCCATGGTTCACCTTTATCATAGGCGCTCTTCAGTGACGCGAAAAGACCTTCTGAACTGCCTGCGTTTAGCGTATCGTATTCTTCGGCGAGACCGTATGCTTCAATCTGTAAGGGGACAACTATTTCACATTCCCAACCGGGAGGGCCGTTCAGAATTAGACCTTTGTCCTTGTTCTCAGGATTGGCGAACAATTTCATGTATTGAGGATCTTCAAGGTCATACACTGTTTTTAAATTGGGTGCCATTGGATCGATCCCGCGTGCGGAATCTCCTTTTACCACATAGGTAGGAATGACGAATCCACTTTGCCAGTTGTCATCGTTCAGGTATCCCAGCATTTCTATTTCACCGGCAGCTATTCCCGCTTCTACAGCTTCCTGCTGGTTTTGATACCAACCTTCGATCATTACATCGATGTCTCCGGTACGTAATCCCTGTGTCAGCGGTATTGTCGCTCCGGGTACCAGCTCAATCGTGTAGCCATATCCTTTTTCAGCAATTATCTTTGCCATTTCAGACTGGAAGTGGGCACTACCCCAGTTCAGGTCACTGAATTTCAACGTAGGTTTTTCTTCTCCACAACCTGTTATAACTGTACTGATAAGAATGATACCTACCAGCAAAACCATTAAATATTTCTTCATGTTAATTAGACCTCCATCTAATATCTCAGGTATCTCAGAGATTTATTCATAATACTCAGAGAATCGGGTTAACTTGATGTAAGTGTTATCACCTCCCTTATTTTTCGTTATTACTTATCTCTACGCTTTCTGACTGCATTGCTTCGATCAAGTCTTTCCTTGTTATAGTCCCTAATAGATGCCGGCTGTCATCCAGAATCAAGAGAGGTATATCTCCTTCGGCTATAAGCGGTAGACACTCGCTAAGGGTAGTATCGGAAGATGCCTGCGGGAATTCGGTGTCGAGTATATCATCAACTGTTTTTATACCTTGTTCAAGAGAAGCTTCTGCTTGTGGTGCGCTAATTACACCTTTCATCCTGCCGTAATTATCGGTGACGAAAGCAATATCAGCTTCTCTACTCTTCATATCATTGAGAACCGATTCCAGATCAGTCCCTTCCCTGACTCTTACGGACGGTCTCTTCATAACACTGCTTGCAGGGAGGACTTCTCCGCGTGACACATCTCTGACGAATTCCTTGACATAGTCGTCGGCGGGATTGGCTACGATATCCATCGGCGTTCCTATCTGGACAACTACTCCATCCTTCATAATTGCAATCCGATGACCGAGTTTAAGAGCTTCGGCAAGGTCATGGGTAATAAATATAACGGTTTTACTCACAGTGTCCCTGAGATTAATGAACTCATCCTGCATTTGCCGCCTGATAAGAGGATCGAGGGCGCTGAAGGGTTCGTCCATCAGAAGAATTTCCGGATCCGAAGCGAGGGCACGGGCCAGACCTACTCGTTGCTGCATACCACCGCTAAGTTCGTGTATCATACTCTTTTCCCAGCCTATTAATCCAACGAGTTCCAGTGCATTTTTCACTTTGTCTTCTTTAGATTTGCCACGCTCCCCGCGAATTTCCAGTCCGAATCCTACATTCTCCTCGACGCTTCGATGCGGAAGCAGTCCGAAGTTCTGGAAAACCATGCTGAGTTTATGACGGCGGAGTTCCCTGAGTTCTTCCATATTCATTTGAGCGACGTCGGTCCCGTCTATTAATATAGTGCCTGAAGTAGGCTCTATAATTCTGTTTATGCATCTGACAAGAGTTGATTTGCCACTCCCTGAGAGACCCATAACCACGAATATTTCGTTTGGTTCAACGTCGAAGGAAACATCTTTTACGGCAAGAACATGACCTGTCTGTTCCAGGATTTCCTGTTTATCTACGGTATCATCGGAGAGCTCAAGTACACTCGAAGGATTGGGTCCGAAGACCTTCCAGACGTTTTGACACGAAATACTTGCTTCCTGCATAAACGCAATAACTCCTCTGAGAACAACTCTGAAGATTTAGAAAATAATCAACAATCAATATAAACCGATTGACTGCTACAAGAAGATAAAATAAATGGGCAGTAGCGCCCGGGTTAGAGGATCAATATTTTGTTTTCTTACTCCTATTCCCCGCTGGCGAGGATATTCTCTGGTGTGCCTGAGTAACTCGGAATAAAATCGTCCATATTCTAACAGGATAATTACAAGCTGTCAAAGACTCGAATTATCAATCAACTTGTGTTGGAGTACCTGAAACGCTGTGAAAGCGAGATATAATTACGATATTCGTCTGCCTTTCTCTTCTGTTCGGACTCATTCCATCCCAACAACTTTCCCATTTCTTTCGCAACTGTTTCAACGGCATCAAGGCCCAGGCATGAAGCCATACCGGTAAAACTCCGGCGAAGAAGAAAATCGGCAGGAGTACACGCCTGTTCGGTTTCGACTGCATGCCATACCTGGGCTAAAATATCTCTTGAGTGAGTACAAATCTGCTGTTTACCTTCCGCACCTCTCTTTGTGAATTCGATAATCTCTTTGAGACGCGAACCATAGAGATTATGGAGGTGCGAGATTGTCTCGTCCGGTAAACCGCTTTCTTTAGATATCGATGCCTGTTCTTCAGATGAAAGGACCGGAGCGCCCGGAAGAGGTGTTGTTGGAGTAGTACAAACCTTTGAAACCTGGAGTTTGTTTGAAACTACATCTACTGTCTCTTCAGCAACCGCTCTGTATCCCGTGAGTTTACCTCCTACAACAGACAAGGCACCAATCAGTCCATCCGTTTTTTCATAGTCGATAAGTCTGTGACCGCGGGTGACGTTTGAAGCACTGCCATCGGGAGAACCCGCCAGAGCGCGAAGACCGGCAAAAGTGTAGTATACATCATCTTTCTTCAAACCGGGAAAAGCCCTGCTTACCTCTTTTAGGAGATAGTCTACATCACTGTAATCAGCGGCGACGGTATCTGAATCATCGCCGAAATCGGTATCTGTTGTTCCGATAAGAGAGTAACCTTCCCACGGGATGACAAAAAACAGACGTCCATCGGAGAGAGAGAACAGCACATGGGCGTTTTGCGATATAGTGTGTGTCACCAGGTGAATGCCCTTGGTTCTTCTCATCCTCGGTAGTGACTCGGTTTTCAGTTTACCGTGGACTATATCCATCCACGGTCCTGCAGCATTTACAACCATCCTTGTCGATACTTTATAAGAATGTCCGGTAAGGGTATCTTTCACCCGGATCCCGGTTACGGTATTTTCTTCATGCAGGATCTCGGTGCATTCAGCGTGATTCAGAACAACAGCACCTTGCTCGCTTGCACTGAGAGCGTTCTCAAGACATAATCTTTCGGCAAAGGGTATCTGACAGTCATAAAATTGGTATGAACCTCTCAGGTTGTCAACAGTCAGTCCGGGTTCCAGTTCCAGTGTTTTTTTCTTCGAGTAATAGTGGTATGACGGCAGGCTTTTATCGTATGACAGGATATCATACAATCTCATACCCAGTGCCATAACTATCCTATCTCTGAAACTGGTAATAGGCATCAGGAACGGTAAGGGGTGTACAAGATGAGGTGCAATTGAAAGGAGTATCTCTCTTTCTCTCATGTCCTGTCTGACCAGACCGAACTCCAGCTGGCGGAGATAACGGAATCCACCGTGGATCAGCCGGGAAGAGGTTGAGGTTGTTCCATAGGCGTAGTCTTCTTTATCGACAAGGAGTGTCTTTATTCCGCGGAGAGCTGCGTCACGGGCGATTCCCGTGCCGACGATCCCTCCGCCGATTACAGCCAGGTCAAAAGCCTGTTCTTTTAATTTCTCAAAATCTCTTTTCAATGTTATACCGCTATTTAACCCTTGATCCAGTTTTTCGCTCTCTCGACTGCCCGTTTCCATTCTGCGTATAATTCTTCTCGCCGATCGTTGGACATGGTCGGTTCGTAGCTAACGGAAGAACGCCATTTTCGTGAAATATCGGATGTATCTTTCCAGAAACCGATCGCCAGTCCGGCGAGGTAACCTGCGCCCAGGGCGGTAGTTTCGGCTATGGCAGAGACCTGTATGGGTATTCCGAGAAGGTCGGACTGAAACTGCATCGTGAAATTATTGGCCGAACCTCCACCGTCTACTCTCAATACAGGGATACTGAGTCCGGTTTCCATACCCATGGCTTCAATAACATCCCGGGACTGATATGCTATAGCTTCAAGAGTGGCTCTTACCAGGTGATCCCTTGTTGTACCCTGTGTGAGACCTACGATTGTACCTCTGGCATACATATCCCAGTACGGAGCACCCATTCCGGAAAAAGTCGGAACGAAATAAACTCCGCCGGTATCTTTTACAGAGAGAGCCATGGCTTCAGTCTCATCGGCGTTTGATATAATACCCAGACCGTCACGCAACCACTGGACGGCTGCACCGGTAATGAAAATACTTCCTTCCATTGCATACGTGACTTTATTATTTACTCCCCACGCCAGGGTTGTTACCAGACCTTTTTCAGACCTTACAGGGCTGGCGCCTGTATTTAATAAGACAAATGAGCCTGTTCCATAAGTATTCTTGGCTGAACCTGACTCATAACAGGCCTGACCGAACAGGGCAGCCTGCTGATCTCCCGCTATCGCTCCGATAGGAATCCTGTTTTCTCCGATCAAACCTTCTCTGGTTTCACCGTAAATCTCACTTGACTGTACTACCCTGGGAAGTATCGTCTCCGGAATCTTCAGAGCCTGAAGGAGTTCCTTATCCCATTCGAGTGTATGGATGTTATACAGCATTGTCCGTGAAGCATTACTGTAATCGGTGACATGTACACTGCCGTCAGTCAGATTCCATACCAGCCACGTATCCACGGTACCGAATACCAGGTTACCGTTCTCAGCCTGTTTCTGACCGTCCGGAATGCTGTCGAGAAGCCAGCGTATCTTGGTAGCGGAGAAATATGCATCGATGATTAAGCCTGTCTTTTCCTGTATTATTCGTTCGAATCCTTGCTGTTTCAGTTCTTCACACAGGTGTGCGGTACGCCTGCACTGCCATCCTATTGCGTTTCCGACCGGTTTCCCGGTATTTCTATCCCAGACAAGAGTCGTTTCTCTCTGATTGGTGATTCCCAGACACCTGATGTCAATGGATGATATACCGGCTTTTTCAACAGCTTCATTGGTGATTGCTAAGGCCGAAAGGTAAAGCTCCTGCGGATCCTGCTCCACCCAGCCCGGGTGTGGGAAGACACGACTGATTTCTTTTGATACTCTGGAAATGACCTGTCCTTCGGCATCGATAACTAACGCCGTACTTGCCGTAGTACCCTGGTCTATAGCCAGTATGAATTTTCCTGCCATTGTTACCCATTTGCCAAGTTTAAGAATATAATCAATAGATTATCACGAACCGACCGGGCAAACAACCTGATTTTTTGCAGATATTGTTTGATATTTATTCGTTTTAAACTCACCCCCTGTATCCCCCTCTCACGCTGTACCATCATTAATAGAGATAATCAGCTTGCGTGAAAGTGGGAATAAGTAACTGAGAGGGAGCTCAGCCCCCTCTCAAATTAACTCCCCTCTCCAGCCTAGAATGACCAACAACAAGCAGCAATGGCTCTGGCTGGAGAGGGGCCAGGGGTGAGGAAAATACTTACCAACTAAATAAATTTTTTTTGCAATTTTCGAACCATTTATGCCAGAATTTTATATCAACAATGGAGGGCTGCAATGCGAATCATAATCTATGGTGCGGGTGGAATCGGTGGTGTGATGGGCGGGCACCTGGCAAGAACCAGCCACGACGTGGTTCTGATAGGTCGTCCCGGTCACGTTAATGCAATCAATAAGAACGGTCTGAAGTTTATAGCTCCTGCCGGCACGGAGTATTTGAAAATACCGGCGGTTACCGGACCTGAACAAATAAAATACAGGCCTGATGACGTCGTATGCCTGACGATGAAGGGGCAAAACACTGAAGAAGCTATGAAAGACCTTAAGAAGGTGGTCGATGATGTCCCGGTTTTCAGTTTTCAGAATGGAATACGGAACGAAGAAATCATTTCCCGGTATTTCCCCCGCGCATACGGCGCTATGGTAAGGGTAGGGTCAGTCTACCTGAATGATGGCGAGATTATCGCCAGGCGTGATCCGCCGGGCTGGTTTATTATCGGGTGTTATCCCAAAGGTAAAGATGAGATTGCCGAAACAGTAGCGGAACAATTACGCAAGGCAAGTTTCTACGTAAAAACAGTCGAAGACGTAATCCCGTACAAATGGGGTAAGTTAATGGCTAATCTCGGGAATGCCATCGGAGCTATCACGAATGCAAAATGGGGTGAGATGGGGCATATAATGCAGGCGGCACAGCAAGAGCTTGCCGACCTGCTGGATGAAGCAGGAGTTAACTGGATATCTCAGGAACAGGTGAGTAAGGAATGGCCGGAGATCAATGAGCCATTGAAAGGGAGTATTCCTTCGGAAGCCCAGAGTTCCACATGGCAGAGTCTTGCCCGTGAACAGGGCTCGGTTGAAACGGATTTTCTGAACGGGGAGGTCGTACGCCTGGCTGCGAGTATCGGTAAGAAAGCGCCCATAAATGAGAAACTTCTTAATATTACCCTTGAAATGGCAGCCAACAGCGACCATCCTGGTAAGTATACCGCGGAAGAATTAAGCGAGACGTTAGGTCTTGTTTAATCATTGTTATCAGGCGGTAAAGAAAAAAGACCGGATTGAAATCCGGTCTTTTTATTTCCATTTATTATGAATTGTTATTTCTTGGCTTTTTTCTTTGCAGTAACTTTCTTTTTGGGTTTAGGTTTTACTTCTTCCTCGTCTTCTTCTTCATCCTCATCATCTTCTTCCAGTACGCCCTGTTGTCCCTTGCGGAATGACCTTAAACCTTTACCTATCGCTCCTCCGACCTGTGGAAGTTTGCCTACTCCGAAGACAATAAGGATAATTACTACGATTAATGCGATTTCCCAAGGACCCATACGAAACGGCATATCTTTTTATCCCCCTGGATTAAGTCTTTCGGTAGATGTTTCAAGCCAATCGTATGTTAGCCCATTTGTAACATAAAGTCAAATTGAAGGGTGATTTTATGGCTGGAAACCGAAGCCGTTCCGACTTAGTCGGAACGGCTTCATGAAGAGCAGAGGTTGAGTCTAGTCTTCCAGAGTAACCACAAACCATCCTTCCAGCAGTTTGCCTGATTCATCCAGCGGTGCGATAATCTCGACAGGTTCATTGAAATTGATATAGTAGGAGATGGTTTGCTGCGTCGATTCGTGGGAAAGATCATCGACAGGTAGTGTATTAGCTTCAAGTAAACGGTCGGTTATCACTCTTTTACGCATGATGTAGTCGTCTTTCCCTATCCAGTATTCGTAAATCGTTTCTTTGGCACGCTGGAAGTCTACCATTCCTTCCCAACTTTGTTCGGGATCCATCGTTATCTGGCCTTCTTCCACTGTCTCGTTGTACTCGATCAGAGACTCAATATAGAGAGGACGATACCATTCAAGGTATTTTTCAGTATCTACGATTCCGCGGAAATGATAGCACTCAATGCCGTTAATTTCTTCTTCCGGCAGAGTTTCTACATCAAAGAGCATCTCCATCATTTTGCGCGTCTCTTCACCGGTGGGACCTCCGGAATTTACATCACCTGTACTCTTCAACGCTTGTCCAAATCCTCTGGAGTATAGCTGATCATCGATAAGGATTGTTTCCATATCTATTGCCAGAAAGGTACTTTCCGCTTTGTATTCTTCGGTAGGTTTGATTCTTTTACGGTATTGATTATATCCACCATATTCTGAAAGACCGTTGCGGGATATCATCCATTCACCTTCTACGTACTCCCATGATGTGGATTCAGCCCTGTATGAATTGAGTTTTTCTGTAACGTGAGCGGCCTTTAATAGCTCCTCAGGAATTACCTCGTTTTCATCAGGTGTTTTCGCAACGGCGACGACTTCCGGTGTTTCAGGTTCGTCCGGTATCTCGAGTGCTTCGAGAGTATAAGAACTCCAGCCAGCCAGGAGTTCGCCGGATTCATCCAGCGGCGCCTCGATGGTGATATCTCCGTTGAGATCGTAGTAGTGCATAATACCGAAAGAAATATACTCATTCCAATCGGATACTTCACCTTCCCTGGTCTGATAGGTAAATTTAGCCTGGCGGAGAAGGTAATCGTCTTTTCCGATCCAGAATTCGAAGGTCATATCCTGAGTGCGTGACCGGGTATTACTGTCTTCAATAAAATCTTCCAGGCTGGTTGTCATACCCCAGGGTAGTTGCTTGTCCATACGATAATACATTCTTTCGAGAACCGGACGGTAAGATTCCAGGTATTTTTCCATGTCGACTTCGCCAACGTAGTGATAACATTCGGTGCCGTCTATAACCTCGTCATCGAGTGTTTCGACTTCGACCAGCATATTCAGGTATTTAAAGCTTTTTTCTTCTGTGAGTTCCAGTTGCTCGAAATATTCGGATTCAAGTTTCGTAGTAACCGGCATATTTTGGTATAGTGTATCACCGATCACGATTTTTTCCATCGGTCCTTCAAGACCGGGTGTTTTAAGTGTGTAACTTTCAGACGAAGTATAAAATCTATCCGGCGCGACATATGCTATTTCGGCATGGTAACTGTGGACCGGTTCTTCAGACGGACTGTCCTGGTCGTACTCGTCTTTTTCGTATCTGAAAGAACTTAACTTGCTTGTGGCATCATATGCCTTCGCTATGACACCCGACGTATCTTCGGATGTACCGAAGGGTTGAAGCGCCAGGACGAGGGCAACGATAACCACCACAGGTACGGCTATCAATGCAGGACGCAGAAAACGCTTAATTCCAATACTTGTTTTCATTGTTCTGATTTCCTCCATAATTATTTCTTTTATATCAGGGATATTGGACGTTGCACGGAGTGAAAGGAGGTTTTCCCGTGCTTTTTTATATTCAGACAGCGTAATCCGGCACTTTACACAGCCTTTAAGGTGTTCTTCGATGAAATCACGCAGGGTTCCGCTTAACTCGTCGTCAGCGTAAGCCAGCAGCAGCTCCTGTAGGTCTTTGCAGTCCATTATTCTTCTCCTCCGTCGTATGATCGCCGAAATACCTGTACACCCCTGGTTACTCTTTTCCGAACGGCTTCTTCGGAGATACCCATTGTTTCGGCGATTTCACGGTATTTAAATCCTTCAACGTAATGAAGCACCACACAGATTCTCTGTTCGTAAGGGATTTTACTTAACGCATCCTTGATCGCAATCTCTTCAACCGGTGCATCGGAATTTACCCCGTTATTCCGGGATTCCGAATGTAATATATTCTCAAAAGGTATAAAAGTAACCAGTTTTTTCCTTCGAAGGTGCTGTATGGCGGTGTTGGTAGCAATGCGATAAAGCCAGGCGTTGAGTTTCAGTTCGCTGTCCGTTTTCAGGATACTCCGGTATGCTTTTATGAACGTTTCCTGTGTCAGGTCCTTCGCGATTTCGTAGTCACCTGTCAGCCGGTACAGGTAACGGGTAATCGGGACCTGGTATCGGTCGATCACCTGTTCAAAAGCATCCGGGTTGCCGGCGCGGATCCTGGCTATTAATGCTACTGCTTCCAACCGGATGTCTCCTTTTTGCCGTTCACTATATAAAACGCCTGGCAGGTAAAAAACCGGACATATACGAACGGGACATTATATATTTACATATTAAAACCGGCCTGTACAGGCCGGTTGTATTGGTAATATCGGAGATATGGGTAAGCGGATTTATGAAGTCTTATATGGTAGAAAAAGGGGTGTGGCTAATGTGTTACCACGTTTCTTCGGTGGCTACCTTGTAGAAATGGTAACCGTAAATTGAAAGTACGATGAACCGGCCGAATTTTGCGGGTGATTTTACGAGGTAGGAAAGAAACAGCTTCCAGTAATGTCTTCTTCCCTCACCCCTGATGCCAATATGCCAGATAGAGCCGAATACTGCCTTAACATGATGAAGCTGTATTTTCCCGGCCTGCGTTCTTGGAGGTTTATATACCTTCATAAAAGTCTTTATTCTCTCGTAATACTGTTTAGGAGAATAAATATATTGGATTACCTGTCTGTATCCGTTGATAAGCGTCTCGGTGTTCATTACGGGTACAAAATTCAGCGTAGAATCAGTGTTGTTACCACTCATTGTCTTCAGCAGGCGGTCTTCTTTCTGGAGTCGCTTATACAGCTTGGTACCGAGAGGTGCGTTGAGCAGCCCGACCATCGCGGTAACGATGCCGCTGTTCTGTATGAAATCTATCTGTGTCTGAAAAATCGATTCGGTGTCGTTATCGAAACCAATGATGAAGCCACCCTGTACCTCCAGTCCCAATTCCTGGAGTTTCCTGACGGATGCTACCATGTCACGATTCTGGTTCTGGGCTTTCGTACATTCGACCAGGCTGTCTTCATTGGGCGTTTCGATACCGATAAACACAACGTCGAATCCCGCGTCTACCATCAACCGGATCAGTTCATCATCATCGGCGAGATTGATGGATACTTCCGTGTAGAGGACGAATGGATATTTTGTCCTTTGCCGCCATTCTATGAGAGCTGGGAGTATCTCAGCTTTCAGCTTCTTTTTATTGCCGATAAAGTTATCGTCGACTATAAAAAGACTGCCTCGCCAGCCATGCTTGTACAGGGAATCCATTTCTGCAACAAATTGATCCTTTGTCTTAGTCCTTGGAATATGTCCGTTCAGCACCACGATATCGCAGAACTCACAGTCATAAGGACATCCCCGTGAGTATTGCAGATTCATCGAGGAGTAGTGCTTCATATCGAGTAAAGACCACATAGGTACCGGAGTAGAGGTGATATCAGGTCGTTCTTCTGAATGATAAATATGCCTGGCTTGCCCTTTTTCCAAATCGTCCAGGAAAGGTTGAAGCGTATTCTCGGCTTCTCCGAGAACGAAATGATCTATCCCTTCGAATTCAATATAACCGGTGGTGAAAAGGGGGCCGCCGGCAACTATCGTTGCACCGAGTTTATTGCACTGGGCAACTATCCTCCGAACGGAATCTTTCTGGACCTCCATCGCGGAGATGAAAACTAAATCGGCCCACTCGATTTCACTATCGGTGAGCCTGCTGATATTCATATCTATGAGTTTTTTATTCCATTTTTCAGGGAGCATTGCCGCCACTGTCAATAAACCAAGCGGCGGAAAAGCTGCTTTTTTGGAGACGAATTTCAATGCGTGCTTGAAACTCCAGAAGGTGTCCGGGTACTGCGGGTAGACCAAAAGTATTTTCATAAAATCCCTCAAGATTATAGGCGGATTATCTTTAGTTCTACCTTTGCCCGGAGGAGTTCATCTGGCGTCGTCTTCGCCTGGCGCTTTTCTGCGCTTTCATTCTTTCCTTCTCCCCGCGGGAGATGAAGTGGCGATAGACTTTCGCTTCACGTAGAACGCCGCTTGTCTGCACCATTCTCTGAAATCGGCGCAGCAACGATTCCTGTGATTCGCCTTCTCTTATCGATACCTGCATAGACATATATTATACACCTGCTTTTCAAGGATACTGCAAGGATGAGTGTAATTCAATCCTTGCAGTATCACATTTTTTACCTTTTTACTGTTTAGTGCTTTACTTTCTGGTAGCAGTCACTGCAGTAAACCGGTCTGTCGCCACGCGGCTCGAATGGTACTTCGGTATCCTTACCGCATTCGGCACATACTACCGGGTACATCTGTCGCCTGGTTCCGTAACCACTCCCGTATCGCTGGGCTTTTCTGGCCTGGCGGCACTCGGGACAACGTTTTGGTTCATTGACATATCCTTTTGACTGGAAAAATTCCTGTTCCTCGGCACTAAAAGTGAACGTTGTGCCACAATCAGAACACTGGAGGGACCTGTCTTCAAAGCTCATTAGATGACCTCCTCTCTCTATATTAGTTAGAGTTCGGTCACCCAATACTAAAATGATATGTCTTGATATATTGAAGTTTGTAATAACCTACACTGTAACCTTTAACATTATATACCAGGAGATATGTCATGTAAAGCTGCAGGCACGGAGAAAATGTTACAGGATATTATTCCTTTGAACTAAGGTACATGCAAATTGCTCCGCAGGCAGCGACGTTTAACGATTCTGCTTTTTCATGGATGGTGGGTATTCGTATCCTGTAGTCCGAATTTTTCAGGAGTTCGCCGGAAAGGCCGGACGCTTCGTTGCCGAGGGTAAGTATGAGTTTCTTCTGACTCTTTACGATTAACGGATCTTCTGTCCCAGCCAGGTCCGCGGCAATAACTGTATAACCATTATCCTTAAGTTGCTGGACGAATTTCATATATCCGGACGTCCGTCGTATCCACACGGACATTATAGAACCGGCAGTCGACTGAACACACTTGGGCGACAGGGGATCAGCGCTTTTTTCGGTCATAATTACCCCGGAATAACCGAAAGCAGCCGCCGTTCGTATGAGTGTTCCGGCATTACCCGGATCCTGGATGTCCTCCAGGAGAAGGATTTTATCGCCAATCTCGAGAGGAAGGTTATCGGAGTATATACCCGGAGGTGATTTAACTATGGCCGCTATTCCCTGTGGTGTTTGGGTCGCGCTGATGGATTTAAACTGACTTTCGGAAAGAGAACGTACGGTATATTTTTCATATATCGAAGATAAATCACCAGTTATAAGAATCTCCTGTATATTTTCAGGCTGAACCATGATTACCTGACTGACAGCTCGTTCCCCTTCTACCAGAAATGCACCGGATGAAATTCGTCCTTTTCTGGTGGATAGAGATTTATACCATTTCAACGGTTTTAATGGTGAAGACATATTATCTGAATCTCATCTTTTTCATTAATGTTACTCTGTCACCGGTGTTTTCAGTAACCATATATCCGGCTTTCTTGAAGAGTGTCAAAGCCGCGATGTTATCAGGTGTGGTGTGAAGAAACATCCGGTCGATACTATTATTCCTGGCATACATATCGGCTTTCTGGAGTAAAATTCCCCCGATACCTCGCCGACGATAAGGTTCATCGACTCTTATACCATAAATTGCAGCACAAGGAGGATTTTCTTTGTCGTATCTGCCGAATAATACGGCACCGATAATCTTATCATCGTCGAGTGCAATCCAGAATCCGTCAGGCGTGAATACGTCGAGAAATTCAGACTTGCTGAACAGTGAAGACATTTTGCCGCCGGCTGTGTGAATAATGGTACGGTCAGGCGTATACTCAAGTATTCGAGTATCGGTACTTTCATCGAACTTTTTAATCTGTATTTTCACGTGTTGTTACATCGATCAGGCGGTAATAGTGGACTAATCAGGACTATTACCGCCGTCGTTAACTACTTTTATTAGGAATTTTATCTAGTCTGCAGGCGAACTCTCATACTTAAGCCCGAGTCCTACCTTCATCACGCTGTAAGGTCGGTCTACTTTATTGCAGATAATGGGTCCATGGGGAACACCTCTCGGGATAGCAACAACCGTCGGTTTATCGAATGTATGCTTCTCGTGTTCATTACCTATTTCCATAGTAATCTCTGCGCCGAAATAACTCAGATCATCGGTATTATGCCCGAAGAATACATACGCTTCATCATAAGGGTGCATGTGGGCTCCGTGACCGGGATCCCATCGACCAGCCTGGTTGAAGAGACCCATTGCGAAGTTGATGTTTAGTCCCTCAAGTTCATCTCCGGACATTTCAACGAACTGTATGGCGTCAGCCCCGCCGACACCTTGTTTTATGACCATTGGTTTCATCAGGTGAGAGTATTTATTTCCGTCTGTTTCTCCTTCTTGTGCAACCCTGTCGCCGGAATAGGTATCGCTGAGGGCAAGATGAAAATGGCCGAATGGTTTGTAAACTTTTTCCGTAACGAGAGGGCAGTGAGGGAATCCCTGGGGCGCGACACCGACCGTCGGAGCACTGAACTTGTGAGGTTCCCACTCCTTACCGAGGGATAATTCCATGTCCGAACCAAGGTAACTCATATCCTTGTCATCATACCCGAAGAACAGTAACAGTTCATCGAAGGAATGGCTATGAGCCCCGGCCCCGGGCGCCCAGTCCCCTGTTTGATCATATACACCGATGATAAAGTTAAAATCAAATCCCCCCATGTCTTCACCAGAGACAAAAACCAGTTCCTTCGCGTTGGCCCCACCTCTCCCCGGTGTGAATGCTAATTGTTTGACATAACCTCCATATTTCATGTCTGCCATGAGTAAGTACTCCTTCCCGGCAATTAAATGCCTTTATCTTCTTTTCCGTTTGGGTGTTATATTACCTTAAATGCAGGATAAATGAAAGTGGAAAAATCATTGACTAATGGAATATCTCAGCCAGCGGTTCTCAGGAGCATGGATACCAGACCGGAGTAGCCGGATATAGAACGTCAGGATTGAGTACCGGAAGATTCTATTTCAGGCGTAGTTTCCTTATCGGAAGCTTTGCTTTCTCTTACCCGACTGCCTGTCTGCCCTTTCTTTTTCTTGTAAAACCAGTTTCTGAGGATCAAGGGTGGAATAATCGTGGTAATCAGGCTCATTAATACCAGGGCAGCGTAAGTGTCCTGCTGGATAAGGTTGTTGTTGAGACCGATAAGCGCGACGATCATAGCTACTTCGCCGCGTGGTACCATACCGAGACCTATTATTGAGGAGTTTCTGGTACTCATGCCCAGGATTTTAGCAGGCAGACCACAGCCGATGAACTTGGTGGCAAGAGCCACGACTGACAGCACCAGGATAAACCATATTAGATCCAGGCTGACTACATGAAAATCAAGCAGTACTCCGAGTGATATGAAGAATATCGATGCGAATATAACCTGAAGATGATCTGCGCCTTCCTGGAAGCTTTTATTGTGCTTGAGTTTTACCTTTACCAGAGACACTCCGGCAAGAAAAGAACCGATTATCGCTGAAAGACCCATTAGTTCTGCCAGCATTGCGTACAGGAAAGCAACCATAATAGCCAGGATGAAAATGGATTCAGGGTATTTACCGCAGAACCTGGTGTAATCCAGTTTTTCCATTATCCTGCTTAAGAACTTAATGCCGATGAACGCGCCTGCTACCAGGAAAACTATTGCTTTAACAAGTATTAACAGGAATGAGCCGACCGATAATTCACCCAGTACTATCCCCTCTGATATTGAAAGTGCCAGGAGGCTGAGTACATCATCGATTATTGCCGCGCCGATAATTGCCTTGGCAGCATCCGACTGGAGCCGGTTCATTTCTTTAAGGACATTCGCAGTGATTGCGATACTGGTTGCAGTAAGAGCGGTACCGATGAATATAGACGCTCCGAAATCGAAATCGAACAGCACAGCGGTGAAATAGCCTGCAGTCCAGGGAATGATTATTCCCATTATGGCGATAATCAAATATTTTACATTTGTGATTTCACTGATTCGAAAATGCAGGCCGACAGTAAAGAGGAGGACGACTGCGCCCAGGTGACCGAGACTTGAGACAAAATCAGTGTATGTCACGAGGCCGAGTAAGCTGGGACCGACAATGATTCCGGCAAGGATGATCCCTACGACAGCTGACTGATTAATTCGGTACGCGATCAGGTAGCCTGCCAGGGCGATAAAAAGCAGCAGGCTCATCTGGAATTCTACAGAGCCGAGTATCCCATGTTCGTCCACTATGATAAACTAACTGAATTGAACAACACAGTCAAGTGCGAGTTGCGAATGATTCATACCCGGGTAGATTATTCGTTGAAACAAGTTATTACCGGTCTGGTTGGTTTGAGATTATAGTACTTATTACCGCAGCCAGGTTTTCGGGGTGGTCGGAACCGATAAGGTACTTTTTACCACTAGTGGTCTCCAGTTTCACTGCCCGTGAACCACTGAGATAATATGCCTTCATTTTGCGGTTCTGGCGTATCCCATACCCTCCAAAATCTTTCAAAGGACTGAATTCGTGTAATTCCGCACTTGTAATCGCGGGTATCTCAAGGTTAAGCACTTTCAAACCAATGATTCCCCACTTAATCGTTACGTTCTGCCTGGTGACGATTATTCGTTGACCGCTCAGAGGTAAGATAAGACTGATTCCCACAATGATTACGATGACCGATACGAACGGCTGAGTGACCCAACTGGCAATTCCGGCGATAATCATACCAACAGGAAGCACTGTAGTCAGGATTGTGACATATAAGGGATTCTGCGAGTCCCAGTAAACGAAAGTCGAACTATCCGAAAGACGTTTGTGCAGTTCCGCTTTCAGTTCAGTGTTTTCTTCAGAGGTCAGTTGATCAGCATAAGCACGATACGGACGCCTGATTTCGAAAAGTATCGCGAGAAAAGCAGCTCCGCCGGCGAACACAAGAAGCCAGATCCAGGGGAAAACAAATTGTTCCGAACTGCCGTTAAGGTATGACAGGTAACCGATATTGATACCTGTCATTGCCCCGATAATTATTTCATCGAGTAAGGAAACCCAGTTGAAGTATTTCTTCTTTTCCTGTCGCGCCCAGAGTTCATCCAGGACTACAGAGAGTACAAGAAAAAATACCGATATTCCCAGAGTGATTCCAAGTGATTCCCATGGTGAACCGATTCGACCGGGCATTCCACCGGATGTAAACTGAACAGGCGCTTCAACCGGCAGGGGAGAAGAGATGACTATATATACTATCAATATGGCCAGAGCAATGAAGGCAGGGATATGCGACCAAATCGAATGGGTCAACTTTATTTTCACGCAAATTCTCCTTACAATCAGTGTCTATTCCAATTGTCTGTTGACCATGTCAACCAGATCCTCTGGTGAAATTCCCAGAAGCAGTGCGTCGGTAACCAGCTCTTCAAGCCGTACCTTGATATCATTCGTCGCATCATTAGTAACAGGCGTCGTGTTTCTGGTGGCGATCCTGGCTTTCCTGCCAAGTCTAAGATCGATTATTCCCTGATCCCGCAATAAGAGATACGCCCTCCGTACGGTGTGCATATTTACACCAAGACTATCCGAAAGTTCCCTGACCGAGGGTAATGTATCTCCCGGTTTCAGAATTCCTTTACTTACCTGTTCTCTTACCTGTCCGGCGAGTTGCTGGTAAATAGGACGGTTGTCATTTTCATTTATCGATAGCAGCATCTGGTTTTCTCCGTGACCTGCTTTACAGTCGACAGGTATTGTATTCGTACTGTTATATTACTTATATAACAGTTATAACAGTAAATAATATATTTGTCAATCTCTTATGGATTTTCATCGAAAAGAAAAAAGCCGGAATGATTCCATTCCGGCCTTTCTGAATCTAAAAGAGAAGAAAACGCTAGTAACCCATAGCAGTTTTCATTTCTTGATCTACCCAGGTATACATGACATGAGTCGACGGGGTGAAATTACCGATACTGGTCTCGCCACGGAAATTCTGCATCCAGGGCCACCACATTGTATCTGTTTCAGCTATCGGCAAGTATATTCCCCATGGATCCTCGATCATGAATGGAACGATATCCCTTAACGCTTTAATCCAGACAGTGTCATCTCGTCCAAGATAATTGTTTATTGTTTCATATACTGCCCGTGTTTCTGGTCGCTCGTAGAAGGCAACACCATCCGCGTTATCTGCACGAACCTCGAACATGTGCCAGGGCATGCTGTACATCTTTGTCTCTTTCATAATCATCTCATCGTGAGTTCTGCCCCTGTTCACGCCGTTGAAGATACTTCCCTCAAGCACCTGGAGCTCCATATCGATTCCGACATCAGCAAGGTAATTCTTGATAATAGACAGGAGGTCAACATGGTTCTGGACACAGGCGATTGTTGTCTTGAATCCGTTGGGGTAACCCGCTTCAGTCAGAAGCTGTTTTGCCTTTTCCGGGTAAAACCCGTATATCTCCTGGCATATCTCAGGCATTTCCTCCAGCGGAGTATAAAAGGGCGTATGCGCAACGATATCATAGAATGGCCAGCCCACTAACTGGGCGTTCCCCTGATAATAGTCATCTACGAGTTCCTGCTGGTTGACCGCCATGTTCATCGCCTGCATGACCTTGATATCGTTGAATGGCAGGTCCTTGTCCATCCTGCCGCAAGGCACAAGGCCCATCCCATAAGTGTCTATATACTTCATCTCGGGGCAATCTTTCAGCAGTAACTCCTTATTTTCCCATGAAACCCCTACCATCATGTCTATTTTACCTGTCCTGAATGATGCCTGCTGGGTAGAAGAGTCTGGTATTATTAATTGCTTGTAGACATCAAGATAGGGTAACCGGTTTTCAGGATGAATCGGGTCGAACAGATGGTAATTAGGATTTCTCGTATAGGTTATCGAACTTCCGCTAATATAATCCTTTAGTATCCATGCTGATATCCCGACCGAGCGTTCCAAATCGTTCTGGTCTCCCCATTTCTCGGTTACTTCAGGAGCGAATATGGAAATACGTTCACCACTTTCGCAAAGGTTAGTTCCCTGAGAATTTGCCGGTGTCTTGATTTCAACTGTGTATTTGTCAAGCGCCTTTGCGGAAATTATCCATTGCTCCGGCAGGAAAAACACAGCTTCATTCATCCCGGGTGCAAACCATTCCGACTCCAGACTCCATGCAACATCCTCGGCGGTCATTTCCCTGCCGTTTACCAGGCGGCTGGCTTCATTGTTGTTATTCGGGTCATAGGAAAAGTGAACACCCTGTTTGAGATGATAGATGATAGTTTCATCATCAGGCAACTCCCAGCTGTCCGCCAGTTTACCCGAAAGCAGACTTATCTGCCCAAGAAATCCTAACTGCCAGTCGGTCTCGCCAGTGCCTGCAGGACCCTTTGCCCAGTCACCGGTTAATAATTCATCGTGAGTTATCCAGATGGTGGGACACATCAGGTTCATTACGACACGCGGATCGAAACCATTTGGATCTCCCATGGTTAAGTCAGTATAAGTCCCACCGTATTTCGGTTCTTCAGGATCACGGTACTGGCTTTCTCCTTCTTTTCCTCCTTCATCCTCAGAATCCTCGTCCCCTCCACACGAGGCTAAGATCAAAGAAAATGCCATTACACAACATAATGCCAACCATATGGCTTTTTTCATTTTCCCTCCTTCTCACCACCGGGCAGTAGAAAACTAATACCGGAATGCCAGTGATGAGTATTACTGTTTGTGAATTCAGGATTAAAGTGGTTCAGGGTTTACTATGCAATGGCATCACCTCCTCGCCATTTATGATGTCATCAGGTTCAGTTACCCGGACACGCCCAACGAGATAGTTAAAGGTGAATTAGTTCATACTTGACAAGCAGTATAGTACACACGGCAGAGATAGTAAAGAAGGTATCAGAATTTCTGATACCCTCTTTTTAGCCTGTTACCTTGTAACTCGGTTTATCTTTTCAATATTCTAGTAGCCCATACCTGTCTTCATCTCTTCATCCATCCACATGTACCAGTAAATAATGAGTTCATCATCGCAGCCGAGAGATGATTCTCCATGGTAGTTCTGTACCCAGGGCCACCACATCCGGAAACTTCTCGGGAGAGGACACCATATACCGACACACTGCTCGAGAATGAAAGGAGTTATCTCCTTGTGTACAGCAGCATACTTCGCATCGTCTCTCATAACATATTTCCGCTGTTCATTATAAGCTGCCCTGGTCTTTGGATTCTCATAATAGGAGAAGCAGTCGAAGCTTTCACTTCGGGTGCTGTGCATGTCATACGGGAAGGCTGAGGTTGGCGATGCTGTATAGATACCTTCCTCATATGACCTGGCTCTTCTCATACCACCAACAATACTGCCTTCAAGCTGCTGGATTTCCAGTTCGACATTGACTGTAGCAAAGTATTCTTTGATGATGGACAGGAAATCTGTTTCAGCAGGGGTAGAGGAGATTATCTGGCACTTGAAACCATCAGGATAGCCAGCTTCTGCAAGCAGTGCTTTTGCCTTGGGGATAGTGGTATCATCGTAGGTAAACAGCTCCTGGACGCCGCACCTGGAGTCTTCGGTCGTCGGTTCGGTTGGCTGTTCTTCGAGGGGTGTGTAGAAAGGTTCCCAGGCTTTGTCCGGAGGATACACCGCTCCAAGCAGGTTGGCATATCCCATATAATAATCATCAATGAGTTCCTGTTTGTTGATGGTGAGAGTCATGGCCTGTCTGACCCTTGTATCTTTCCATGGCAACTCCGGTTTGTCTACCCTGAAATACAGGTGGGCGTCCATTCCAGGAAGTGTTACATAGTGCAATTCAGGAATATCTTCAATGAGTCTGGTCGAATCTTCTGTGTTTATGGTTAAACCATAGGATATATCGATCTGGCCTGTACGGAATCCCGCCAGTTGAGTTGAAGCGTCGCTGATAATCATCCATTTACACTTGTCAAGGTAAGGAAGCTGGTTCTCGGGGTGTATCGGATCGTGTTGCCAGTAGTTCGGGTTCCGCTCGAACGTGAGTACACTACCCGTGACATAGTCTTTCAGGATATAGGGGCCGGTTCCAACGACGTTTTTCCAGTCCTTCATGTCACCGTAAGTATCGACTACTTCTTTCGGATATTGGTGAAGCCATGATCCTATATAGATAGCCTGTACTCCCAGGGCTTCAGGGGGTACTTTCACTTCAAGGGTCCATTTGTCAAGAGCAGTCGCTCCGAGGATGTATTCTTCCGGGGGACTTATCATACGATGTGCGCCTGTCGGGGCTTCGGTCAAGCGGGTGACAGCCCATGCGGCATCATAGGCATCGTATTCCCTGCCGTTAACGGGATCTTTATCCTGCCAGTTTATTCCCTGGCGGATAGTGTAGAGAAGTGTTTCGTTATCCGGCATACTCCAGCTTTCAGCGAGTCCACCGGTCAAACGACTGGCATAACCGAGGAAGCCGCCGATGCCGGCACGCCCGTCGCCGGCGGGGGTTTGTGTCCAGTCTCCCATGAGTAGTTCTTCATTGACCATGTATATAGTACTGCAGCTGACCATGAATGTGTAATAAGGGTCCCATCCCTGAGGTTCGAACCAGGCGAACGTCATCGTTCCACCGTATTTCGGTTCGTTGGGATCGCGGTACCCTTCCTGGACAGTAGTCTTGACTTCGTAACCCTCTTCGGTCTCTGTAATGACTACCTCAGCAGATTTTGATTCTGTTTCTTTTTCTTCTGTAGCTGTCTCCTGTGTATCACAGGAAGCTATGACCAGAGAGATGGCCATAAGACAGCTGATTACCACCCATACGATTTTTCTGGTCATTAAATATTCTCCTTTTCTTTGGAATTGAAATCATTGCCGACATCAATCATGAGATTATTGACTATGCATTATGATTTCAATAAGGGGGTGCTGTAAGATTCTTCCAACGGCATCACCTCCTCAGTTTTAGATTATTCTTTTACGAGATTTTGAATAATGGGAGGCATCAGCGTTGCAGATTTTCCCTGCGGGATTGTACCCCCCATTATTCGCTTCTTTTTTAGCTTTATCGTGGTATCAATCTATAAGTTTATTCCTAACGACCTGGCACGTCAATACTATTTTTATTCATTTGTTGTCAATATAGCCCAGGCCTGTACACCTTATTCGAAAGCGCTTGCCATTTCTTCCTTGGAAAGGTCGAATGACGCACCGGTCGATGGTGCGATCTCGTTATAGAAAAAGTCAGGCAGGACGTCATCATCTTTCGTGAATCCGGCGGCTTTATTGAATGCTCTCTCCAGTTTTAATGTCTCCTGACCGATCTCACTAATCTTTGCGGTATTCCATTCACCGCCGAAGGCTCCTGCCATCAAGTCCGGCATAACCGTGGCGTCCCCCATAGTTCCCATAAAAGCATACATGCACATAATGTTATCGCAGGTAGCCATGTTGGGCTGCATATTCGCTCCCATCATAAGACGGAAACGCTTTGGCATCAGGTCGATATCGGGCATCATCATGACACCGGCAGTGTGGTCCGCGCCCATCGGTGAAGTCGCGTAAGTGATACCGACTATATGAGTGTTTTTCGGATCATAACCGGACATGGACTGCCCTTTAACCGTCGGTATTCTTTTCACGCCAAGTTTTTTGCCTACGGTCTCAGTTCCCTGTCCCAGAAGTTGGCCGAATTCTGTTCCGTCCATCATTTCTTTGACCAGGCGGATGGCACCTTTCTTGTCACCCCATTCGATCTTTCCGGCTTCCATGCATACACCAAGAGTAGCGCCGGTCTCGATTGTATCGACACCAAGGTCATCGCACATCTGGTCTATTTTGGCGATAGTATCCAGGTCGTCTATCATACAGTTGGTACCGCACATCGCGACCGTTTCATACTCCAGTCCGCTGGTGAGGTAGTTACCCTTGCTGTCATTGTAGGAGTTACTGCACCTGATAACGCAGCCGGGCTGGCAGGGAAGCTGGTTTTTACCGCCGCCTTTCTTAAGTTTCGCCATGAAAGCGGCACCGTTGATTTTATTCAGCATTTTAACGTCGATTAATTCTCCACTGTAGTTACGGACCGGCGTTAACGCTATCGGCGCTACCATATCCAGAACGCTGATAGTCCCTATAGTTGTTGTGGCAGAAGGCCGTGAAGTCAGTCCATCGGTCAGTCTCTTCCTTGCTGCCTCGAATTTATCTTTATCGACATATTCGAACGACTGTCTTGTAGCAGGTTCTTCAATGACTACGGCTTTCACTTTCTTTGAACCCATAAGACAGCCCATTCCACCCCTGGCGGCGGCACGGCTGGGATGACCGGTAGTAGCGTCTGTAACCTGGACGGTACAATTACGGTACCCTCTTTCTCCGGCCAGACCTATCGAGGCGACGCCTATCTTGTTGCCATATTTGCTTTTCAGTTTTTCAACGAGCTTGTAGTTATTCAATCCGAGATAATCATCTGCCGGTACCAGTTCTGCTTTGCCTGATTTATCAATTACAAGCAGTTTCCATTTACCGTCATCGGGAGCGTTCTCGATAATTATCATTTTGATGCCGTGTCCGGCAAGCAGGTAGCCCACAGTGCCGCCGACGTTAGATTCTTTGATACCGCCGGTCAGAGGGCTTTTACCTCCTGCCGAAAGACGATGGGCAGTGGTCAGATTAGTTCCGGAAAATATGCCTGTTGTTAAGAGGAATTTGTTTTCTTTCCCCATCGGGTCACACTTTGGATTAACCTCATCGGTCATAACTTTTGCTATAAGCCCGCGATTTCCAAATAATCGATATTCTTTTTTAAAATCTTCATAAGTAGCCGTGCCGGTCTGCGTGTTGACTCTTAATGTTTTACTCATGATTACCTCCTTCTTTATCCTCCTTCTCTATGCGTCATATGCTTTCGTTAGTATTTCGAGAAGGGCTGCTTTATCGACTTTCTTAGGACTGAACATAACCGGACCGGCTAATGATCTCTCTGCCATTTCATCCAGTTGATCTCTCTTAAGGCCATGGTCTTTCAGTGTTTTCAGGCCTATCTCTTTATTAAGCTTTCTCACGGCGTCGCATACCATTGAACCTACCTTTTCGGTGGAAGCGCCGTCGATATTAAGACCCATCGAAGTTGCGACTCTCCTTATCCCGTCCGGTGTATCGGAAGCTACGAACTCCATAATCTCACCGATAGCTAATGCGCAGGCATTTCCGTGCGGGATGTGGTACATCGCGCCAAGAGCATGACCTATTGAGTGACCGATGTGTGTGATCGCATCATTGAAGGCATAGCCCGCGTTCATGGCGGCAAAACTCATTTTTGTCCTGGCTTCGAGATCCTTACCATTTTTAACTGCTTTGGGAAGGTACTCACATACCAGCCTGATGGAGTCCATACCGACAAGGTCTGATTGTGGATTAGCCTGGCCGGATGTGACCGCTTCGGCGGCATGACAGAATGCGTCCATCCCCGTATCCGCGGTAATCGACGGGGGCATCCCGATTGTCAGAACCGGGTCGACGATAGAGAGAGTAGCTCGCAGCATGTTATTGGCGGGACCGCCTTTGTTTCCGGTTTTTGAATCTGTGAGGACCGCCATATTGGTGACTTCGCTGCCGGTACCTGAAGTCGTGGGTATCAGGATGAGTTTTTTCGGTTGTTTGAACGGAGGTCCGCCGAATCCGAGATACTGGCTCAGGGGTGGCGGGTTGGTCTGCAGCAGATTGGCAACCTTGGCGGTATCCATACTGCTGCCGCCGCCGATTGCTACAACTCCGTCAACCTTTGCTTTCCGACCGATTTCCGCACATTCTTCGACCGTGTAATCGGGTGGGTCGGCCTGGACGTCTTCGTAGAAGTAGGTCTTGATTCCAAGTGCTTCACAATTCGCGACAATTTTATCCGGGATCCCTGCTTTTTTGATCCCCTGGTCGTATACAAACAGGACTTTTTTACAACCCATTCCCTTGAGTCGCATCCCGGTTCGCAACGACATGTTCGCGCCGAACAGGACTGGTGTAAGGTGATTAATGTTGAAAGGCATTATAGTCTCCTCCTCCTTTGCACTATTTTCTTGCCTAAGAACTGTCTGAAAATGATGTTAATAATATGTCGGAAACTCACGCGGCGGGAAGTTCGTGAACTATATCAATTATATAAACTGAGAGAAGAAATCTTCAGTACATCACGAAAAAAAACACCGGTATATGCTGTAGAGCACAGCATGACCGATGTTTCTATTAAGCTGCTTTTCCCGCAACCTTATAATTATTTTATTTCTCCGACAATCCAAATCGATATAGTTTAATCTTATCTTGATTAATAAGTCAACTTACGTTGTGTATTCGTGTTGTGTATTCGATTGAAATGTCGAAGAATCTTAAAATACTTGCTTATTTTTTATACCAACCATACTCTTTTGTAAAATCAACCAACGCTTTCAGGTTTTCAGGTTTCACATGGTCGATAGAGCTGTTGGTCGATACTATATAACCTCCGTCTTTTCCTACCACATCGATAAGCTTTTTTACACAGGCTTTCACGTCATCGACGGTTCCCGTCTGAAGAAGAGATGACGGTACGTTTCCCTCGATACAGACGTGGTCCTTGAGTATTTCTTTCGCCCTGAATATATCCGTCAGGTCCAGCCTCGCCAGGAATTTCCCTTTCGGCAGGTCGAGCAGGTATTCCATCCTTGAGTCACATTTGCCTTCAAAGAAAATACAGGGCGTTCCTCCTCTGTTTACCAGTTCCGTTACAATCTTTTTAAAGGTCGGCCAGTAGAATTTATCCCACTGTTTGACGGAGAGAAAGTTGTCAGAACCGCGTGTGATTGTCATGAAAATCCTGATATATCCCATCTCGTTTGGAGGTGGTAATGGGCGGGAAAGCGTTTGCTTCAGGACAAAATCGCATAATTCCAGCAGTTTTTCCGGCTGGCGGAACATATCATGCATCGTCCCCTGCATCCCGCGCATCGAAATGGAGATGATGTCATACGGTGGCAGTGCCCCGGCATGGGTATAATTCGGAAATCCCATATCCAGCATCATCTGGCTGAATTTCATTTGCCGGTTACGCCATTTCTTCATTTCACGACCGGCTTTCTGCAACTCACGTATTGTCTTTGCCACTGAGGGTTCCGATAAAGCAACTGCCAGCATCTGAATACCCATAGGTCCACCGCCCAGGTCGGAAAGTTTGGGCAGATCAGCCAGCCCTCCCGATATCTCTGATGCTCGGGACATGAATATACGGAACATATAGTCCGATGGATCCTTCATGTACATGTCGATCTCATCGGCTTTCATATAATCGATTTCAATGGACTGATGCCCCATGTATTCATCGACGCCGTATCCCGGCCACCTCATGTTCTTAGGCCCAAGCATTTCCAGGGCTTTACCGGGAGAAAAAGGCTGTGGGAAAATGGCATCCGGTTGGAAGTCCTGCAGAGTCTTCTTACAGGCAGCGTACCATGCGTCATAATCGTAATACGCAGCCGAGTAGGGGATGCCGGTGTATTTAGCGGGAAAGTAGCCCATCGGAGTCATTACCGGGACTCTGTCCGGCTCTTTAAGTTCAATGGCATCCATTATTCTTCGTTCGCGCTCTGCGCGTAACTGCTTCGGTGATTTCCCTTTGTCTGGATTTCTGGTCATATAGTATCCTCCGGTTTTTCTTTACCTTAATAGTAATACAACAAATATCCCAAATAAGTAAACACCGGCTATCAGGATTTACACGAAATAAGCGAATACTTGGTATTGACATTAGAACAACAGGAGACATATCATTGGCGTTGACCTGAGAGAAAAGCCGGTTTGCCACTGAATCGGATAACTCTTGAGCTGCCGGAGTAGTAATAAAGGAGGGAAGAAAATTGGGTACATGGAACGATTATTTCAGAGAACAGGGCCGCGCACCTGATTGGCCGTATCCTATCCGGTATGACCAGGAACAGGAGATAGAGACTGATGTCCTAGTAGTAGGAGGTGGTATCGCAGGTTGCTGGGCTGCTATCAGCGCTGCCAGGAGTGGACTACGGGTAGCACTGGTGGAAAAGGGTGATGTTGTCAGGAGTGGTGCCGGGGGACCGGGATGCGACCACTGGTGTGATGCTCCGGCGAATCCCCTGTCCAACGTGGACCCGGATGAATGGGCTGAACACATGGCTGACCGCCCGTTCTGCAACGGTATCGGTATCCAGATCCAGTGCCGCGAAAATTATGATACGCTGCTTGAACTGGAAGAAATGGGTGGTAAAATCAGGGATACCGATGATGAATACGTCGGTGCCGAAGGCCGGGATGACGAGACCAAATTCATGATTTCACCACGCTACGGGATTGTACACAGTTATGCATGGGTCGATGAAACCGCAAGGGGTAAAGTTTTTAAGAGTAACCCGGATAAGAAAAGAAACAATGTTGTAATACGAATTTGGGGGAGTACGTTCAAACCCATCCTGAAAAAGGAATGCCAGCGCCTGGGGGTACAAATCTTTGACCGTGTTATGGCTACCAGCCTGCTGAATGAGAATGGTAAACAAGGCGCTCCGGTAGTCGGGGCTACCGGCATCAACAGCCGTACCGGTGAATTCATGATTTTTAAATCCAAGGCGACCATTCTCGCTACAGCCGGAGCCGGTCAGATATGGCTCATGAATACTGAATTATGTGGAATTTCCAGTATGATGTCCCGCGCTATTTCAGGCGACGGTACTGTGATGGCCTGGAAAGCCGGGGCTGAACTTTCCATGATGGAAAGGACCGGAATAATAGGTATTGCCACCGGCTTAAAACATAAATGGTACACAGGGGCAGGTGATGCCAGTTATGAAAATGTTCCTATCGTTGATGCCAACGGTAAACCGGTACCTTATGCCATACAGGGCTGGGTCGATGCCGGGGCAATGATGCCGTCTTTCGAAACGATGCAGGCTATTCAGGAAGGCATCCGCAAAGGTGAATATGAACTGCCTTTCTACGGAGACTTTCCGGCGATGCCTGAAGTAGAAAGAAAAGCTACCTGGAAGCTTATGCTGGGAGAAGAATCAACGACAAAAATTATTACCAGAACTTTTAACGAGGCTGGTTATGATGAAAGTCGTGACTTACTCCAGAGTTACAAGTATATCGAGGGTAACAGTTTGCCGCAATGGGGGCAGGCTAGTGGTGGTCCGATAGTAGACTGGAACCTGAAGACTACCGTAGATGGACTATATGCCGCCGGGATGCAGATGTTTTCCTCCGAAGACCACAGCTTTTGTGCGGCTACCGGACGGTATGCAGGACGAAAAGCCTCGGCTTATGCAAGCCAGACAGGCGAACCCAGAATATCGCGTGAACAGATAGACCGTGAGAAAGAGCGTGTTTACGCTCCGGTTAAGCGAAGCAGCGGAATGGAGTGGAAGGAGTTACATGCCGGTATCGCCAGAGTCATGCAGTATTATTGCAGTGAATATAAGACCAAGAATCTTCTGAATATGGGCCTTATATCATTACGAAAAATCGAAAACGAATCGGTGCCTGAACTGTATGCTCTTGACCCGCATAAACTGATGCGCAGCCTGGAAGATCTCAGTATGCTGACTTATGCTCAGGTAATTATTCAGGCCATGCAGGCAGCGCTGGATAAAGGTGTTTCTCTCGCCATGCAGGGGATGGGGGCTCCACCGGCCGACCGGGGGCCACAGAACTTCCTTACAATTAAACACGAGAATGGCGAAGTGAAAACCGGTGAGTTGCCGCAGGCATTCTGGGGCAACATGAAGGAACAATATGAAGCCTACAATAAAGATTATACCGGTGTATACAAACGATAATGATGGTGTCAAAGTCAAACTTTACCTTTAAACAAACTGCTTTTTGGAGGAAAAGATGTCTCAGCAAAAATTAACTGCTTTGCCAAATATAATCACGCCGAGTACTCCGGTGATTTTTAATCCTGATATATGCGATGGGTGTAATACTTGTGTCAATGTCTGCCAGATAGATGTATTCATGCCAAATCCGGTAAAAGGTAAACCACCTATCATATTGCATCCCGACGAATGCTGGTATGGTGGCTGTTGCGTTAATGATTGTCCTCGTCCCGGGGCTATCAAATTCAACTGGCCTCTACAGTCGCGTGGCTACTGGAAGAACAAAGCAACCGGTGAAATTCACCAGATTTAATCATGTACTGTCCGGTAAGAAAGTACGTGTGACTTCCTTACCGGACATTCTGAATTCCTATACATTATCCGCTTTTTCACACCTCATGCGTTAGAATATATATCTTATATGTTATAATTATAGAGATTATCTATATGTATTAAAAACCAAGCATGGTCAATATTATGGATGTTCTACGAAAACACGAAAAAAAGATAATCAGGATTTCAGGTATAATCGGCCTGGTGCTTTCAGTTTGTTTCTTGATAGGCGGGATAATCTTTCTTGTTCGGAACAGTACGGAGAGAGACGTACTTGGGTATTTTGCTACCTGGAAAATGGATATAAGGAAAGATTCACGAGCGGTAGTTTTAAAACCTGATGTAGAATGGAAGTTCAGAGATACGGCAAGGGTAAAGGTCGAGGTCACCTCAAACCAACCGGGAGGAGAGGTGTTTATCGGCTTGGTAGATAATGAGGGTGCAACCGAGTATCTCGATGGCCTGGAGTATGATGAAATTTCCAGACTCAGAGTTACCCCGTTCAAGGCTGAGTATAAAACGTTACCGGGTTCTGCTCCTGCTGTTTCGCCGGATGACTGGCATAAATGGCAGCGTATGGAATACGGTGAAGGTATTCGCAGTCTGTGGTGGAGTCCAGATATGAACAGTACACTGGTAATCATGAACGTTGATGGTTCGGCCGGGCTGGATGTGAAAGCAACAATCTGGACCACCTACGGGTATCTGTTTCTAACCGGAATCACCAGCCTGGTGGTAGGGATAATTGTGGGCATTCTGAGCTTTTTTGCTATCTATTCCACGGGACGGTCTACTAATTCTGTTTATCCCGGGCTGTTGGAAATGTAAATTAAGTAAAAAAGGAAATCGGATACGTCAGAATAGTACTATTATTGACGACCCTCTAGCTTTCTCCCATCAGTCTTTTCCTGAAATCATCCGGAACGTGAGTAATTTTCTGCTCCTGGTAGTCAAAGCAAAGCATTCCTGTTTTTGCCCTGGCAACCTCTTCACCGGTTTCTGAGTCGGATACTCTGAAAACCAGGTCGAAGCCTCTCTCGGTAAACTCAGCTGCGGCCATTTCAACTCGAAGTATCTGACCGTAGAATACCTGGCTTTTATAATTAATTCCGGCATCAGCCATAATATTTGATACCCGTGCATTCTCTGTTTCGGAATACCCGATGCTGTCCCAGAACTGGATACGGGCTTCATCCAGTATATTAAACATGGAATTCCATCCCATGTGCCCGCCGCGGTTTATATCGGTACTCCTAACGGGGATATCGGTTGAAAATATATATTTCTCGGGTAGATTTATCTTTATTCGTGCCATATATTATCCATTCTGAGATATTTTTAAAATTCGGATTTTTCGGTCGGATAACCGAGTTCTTTCCACCGGTTGATTCCCAGTTCAAGAACCTTTATGTCATTAATATCGTATCTGGCGCTCTTTATCTCGTGTGCCATTATCAGGCTGTCGGATTCGTCCACACAGTCGCAGTAGATTACGAGTGGTTTATCCGCCGGCAATGCCATGAAGGTCATTTGTCTCTCAAAAGGATCACCTCCCGGATTCAGGTAGATATTGATCGCGCCCTTGATATGGTCATCCTTGTAGCTGGCCGTCGAACGAGTGTCAATAATAACGATTTTCTCACCGTTTTCTATCATCTCCTGGAGTTCCTCGCATTTTATGCGGGGTATGTCATTGTTCTCCATATTTCTCCTTAGGTATTTGGGTTATTGTTCTTTTTTTATCTCCAGTTGTCGACCGATACACCTCTGCCAAGCCTGAAATCGGTCATAAACCAGATGGTATTGGTTCCTCCGCCCACTACCACGGTATTTATTCCTTTAGGGTTATTGAACGGCTTTATCATGGACTCAGGCGGCAGTTTTCGCCAGGTAGCGTATGGTTCGAGTCCCTGCAGGGCGACATTATTCAGTCCTGTTGTTATTACACCGTTACCCCAGAACTGTTCTACCCTCATTTCTACGTTATCGGCAAGCCATTCTCCAAGACTTTCCTTCGTTGTAAAGCCCTGTTCATCATGCAGCAGTTTGGCCAGGAGAGGATCGGCGCAGAGAGAGGCGCTGGATCCCATAGCTGCCATCGCGACCATGTAATCTGCGATAAACCTCTGGGGAGGATACTCCGAGATTACCTCTCCGACGCATGATATATAGGTCCAGCCGGTAGCAACGGTGACAACGCTGTCTTCTTTCTTGTAACCGAATTGTACATGTACGGGGTTCCATCCTTCAGGGAGTTCCTCTTCGTTCTCGGCAAAACACAGGTTATTATACTGGAGGTTGCTTCCCAGAGAACCGAAGGTCGTCTTTCCGGCGTGAAGGTTTCCGGCTGCCTTGGACATCAGGGTGAAAGACCTGCCGATGGTGGCGTTTGCCTCGTTATGGGGACCCATCGCGCCTGTCCCGGAATTCATATTGAGTTCTTTTCGTACCGGTCCGTTCACTACTATCATGTTTGTCATCGATGTCGTCGAATTACCAAAAGGTGCCATTGTTCCCACAGCGAGTATGACCGGGAGATATTCTGGTTTAGCTCCCGCCATAACCGCATAGGCAGCTACCTTTTCAACTGTCATTTCCCGACTGCCACCCGGCCAGGAGAGTACTTTAACGACTTCTTCCGGTTTATGGCTTGTACCTTTCAGCATTGCCGCGACTCTTTCTTCGGTCGGCATGGTAACGGGGAGGTAGTCCGTCCAGTCGTTTTCCTTGAAGAGTGCCTGCAGGTTTTCTTCGGTATCGGGTGGTAACAATCGAGGTTCAATAGCTCCTTCGGGCAGACCGGTCAGCTGCTCCTCTTCGGTGAGGGGCTTGGTGAGAGCATCCACTATCTGGGGCATGGTAGGTTTTCCCGTGACGGGATCGGTACCGTAAACGTAAGATTTATGAATCTCCCGAGATGCTCCGGCGATTGGCAGGGGGAAGGTGGTATAACGGAGGGGAATTCCGCTTCCATAAAGTTTGTCCCACCCTCTCACATATTCACTGACGTTAATCGCTGTGCAGGGAGCTGTCGGTATTCCCAGGAGTTCAAGGGCTTTGGAATGGCGACTCAAGGCCGCCGCGCAGCCGTCTCAGCAGCTTATACCGAGGATTGCCGCGTCACCTTCCGCTTTCACCCTTGCCCATAGATCAGGATCATCTTCGGCAAAACCGCCTTTTTTCCTGACAAGAACGGTTTTTACCGAGGGGATGTTTTCTTCGAACCATTCGGACATTACATCGAATACATCATAACCCGCTGTCGGACCTCCCCAGCCTATATCGATCATAAAGATGGTCTTGTTTTCCAGGCTGGGGAAATTCCTGGGCGCAAGGGGAACACGTTCTACCATGGTACTGCTGCAAGCTGGATTCAGGATTGTGATTTTCTCGGACATTTTTATCCTCCGTTCTCTTCCTATATTTAATAATCTTACCTGAAAAAGGTTTAACTTCTCACTCCAAGTGGCCGAACATCCCTGTTAGAGATAAATCCTTTTCAGGCACAATATAGCACAAGTTGAAGGAAATTGTCATAAATCCCGGAATAAATATTTTCAACAATATTATTGAGAGTAAGTGTGAAAATATCTACATGAATGATACTAATTCAAAAAATAAGTGATATTAAAAACATGTATATTGTAAGAAAATCCTGTTTCGTGGCGATATTGACAAGTCTACATAAAAGAACTACAATTAGCCGGATATGGTTAGTCACGAATGAACAGGCGCTTTCCATCTTATACCTTCTAGGCTGCGGAGGGGATGGCAAAGATGTTAAAAGGCATTAATAATCAGCTAAGCTTGATTATTGGTGCCTTTTTTATTGATTTGAATCGTATGAGAATTAATAAATTGGCAGGATACTAAAAGAAGTGATTGAGGGGGGAAGGCCAGAAAGGGAGGTGAACAATTGGAGTGAAGATGAGAAGTATGAATTGTCCGGTAAAATCGGTACATCCGATCGCCGATGCACCGGATTCCGAAAAGTTACATGAAACGAGAGGAGAATATCAGTGGTAAAGAAAATTGTATGGCTGGTGGTTAGCTGTCTGATGGTGCTTTCATTGATAGTAGCATCATGCGGCGGTGGTGAAGGGGAAGAAGAGGTAAAAACGGGTTCGGAAAAGCCTGAATATGGTGGTACTATAAATCTCGCTTTAATTGAAGATCCTAGGTGGGACATAATTAGTTTCGGTGGTTCTTGGCCTGCAGAGCAAATTCACCAGAGAATGTATGACGGTAACTGGGCAAAAGGGCCTGCCGGTGGTTATGGTGAGGATTTGACAGACTGGGGTCAGAGCACCAGGATTCCCGAATTCGATACAGGTTATCTCGCATCGGATTACGGATGGGAAGTAAGTCCCGATGGTACTGAAGTTACCTCGTGGTTTACTGTACGCCAGGGAGTTAGATTCGCATCTCCTGATACCGAAGCCGGACGTCTTGTTGGCGGCAGGGAAATGACAGTCGATGACTGCGTCTCAAGCTGGAACCGAATAATCAAAGACGAGAATGCCCAGAACTGGCAGCTCTACCCCAATGTACGCTATCCGACGGCGGCAAAAACCGGCCCCAATACGTTCGAGGTTACACATAACTACGAAGACCATATCGATGCGACGATGAGAGAGAACCTCAGCTGTCGTGTCATGGCACCGGAAGTGTGGGATGCCTACGGTTATGAATCCGCCACAGACTGGCGGCTTTCTGTCGGAACCGGGCCCTTCATGGTTACCGATTATGTTGAAGGCAATGCACTCACACTTGTAAAAAATCCGGATTACTGGATGACGAATCCTGTAGGTCCCGGCAAGGGTGACCAGTTACCCTATATCGATGGATTCAAGTATATCATTATGACGGACCCATCTACCCGTCAGGCTGCTCTGCGAACAGGACAACTCGACCAGATGAGCGGAATGTACGCGGAAGATAAAGATACGATGTTAACGACAACGTCCGATCTGGAATGGGCGTCGCGTGGCCAGTGGGGCGTTACTCCTATATTTATGAAAACGGACCAGGCGCCTTATAATGATGTCAATGTACGCCGCGCGCTGACGATGGCTACCGATTTCAATGAGATAAACGAAGGTCTGTACGACGGTCTCGGCGATATTATCAGCTGGCCATACTTCCGTGTTCAGGGTTATGAACCGCTGTTCGTCAGCCTTGATGACCCGGATTGTACCGATCAGATTAAGGAATTATATACCTACAATCCTGAAAAAGCCAAGCAGCTTCTTACCGATGCCGGTTATCCTAACGGTTTCAAAGCGACACTGTCACTTACACAGGATGCCGTCGACTACTACTCGATAGTTAAGGATATGTGGGCTAAGGTTGGTGTTGAACTGGAACTTGATCTTGCGCCCGATTTTGGCGCTCTCATAGGTCTCGCTTTCAGCATTTCATATGAAATGATTTCTATCGGCACTTCTCCGAATTCATCGTATCCGGAGCAGTCACTTTATTCTGTAAGGAACTGGGTTAATGCCAGTCTTATCAATGAACCTGAAGTAGACGAAAAGGCAAAAGAAGTGAAGTCTCTGGCGATCACGGACTTCTATGGCTCGATGGAACTTTGCCGCCCGCTTTGTATCTACCTGATCGAACAGGCATATTGTATTCCGGCACCAAGAGTCCCGACCTATTCGATGTGGTGGCCCTGGGTGAAGAACTACAGCGGTGAAGCCAGTGTAGGCTACTGGGGAACTGATCACTGGACTCAATGGATCTGGGTAGACCAGGATCTTAAAGCTTCTATGGGATACTAATACTGAACGGCAAATTAATACCAGAGAGGGTGGAGAATTTCTCCACCCTCTAATTTTGTCTTTTGTAAATCTGGTGTATATCAATCACGCATATGTTCCGCGAACGACTTAATCATATAGAAAATTGCCGTAGCTCCACCATCCTGCACCCCGACACTTCCTTCCTTGAACCATTGAGCCCGACCGAACTTCGCTTTCATATCCACGGTTGATTTCATCCCGTCTTCAGCGGATTTCACGGCAGATTCAAGCAATTCTTTCTCGTTCATACCACCAGCGATATCTTTTTTCAGCCTTTCAACAGCCGGGATCAAGGCATCGAGTAGTGTCTTGTCTCCGGCTTCCGCTTTTCCACGTTTTTTAATGTTTTCTACAGCGCCTTCTCCGATCAGTATTAACTCGTTTAAACCGATTTTTTCCTTACCAACTACTGCTTTACCCCCGCCCATGAAGGCTGAAGCAAGGATTGTCCCGAAAGTTGAAGGGCTGACTTTATTGATGTTCATACCGCACTGTGCCAGCAGCTTCCCGATGTCAGTCTCGGCGGATGATGCTAGGTACTCTGATATAGCCTGGCTGGCGAGTTCTATAGTAACACCAAGGTCTCCGTCTCCGACTTTTGCATCGAGCTGGCGAAGTTCTTCGGAATGAGACTTCAGATCGACGGCGACTGAATGCAAAATAGATTTCATGCCGTCGATATCGAAACTTATTTCACCCATTATGTACTCCACTGCGGCAGAAATGGTGAGAATGCCGGCGCATCCAGTAAGGTCTTGAATTCATCGTTAAGTTTCAGCAGGCTTAGAGACGCACCAGCCATTTCCATCGATGTAGCATATTCACCCACGTAACTCCTGTATATCTTCAAGCCGTGGTCCCGGATTATGTCATAGGCTTTGTTGTAGATAATGTAGAGTTCTTCGGGAGGTGTGGCACCCAAGCCGTTAACCAGGACCGCAACTTCATCGCCCGATTTAAAGGGAAGATCTTCGATAATCTTTTCAGCCATTATCTCCGTTACTTCATCGGCTGGCTTGAGTTTACCGCGTTCGATGCCCGGTTCACCGTGAATTCCCATACCCAGTTCCATTTCATCATCGGCGATTGTAAACGTCGGCTCACCGGCAGCCGGTATCGTGCAAGGTGTGAGAGCGACACCCATGGTGCAGGTAGCGTTGATTGCTGCGTCTGTAGTAGCCTTAACTTCATCCAGGCTTGCCATCGTGTCAGCCTTGGCTCCGGCGATCTTATAGGCGAAGAAGATGCCAGCAACACCGCGACGGCGGTCGGCTTCAGAACGGGGGGCGGAAGCGACATCGTCTTTACCGATACTCATCTCGACACGGATATCATCCATATCCGCCATTTCCGCCGCCATCTCGAAATTCATAATATCACCCTGGTAGTTACCGAACAGGTACAGTACACCGGCGCCACCGTTGACTTCTTTCGTTACGGCAAGCATATCGTCGGCGCTGGGTGAGGAGAAAACATTACCTATCGATACTCCGTCGACCAATCCAGGTCCTACATACCCGAGGAACACCGGGATATGACCGGAACCACCGCCGGTGCATATCGCTACCTTGCCCTGGATAGGGGCGTCAGCACGTACCAGAGCCCGATTACTGCCCTCAGCCATACGGAGATGATAGGGATGCGCCTTGAGGATACCCGATATGGTTTCGTCGACTACCTGGTAGGGATCATTTATCAGCTTCTTCATTGCCACTTCCTTTCACGTTTAGTGCAGCCCGCAATCTTATGGAAAAATTTTATATTGAAATGTATAGAAATACAATTATCTGTGTTCGCCGATTTTACACCTTTTTACCACAGTACTTTTTCACAGGAGTGAGTTCAGGATCATTTACCAGCCTGACCGCTTCGAGTATTTCTTCTTTCCTGTTGCTTGCTTCGGATTCTTCGAGATCGAGGACAATATCTTCAAGGACATTCGGCCTTATCCTGAAATATCCCGCGGTATAACCCCTGAATTCACCGTCGACCAGGATGAACTGCATCATTGTGGGTTTGATGGGGGTACGGCGGAAACTGTGTTTTTCACTGTTGAATTTTTCCGACAGGCGGTTTTCATACGATTTACTTAGAAAATCGTTTCGGTCGAGAGCGAAAACACCACCTGGCGGTAACGTTTCTTTTTCCAGCAGAGGAATATCTTCCGACAGCACGAATCCTTCATTACCCTCCATAGTCACACATTCTAGAGTACCCTCCGACATCAATGTAGCGATAGTGGCCTGGAATTCTTCCTCCGGCAATTGATAGAAGGAGTTCAACATTTTGGTATCGATGAATATATTCAGATATGCGAACCTGCGTACCAGGATTTTCAGAGTTTCTACTTTTTCATATTCGTCCAGGTTAATATCGGGAAACTCCGTGTCGAACAGGTACCAGGCCCTGTCCCACTCGTCATCTGCCTGGTCTTCGAAGACGAGGAATTTTTTCTGCAGCTTATGAAGGACAGGCGTAATATGTTTGGACAGCCGACCCGTGATCTCTTTCATAGAGGCGATTGTCATCGGACCTTCCCGAAGCAGCAGTTCGAGTATCTCGAATTCCTCGTAGGATGGTTTTCGCCTGTCTTTGGAGTATACGGAAGCGAACAGGGGAAGTTCATCGGCAAATATATAGGCTATGCCGCCGCCCTGGAATCTGCCCTTGATTATGTCCCTCCTGCTTCGCATATCGAAGACGTGACCGTATTCGTTGAAGCCGGCGCGGTGTACCAGGATCGGAGGACTGCCGGGACGGCACCAGTACGGTGTCCGGACGGGGCTCATCAGGCGGAATAATTCATCGTATTCAGACTTGTCAGCTTTTCTATCAAGGTACTGACGCTGCATCACGAGGTTTCTCACTGAACTACCATAAAGCATAGTATTTTGCTCTGATTCCTCCTGAATATTTCTTGGAATTTGGTTTACCGGTTATTTCGAGAATTTATCAACAGAGATAATATAGCATATGGGTACAGGTGTTTCTATAAGAGACGAAGCATTAGCTTTCGATAGTCAGTTCAAAAGATGGCGACGAATTAAATAATAGTTAATGATACAGAGAGAATGGAACGAAATATCTTTCCTGTCTTATGATGATTCGTCCTTCGATAGACTCAGGACGAACGGACAAAAGCAGGAGAATAGCAAGAAATCCGTTCACCCTGAGCTTGTCGAAGGGTGAATGAGGAATTGAAAATAAGTTTTCTATGAGAACAGTGATGAAAATCCAGGGGATTGCTCCAATGAATGTCATATGTTACCGTAGTATCCATACATTGTTATCAAACAGGTTGTGATACTTTCGCTCGGTTTTCGTATACAACCATAGACAAGTGAAGGTTTTATTAGTGGCTGACCGGCAGGTAACGACAGATAACGTACCGAGAACCGATGTAAATACAGTTTCATCGGCGGAGGAGTTCGGTCGACTGTATGAGATATATCTGACCAAAATCTACCAGTATACGCGTTATAGAGTAGGCGACAAAGAAACTGCGGAAGACCTGACGTCTGATATCTTCAGGAAAGCTCTTGATGGGTTCAAGCGTTTCGATTCCGGGAAGGCTTCTTTTTCTACGTGGATTTTCTCGATAGCACGTAACACGATAATTGATTATTACCGTAAACATGCAAAGGAATCGAAAGTCGCAAGAGATTCCGAACCCGAAAATTCACTCAGTCCGGATTCGCCGGAGGAAAAACTTTCGCGATCTGAGGAGACGGCCAGGCTGCATGAATGCATAGCAAAGCTTAACGACAATGAACAGGAATTGATCTCGCTCAAGTTCAGCAGTGGAATGACAAACCGTGAGATTGCGCGTATTACGGATTTTTCTGAATCGAATGTGGGAACGGTCCTGTGCCGGGCAATACGCAAACTCAGGGATGATTTCTCAGGGTGGTACTATGAAAGATAACAACGATAAAGACAGGGAATTACTGGATAATCTCGATCGGATACTGGAAGGGCGCGGAGATGAGGTAACCGAGTCTCCGGATGATGATATGCGTTCTGCGACAGAATTCGCTCGAAAGATGGCATCGATGCGTGATAAACCGTCCGGTGAATTCGCTGAAAATTTGAAAGCGGAACTCATCCACCGCCTGGCCGAACAGGAAAACAAGCAGGAATCCAGTGATCAGGAATTGCTTTTCTGGGGTGTACCTCGCCGGAAGTTCTGGCAGGGCACCATCGCTGCCCTGATTACTTTCGTTATCATCGCGATTATTTTTATCATCGTTTTATTGCTGGATTAGAACAGGGTGATATAGTCAATATTTTGCATTACCATACCTCTCTAGACATGTCCGCCTGCCGGTATAACGAGCACTTTCCCATTTCCTGAGTAACTTTTGTGATACTTTCTTTCTCTATCCGTATATATAGCTGAATCGATTCAACGAAAAAGCTATAAGGGAGGGAGAAAAATGAGATGGAAACTTACACTTAAGATACTTTTAAAATATGCCTTGATATCTGTTTTTGTCTTCGCGATATTCACGGGAATCAGGTTTTTCATGTACAACTATCACAGTGAAGAAACCATCGATATGATGATGTCGCAGATGTCCGAACAGTCCGGGATGGGAGCAGAATTGACGGATGATTACCTGCGTTCAGCAATGGGCCTGGATAAACCTCTTCTTGAGAAGCTCTGGCCGTTCGGAAGTGACAACTCGTGGAAGGAATCGTCTTCAATGTCGCCATCGACTTCATCATCTGCGTACTCGTCCTCATCAAGGTACGATAACAACATCGGTTTTTCAACAGGAGGAGCGAAAAATATCGTCAATTTCCGTGAGAACATAGACAACGGATATCTTCCTTTGCCGACCGATGTCACCTGCGAAGGGCTGTTCTATGATTATTACTTCGATACCGGGATGAATCAGCCGTGTGACGAGTTGTTCTGCCCTTCGTATTCGACTGCGGTCACGCGTGATCCCATTTCGTACCAGTCCGAATACTATCTGTCGGTCGGGCTGAATTCGGGGCTGAAAGAGAGTGACTTCCAGAGAAAACCACTTAACCTTGTTATCGTGCTGGATATCTCCAGCTCGATGACGGAAAATTTCGACCAGTATTATTACGATGGGGATAAGGATTCCTATGATAATGAAGGTATTTTCAGGAAAACAAAGATAGACTGCGCCAAAGACGCGGTTGTCACCGTTCTGCGTCAGCTTAATGAAGATGACCAGTTTGCTATCGTACTTTTTAACGGTGATGCCATGCTTGCCAGCGCCTGGGAGAGGGGAAAAGACCAGAATCTCACGAGGATTGAGGACGATATATGGGATATTCAGCCGAACGGTTCAACGAATCTGGATGCCGGTATCAAGATGGCTACCGACCTGTTTCGCATTAACGGATTATACGACAGTAACAAGTATGAAAACCGGATCATCGTTCTCACTGACGCCCAGACCAATACCGGTGATACCAGCAGCACCGGTCTGTACAGGGACGTGGAAAGGAATGCGGAGAAGCGAATTTATACTACCTTCATCGGAATCGGAGTTGATTTCAACAGCCAGCTTATCGAGTTGATAAGCAAGACGAAGGGGGCTAATTACTACGCGGTGCACTCGCCGGGTGAATTCCGGGAGAAGATGGAAGAGGAGTTCGAGTTCATGGTTACTCCGCTGGTATTCGATCTGGAACTCAGGTTCGAGTCACGCGGCTGGAGAATAGAACGGGTTTTCGGTAATCCCGGTGCTGATACGGACAGCGGCAGGCTGATGACGATTAATACCCTCTTTCCTTCGAAATCGAAAGGCGGAAACACGAAAGGCGGGATCGTCCTGCTGAAATTAAGACGACTGACTTCAGAAGATGACGACCAAATATACCTGCGCGTCGACTACGAGGACAGGAACGGCAGGGACGGCTCCTCAAAGTCTGTGATCCGGCTGGACAACGTCGAACCGGAGTATTTCGATAATACCGGGATACAGAAAGGAGTTCTGCTTTCGAGGTACGCTGCCCTGCTGCAGAACTGGATGCTGGACGAGAGGACCTACCTTCGCGATAACGGCGGCTGGAAACCTCGGATTAACGATGATACCGGCATTTCCTGCAACCTTGATTATACTCAAAACTGGGAACGTCAGTCTGTCAGGTTGAAAGTATCCGAACCGTATTCATGGCTGTTCAAGAAATTCAGCCGGTATTTCGAGGATGAGATGAATTACATCGGCGATTACACGCTCGAACAGGAACTGGATATTCTAGAAGAGCTTGAGGAGTATAACTGGTGATGTGGGTATTCATCTAAAAAGGAATCGTACACTCCCAACAGAAAGCCCCGTGGTATTTACCACGGGGCTTTTTTTGACTAATAGTCGTGTAAGGTTTAGCGCCAGGCGTCGATGCCGATGGCTGATTCCCTGCCGCGGCCGCCGGTCCAGAGTGCCATTTCTTCACCGCCGCCGGTGACGATAATGCAGTTCTGGAAAGGATCGGCTACTGCCGGTACCATATAGTCTTCAGGCAGTTCAAGCCATGGTTTGCCGGACGTTGGTTCTATCGATCTCCAGCCGTTCGTCCAGACGTCGGGAGACTGGTGAGTCCGGTATTCCTTCATTGTCATGAAGCTCTTCTTATAGAGCCATTCATAAACATCATCTTTTGTCTTGAAACCGTAGGCCTGCATGTCTCTGGCTATTTCGGGAAGCAGGAAGAACGTCTTTCCTCCCTCGCCGTCAGCCCACAGGTGGTCGATGAAATATTCCATGAAGTTGTGAGGACCCTGGATGCCTTTTACTCCGAGTCGCCTGGCGATGCCGCCGTGGCCACTCTTCTGGAGTTCGCGGTAACCGCCGGGCATAAACTCAGTGTTTCGTACCGAGAATCCCATGTGGATAGGCACAATGCAGCTTTCGTCTTTACCGAAGTCGAATTCTTCTCTTAAGGTAGCCCATCCCTCGGGTAAAGCATCGTCGTTTTCAGGGAAACAATTATTCAGCGAATTTCCCCAGACACCGGCATTTGTTACATTAGGGATGTTTTCGCCGAGGCATTTCCACATCAGTTCAGCGGCGCGTCCGATACTCCTGTTGGCGCGATTCGTTCCTCCGAGTACATTGGTATCGAAGTTCATCCCGATTTCTTTCGCGATAGGGCCGCTGATACAATAGGCTCCGCCACCGCGACCGTCGCCACAGCCGCCGCCGGCTTCGGCGATGGCAAGCAGTACAGGCATGTATTCAGGCTTGCATCCGGCCATTACACCGATAGTAGCAATTTTTTCAACCGTTGCGGTGCGTTTCATTGGCATGAAGTGAACAGGATCACCCTTTATGCCTGAGCTGCCCATCTGGTTGACACGGTCTCCGAGTTTACGGTCAGCCTGGTAAGTGATGACCTCATCCGGTTTGTGGCTGGTGCCTTTCAGCATCTTTTCAACAAGTTCCTCGGTTGGGGGAACTATCGGGAGACCGTCGGTAAATTTCATAATCGGTGCGTTGTTGTAAAGCTGAGGTACGGGTTCTTCCTGGTTGAAGAACTCGATCGCTTCCAGCATTGTACCTTCGAAGATATACCGCGGATTTTCAACTTTCCATTCCGGTGGATTCTTTTCCACGTCGGTCAGAGGTCGTACCAGGGCGTCCATCAGGTCGTCTATCCAGGTGGGGACGTCTTCGGGACCAGGAATGTGACGTGAACCCCAGACACGCCTGATATTGGGAACGCCGTTCAGTCTGCAGGCTTCTTCCCAGACTTTATCCTGGTCTTCGAAAATGATGAATACGCTGGGAATACCAGCTCTCTCGATTGATGACAAATGGGGCAACTGCTCCCAGATGGCACCATGTCACCATACAACACCGCGGATAAGGGCATCCGTAGTTTTCCTTTCTTCATCAGTAAGAGCTACACTCCCTGCTTTAGTTGCGTGAGGGGCGGCAAAGCTGATATTCCAGTTTACCTGGGGATATTTCTCCGGTAACATCTTTCGCAGGGGGATAAGAATTCCCTGCTCGCCACCTGCGCCGATACTCAACGTTATATTTTTCCCGTCGAGTTTATCGAGTCTAGGGGACAAGCCTTGCTGTTCTACCGGTTCCTGATATCCGATGGGATTCAGGAACTTGTAGACCTTGTCTTTCTCTGCCATATTCTTTCTCCCAATTAGTATTTGCTAACCATATATACTACCATAACCGATAAAAACTATCACCTTTATAGTGTTATTATCGCCAAACATTTTAATGACTTGGAGTATGGTGTATTATATCTGCTTCACTGAAGATCGGGAAACATCATTTCGGTGATTACTATGGAAATAATGGGCGGATGTTGAGATACCTCTTTTCAGTATCGTTTAAAGATAGCAGTTCTGGAGAGAGGGAAACTCAATAAAATGGTGGGCGCTACTGTACGGTAGACAGAACCAAAACGTTTGAGGTGGCTTTCAGTTTGTAACGGCTATACCATTTTTTCGATAGATAAGGCAATTGGATATAATTGATTAATATTACGTTTTTCAATAGGGGAATATTTCATTTGCACATCCTTTGCACAAGCTTTGCACTCATGCTTGCACCTCCACGCTTGCACAACCCCGGAATACCCTGTCCTATAGGAGGGGGGAGGGGTCACCCTGTAGGCTCGCTTTTCCCTTTGTTTTTCATGTCCCGGGTCACCCCTTAGGGGGACATTGTGCAAGGCATATTTTTTCTGTGGTGCAAAGCCTCCTGTTTTCCGGTTCGAGCGTATAGATAGATTGATTGAATAGATGGTATTGATAGCATAGATAGGACTTATTCGGAGCAGGCTTTATCGGAGTCTCGGAAAATTTGCATGCATAACTTAGGTTCGTATTATAATCAGACGAGAAAATGGATAGAAAGAGATTACTGAAAATAGATCTCGACGAACTTTGTAATGCAATGGAGGATCACTCCTTCGAAAACGATTATTATCTTGACCTGGAAACAGGTGAAATCCTGTTTGTCTCTGAATACATGGACTATGAGGGCATCGATATCGAGAATCGGATAGAGGAAGAGTATGAGCGATTCGAACGGATTCCTCAAATCGAATCTTATGAAGCTTATCGGGACATGGAGGACTTTATTGCTACTATTGATGATCAGCACTTAATTGACCTGCTTGAAGTAGCGATACAAGGGAAAGGTGCTTTCAGGAGATTCAAAGACGTACTGCTAAATCATCCTGACGAAGAAGAAAAATGGTTCCAATTTCATGATGATAGGACAGAAGAGAGAGCCCGGGAGTGGCTTGACGAAATCGGAGTGACACTGATTGAGGAGTAATGGATGCCGCTGACGAATAACATGTTGGAACAAATAGTATCGTGGTGTAATTCGAGTGATATGCTGGCTGATATTCGATCACAGGCGAGAAGCGAGTATTTTGGTTATGATGAACCAGGTGAGATTCATTACATGGCAGGAACTGGTGACATTAACGGCCGTGAACGCCGATTCCTGGGCTGGTTTGCATTATCCTATCAGCTTCCAGACGGGAAACGTCCTGCGGAATTAGCTTCAGAAGATCTCTTTTCCGGTAATGAATTGGTCTCTGCAATCGAGTCAATCAAAGGATCTCGATACGTACTGGCTATTATAGCAATGGTAAACCCTGGTAGAGGTTTGATACTCCGACTTGTAGATGAGGAGTTTAGCGTTGATAATCGTTACCTGAGCAGAAACTTTATCCGTGATGATGCCATATGTACTCATATCGTTCCTGTTGGACGGCGTGGCTGGCTGGTAGGTCCTGGCTGGGTGCAATGGCCGACGCGTATCATGCCTGGCATGCAGGCTGAACTCAAGAACATTCAAATTACTCCTATCCAATTGGAGAGATTCCTCCAGCAAAGGAAAGACCCCAACTATGATCGTCGAAAAGCAGATTTACCTCAAGATTCATCACTTAAGGCGGCTGTTGCCAGGATGACAAAAGCCGCAAAGGCTGAAGGAATAGAGAATCTGGTTATGACACAGACACAATGGAAAAGGATAGTACTCAAGCATATGAAATCGAGTCAGATCAATGATTTCAGTAAAGATATTGTCAATCGGGTTGGCTCAGTTAAATCGATAGATGAAGTCAGTAAATGGCTTGGATTGGCAATGAACATCTGGAATAATACTCCACAGCCGGACCGCGGCGGCAGATCACCTAATGAAATCCGTCAGGAGTATGAAACCGAGTCAAGTGGTTAATTCCTCGTGTTTTACAAAAAGATGAATTGTTAGCGGAGTATAATAACGACAAACTAAAAATAATCCTGATTTTTCGCCAGAATATTAAAGTAACCTTAAAATTTGCATAAATTCAGTATCTTGAGAAGATCGGTAATATTAATCGTAGCTACACCGATCACGCTGTCGCCACCACCATAATAAACATAAAGTTTATTACCTATGACCACGTTTCCGCATGGAAAAACGACATTTGGTACCTTCCCTCTTTTTCATACGGTACCTCCGGTTCGAAAATAGGATAAACAGTACGGGAAAGGACTTTGACCGGATTTTTCAAATCAAGAAGCACCGCTCCTCCCCTGTAGACTTTATCCTCAGAAACACCGTGATAAAGCATTATCCAGCCTTCGGCTGTCTTAACCGGCGGAGCTGCAGCCCCGACTTTTTCACTGTCCCACCACCCTTTTCTGGGCTCTATCCAGCGATGTTCGTTAAGCCAAAAATTACCTGTTAAGCTTCTATCCAGGTTGGTGCAGAAATCATAATCAATGTCATTACCTACCCTATGAACACAAATATGCTGCCCATTGACTGTTTCAGGGAATACAAAAGCATCTTTATTATCGAATTGAGGTGGTGTGACCAGCACTGGTTTGGACCAATTCCAGTCCTGATTCAGGAAATCCCCTCATTTGCATAATCTTCAAAGCGACTCCTTGTTTCGCTTAAAGGCCAAGGACAATTTAGATTCCTATATTTCCTTATATGTCCTTCTTTGAATAAAAAAATTCGTACTAAATCGGTTTATACTGCACCCCATTAAGACAGAGGGAAAGTTAAGAGAGTAAAATGGCTGGAGAAAGAGGAACGAACAGCCATGACGAAAAGAAGGAAATGGGATGCAAAGACCAAAGCCACGATAGTGATGCAGGGGCTGAAAGGGACACCGATTGCTGATATCTGCGTTGAACACCGGATTAGCCAGGCACAGTATTACCAATGGCGCGACCAGTTCATGAAACAGATGCCGAAAGTCTTCGCAAACACGGAAAAGAAACAGGCGAGTCTTGAAAAAGAGAATGAATGTTTGAAGAAGATGATCGGAGAACTGACGGTAGAGCTAAAAAAACAGAAGAATGGCTCAAATGAAGAGGCAGGAATCTGCGGCAGTAATCGAAAGAAACAGTCCCATAGTAACAAGGATAGAGGAACTGAAGGTAGATCATCCATTCTGGGGCTACCGGCATATCTGGGCGCATCTCAAGTATGTTGATGGTCTGGAGATAAACCGGAAGCGGGTATTACGGTTAATGCGGAAGCATGATCTGACGGTGAAAGCGGATACAAAACTGAAAGCAGTGCGGGCACCAAAGCGAAGTAAGCCGAAACCGACACGACCTTTGCAATGGTGGGGCATAGATATGACCAAGGTGATGGTGGATGGCTTCGGCTGGATGTACATCGTCGTGGTCCTGGACTGGTATACGAAGAAGATAGAAGGGTATTATGCCGGGATGCAGTGCAAGAGCTGCCATTGGCTTGAAGCATTGGATGAAGCGGTTAACAGAGAATTCCCGGACGGAGTAAGAGATCAGGACTTGCGCCTGATGAGCGATAACGGCAGCCAACCGACATCGATGGTTTTCATGAAAGCCTGTCATACGTTGGAGATAAAACAGGCGTTTACCAGTTACGGAAATCCGAAAGGGAATGCCGATACAGAGAGAGTATTCCGGACGATGAAGGAAGAATTACTGTGGCTGAGAGAATGGCATAGCCCGTTTGAGTTGACTGACGCCCTGGCAAAGTGGATCGACTACTACAACACGGAATATCTGCACTCGACACTAGGATACAAATCACCGATGCAATTCATAGAGGAGTATAAAAACAACCAGCAGACTCTCTTAGTTACACCTTGACTTAGAGGGGTGCACTACAGGTTATCCAACATTGACTACGTTTTAAACCAAGAGGATTTAGGTAAGATTCTTCAAGTTCGAAGCCACTATTCACTGTACGAATCCGTTGTCCATCAAAATAGCGTTCGGTAGAAAATGGCCCGCAATTATCGGCAACAGGAACATCGCGTTCAGATTGAATAGTTGCGAAGCGTGCTGATGGATAAGCTCCAATAATAAAAACACTTTGCGGAGTAATATCCAGTGGTACTACTGGTTGAACAGGATTTCCATAATAATATAAGTATTGTTCAGGTTGGATATTCCGGTGCGGCGGAGCCGCAGTTCCGGTGGGGGGTGAGCCAGTGTTCCAGTCCTGCGGAGCCACCGTTCCGGTCATGG
>JAFGCW010000047.1 GCA_016932435.1 Dehalococcoidales bacterium | reverse complement strand
GAACGTTATGTATATATAAAATTCCCCACCGGCGCCTGGGGAAAATATTTTGCAATAATGGGGAATTTCCACTTGCAAAAAACACCTCCCCAAGTTTAAAATTAGCAGGATTCACGTCTACGTTAAAGTCAGTTTTCTTAAGAGGTATCGGAGGTACTGCTTCTGCTTTCCATATTGGAAACAATAGCCTACCAAAGCTACCTATGCCTGTAGGAACCTCAGCATCATAAACGATTACAGATTTTCCTTCTCTATGTCCTGTAATTACACGTCTCATATTTACCTCCTTCAAACAAATAAGGGTACTACCCACCACCGCACTATCGGCAGCTATAGTACCCACTTCTACAGGTCATAACTGAGGTTATTGAGTATAGCATGATAAAAAGTCAAGGTAAAGCACCAACGCACCTGGATTTTGGTCCTGGCAAGTCTGAGATGCACGCCAGAGCCTGTTTTTAAGTTCAAAACAGATACTTGTAAGACCTAAAACTGCAACCCTTTTTGCTGACTGGTATCATTGTACAGGTTGACACAAACGGCAGCCTTATGCCGCAATAGGCACAAACTTAGAGCTCATTCCAACGAACGTAAACTGATTAATGGTTCGCTAAAAATGTTAATAAACGAAAGGATACGAGACTAGATTATTTACCCTTTAGGTTCATATACTTCGAATATCTGAACCGTTGGTTCCCCTTTGGCAATCCCACTCAGGGCTTCCTGTAACTTCGGACGTAAAATATCAGCTGCAGCCTGTAAATCCTCAAGCGTTTCCCAGATAGTTAGAGACCCATAATTGCCATTTGCATAATCTCCCAGAAATGTAGCGTTTTTAAAACCTTTAATGTCCTTGTGTAGAGCGTTAAATTTGTCAGCTATTGATTCTGCTTCGGTACGCATTCCCTGTCCAAGAGTGAACATTACTAACTGAGCATACATAATAATCCTCCTTAAGTTGGTTATAATTTCCAGCCTCGTATCCTTAGGGGCTATTTAAATAATGAAATACAAAAGTATCAAGACATATGCTTTAGAGCTTGGACAACCATATTTCCAGATATAGTCACGTAACCTTTCGTCTCTCTTTTACAGTTGATATTGTTTATGCTACTTTCTTAAAAACAAAATAGGGTACTACTCACCACCGCACTATTCGGCAGCTATAGTACCCTTCTAAATAATGGTCAATAAGGTTATTGAGTATAGCATGAGGAAAAGTTCAGGTAAAGCACCAACGCACCTGGATTACGGCGTCACAGAGCCACGCCAGAGCCTGTTTTTAAGTTCAAAACAGATACTTGTAAGACCTAAAACTGCAACCCTTTTTGCTGACTGGTACATTACAGGTTGACACAAACGGCAGCTGGTATAGTTAATAAAAGCTTTCTCACCGCCGCCTGGAGCAGCTGTCTGTTACAGATTGAAATTATCTTTAACCACCAACAAATTTTCCTTTCTCCATTTGATGTCAATAAGTTAAGATTTCAAATTCTATGTTACCTCCTTATTTACTGTCCACTATTTCTCGAGTTACTAATGACAATAAAAGCCGACTCCCTCACCGCAATTTTATCTGCCCAAATAAATGAGTTCCTCTGAAATAAGAGGTTAGAAAACTATGAGCAACTCTGATTCTTATTGTTGAAAAATGTAGATACACTATTTTTTAGAATCTGATACTTGACTTACCTGGGTAAATCAATGTGAAAAATTACAGGGTATATAGATAAATAACTGAGATGAGATACCTTTCTATCTAAACCAATAGATGATCAAATTGGAGAATATTCCAGTTTCAAAGCTAACTTAATTCAGTACCCTTATGAAACTGAATTAAACATAAGGATGGTGTGCTTTAAACATGAAAGATGTTTGTGGTCAATAATGTATATAGAAGAGGAACCAATCCTGAACTCTGAGTTTGACCAAATCCTCGAAAGTTTCAGAATACCTTGGTATATAGGCAAAGAATGATACAGGTAAGTTTATCTTCAAAAGTTGTTTCTACTCTACAGGGACTCCATGGCCCCGTAGATACTGCTGACCTTCTCGCCGAGCATGAAGCAGAGAGCCATGAGCATACTGATATGTATATATGGATCGGATTTGAAAATTTCTCTCAAGTCTGATCCCTTTGCGGTAATTACCTGGGTCGGTTTTTGACAGACCGCCGACTCCGTGTGATACCTGGATTCACCCAGAAGGCATGCCCAGCAACCCAGGAGCCTGCAGGGCCCTAAATACAACACCGATACCGTTGCTTCGCTTTTCCCTATGTTCATTTTTCTCTCCAGGTTTACCAAGCCCTGTTTAATCACACAGATTCTGTCTCCATGATCCCCCTGTTTGAAGATAACGTCTCCGGCTTTATACTCTTTCGATTCAAATACCCCGGATATTTTCTTGATTTGTTCGTCGTTTAATTTACTGAAAAGGTGGCAATCTTTTAGATTTTTAATAACTTCACTACGTTGTACGTCTATTTGGAGGTTATTATCTTCATGGTTTAAATCATTTCGTCTCTGCATTCTATCACTCCTAATAACAAAATAGGGGCTATCAAACTGCACTATCGGTAGCTATAGTACCCCACGAAACAGGACATAACTGAGGTTATTGAGCAGTATAGGATGGGAGTGAATAAGAAGTCAAGGTATAGACCCGGCACTTGTAAACGTCGATTGTAGTAAGTCTCAGGCACTAATTTCTCCAAACTTGACAACTTCTCTCCGAATATCATATACTCCAATTCCCCCATTGTCCTGGCAGTGAAAAAACTCGCTATTAGGAGGATGAGATGACAGAGCAGAGGAATTACCGGGTAGCACAGATCGACGGCAAGATCACCTGGCAGGTGGAAGAACTCTGGGACGGCGGAACAGTGCGTGGACCCTACGGGACCAAAGACGCGGCAATCTCCGCGGAAGAAAAATTCGCTACTGAAAATAACTTCTTCGATAACCTGGTTTTGAAGGAAGCCGTGGAGCACGCAGTCAATCTGGTAGACTCATTCAAGAGAGACGACGATGGAAACTGGACCTGTACTCAGGCATGTTCGCTGACCATTGACCAGAAGGAGTTACGGTTCAGCCAGGGTTTGTCTTTCGCAAAAGGGACTCCTTTTATGGGAGTCGATGTCGTGGATTGGTTAGAAAAAAACGTTAAAGTATAGAGAGTGTTTCCGAATCTTTCAGATTTAGCCATAAACCCTTGTAAATTCCGCTCATATGTGCTATTATAATAGTAGTATATGGGAACACGTTTGGGATTCTTAAAAGTTCCCTCTTTCCTGAGGGAACTTTTTTAGTGGGTTAATACTCCCGTGAATTGAGATTTACCACGTTGGACAAGGTTCTTAGACTTTTTTAAGGTTCTACACTCCCTACCGTAAATACGGAATCGGATTCCGTCCTCTGTGTTACTTAAGTCACATCCCGCAGGCACGAATGTGTCCTATAATTGTGCTATGAATGCAAACGATTCCATATCAATGAATGACCAAAAGGAGGTGAAATAATGGACATTTTAGAAAAGGTAGCGTCATCCCTGGAGAACGCGCTGGATTTGATCCTGGGAGAAGATATCCAGAAACGGGCAGACAAGTATATCGAACAGCATCTATACCCGAGAGGGTATTAGTTCGAACGAGTCGAGAAGTTCGGTACTTAAGAAAGTCTTCACTGGACTATGGAGGACTAAAGGAGGGCAAATGCTCTCCTAAAGTTTTTCCAGAATTGTTATTATCGAATTGATGAATTCGATGTCGAACTTACGTTTGCAGAAGTATATTTCCCATGTATTACAGCGAGTTCGATTCCTGCTTTTACCAGAATACCCTCTACTGTAATCGTCTTACCTTCTCTATATATATCTTTTTCATCAGCCTGATAACTGTCCCACAATTCCGGCTGAATACGCACATCTACCTCGCCTTTACTGTCTCCAAGTTTCATATACGCGCCGCCGACACCCATCGGGTTCTCAGTAAAAAATGTGATCTTCCCTTTTACTTTTACAACCTGGTCTATCATCGACATATCAACCTGGTCAGGCGTAAGTGTATCATTATCCGGTGTACAACCAGATAAACACACTACCATCAGTAACATAATCGGGATCAGTTTTAAAATCACCATCTCCGGAATAACTCTTTCTCCAGATTCTAATCGGAAGCAAATATTCATGTCAAAAAAAGTAATCATCACCATATTTGACACGAATAGATTATGAGATTATGCTGAAACTAGGCCAGCTTCAAGAAGGACAAATAATTGGCAGATCTGAATTCTTTGCAGAACACTCTTGGTATTAAATTCAGGGATATTTCACTTCTTGAGAAATCCCTTGTACACCGTTCCTATTTAAATGAAAACCAGGGTATTGAGTCTGACTCCAATGAAAGACTCGAATACCTTGGAGACGCGGTTCTCGGATTTATCGTGGCCGAGAAATTATACAAGGATTTTCCTGATTACGATGAAGGTCGTATGACCAGGCTTCGTTCAGCACTGGTACGCAGGGAAACTCTCGCCAGGATTTCGAAAAGCATAAACCTTGGAGAATACCTCTTTCTTGGAAAAGGAGAAGACATCAGTGGTGGCAGAAACAAATCGGCAAATCTTGCCTGTGCTTTCGAAGCGGTTATTGCCGCAGTCTACCTTGACCAGGGAATGATAAAAACCAGAAAAATGATTTTCAGGCTGCTGGAAGGGGAATGGCAGAAAGCAATAAAAAAACCGGCTACTACCGATTACAAGTCCAGGCTCCAGGAGTTGATACAATCACGTGAACAGAGGATTCCATCCTATCATGTAACAGGAACATCAGGCCCCGACCATATAAAAACGTTCGATGTCGAAGTTAGAGTTGGAGACGAGGTGCTGGGTAGTGGTTCCGGTAAGAGTAAAAAGGAAGCAGAGACAGAGGCAGCCAGAGCGGCATTGGAAAAAATATCATGAGACTTTACACGCCTAATCTTCTTTGATAAACTGCAACTGAGAGGAGTGTTATTTCAATAATCACTCAGAGGTGAAATTATGGCAAGACGGGATTATAAAGGTCGCGAACCCAAAAAAGCAAAAAAGGATGCAAAGAAAAAGAACCTTACTACTACCGTTATTCCTACTCCTATGCCTGTTGAAGTAATCAGGAAGGAAAGGAAAAAGAAAGAGGAAGAGGAAGAAGACTAGGTATTCCTTGACCGCTTATCACTCGGACATTCACGTTACTCATGAATATCGGTATTTTAAAGTCTGTTACCCGGCCGGTAAACTGGTAATTACCGTCCGGTTGTTATTTTCCAATGAGATTTCTTAGTTATGGATGAGTTAACTGCAATTAAAGCTACGGTACACGGTCGCGTGCAGGGAGTTTTTTTCCGTGTTTCTACGCGCGAAGTTGCCAGAGAACTGGAACTCTCCGGAACGGTTCGGAATCTGCCTGGCTGGAGAGAAGTTGAAATTTACGCTGCAGGTAAAAAGGCACAGATCGAAAAGTTTATTGAATTTCTGAAAAAAGGTTCATCAGGGGCAAAGGTAGAAAAAGTCGATGTTGAATGGCTGGAATACACCGGCGAATATTCCGGATTTAACATTATTAATTAGTGGGTAGAACTTAGCATCGAATATATCAAGAAAGTATGTTTTGGTCTTTATGAATCCAGTTCAATTTTTGCTTCTTCAATAAGGTCGAGATAATCCATTTTCAATCCGAGTTCTTCAGTTACTTCACAATCCACCTCGTAAGGTTCTCCGACGAAAATTTTACCGTAATCTTCAACTTCTCCATAAGCAGAATCATCAGGACCGCTGAATATCTGTCGGCCTTCAATTATTCCCAGATCGAATGGAAGAGTGAAATAAAGGTCCGTAATCACCCTGTCAATACCCAGACTGTAGAGAGTTTCCCACCCGGTCAGTTCTCCAGTACTGTATTTCGAACTAGGAAGAAGTGTCAGCATGTTCATAATACTCAGACTGCCCACGTCCCTGTAGATCTTTAGAGGAGCGACAGAGATCAGGAAATCACTTGATAGTATTACGTTGGGAACCCAGAAGGTAGGCACCATGAGTGGTTTATTTAAAGGATTATCCACTTCAACCCAGATACAGTCTTTAACATCCAGCATTAACACTCGCGGAAAGTCGTAACCGAGTGACTGGTAAATAGGATATATGGACTCACCACCGGTAGTTCCTTCGAGAATCAGGATATCGGCATCGCTTACCTGCCTGATCCCCCTGATTATCGTCGAAAGCAGTTCACGGCTTGTGGTAACCGGATAAGGTTCCATAAAACCGGCACTCGGTTTTATCAGTACGCGCCTTGCCCGGGATATGGTCGTCGGCGCCTTAAATACAAAATCATCAGAATCAAATTTCAAGTCTTATTTTTCCTCCATTGACAGGACAAGTAGATAATTACTATTAGTTAGCAGGTTTCAGCACTACGATACTGGTACTCTCAGGAAGTTCACCTGCTTTATACTCAGTTTCACTCATATCCATAACGGTAACGTTTGTTTTACCATCAGTGAAGCTCTCAACACCCGCAACAGGGAAATCAGGGCACCTGTCATTGCAGAAATGCATAGGTATCACTACTGCGGGTTTCAGTTTTTCAATGACTGCATCGGCAGTTACGGCATCAATAGTGAAATTACCCCCTACCGGAGCCATGAGTACGTCGACTTTTCCGATAGAAGCCGCCTGCTCGCTACTGAGCATATGGCCAAGATCACCAAGATGACAGACTTTGATACCATCTACTTCGAAGCAGAAAATTACGTTAGAGCCACGCTCACTTCCACCTGAATCGTCATGGTAAGTATCGATCCCGCTGAACTTGATGCCCTTCACTTCAACCGGAGTGGATTCATCTATTACCTGAGGATTGCCCTTAACAGCGGCGACATTGTTATGATCGCCATGTCCATGACTCACCGTGACAATATCTGCAGACTCGTCTATCGGTCTGTAATTCATGCCAAGAATGGGTTCATATGGATCCATGATAACCTTGATCCCGCTACTAGAGGTTATTAGAAATGATGCATGACCCAGCCACTTTATCTTCATAACAGCGTTACCTCCATAATTTTATTCAGAGAGTGATAATACAAGGTTTACCAGAGTCCTTACCGGTACTCCGGTAGCGCCTTTTATTTTATAACCTTTTGTTTTATCGGTAAAAGCGGTACCAGCAATATCCAGGTGCACCCAGGGAACATCACCCACAAATTCACCCAGGAAGAGAGCCGCTGTTATCGACCCGGCGGATCTACCGCCCGTGTTTTTAATATCGGCAACATCACTCTTGTTTTGTTCTTTGTATTCATCGTACATCGGCATCTGCCAGATACGCTCTCCGGCTTCTTCACCTGCCGCGACAACTTTATCTGCCAGTTCCTGGTTATTCGCAAAGGCGCCGGTGCACACATCGCCCAGGGATATCTGGATTGCCCCAGTCAGAGTAGCGACGTCGACAATCCGTTTGACTTTCTGTTTCCTGGCATATCCAATAGCATCGGACAAAGCCAATCTTCCCTCGGCATCGGTGGATATTATCTCAATGGTTTTTCCTTCCATCTGGGTTATCACATCACCCGGTTTCAGGGCACTTCCGCTTGGAAGGTTTTCAGTAGCCGGAACAAGACCCAGCACATTGATCTCCGGTTTTAGCCTGGCAATAGCACACATTGCTGCTATGACCGCGGCTCCGCCAGACATGTCGTCCTTCATTTCCTCCATCCCCGCTGAAGGTTTGATGGAGATACCGCCGGAATCGAAAGTAATTGCTTTTCCGATAAGGGCAATTTCCGTATCGGATGTTTTTCCGCCATTGTATTTCATAATAATAAACTTCGGAGGTTGTTCACTTCCCCTGGCTACGCCCAGTAAAGCTCCCATTCCCAGTTCTTGCATGTCTCCTGTTTCAAGAATTTCTACTTCAAGACCGGTCTCTTCACTTGTCTGCCTGGCTATCGTTGCCATATCGAAAGGAGTCATGTAGTTAGCCGGTTCATTTACCATATCACGGGCATTCATAGCTGCTTCGGCGATGATTTGACCTTTCACACAACCTGACTCGATTTCAGATATCAGATTAATATCTTTTGCTATCATCGTCAGTTGGCTGATTTTACCGTGTTCCGCTTCTTTAGTAATATGGCGTCTGAAACTGTATGTACCCAGTAATACTCCTTCGATCATCGCCTGGCTTGATTTATCGGCAGGAATTCTATTATTGCCGAACAAGACGGTTGCTACAGTTTCAACATTATTCTTTTCAAGCGAACGGCAGGCTTCAGCAGCCGCCTTGCGGATGCCATCAAGACTCAATTCATCCTCTTTACCTAATCCGCAAATTATTACTCTTGAACCGGGCAACTTTCCCAGGGTATGAATAATCGTTAACTGGCCGAGTTTCCCCTTTATCTCCCCACTGTTCAGTAAACGAGAGATTACTCCTTCGAGGGTAGAATCTATCTCGGCCAGTTCACCTTCAAGGTGATCCGTTCCTTCAAATAGATATAAGATAATAGCATCGGCTTCTATTTCCCCGATATTACCGGAGGCTATCTTTATCTCCACCCTCACCTCCTTGTCTCGTTGGCCGGTAGTTCAAAGTGCATTCTCGAATTTATAAACATAGAGTTAAACTGAAATCATGATTACCCGGTATCAGGTATTTTATTTAGTGAAAGAGATCAAGAACAGGCATCTAGTCCCGGGTAAACGCGGATTACTTTTCTATCAGATTTGAAGGGTAAATTAATTTCAAAAAAGTGTATTTCCGTATCATAAATTCGATAAGTATATATCAAAACTCTATATATTTATTATAGAGCTTTTCAGGACATAACGCTAGATGTATTATGAAACTTTTCTTTACCGAGGGAAATATAGAGACAGCGGAAATCCTGTTCGCATCTCATTTCTCATAACCAGTGGATAATCAGGAGGAAGGTTCTACTGCCTGTTAGGTGGTAATACCACTATCCTGGAACTTGCCTGTTTCGCCTTATTCTCCGCTCAACAACAGCCGGACTTAATAATACAATCAACATAATCAATGTCAAGCCGAGAAATAACGGCAGACCAATTCTTCCTTCAGAGTAATACGTAACCATAATAAGGCTCAAGAATCCTGAAAGAAGTAGAAGGATACCTCTCAACCATCGTTGTCTAAGTCTGATAAACGCAATCGTGGTTGCCGCAAGAGCGAGAAAACTCAAACCGATACCAGAAGCAAAATAACCTACATATTCGAGGTTAACTTTAAGGAATTCTCCTTCTTTGCCGGCAGCCAGAAACCAGCCGATAACAATGGGAACTGGCAGAGTCATCAACGCACTGTATAGCCAGTCGTTTTTTACCGTCTTTACGGTAACCGACCACACGAGTACTGCCACCAGAGGAAGATAGATGATAATTGCTACCCATGACCAGCCTGCAGGAAGGTAGAGTAGAAGAATTCCTGCCAGGAGTACGGGTATAAAATAATATCCCCGCCAGGGGAAAAGCCAGACCGGCCTGCCATGGAGCCAGCCATAGAGAGCCATAGCCAGTACCACTCCGAGGGTGATAACTAACCAGCCTACTCCCTGCCACCAGTTAAGAGTAAAGAGAAGAGCGAAAAGCATGTGCGGTAAAGAAGCCATTAGAGCCTGTTTCCAGGTACCCTGGCTATGTGCTTCATAAATCTGACGGGCAACAAGAGCCGCCGAGCCGAAAAACTTTATACAGGACGCAGCCGCCTCTTCTTCGGATAGACCGGCGTCTCTCATTTCCTGAAATTCATCTTCTATGTGTGACTGTAACTCATTTATGATTTCATTCTCATCCGCCGCACCCAACCGCAGATTATACCTGATATCGTCCAGATACTGACTTAACGACGTTACCACTCTTCCACCTCATATCAGGGAGTTACAGGTCGAATAATAAGGTTCATAGCATACAGGAAATCCTGCCACTGGGTAATCTTCTCTTCCAGAAGATTATTCCCTTTTTCTGTTATATGGTAGTATCTCCTTTGCCTTCCGCTAGGAAGCATTTCCCACTTCCCCTCAATCAAGCCGGATTTTTCCAGCCTGTGAAGGGCTGGATAGAGTGTACCTTCTTTGAACTTAAAGTATCCCTGGCTCCGTTTTTCCAGTTCCTTGATAATCTGGTAGCCGTACATTGCCTGGTGCCCTATCAGGCATAACAACAAGGATTCGGAACTGCCCTTCATTAACTCTAATCGTTGTACCATGGCAGCTACCTCTCTTTTAAAGACTTCGAGTGGTTATCAATATAATAATAGTATCAAACGTTATTATTCATTACAATACAATGATATAAAAAGAAAAAGCAACCAGGTGGTTACCCTATCGATTACTGTGTAGTTAGTTATAATACAGGGAAAACCCGAGGTATCGATAACTGTTCCCGCAATATATCTTTATCGATTTCTCCTGATTTATTCTTTGGCAGAGGTCCGGAGAAATGAATCTGCTTGGGAATCTTATAACTCGCAATACGTTCAAGGCAAAACTGCCTGATATCCTGCTCCGTTACTTTGGCATTTTCACTCAGATTGATCACTGCCCCTATTATCTCTCCGCGCATCCTGTCGGGAATTCCCATAACGGCAACTTCAGCCACCTCCGGCATTTCTGTAATTACGCTTTCGACATCTGCCGGGTATATATTCTGTCCTTTGACAATAATCGTATCTTTGTTTCTTCCCGTGATATACAAATATCCGTCTTTATCTTTCATGCCGGTATCGCCGGTGTACAGCCACCCGTTCTTAATAATATTATCGGTATCCTCGGGGTTATTATAATATCCTTTCATAATCGGTCCGTTTACCAGGATTTCGCCGGACTCTTCAGTCGATACCTCGGCACCGGTAGCATCGATTATTTTGATATTCCAGCCGGACAACGGTTTTCCAATCGATCCTATTTTGACCATTTCACCCATTGGCGGACAGGTCACATGGCAAACTGCTTCGGTCAGGCCATAAGAGTCCATAATATCAAGCCCAAATAAGTCATTGAACTGATGTGCGGTGCTGGTAGATAAAGGAGCTCCGGCGCTGGCACACAGTCTTAATGAACTGAGATTGTTCTGGATTCCCTCTTTTTTCGCCATATCCACAGCAAGGGCAAAAATGTAGGGAACTCCAAGGAACATCGTGCCTTTCTCACGCTCGATTGCGGCCATAAAACTCTTTATTGAAAGTCCTGTACCGCGAACAAGTACAATAGTGCCGCCTGTATAAATAGTTGAAAGCGCCGCAGCAATCAGACCGTAAACGTGAAACATCGGCAATGCAAACAGCATCATGATATCTTTATCTGACTGATTATACCCGCTGGAAGACCACATGGCTTCCTGTACCAGGCTGTAATGAGAAAGCATGACTCCTTTAGGCTGAAATGAAGAAGCCGAGGTATACATTATCACCGCGATATCATCGGGTGACCGTTCAACATTTAGATGTTCATCGGAGCCTGAATCAAGAAATTCGTAAAATCCGGTAAAACGGCATTTCTGTTCAGAACTATCTTCGATAATGAGCTTTACCGACTTAAGATCAGGTATAACTGGGGTCATTACATCCAATGCCGTTTTCTCCGAGACAATAGCAGCCGGAAGTGAATTATTGAATAATGATCTCATTTCCCTGAGTTTGTACTGCTGGTCGAGTGGAAGTGGAATAGCACCGATCTTGGTGATGCCGAATAATGCAATGAAAAATTCAGGACTGTTCGAGAGGAATAACGCGACTCTGTCTCCTGCGGTAATTCGGGCATTTAGAAGAGCGTGTGCAAATCGATTGGATTTTTCATTAAGATCCGTATACGTTACCTTCTGGTCGCCGTATACTATTGCAACTTTATCTCCGTATCGGGAAGCTGTTCGCTCCAGCACCGATTTCAGGTTCATCGAAGATTATTCCTCGCCAAGTATCACCCTTGCGTCTACGGCTGTGGCACCATCGCTGTAAGCAAAAACGGGATTAAGATCGAGTTCATCTATCTCAGGATGCTGTTCTACGAAAGCAGAGACTTTAAGTATCAGTTCTTCAAGGTTCGGTATATCCACTGCTTCCTGCCCGCGATATCCTTCCAGTACCGGATATCCCTTGATCTCCTTTATCATCTCCCTGGCGTCTCTTTTTTCCAGAGGTACTATCCTGAAGGACACATCTTTGAGTATCTCCACAAGGATACCTCCGAGACCGAACATGATCACCGGTCCGAACTGGGCATCCTTGGACATTCCTATAATTACTTCAACACCGGGACGCGCCATTTGCTGAACAGAAACACCTTCGATCCTGGCATCCGGATATGCTTTCTTGATAGCTGCCATAATGTCGTCAAAAGCCTGCCCTACTTTCTCCTCGGTATCCAGGCCAAGTTTCACACCACCGGAATCACTTTTATGTATCACGTCCGGTGATGTTATTTTCAAAGCTACGGGTAATCCCATGTCCTTACTCATGGATATTGCTTCTTCTTTCGAAGAAGCAAGCCTGGTTTCTACAACAGGTATCCCTGCCTGCTTGAGAAGCTCTTTTGCTTCTATCTCGGTAAGAAGGTTCCTTCCTTCAGCTTTCGCTTTATCAATCAACTGTTGTCCGGTCACGTATGCCGTCCTCCTGTGAAGTATTTTGCCATATAGATTCGATTGCCAAGTATAGCATTTTCTATTCTCTTTGCCAAGAAAATCAGAGAGGTTTACAATCTACTGATATCTGGTTTTCTCTTCTGAAAACAGGACTTTTAAATCTGGTATAATTTAATACTATCTCGCGCCCAGGAGGTTTTTTATGATTACATGGGATTCAGTAACAACGTGGCTTGTCCAGCATGGTATCAAGATCCTGATAATCCTTATTATCGGCGGTATCCTCTGGTTCCTGATACAGAAAATAATACCGCCGTTAGTTAACCGCACTGTAGAGAAAACAAAAGGAGAGAGTAAAAAAGGTCTGGAAAAGCGAACCACTACTCTCGTTGGGGTACTTGTCGGGATCAGCAGGGTAATTATCGTCGTTGTCGTGTTGCTTATGATACTTAATGAAGCACTAATCCCGATAGGACCGATGCTGGCAGGTTTCGGTATCGCCGGTGTTGCCGTCGGTTTCGGGGCGCAGTTCCTTGTCAGAGACCTGATAGCCGGTATTTTTATACTCTGGGAAAACCAGTACAGGGTAGGTGATGTAGCTAAAGTTGCCGATGTTATCGGAACAGTAGAAGACGTCACATTACGAAAAACGGTGTTACGTGACCTTGACGGTATTGTCCATCATGTCCCGAATGGAGAAGTCAGGATTGCCAGTAACTATACCCGACACTACTCCAGGGTTAATCTCGACATATCTGTTTCATATGATACTGATCTTGACCACGCTATGGCCGTGATAAATCGTGTTGGTGAAGAAATATTCGCTGACGAAAACTGGCATAGCAGACTGGTAACACCTCCCAAGGCTATCCGGGTTAATAAACTGGGCGATTCCGGAATAGATATAAAGGTAACCTGCGATGTAAAACCTTCAGAGCAGTGGGCAACCATGGGAGAAATTAGACTGCGGTTAAAAAAGGCGTTCGACACCGAGGGTATCGAAATACCCTGGCCCCATACTAAAGTATTTTTCGGTAACAGCATGGACGACGTTGCCGATAAAAAATAAAGGGATCGACCTGGAAAAATCGGAGGAAAACGATGACGGTTAAAGCATATTATATGGAATCTGATGGAACCCTTAAAACCAATATCAGCAGGAACGAAATGGAGTCTGCCTGCAAGTCAGAGCGAGGACTATTATGGGTGGATATAGAAGGTGATGAGTCGGAAGACATCAGCCTGATGTCGGATGTGTTTCATTTTCATAAACTGGCAATAGACGACTGCATGGGTGAACATATTAATCCGCCGAAGGTTGATGAATTCGAAAACCACATTTTCGTTATACTCCATGGAGTAAATTACACAACAGAGTCCGAAATAGTTGAAACATCGCAGCTTGAACTATTCATCAGTTCGAATTATGTAGTGAGTCATCACACGTTTCCAGTGTTAAGTACACAGGAGATCAAGCGTCTTGTCGAGGAAAGCGGCCGCCCGATGAAACGGAGCGCAGATTTCCTTGCCCACGAAATAGCAGACGCTTTGATAGATAATGTACTGCCGACGATAGATACGATGAATGACGTCGCCGATGATATCGAAGAAGAAGCAATTCATAATCCTCAAAAAACCACCCTTGAAGCCATCTTGAAGTTAAAGCGTTCGACCATGAAGCTCCACCGCGTGATGGCCCCTCAGAGAGAAATCCTGAATCGCCTCAGCAGGCGTGAGTTCAATATCATCACCCAGGATGCTCAAATTTACTTCCGTGATATATACGATCACCTGGTAAGAATAGAGGACCTGAACCAGGGAATCCGTGACAGGATGGATAACTCACTTTCAACCTATATGTCATCGGTAGCCAACCGGCAGAACGAGACGATGAAAGTACTGTCAATAGTTGCAGCTATATTCCTCCCGCTTTCTCTGCTTGCCGGAATATACGGTATGAACTTTGAATATATGCCGGAGCTTTCCTGGCGCTGGGGATATTTCGCCGTGCTTGGACTTATGGCAGTAGTGATAGTCAGCGTATTCTGGTGGTTGTGGCTGAAGAATGTCATTACGGTCGGCAAGAAGAGAATCACCTTTATCAGACCTCTGAAAGTAGACACGAAAAGATTACTCGGCCATATCGACCGATTAGCCCGTGAAAATATAGATTCATGGAAGCTTTAGGATTGTTTTTCTTGCTGATAAATGGTTAATTTCCTCTGATACTTTCCTCAACGGTGAAAGGATTAGAACCACCTGAGATGATAAAACCTATGGTATTAATGTATAAATCTGCTTATATAATCCCCTGTGAGTTCGCACCAGGAGATCGTTCATCCTTCCGGCTTCTCTCTTCTTTTGAATGTGCTCATTCAAGGTCCTCATAAAAGCGTCTATGTCATCGGTCTCTATCTCATAGATAGCGATGAATTTAGCCTCATCTTCTCCAGGATCAGTATTTTCGTATCGAGTTGCACGGATAACTCCGGGTGTTTCCAGCACATCCGGAAGATGAGTGTGATTATACCAGTCGTTATATTCCGCCTCCTTTTCCGGATCACTGCAGTTCGTTCTTACCTCTAGAATATATCTAGCCATATGATATTCCTCCATATACGGATGAATTATACTAGCATATGAATACCAACTTTACTAAAGTGATATTTCCCCAATGAATATTAAATAATATGCTATACTTTGGATACATCGGTACAAATAATGAAAGATGAAAGATATCTTGAATTTCAAAGGAAACTGACCTATAGAGCGATAAGTCTCACACACAAAAACGGATATGAAAGGCTAGCTTCTTCCATTGACGCTGTAACCGATTGGGAGGGGTTCCAAGAAATCATAGCACAGATAGACGCCACTAAATGGTTTGACGAAAGAAATGTATTAAAAAAAATTGAACCTAGTACACCACATAGATTAGGGAATGCTGACCTCCTTATCTCTATAGGCAATCAAGACGTGTATTGTGAAGTTACATCACCTATATCTTTACAAAAGACGTTTACAAAGAAAACAAAGAATGAGAATAGTGTCGATAGTAACGTAGTGAACTTACTCAAAAAACAACCTTGGATGTCAGAAACTGAAGCAAAACACACGATCCAAAACTCCAAAGTTGTGAGAAATCTTCTAGATAAAACGCGAAAGCAACTTCCTGAAACCTATCCTGGTATATTAGTTATGAATACATCAAAATCTATGATTTTTCATTTTGATGTTAAACAAATTGCAGAAAAGTTATTCCCAAGTAGAAATCAAATAATACTATTGATGCTTTGGAGTCTTGAACGTGGTTCAATGATAGGAACACCTCCATTCATATTTCTTAATTCAAATTCTCAATTCCAAAAAACAGGTGAGGATTTACTAAAATATTTATGTATCCAACCAATGGAGATACTATAATTAATTCGCACTTGCTATACTATCCCGTTTACCACCTTCTCAAGTAGTTCCCGCCAGTCGGTACCGGGTTGATGCGTATCGATGCGGATTTGAAAACGCCCGGTACTGACACCAACGAAGTACATACGGTCGAGTTTTTCTCTTTCGAACCGCATCCCTTCGAACGGAGTTATCACTATCTCATTCCTTTCGGATGTAATAGCGCCTATCCCGGTTCCCGAACCAAGTATCTTAATCCTGACCGCGTACAGCAGGTTTTCAACCTCTTCCGGCAGTTCTCCGAACCTGTCCCTGAACTCGGCGGCAATCGTTTCTATTTCATCGGCATCATCCAGGTTCGCCAGCTTCTGGTACATGTCCAGTCGCGCTAACAGATCGGTTATGTAGTCCTGCGGTATAAAAGCCGGTACCGGTAAGTCAATTGACGGCGGCGGCAGCCTTGAAGAGATAATATCGTTTTCAGACACCCCTGCCTCCCTTGCTTTCTGTTCTTCTATCGCCTGCGAGAGAAGCTGCGTATAAAGGTTGAATCCTACCGCGGATATATGGCCGCTCTGCCTCATTCCCAGCAGGGTGCCGGCGCCCCGTATCTCCAGGTCTTTCATCGCTATGGAAAAACCGGCTCCCAGTTCGGACGCTTCCACGATAGTCCTCAGCCGGGTTTCGGCGACCGGCGAAAGACGCTGCCCCTTATCATAGAGGAAGTAGGCATAGGCGGTTTCCGTGCCCCTACCTACCCTGCCGCGAAGCTGGTGAAGCTGGGTCAGGCCGAATTTATCTGCCCTATTCACTATCAGCGTATTAACGTTAGGCATGTCGAGTCCCGACTGGATAATGCTGGTGCAGACCAGGATATCGCTGTTACCCTGGATAAAATCAGCCATGACTGCTTCAAGTTCACCTTCAGCCATCTGTCCATGGCCAATCGTAATTCTTGCCTCCGGAACGAGTTCCTGGAGTTTCTCAGTGATAAGACCGATACTCTGTACCCTGTTGTGAACGAAGAATACCTGTCCGTTCCTCTCAAGCTCTCTGAGTACTGCTTCTCTGACAAGATGTTCGTTATATTCGGCAACATAGGTTTTTATAGGCAGGCGCTCCTCCGGAGGTGTTTCCATCACACTCATATCCCTGACTCCCACCAGCGACATATGGAGGGTCCTGGGAATAGGTGTCGCACTCAGGGTAAGGACATCCACTTCCTTTCTCATCTGTTTCAAGTATTCTTTGTGGGTAACGCCGAACCTCTGCTCCTCGTCGATTATCAGCAAGCCGAGTTCTTTAAATTCGATATCCTTCTGGATTATCCGGTGAGTTCCTATACAGATATCAACCTTTCCTGCTGCCAGGTCTTTCACGATTCTCCGCTGTTCGGCATGAGAACGAAAGCGACTCAGCACCTCTATCGTTACCGGGAACGCGCTTAATCTCTGGCTGAAGGTTGAGTAATGCTGTTCGGCCAGTACCGTCGTCGGCACCAGCACTGCCACCTGCTTGCCGTCCATGACCGCCTTAAAAGCGGCGCGGATCGCCACTTCGGTCTTACCGTAGCCGACATCTCCGCATACAAGGCGATCCATCGGCTTAAGATTCTCCATATCTTCTTTGACCTGTCGTTGGACCAGTATCTGGTCGGGTGTTTCCACGTATGGGAAGGCTGCTTCCACTTCCTGCTGCCATACGGTATCCTTCGAAAAGGAAAATCCGGGAACCACTTCTCTGCTGGCATATAAGGTTATCAGTTCATCGGCAATATCTTCGACCGCTTCCTTGACCTTACGTTTCGTTCTCGACCATTCCTGCGTACCCAGCCGGCTTAAGACCGGTTCCTGTTCACCGGAACCGACATATCGACCTATCCTGTCTATCTGGTCGGTCGGAACGTATAGTCTGTCACCGGATGCGTACTCGATGACCATATATTCCTTCTCACTATGGCCGGAATCGGCTTTCATCTTCGTCACACCGGCAAACCTGCCGATGCCATGCTCGATATGCACCACGTAGTCGCCGGGATTCATGTCTGTAAATACGCGATGGTGGGATACCGGACGCTTTTTTAAAAGTCGTCTCTGCTTGATAAAGCCGAATATCTCCGTATCCGTATAGATACATGTCTCATCGTTGACAGTCCAGCCATCGGAAAGAAGCCCCTGTACCAGGATCAGCGAACCCGGAGGAGGTAGTTCTCTTATTTCATCTACCGGTGTGGCGATGATATCTTCGTCGCCAAGAAGTTCCGATAAGCGGCTTGCCTGGTGGCTGATAAAGACGAGTCTTTTACCTTCATTGAGCATCTCCCGCGTTTTCTCCATCAGCAGAGGGATCTGACCGGCGTAACTCGGTGCCGGAAGGAAATCCATCTCATGCCAGGTCTCGTCCTCAGTCCCTCCGAAAGAGGTAAGTCTTAATATCCTGTGGTCGCTCATTTTAGTATTGATTTCATCCCAGGTAAAATACGGCACTGGATAGTTGGTCGGAAGTTCTTCCTGCTCTAACCTCTCAGCCCGAAGCGTCTCAGCCCTTGATTGGTAATCTTCTGCCGCTATCTTTATATAAGACGGTTCGTTGAGAACGATTAGTCCGTTTCCAGGCAGGTAATCCAATAAGTTGCCGGTGTTGAATAAAGGCGCATAAAACTGCAGGTCTCCCGGCATCTCCTTCTCAAGAAGCATAGCCATTTCATGTGTATACTGATCTTTCGCATCCGGATTCAGTTCCGAAAGGTCCAGCGATTTCAGCAGTTTTTCAGTACCTTCACGATCATCGGAAAATGGTTTCAGCAGTTCTGTGGCCGGACCTACCGTGAGTGATTCTACCTCACGGACCGAACGCTGCGTTGCAGGATCGTACAAACGAATGCTTTCTATGGTATTTCCGAAAAACTCCAGCCTGGCCGGATTATCACTTGTCGGAGGGAATATATCCAGTATACCGCCTCGATGGCTTATCGTTCCGGGAATATCCACTACTTCTTCGAGCCGGTATCCGATAGATTGCCAGAGAGAGATCAGGCGGAACGGGTCCAATTCCGCTTCCTTCCTGATAATATGCCCGGCTGAAAAGAACTCTTTTACATCGGGTTGTTTTTGTAAAAAAGCAGCAAGAGAAGTAATAACAATCGGTGCTTGAGTTTCCTGTTTGTCATTCCCTGTAATCCCTGCCAGTACCGATAATGCCTGGATTCGTTCCAGTGAAGTGGTAATATCGGACGTAATTCTTTCATACGGGAGTGCATCCGGTTCAGGAAACAGCCTGACATCAGCTTTTGGATGCCAGGCTGTGAGAAGTTCGTACATCTTTCGGCTGTTTTCCGGCTGAGAGGTAACTATAATTACCGGTGTTCTGAAACGGTTATACAGTGAAGCAATAAGAAAAGGCTTGGCGGCATCAAGGACAGCTGCTCCTGAATTCCAGGGATCATCTCCCAAATCTCGAACCAGTTTTTGATACGCCGGCATCCCGTCAGCAAGTTCCAGCAAGCCTGTTAAGTCCACGTTTTCTCCTTTTGCACAACGCCTGTTAGGGCTAGCCGGTACCGGCTAGCCCTTTTCCAGTTCCAGTGTAACACAGATGCACCTGTGATTATAGTCTGCCTGTTGTACGCATGCTATAATTAACTTAATCTCTTTTTGAGAGTAAACGTGGATAATAAACAGAGTTTCGGACAACTCTACAGACGCATTATAGTCAAACTCGGTACCAGTCTGCTCACAGGCGGCACGGATCACCTTGACCGTGAAACAATGTCAGAACTGGTAAGCCAGATGGCAAAACTCCACGGCCAGGGAGTTGAGATACTCGTGGTGTCTTCCGGAGCAATTGCCGCAGGAAGGTATAAACTTGGTCGTGTCAGAGACCGCAGAGGTATTCCTTACAAACAGGTACTGGCTTCTATCGGACAGGGCCAATTGATGAATATATACGACCAGCTTTTCTCTGAATCAGGCATTACTGTTGCCCAGGCTCTCCTTTCGAAATCGGATCTTACCGACAGGGCCGGATATCTGAATGCGCGTAATACGCTTTTAGCTCTCCTGGAATTGAAAGTAGTATGCATAGTAAATGAGAACGATGTGGTGGCGGTCGATGAGATCAAGGAAGAAAAATTCGGCGATAATGACAATCTATCGGCGATGGTAGCCAACCTTGTCGACGCCGATCTGCTTTTAGTTCTCAGCGATATAGCCGGATTATATACCGCCGATCCGCATCGTGATTCTACAGCCAGTCTCATTCCACAGGTGGATAAAATAGATGCCGGTATCATGAATCTCGTAAAAGGAACAGCCGGAACTCTCGGTACCGGCGGAATGCTGACCAAGATCGAAGCTGCGAAACTCGCCACTTCATCGGGCGTAGCGGTGGTAATAGCCGATGGCCGGGAACCCGATATCATTTCCAGGATTGCTGCCGGAGAAAAGATCGGCACTCTCTTTACCCCTGTCGCCGAAGGACTGGAGAGTCGGAAACGCTGGATGATGAGCGGACTATCTACCAGGGGTAAATTGATTGTAGACACAGGGGCGGCGGAAGCTCTGAAAAAGCAGAACCGAAGTCTTCTAAGTGCGGGAATCACACAGACCGAAGGGAAATTTCAGCGTGGCGATATCGTGAATATTATCGACCCCGAGGGCAATAACATCGGTTGCGGAATTACAAATTACAGTGCGTCAGATATCGCTGCGATAAAAGGGATACACTCTGATAGCATCGCCGTTACTCTGGGATATGATTACGGTTCGGAAGTAGTCCACCGGAATAATCTGGTAATCATCTAAAGTATATGGGATAAAATTTCCCCCTTTGAAAAAGGGGGAGTAAGGGGGATTTTAAATCCCTCTCTTTCTCCCTTTACAAAAGGGAGAAGTAACCATCTGATTATAAGGCCTGTCTGGAGGAACACTAATAATAGAAAATATTCAAACCAACACTCTTTACCACGGTGATAACCTCGAAATAATGCGGAAGGAAATACCCGAGAGTTCTATTGACCTGGTATACCTGGACCCGCCTTTTAACAGCAACCGCGACTATCACCTCTCATTCCAGGAAAACGATTCGACAAAAGGAAAAAACAGGAAAGCATTCTCCGATACATGGAGATGGGATAAATCCTCAGAACGGACTGTGACTCAAATCAGAGAATCCTCACCAGAACTGTACTCGATGGTTCAAGGCATGGTGAAAGGCCTGGGGAACACTCCTGTGGCTGCCTACCTGGCAATGATGACACCCCGACTGCTGGAAATCCATCGTGCATTGAAAAACTCTGGTTCTCTTTATCTGCATTGCGACCCAACCTCCAGCCATTACCTGAAAATCATACTCGACCAGATATTCGGGGTAACTCATTTCAGAAACGAGATAGCCTGGTCATACAAGGGTGGAGGAAGATCGAAAAAACACTTCGCTCGAAAACACGATACGATATTTTTCTATACAAAGGGTGATATATGGACATTCAACTACCGGGATATCCTGGTAGACAGGACGAACCGGACATACTTCACCGATGAGAACGGCGACAGGTACTGGCTGAAATACGGAAAACGATATTATCTCAAGCATGAAGGCAAGGTACCCGAAGACTGGTGGGCGGATATCGATCCGCTTCACGGGCCGTATAAAGAACGGCTTGGCTATCCCACTCAGAAACCACTGGCATTGCTGGAACGGATTATCAAAGCTAGTTCAAACGAAGGAGATATCGTCCTCGACCCATTCTGCGGCTGTGGTACAACGCTGGTGGCAGCAGAACAACGCGGAAGAAAATGGATCGGGATAGATATCTCTGCCGAAGCAATAGAAATTACTGAAAAACGACTCAGGGAGTCATTTCCTGAGATTGAACTTCAGTTAAGATAACGCGGTAAGTTTCTGTTACTCCACCTCCAGCAGCTTGAATTCACTGGCAGCGTCATATACTCTTGTTGCCTTTACATCCAGGATTTCGTAGATAACGGCTTCAGCCACCAGCCATGTCGTCACGCCGGGTCGAAGGCAGCCGGTCAGGGTTTTACCGGAACGTCCCAGCGCCCCATGAATATGAAGCACCGGTTTACCTGCTTCATCAGGAGCAATTACTCCCACCCCTGCGACTTCGTGTGCTCCATCGACCGGTAGCAATACCGGATCCGGCGGCATTTCATCGGATCGTCTCGGTCCGACTACTACCTCGCCACTGCCTATTCCGCCGACCAAGGTTACCTGACCGACATTTATTCCTTTTTCTTCCGCAAATTTTTCTATACATTCAGGTACTATATCGCCATCCTCGAGGCGGATAACGAATACCCTGCCGATTCGCCCTTCACTTGCTTTCATTTTTCACCTCTCTGATAAAGGAAACCTTCCGCTGTTATCAACTCTGATATTAGCATAATGAGGAATACTTCTTCATATCTTGCAGAATATGGGGTAAAATGATGGTTCGATAAGTCTAGGTCTTTGTAACAACTAATGGATATAGAATTATTTGATACTAACAAACATGATATTGATGAAATAAAGGTAATACTGTCCATGGCAACAGGCGACCCAACGCCTGAAAACCTTGACTCATTACTGGGGGATTTCTATACGTCTGATAACCGGTTATTATTTATTGCATCGATAAATCATGTTATTACCGGAATCATCGGTATCGATCGTTCCGGAAAGTCATCAGGTCTCATCAAACACCTTGCCGTTTTGCCGAAAAACAGGAAGCATGGTATCGGCAGATGTCTGATAAATGAAACAGCTAAAGTACTCGGATTATCTACGATAGAACTTGAGACCGATCAGGATGCTGTCGACTTTTATCACGCCTGTGGTTTTACTTCTATAGAGATCGAGAGTAAATATCCGGGAATTCATCGGTTCAGATGTACCAGGAATATGATAGAATGATACAACCATAAAATATTGTCTCCGGACTAGTAAGGAAAGTTATATGGCGCTTGAGCAATACCAGAGTGATATGGAGACCTGCTGCCGGTGCTCGGCATGTAAGTTTATACCGCTTGAAAAAGTAAAGGGATACCAACCGGTCAATATCTGCCCCAGCATCACGTATAACGACTTTCATGCCTATTCGGGCGGTGGCAGGATGGGAATCGGCGTTGCCATTTTGGAGAACAGGCTTGAATTCACCGATAAATTGCTGGACGTGGTTTACAACTGCATGACCTGCGGAGGATGCGACATTTCCTGCAAGTACGCAATGGACATGGAGGTATTGAAACCGATACTGGAAACCAGGATAACATGTGTCGAAAACGGTTATACGCTGCCTGTACTCGACCGCCTGGTCGCCAGCCTGCGAACCCAGGGACACATGGTACCAGGAACGAAAGCCAAGCGTGGGGACTGGCTGGAAGGAAAAGAATACAAAGACTACAACTCGCAGCAATGTGAGGTTATTTACCACGCCGGATGTCGCACCTGCTATAACAAAGATATGTGGAAGGTGGCTCAAAAAACCGTCGACCTCCTGCAAAAAGCAGGAGTGGATATCGGCATAGCCGGAGACAATGAGTCATGCTGCGGTGGTCGCGCCTACCAGACAGGATATAAAGAAGACGCCATCAAGCAGGCAGAGAAAAATATGGCTGCCTATAAAAAAGCCGGAGTAAAAACTCTGGTTACCGGGTGTGCCGACTGTTATCATGCCTTCAAGGTTTTGTATGATGAATTCGGTCTCAAGGGGGACCTTGAGGTCCTTCACACTACGGAGTATTTTGCCAGGTTACTTAATGAAGGTAAATTGAAACCCGTAAACGCTGTAAACATGACCGTTACTTATCATGATCCATGCCATCTCGGCAGACTGGGAGAACCTTACATCCACTGGGAAGGCAAGCAGATTCCAGGACATATAAGGATTTACGACCCGCCGAAGGAATTCCGGCGGGGAACATACGGAATTTATAAACCCCCGAGAGAGATTCTCAGGAATATTCCGGGCGTAAAACTGATCGAAATGCAGAGAATAAAGGAATACGCCTGGTGCTGCGGCGCTGGTGGCGGAGTGACCGAATCCAATCCGGAATTCGCGGCTTTTACAGCAGGTGAACGTATCAGCGAAGCTGAAATTACCGGTGCTGAAGCAATCGCGACCGCCTGCCCGGGTTGCGAAACGAGTTTTGGTAAGAGTATTAATGAAAACGGCAGCAGCCTGAAGGTATTTGATGTGATCGAGTTACTGCATGCATCTGTAGTATGAGAGGTGAAGTAAACGATGACACTAAACAAAGACCATTATGCAGCTTTTGAAGATATAGTAGGACCAAAATACATATCATCGGATCCGGTTATCCTTGACTCGTACTCATGGAGATCCGGGCTTCTGGCAGGTATGGATAAATTCACACCGCGATTCGAAGCCATCCTGCTGCCCGATAGTACCAGAGAAGTCCAGGCGATAGTAAAACTGTGCAATAAGTACAACCTGCAATTTAAGGCCTCGAGTACCGGTTGGGGAGTATATAACGACGCCCCCGGACCGGGCGTAGTCAGACTGGACCTGAGACGAATGAACCGTATCCTGGAGATCAATGAAAAGAACATGTACGCAGTGGTCGAACCTTATGTTATCGGCGCGCAACTGCAGGCCGAATGCATGAAACGAGGATTTATCTGCAACCAGTGCGGTGCCGGCGCGAATTGTTCGGCACTCCCCATAGCTGCTCACCAGGGAGTCGGGCATTTAAGCCAGAGTGCCAGTTACGGTGAGCGTAACCAGCTTGCCCTGGAGTGGGTCACTCCGGACGGCGAGGTAGTCCGGTTCGGATCACTCGGTTCACTGGATGAATGGTTCTGCGGCGACGGGCCGGGACCGTCCCTGAGAGGAATCGTGAGAGGCAATGTCGTACCTCTTGGCGGACTGGGGGTTTACACGAAAGCGGCGACCAAAATATATCACTGGCCGGGACCAGATACCTTCCCGATTGAAGGTATTTCACCCCACTACGCTCCGAGTGAGATACCGATACATTTTATGATCGGATTTTACTCATTTCCTTCGCTTGAAAAACTCATTCTGGCCGTCCAGAAAATCGGTGAGACCGAGATATCCTACGAACTGATGGGCTTTAACGCAGCCATGGCGGCATCGAACATGGCTACGAGTAACGAGGAAGATATCAGGCTTTTCAGCGAATTCAGGCAGATGGTGCAGGGACCCTGCTTCATGATAATTATCGCCGGTAATTCGAAAAATGATTTCGATTATAAGACGAAAGTCCTGGACCTCATTGTTAATGAAACCGAAGGCAAATCTCTGGATAAGATGGTGGAGGACCCGAAAGTTGCCGGAGGCTGTCTGTGGCGCTGGCTGCGAAGTACCGGTTCGATCAGGGAAACCTTCCGGGCCAGCGGTACCTTCGGCGGTGAAGTCGGTGGTACGGACGTATTCCCTCTCATGGCCGAATATATCGATATCACCGCCAGGGCTAAGGATGATCTCATCAAACGTGACCTGGTGTACAACGATGACACTTCTCCGTTTACCCAGTCATTCGAACATGGTCACTACGGACATGGTGAATTATTGATACGGTACCGCCCAAATCCTGATACGTTCAGGGCATTGACCGAGGAATTCATGGCACAGGCGAACGATACGGCGATAAACCGGCATTTCGGAGTGCCTGCCCATGTCTTCGGAGACAGTTCTCACGATCTTTACGGCCCGAATGCGTCCAGTTATCACAGGTGGCTGAGAGAGATAAAGAAAACATTCGATCCGAATAATGCATCGGAAGGCAGTTATTATATTAACGATAAGTAACCGGAGCATTTTCGATGATCCAGGAGTAGTCCGATGAGTAATTCTATAGATGAACTTGAGCTAAAAGGAAAAACCGCCAGAGAAGCTTCCCGCAGGCTGGCTTACATACCTGCTGACACCAAGAACGCCGCCTTGAAGAATATAGCCGATGACCTGAAATTCAGGAAAGACGAGATTTTATCCGCCAATAAACTGGACTGTGACGCGGCAAAGGAATCGGGGATGGATGATGCTATGCTCGACCGCCTCCTGCTTACTTCCGACCGGCTCGATGGCATGGCATCGGACGTGATGTCTGTTGCAGCCTTGTTGGATCCGGTGGGTGAGATTTCAGACATGCGAACTCTCCCAAACGGTCTGGTAGCGGGTAGAAAACGGGTGCCACTTGGAGTACTCGGAGTCATTTACGAAAGTCGGCCTAACGTTACCGTGGATATCTCGGCACTCTGTATAAAATCCGGTAATGCCGTAATCCTGCGTGGGGGAAAAGAAGCCATTCACTCCAACACCGCACTCACCGGGCTGGTGAGTAAAGCGGCAGAAAGGGCCGGAATGCCTGCCGGTACGATACAGTTGGTTGAGAACACCGACCGTTCACTGGTCGAACACATGCTGAAGATGAATCAGGTAATTGACCTGCTAATCCCGCGTGGTGGTGCCGGACTGATAAAGTATGTCCGGGAAAACGCAACAATGCCGGTGGTTGCCGGAGGAATAGGCGTATGCCATACCTATGTAGACCTGGCTGCTAATCTGAAGAATGCCGCCGCGATTGCCTACAATGCCAAGGTGCAGCGGCCGACGGTCTGCAACGCTATGGACACGCTGCTGGTACATGCAGACATTGCGGAAGCATTCCTGCCGATGGCAGCCGCTGAACTTGCCAGGGCCGGCGTTGAGATGCACTGCGACAGCAGGGCGATGGATATATTAAAATCGGATTCGTCTCTAAAACTGGTCGGTGCGGTAGAAGAAGACTGGGGAAAGGAATACCTGGCTCTTATCGCCGCGATCAAGATCGTAGGTTCGCTGGATGAAGCACTCGATCATATAGCACATTATGGTTCGGGACATTCCGAAGCCATCATCACTGAAGACTACAGCGCCGCAATGAGATTTCTAAACGAGGTGGACGCCGCTTGTGTCTATGTGAATGCCAGTACAAGGTTTACTGACGGCGCACAGTTCGGCCTGGGAGCGGAAGTAGGGATAAGTACCCAGAAAATGCATGCCCGGGGTCCGCTGGGCGTAAAAGAATTGACTACCTACAAGTGGATTATCTATGGAAACGGACAGGTAAGACCCTGATTATCACATGATCCCTCTGATCCCCGCCGCTGATAGAGCCTTTTTCTGGAGTTCGAACAAGTCCGTTATCCCTTTATCAGTTACCGAGAGTACAGAATCCAGCGTCTCCTTGTTATAAGTCTTACCTTCGGCGGTTCCCTGCACTTCGATGAATTCACCATTGCTGTTCATGATAATGTTGAAGTCAGCACCCGCCTGGAAATCTTCGTCATAACACAGATCGAGGAACAGGTTGTTATGGACAAGACCTGCACTCGTTGCGGCAACAGCACATTTCAATGGGATATTGGATATAATTCCCATGTCGGCCAGAGTCTGCATTGCCAGGTAGAGGGCAACATAGCTGCCGGTAATTGCAGCCGTCCGCGTACCGCCGTCAGCCTGTATCACATCACAATCGACCTGCAGGGTCCTCCCGCTTAGAGCGTTAAGATCTGCTACAGCACGTAAAGAGCGACCGATCAGTCTCTGGATTTCCTGGTTCCTTCCGGAGATTCTTCCCTGCACCGAATCACGAGGTGTCCGAGTTACCGTCGCTCTCGGCAGCATGGCATATTCCGCCGTAATCCAGCCGCTTCCGCTGTCCCTGAGAAAACCCGGTACACGCTCATCAACGCTTACCGAACACAGAACGTGCGTTTTACCCAGCTCGATTAGAGCCGAGCCTTCCGCAAAACTCTGGACGCCGGTAGTAATTTTCACCGGACGCATCTCGTCCCAGGCACGCCCATCCGCTCTCCTCATAAAAAATGTTCCTTTCTGTGTTAATAGAATATTCCAGAGTATAACACCAGAACATCATAGTGGCAATAAGTACACATCCGTTTTGTCTCAGGAAGTAAAGGTGTTAACAAACTCTAACCGCAATACCTGATTTGTAGTATCTGTTACCTTCACCCGGTCATCAATGCGGTATCCGGCAATCCAGATTATCTGATCCGGAGAACAGACTACCGGTACCCTCTTCCGCCAGGTTCTCGGAATCTTGGCATCGATCATATATTCTCCAACCTTCTTAGGCTGGTCCATTCCCAACGGGTAAAATCTGTCGGCGGTTTTCCTTGGACGTACCAATAACTCATTCCCAACCTTTTCATGATCAAAATGCGCGATGTAATTATTATCCGTATCTTTCATCTCTTCGAGGGAAATCATCTCTGCGGAAACACTCCAACCGGAAAACTCGGTCTGTCCCGGTACACTCAATACATGTTCGCCCTCCAGGGCAGGTAAAGGAGATAATGATGCTGCCTTACGAGTCAGCAGAAAGCGATCATATTCCACGATGAATATCAATCCTTCAGGGAGAGTTATCTGCTTTCCCGCCTGCAAATCGAGGGCATCCATCACAGATTCAATATGCCTGACCTCTATATCTTTCAAGCTGCCGGTAAGTTTTTCAATCGACAACCGTAACAGGTGTCTCTGTAAAGCCGGATGTAATTCCAGAAATCCTTCTTTATCAAGTATTATCATGTCTTTTCGTTGTTGTACTACACTTCCCCACAGTCCGTTGGCTGCGGTATCCAGAAAATCAAGTTCATCACCGGCAATACGGGCATCACGCAGTAGTGCCTCGCCAACCTGCTCGTTATAGCTTTCCAGGAGAGGAACGAATTGATGCCGTATCCGGTTCCTCAACGGCGTTAAAGATTCATTTGAAATATCAATTCTCGGTTCATATCCATTCATGCGACAGTAACCTATCGTTTCATCGTGGTTTAATTCAAGCAAAGGCCTGAGAACCTTAACAACCCCTGTTTTAGAATTCAGTTGAGTGACAGGTTTAAGCCCTCGAAGCCCCCTGGTGCCGCTACCCCTGACGAGATGCATAATGATGGTCTCTATATTATCATCCCGGGTATGCCCTGTTGCTACCGCGTCGGCTCCGACAGACTCTGCTGTTTCCGCCAAGAAATCATATCGCACTTCTCGAGCTGCTTCCTCTACCGTACCGCCATGATTCGATTTATACTTTTCCACATCACACTCATCGATGGTTACCGGTAAGGTCAATTTCTGTGCAAGTTTTGATACGTAGTCGGCATCGTTATTCGATTCCGCACCCCGGAGTTTATGGTTGAGATGGGCAATATGGAGTTCGATACCTAACTCGTCGCGTAATCTCATCAATAAAAGGAGAAGGCATACCGAATCGGGACCGCCTGATACGGCTACCAGCAGTTTGCTTTTTTCACAAAGCATACTGCTATTTCGTATGAATCGGAGTATCCGCAACTCCAGAGAGTCCAGAGGTTTTCCTGTCATAAAACTCATAACTTCCCCGTTATAATAGCTCTATTGTTACCAGAATACAGTGATTTCTTCAACAATGATCTGAAAAAGTTCGGACTGGTGTTCGAGTTAGCGCTGTTACCAGTATATTGAATTCCCAGATTAATTACCGAGTATCAGCTTGGTACGGGATATTGAAAGAGGATATCGTTTGAAACCAAGAGCAAGCACAACCTGTTCCGGTCGTCCCGAGCCGTTGCTGCCACAGCGCAGTACCATTGTTATGGCGCATCGCTTATCGTTCGATGATTCAAGCCTGATATCGTCGATTAGCTCCCTCAGGTCGTATTCACGTTTGCCGGTGTCTCTTTCGTGGTACCATGGCAGCTTTTCCGATGATAGCAGCGATACAATGGCAGACTCGATATCTTCCGGACCATCCGCCCTTTCTACTATAACGCTGTATTCTGCGCGACGGATCTGTGATTGTAACGAAGGAAGCATTACTCCTACCTGTTGTACTCCGAGTATCGATATCCCGACTGGAAGCTGATTGTTCACACCATCGGTAAACCAGTGCGGTGATACGGAGTCCGACGTATAGACATCGAGTAATTCGGATTCACCGGTAACGCCGACGGCCAGAGGGGCGGCCAGTGATAATCTTGGATGAGGGCTGAATCCTTCAGAGTACGCTATCCTGATTCCGGCACGCGTCAATGCTCTCTCCCATAATCGCATAATATCAAGATGGGAGATATACTCTATCTCATGTCCCCTGGCAAATCTAATCCTGAGACGCTGCATTTTCACCGAGTAATTTTGGTCTCGAGAGCAGGACTTTCTCTATTTTCATTCCGCGCATTTCAGTGATTGTCAGGTTCATTCCGCGATATCGGAGTCTTTCACCGGTTCTCGGAATACGTCCCAGATGACTCAGGATAAATCCGGCAACAGTTTCGTAATCTTCACTCTCAGGTAAAGCCAGATTCATCTCTGAATTTGCCTCCTCGATATTCATCCCTCCGTCTATCTGGAAAGTATTTTCATCGATAGCCTCGTATTCCTTTTCAGCTTCGGCAAATTCATCACCTACCGCACCGACTATTTCTTCTACCAGTAAGCTGAGACTGATTATACCGGCTATACCTCCGTACTCATCTACCACCGCGGCCATCCGAAAATTCCTGTCTCTCATTTCATTGAATAATTCGTCGATTAACTTGGATTCCGGGGTAAAATATATAGGCCGTATCAGTTCATCGACCGAATCATCGACTCCCATCGTTTCCTTAGCCTGGGCCATTAACACGTCTTTTACCGCCAGCACGCCAACCACATTATCGGTATTCTCTTCGTAAACGGGAAAACGTGAGATCGGTGATTCGGCAAAAATATCCAGGAACTTACTTAGTGAAATCCCCTTTTCAACCCAGAACACCTCAGTCCTGGGGACCATCACCTCTCTTGCCGGTCTGGCGCCAAACTCGAAAACCTTGTGGAGCATTTTCGCTTCGGTCTCCTCCATCGTCCCGTCTGATTGGCCCACGGAAATCATGGTCCTGATTTCTTCCTGGCTTACCAGTGACCGTGGTAAAGGCGTTCCTCCTACAATCCTTGTAACAGCAGTAGCAAACCAGCTCAGTATAAACACAACCGGAGAAAATACCCAGGTCAGGATTTCGATCGGTCGGGCAAACGCCAGGGAGATACGCTCCGAGTGAATATTTGCTAGAGTTTTCGGGGTAGTCTCAGCAAGAACAAGTATTATTATCGTCAATCCTACCGTAGCGATCAGGATACCATGCTCTCCCCAGAGAGCGACAGCCAGCGCCGTTGCCAGCGCGGAAGCAGCCGTCATTGCCAGATTAGTACCAAGCAGTATTACGGAAAGAAGCTTGTCAGGCCTTTGTATCAACCTGGCTACTCTGCCTGCTCCTTTTGCATTATTGCTGACAAGTTGCTCTATCCTGACACGCTGTAAGGAGAAAAAGGCTGTCTCAGAACTGGTGAAGAAAGCCGTCAGAACTAAACAGGCTATAAGTATTATTATATATAGTGGTTCGTTAACTTCCATTATCTCTTTTTTCGATTATTCCTTCGTCAGCAGTACTTCTTCTATCTTCCTGCTTTTCATCCTGGTGATAACCATCTTGACGTTTTTAAACCTGATCTGTTCCCCCTGCTTCGGTATATGACCGAGGAGACTGAGTATAAGACCCGCTATAGTCTCATAATCGTCGCTTTCCGGCAAATCCAGCCCCATCTCGGAATTAATCTCTTCGATACGCATTCCGCCGTCAACCTGGAAAGTATAGGAATTTATAACCTCATAATCCTTCTCGGCAGCCGCAAGTTCATCACCGACCGGACCGACTATCTCCTCGACCAGACGGCTGAGACTTACTATTCCTTCGGTCCCGCCAAATTCGTCTATCACCACAGCAACCCTGTAATTGTTATCTCTCATCTCGGCAAAAAGCTCATTTATCAACTTTGTCTCAGGAGTAAAATACGCGGGTCGTACGAGATCATTGACAAGTGATTCTCTGGTGATTTCACCTTTAGCCATACCCATAAGGATATCCTTAATGGATAATATACCTACCACGTTGTCCATATTATCCTGAAATACGGGAAAGCGGGATATCGGTGATTCTGCGTACAGAGTAAGGAATTCTGATATCGGTGAATTATATTCTATGGCGATTACCTCGGGGCGAGGGATAGTGACCTCCCGCACTGGCCTGTCACCGAAATCGAAAACTTTTGCCAGCATCTTGGCTTCATTCTCATCGACTGTACCTTCTTTTTGGCCGACGGTAATCATATTTCTGATATCATCAGCAGTCGCAAGTGACCTCGGTACCATTTCACCGCCGGATATCCTTGTCAGACCGGACGCGATCCAGCTCAACACGAATACAAATGGCGTAAAAAGCCACGAAATAAACTCAAGAGGGCGTACGGCAAGAAGTGAAAATCGTTCGTTATGATGCGCCGCGACTGTCTTCGGAGTAGTTTCCGCAAAAATCAGCAGTATTACTGTTGTCACGGCTGTGGAGATCAGTATTCCATATTCAGGCCACCGTTCGATCGCCAGTGCGGTAGCGAGAGCCGCAGTCGCGGTATTAACGAAGGTGTTACCCAGTAATACGGTTGAAAGAAACTTTTCCGGACGCGCTACCATCCGGGCAACGCGATTAGCTCCTCTTACTTTTGTACTTACGAGATACTCGAGCCGTATTTTCTGCAGAGAAATAAACGCCGTCTCCGAGCCGGAAAAGAAAGCGGATAAAATAATACAGACAACAAGAAGCACCGTGTATAGTGCTTCGGTGCTAGACAAATACCATCACCTGCCTATCAGGTTGTATGTTAGTACAAATAGTAATCCACATAATATCATCGGGTGAAAATATTGTCAAAATTTTATTCATTTTTTGGAAAAATAAGTCGTTAAGGACGCATCGAGCCGGTATGGAGAATAGTCAATTTACTGGACAAGAGAACGGTATGTCATCTAGAATACACTCTTGAATACTTTGCGAAACTTACTCTGAGGAGGTTGGCGGTGATAATCATTAGCACGATAGTCGGTATCATATTATTCGTCGGCGGCTGTACAGGAGTTGTCCTCACCTGGATAAATTACCAGGTATCCTCTCTAGCCTGGATTGAAGGCCTGTTAACCTATGGGATGTTCGCCGTGCTTGGCCTCGGTATAATTGTTTTTATCGTGATGACTCCGCGGGAAACTTAGAGACTAGGTAACCTTACAAATGACTCCAGCACTTCCCGGGGGGGTCTTATATTATGGCTGTTCACTCTCCCTGATATGGTTTGCGCCTTGACATGCTTGTAATGTACCGATAGACTATACACACTCATCTCGTATAGGTGTGAATGAGTTGAAATGCCTACATTGTCAGGCTGATAATCCCGAAAACTCGGAATTTTGCAGGAAATGCGGAAAACCACTGAAGGTGGAAAGTACCTGCCCGCAATGCGGACACACGAATCTTCCTGACAGCGTTTTTTGTAACAAGTGCGGCTACTCTCTCACCGAACCAACCCCAATGACTCAAAAAGAACTATCTCCATCCGAACCGGTCAGGACAACGATAGAAGAACCCATCTCGTTTGTCGACGGCCGTTACCAGGTAAAGAAGAAACTCGGCGAGGGCGGCAAGAAGAAGGTCTACCTTGTCCATGACAAGAAGCTCGATAGAGACGTCGCCTTCGCCCTCATCAAAACGGAAAACCTTGATGAAGACGGACGGAAAAGAGTCACCCGGGAAGCCCAGGCTATGGGCAAACTTGGCGACAATCCCCACATCGTCTCTATCTATGACATGGGGGAAATCAACGGCCAGCCGTATATCGTTATCCCTCTCATGAGTGGTGGTGATGTCGAAGGACTTATAGAAAAAGCTACCGACCATAAACTACCACTCGACCAGGTGATCGGCATCGCTAAAGCAGTTTGTAATGGACTCGACTTCGCCCACTCCAAGGGAGTTATCCATCGCGATATCAAGCCGGGCAATGTCTGGCTGACTGAGGACGGTACCGCCAAAATCGGCGACTTCGGCCTAGCGGTAATGACCGATGTCTCAAGACTCACCATGGAAGGTATGATGGTCGGCACCTACTCCTACATGTCGCCGGAGCAGGCCATGGGTGGAGAAGTAACTGAAAAAGCCGACCTCTACTCACTGGGAGCCATGCTCTACGAAATGGTCACCGGCAGACCGCCATTCGTCGGCGATGACTACGTGGCAGTGGTAACCCAGCACATCAATAACCAGCCGATTCTCCCCACTTGGCACAGAGCTGACCTGTCACCCGGTTTAGAGTCATTAATCATGCTCCTCTTGGAGAAAGATCCCGGGAAAAGACCTGCTTCAGCTAACGACGTTCTCAAGGCTCTTGAATCGATAGAGAAAGGTGATCTGAAAGAACCGACGGTAGAAACCCAGGTACCGACTGAAAATCCCCTCTATCGTAGAATATTCGTCGGCAGGGAACAGGAATTGAAACAGCTTAAGACTGCCTTCGACGGCGCTATGTCAGGCCAGGGTTCTCTGGTGATGGTGGTGGGAGAACCGGGTATTGGAAAAACTTCCGTCTGTGAACAGTTGAAGACCTACGTTACCCTGAAAGGCGGAAAAACGCTTATTGGGTATTGTTATGAAGAAGGCTCGTTATCACTTCCTTATCTTGCCTTCGTCGAAGCCATGCATTCCTATATCCTGGACAGGGAGGTAGAAGATCTTAAGAAAGAACTCGGTTCGGGGGCTACTGATGTAGCAAAAATAGTCTCCGAGGTAAGAGAGAAACTTCATGTAAAACCGAGAGAGTCTCAGAATCCTGAGGAAGACCGCTACCGGCTGATGCAGGCTGTTTCTTCATTCCTGGCAAATGCTGCTGCAGTAAAACCGATGCTAGTCATTCTGGAAGACCTGCACGATGCCGATAAAGGCACTCTGGAAATGCTTTCCTATGTGTCCCGTAACCTGGTTAATACTAGACTCCTGATTGTCGGTACTTACCGTGACGTGGAGGTTGACAGGACTCACCCGCTGTCGGCAGCCCTGGCTGAACTGAGAAGAGTCTCTACGTTCGGCAGAGTACTATTGAGAGGATTGAGCGCCGAAGAGGTAGGCCGGATGTTAACGGGCATTACCGGTGAAGAAATCCCGTTCGGACTGGCCCAGGCGGTTCATAACCAGACCGAAGGGAATCCACTCTTCGTCCAGGAAGTGGTACGGTACCTCACCGAAGAAAAGCTGCTTGTTCGTGCCGGCGGTAAACTGGTTACTTCAGATGCGACCACCATCCAGATGAGTATCCCCGAAGGACTCAGGGATGTTATCGGAAAACGCCTCTCAAACCTGAGTGAAGAATGTAACAAACTCTTATCCATAGCTGCGGTTATAGGTCGGGAGTTCAGGCTTGATGTGCTGCAGAAGGTGGCTGATATACCGGAAGACGATCTGCTGACCGCGATAGAAGAAGCCAAGAACGTGGCTATTATTGAAGAGCGTTCAACTGTAGGTGCGGCAGTCACCTACCGGTTCGCCCATGCGTTTTTCCAGACAATCCTCTACGAAGAGAATATAGCCCCTCGTCGTATTCGATTACACCAGCAGGTAGCCAAAGCCCTGGAGGAAGTATATGCCAATCGACTCCAGGAACACGCCTCCGAACTCGCTGAGCATTTCTCCTATTCTACGGAACCGGCTGATTTGACCAAGGCAGTCAGTTACGGAGAAATGGCGGCACAGAGAGCGACCGATGTCTACGAGTTCGGGGAAGCGGTACGACTCCTTCAACAAGCAATCAAGGTCCAGGAAGTACTTGATCCTGATGACAAAGGGAAAAGATGTGATTTGCTGCTGGTTCTTGCAGAAGCTCTCAGGCGAGCAGGAGAACCTCAGCACGCTCTTGAGGTGGAATGTGCAGAATCCTATTCTATAGCAAAGAGACTCAACGACGCTGACAGGATTGCACGGTCGTGTATCGCGTCTTTGTGGGCAATCTTCACATCCGGTTCGGCAGCGGCGTTAGCCAGTCGTGAAGGATTACGATGGGCTGAAGAAGCTGACCAGTATGCCCGAGATGAAACTAAAGAACGTTCCTGGGTAGATTTTTTCATGGGTACTATAAAAGGCCTTCGAGGTTCTGATGTTGAAGGTCACTCGATTTTAATGCGGGCTCGTGAACAGGCTATAAAGAACTCTGATCAGGATCTTCTAAATAATATTAATTTTATACTTTTAAACGTATATGTAATGCCATGGTCTGCTGATGAAATATTGCCTATTGCCGAAGAGGTTGCAGCAATTTCTACTGGATATTCGGAAATGACACGTTATACTTCTAGCGTGTTTTGGGCATTCGGCAAACGCCGTAAAGCCGAAGCGCTAGAACAGTCTTTTAAGGAAATGACACTTCGTTCCGGGCAGGTCAACCAGGTATTAATCTCAATGGGAATCGACCAGCGTGCGGCACATTTTGATGGCAGGCTGGAAGAAGCGATAGAGATTATGTACAGGATAATCGATTATGGAAATGAGATTAACCTTCCTGATATCGCTTCTCATACCATTGTCTTTAACGGACTAAGGACTCTACTTTATATTGATAGGGCGAAATATGATTCGGACAATACTTTGATGAGTATAATCACCTCTGAAATGAACAAGGCTATACACCGGAGAATTCCTCTTCTCCAGGCTCATCTCGGTGAGGTGCATAAAGTCAATGATACATTAGAATGGATGCTTAACAGGCGTCCAAATATCACCTCGACCGATGATATGGGACCGGCTTATTTAGATTTAATATACCTGGAATCAGCAGTTCTGGCTAAACATGAAAAAGCTACCAGGTTATTACTGGATCGTTTCTCCCATAACACTCTTCACATTGCTTCTATGTTTATAACCAGCGCCCACCTTCAACTCGGTGCAGCAGCAGCTATGCTTGAAAGGTTTAATGAAGCGCGAGCCCATTACAATGATGCAATAGAAAACTGTAGTGAATTAAGGTTCCGACCCGACCTAGCACTATCACATCTTCATCTGGCCGAATTGCTCCTCGATCAATATCCAGAAGAAAAAGCCGAAGCCATTGAACATCTTGACTTCGCTATCAAAGAATTCCGGGAGATGAAGATGCAGCCGTCACTGGAGAGAGCCCTAAGACGAAAGGATATACTAAAGGCATAACCTGCCTTTTATACGAGACATCACAAATCATATGAGAATAGGACTGATATCGGACACGCACATTCCCCAGGCAGCAGAGAAGCTGCCTGAAGAAGTATTCAAGACATTCTCATCCGTTGACCTTATCCTCCATGCCGGTGATATCTATCAAAAATCAGTGCTCGATGACCTGGAAGACCTCGCCCCGGTTTTCGCAGCCGAGGGAGACGATGATTACCCCGATACCATCAGAGATAAAAGAGTGAAAGAAAAACATGTCCTTCAGGTCGAAGGAAAAACCATATGGCTGATCCATGAAAATCCTTTTAATTCCTATGCTATGATAACTCAACCGAAAAGCTGGGAAAGCTACACCAGGCAAAAACGGGGTGAAATTTCCAAACCGGATGTTATTGTCTTCGGGCATGAGCACAAGACTCATACGGAAACCGTAGACAGAATCTTAATGATTAGTCCCGGAAGTCCTACATTCCTGCATTATAAAAAAGGGCTGGGGACACTCGGTATCCTTGATATTTCACCGGATAAGATCGATTATCAAATAATCAACTTATCAGACAAATAACCTGAGAAACCTCTGAATCCTCCTCAACGATGTTATTTAAAAACGAAAAAATGTCATCCTGAGTTCCTGACAGAGTCGGGACGAAGGATCTCATCCGATACCGATAGGAGATTCTTCGGTCGTTCCGATAAATCGAAACTCCCTCAGAATGACAATTTTCGGACAACTTTAGGTTCTATATCGTAACAATCGTACTAACGTGTTTAAGCATTTCTGATATCTAAGAAGCTTCTGAAAAAGTTTCCTATATCAAACGTAGAAGAGGCGTAACCCCGAACCTACACCGGCGTCCAGTCGATCTCATTGGTAACCCGTTCGCAGAAACCAGCCATCAGCTTCGCCGCGTTTTCAATGTCGTCCAGGTCCATAATCTCGTTCGGCGTATGCATATACCGAAGCGGTACCGAGATAAGTCCGGTCGCGACGCCGGCCCGGTTGAGTTGTATTACGTTCGCGTCTGTACCGGTGCCTCCCGGAGCTGCTACGACCTGGTACGGAATTTCCATCTCTTTCGCCGTTTCGACCAGCATATCGTAGACAACCGGATTAATATTTGCTCCTCGTGTAATCTTCGGACCACGGCCCAGCTTGATGTCCCCTACTTTTTTCTTATCACCGGTCGGGTAATCGGTCGCATGACCCACATCGGTCGCAATACCTATTTGCGGATCGACACCATAAGCGCTGGTGGTTGCTCCGCGGAGACCTACTTCCTCCTGGACCGTGGACACTCCTGTAACCGCTGCGTTTATTGATTTTCCAGACAGTATTCTCAAAGCTTCTGCAACGACGAATACTCCCATCTTGTCGTCGAAGCTTCTCGCGACACACAGGTTTCCCCGCAAACGCTGCAGTTCATGGGCATAGGTCACGCAGTCACCGATGGCGACAACCGACTCGGCGTCTTCTTTGTCTTTCGCCCCGATGTCTATCCAGAGATCATCCAGCTTCGGAGTCTTTTTCCTGTCATCTGCATCGATCAGGTGTATGGCAGTACGTCCAAGTACGCCCGGGATAGGGCCACTCGCGGTATGAACGGTGACACGCTGTCCCACGGTAACGACGGCATCATGCCCGCCAATAGACCCGAAATAAAGCATCCCTTCTTCGCTGATATAGCGAACCTGGAATCCTATCTCGTCGGCATGCCCGGCAAGCATAATTTTCGGAGACCCGTCTGGATTTACCGTAGCAAATACATTACCCATGACGTCGGTACGGACATCCGATGCATAAGCGGTAACACGGTCGCGAAACACCCGTTGAACCGACTGCTCGTAACCGGAAGGTCCCGGTGTATCGACAAGTTTTTTGAGAAAATCAAAGGAATCCTGCTGCATAATATATCCTCGCTTTGTTACTATGAAATATCCCCACCATACTACCCGTAAAGTATAGATTCGTCAAGATATCAACCTGGATGAAATTGTTCGGTTTTGGCTGTTTTACACTCACCCCCTGTATCCCCCTCTCATGCAGTACCATCGTTAATTGCAGTAATTAGCGTGCGTGAAAGGGGAATAAGCAAATGAGAGGGGGCGAAGCCCCCTCTCTAATTAACTCCCCTCTCCAGCCTGGAATAACCAACACCAGATAGCGAAGGTTCTGGCTGGAGAGGGGTCAGGGGTGAGGTACATACTACTGGCTAATTGTGAACAAAACCAGATAGATAAAGAACGGAACCGAAAATGGAATCAATCTCAAACTGCTTTCTCCAAAACCATCTATGATATAATTTGAGTGTATGAAAATCCTTGGAATAGAAACTTCCTGCGATGAAACTGCCGCGGCGGTAGTTGAAGACGGAGCGAGAATCCTGTCAAACCAGGTATCCTCGCAGGTGGAAATCCACGCCCGGTACGGAGGTATTGTCCCGGAAGTGGCTTCACGCCAGCATATCCTGGCGATAATCCCCGTCATAGAACAGGCAATGACCGAAGCCGGAACCAGCTGGAATGATATCAATGGAATTGCGGTAACCGCTGGTCCCGGTCTCGCCGGTTCACTGCTAATCGGAGTGAACACGGCTAAAGCTATTTCAATGTCGAGAAATATTCCACTTACCGGCGTCAACCATCTGGAAGGACATATTTACGCCAACTGGATTTCTCAGAACAGCACCACTCCGGAATTCCCGCTCCTGGCCTTGATAGTATCAGGCGGGCACAGCGACCTGGTAGTAATGAAGGATCACGGCAGCTACGAATTAATCGGGCGTACCCGTGACGACGCCGCCGGTGAAGCATTCGACAAAGCAGCCCGTATATTGAACCTCGGATACCCGGGAGGGCCGGCAATCCAGAAAGCCTCGGAATCGGGTACTCCCTCAATCGATCTCCCAAGGTCATGGATTAAGGGTACCAGCGACTTCAGTTTCAGCGGGATAAAGACAGCATTGCTTCGCCTGGAAGAAAGTAACCTGATAGAAAACAAACTGGACGCGGCGGCCAGTTTCCAGGAAGCCGTAGCCGAAGTGCTCGTTACCAAGACAATCAATGCTGCCGAAGAGCATGGTGTAAAACAGATAATTCTCGCAGGAGGGGTCGCCGCCAATAAACCTCTACGGGAACGACTGGTGAGAGAATCGATACTCCCCGTCCTTGTTCCGGAGATCAGATTATGCACCGACAACGCCGCGATGATCGCCGCCTGCGGCTTTTTCCGATTTCTAGCCGGGAAGGTGGACGGGCTGTCTCTGGACGTTTCGCCCGGCCTTAAGCTCGCTTAGTTCACATTCATAGCATCTGCCCCGGGTGCACAGGTTTTTATAAATGTGTATCATACCCTGCTGACGTATCGCCGTATTTACCGAAGTTTTATCAAAACCGAGTTGAGTGATCATATGCCTGATTAGTGAATTTATTTCCAGCCCCGGATAATCTGTGTATAATGCCAGCGCTTTTGCGGATAACTCCGGTTCGTTGTTATTATTACCAAAAGCGAAGGTAAAAGGCAGCAGGACATTCACGATAATTTCGGCAGCCCGGTTTTTACCCAGGTAAGATATACAGTCTTCCGATACAACCAGTTCTCTTTCCATCTCACGAGGTTTTGTTAAATCCGAAACCGAATTTGTCAGGTCCAGCATACCTTTCAGTAATCCTTTTCTCCTGTACTTCAGCAGGAGGTAACTCATCGCGACCAGTCTTCGGAAAGGAGAGTTGCATGGCCGGATTCTGAACAACCGCCATTTTCCGGGCGACATGGCATTGTTCATATCTCTTGATTTACCTTCGCAAATCATTTGTTTCACAAGTTCTCTGTCCAGCCCGGCAGAACACAACCTCCCCATAGTATCTTCTGACAAAAAACCGGCTGTACCAAAGAGAAGAAACAGCAGTCTAAAAAGGTAATTCTCATCCTGTATCCCGCTATCTTTCTTCCTTTCCAATAATGCCAGCGGCATCTTCCCTGCAAGCTCTAAAAATGCGTCTTTATTCCCCGAGTATCCCAGTGCTTCCATTATCCCACGGTAGAGGGACTCACCCGGATCTTGGCTGGTTATTTCAGAAGAAAACCTCTCGGCTTTTTGAATGAACCTGTTTCTCCCGGCTCTGTCCAGATGTTTCTCGAAGGTTTCACCGCCTGTATACCCGGTAAAATTATGGCATCTCATACCTGCGCCGCTTCTCTTTCTCGCAGGCATTCCTTTCTCGATGGATAACACGCCTGAAGTATCATCGATCACTACTATCGGGATTTCGATACCATTCTGAAGAATAGTCCCTGTTCTGGAATTGTGCTGCTTTACCACATGCAGAACAACACGGTTGTATACGGGATCCAGGTGATGGTGGTGTCCTCGCCAGTCGCTGGACCTGAGATGAAACTCTACGTCACCGGTTCGCAGTGCTCTATCGGTAATAATTACGGCATCCCTGAAATCTGCTCCTTGACCATCGTTAGGCCTGCCCGGATAAACAACTCTCACTTCCATTCCGTTTTCAGCAATGAGTGTTTGTCCCACGATCTCACAGGGCTGCCAGATCTCTCTGAACTGTTTCTCGGTAAGGTTAGTATCCATTTTACACAGAACCATAATCCGTTTCTGATATCTCTATCTTCAACCGTCTTAGCAATATCCGGACGGTCTTCATCTCTCTATCAGGTCTTTAATACACGTTTCCGTGTATTTGATAGAAACGTTAATTGCGTATAAATGTCTGGTCAAGCATAGAATCGCTAGGAATGATTTTCGGAAAGGTTCGCGTTATACCTGTATCCGGATTGATCGGCAATGATAGACAGCAGGGTAGATGATGCACCCCTTGGCCGGTACAGACCGAGTTCCCACTCACTTATCGTTTGCTGGCGTGTACCCAACCTGTCAGCCATCTCCCGCTGTGTGAGTCCCATATGCTTCCTCAAGGCTCTTACATCGGCACTATCCCATTTCTTTTTTCCGGCATTATACCCCTTCGTCATACCCGGATAATACACGTTTCAGTGTAAACTGTCAATAATACACCTCTCTGTCATTTACAATGACGCATCCTTTGATCACCGTGAACCCACCATATCTCTACTCTGAAACTCTAATTTCCAAACTCTAAATGCTAAACAATATCGAATTACCAATCTCAAAACACGAGATGATTCGTTATTAATGTTTTGATATTGTTTCGAGTTTAGGAATTAGGACTTAGAATTTGAAAAGCCGGAATGATACAGGAGGTTAGTACAAACGACACTAAAAACCACACAGAGCATCCTTTTTTCTTATTGACATATTGATTTCGGTAGCTATATTATTATGGATAAGATTTAACTGAAGGATTTCGGAGGAAAGTATAGCAGGTTAATGCATGAAACACCTTAAGAAATATATCGCTTGTTTATCAGCTATCATTATAACTACAGCTGTTATCATTTCACCGGCACCGGTACATGCCGCCGGTGAAGAAATTAACCTTCAAGTAAATATCGGTGCCATTGGCCAGGAAGTCAATATTAGCGGAAGCGGGTTCGACCCCGGAACACCGGCAGACCGTTCGGTCAATATTATTTTCGGTAAATATCCCGGAACGGTAATGAATTATTCTGTCGGGATTTATGAGATAGTCGAGATTGAACCGCTAAATGCGGACGGGAGTTTCAGCACGTCGTTTGATGTTCCTGATGTGCTCAGCGGCGGAGTTATCGAAGAGGTTATTCAGGGAACATATTATGTGTATTTAACGTATCACATCCCACCATCAACAAATACTCTGGATATTCTGCAGATAGCTGCTTTCAATGTTCTTGCCGGAGCAATATCTATTACACCGGCAGGCGGTTCGCCGGGAACAGAGCTTTCAATATCAGGGCAGGAATTCGGCGCTCTTGAAGAAATCATCGTAAAATATGACGAAGTTGCCATACCCATTTTCCAGGGCGATACCTCAACAGATGGCAGTGGTTCTTTTCAAAATACCAGAATACTGGTTCCTCCCAGCGCTGCCGGAGTCCATGCTTTAACCGTCATCGGAAAAACGTCATCACACCAGGCCGGAAGGACATTCACTATTACACCGACTCTGAATATTCAGCCTTCACCGGGTGCCGCCAGCAGCACCATAACTGTCAGCGGTACCGGATTCGGCGCCGGCGCTAATGTAAACGTTACCTTTAATAATCAGTCTATTTTTTCAGGAACTACGGATGGGAATGGAAGCTTTGTAAAAAGTTTGCCGGCAGGTACCTTCGCCGAAGGCACCTATATAGTGAATGCGGGTGATACCGCAGGTAATTCAGCTCAACTCTCCTATGATATCCTGGATGCCAGTGTCACGCTTGAACCCTCCGCAGGCAGTCCGGGCCATGAAGTAATGGTATCCGGCGCCGGATTCAGACCGGATAAAACTATTACCATCAGATTCGAAGATGCGAGTGCAAGTGACATGTCAGTCAAATCTGATAATGACGGGAATTTCAATACGTTCTTTACCGTCCCCTGGAGCAATATGGGAAGCTGGGAGGTGGATGTATCTGACGGACACACTACCAAGACCATGATATTCGAAGTGAATACGAGTGGTCTCATAGATCCGATTACCAATGAGTCTTTCCCCGGCTGTGCCGGCGCGGGAATAGGCATAGCCGGTCAGAATTTCATAGCCGGCAGGACAGTCACTGTCACCTTCAGCGGTACCCAGGTAGCCACCGGGACCGTGGAAAGCAATGGGACATTCAATGTTCCCTTCTATGCTCCATCCGCCAGCAGCGGTCTCCATATTATCGAAGCGACCGATGGTACCAATGTGATCAAGTACAGCTTCTTCATGGAAAATACACCTCCATCGAAAACTCGGATACTGCTGCCTGAATCCGACACAAAAGCTGACGCAGAAGCGTTTTTTGACTGGGAAGATGTGACTGATGACAGCGGTGTAACCTACACATTGCAGATTTTTACCGGTAGTTCCGAGGCACCATACATTATACTTGAAGAAGAGGGTATTGAAGTCTCTGAATTCACGGTTCCGCCCCAGAACAAGTTAAACGCCGTCACCCCGGAAGATCCGTACTACTGGAGAGTGAGAGCCGTCGATAAGGCTTTCAATGAAGGTGAGTGGTCAGAGCCTGCTTCCTTCCATGTCGGTTTTGGTATGAACATGCCGCAGGCTGTAATCTATATCATAATAGTCGGAGTCGCTTTACTCCTGGCGGTCTTCACTTTCTGGCTGGGCAGGAAGACAGCTTATTACTAGGTACTGGCATTCAATATACGCAGCATCCGTGTTTCAGCCTTAATGGCATCAAGGACATTCACTTCCTTGATTGCCGCCTGGACGTCTCCTTCTCTGGCCAGGTACGTCGTCATTACCACCGGCACAAAATCCTTCTGTGAAGCTTCTTTCTGGATTACCGCCGCTATATTAATGTTGTATTTCCAGAATATATTAGTAATCTGGGCCAGGACGCCCGGCTGGTCGGCGACACTGAACCTCAGATAATACCTGCGGTGAACATCCCCCGGTAAACCTAATGTATACTCACCCGGCGTAGAAGGGATCGGGAGAGGTCGACCCTGCGCTATGTCCAGCAGGTCTTTTATTACCGTATCCGCGGTAGGGTATTTCCCGGCTCCCGGATTCACCAGTCCGGATACAACCCCGTACTCGTCTTCAAATTCGGTTCCGTTATAGGCTCCCTGCAGTGAGCCGAGGAGAGATATCCTGGGCACTAACGCCGGATGTACGGCAACATCGTAGGTATCCACCGCATGTTCGATGATTCCGATAAGTTTTACGGAATATCCGAGTTCATCAGCATACAGGATATCCTGCACGTCGATGTTCCTGATCCCTTCGACGGGGAAATCTCCGGCATACCGGTATGAGTTCGTGATCAATCCAAGCAGGATACGGATCTTGTTCTCCGTATCATAACCCTCGATATCATCGGTCGGGTCGGCTTCGGCGAAACCTTCATCCTGAGCGCCTTTCAGTGCTTCGTCGAATCCTTTCCCTTCTCCGGTCATCTTTGAGAGTATATAATTACAGGTCCCGTTCAGAATTGCGTATATCCTCTTGTATTGCTTGGATTCCGAACCGACCAGCCCCAGTTCGTGGATAAAAGAGTGAGCTCCGACAAAACTCGCCCTGATACCGATTGTCCGGTCGAGATCAAGTACTCTCTTGAATATCGTCTCGCCCTCTTTTGCCAGCAATTTCTTGTTGGCAGTTGCCACGTCTTTTCCCTTACTCAGGGCGTCCATCTGGATAGTCTTGGCCGGCTCGATTCCGCCGATCAGTTCGACCACTATATCTATTGCGGGATCATCCGTAATTTCGTGCCAGTTATTTGTCATCATTTCAGAAGGCAGAGTAAGTCCCCTGTCTGTCTCCAGGTCGATATCACAAACCTTCACCAGTTCCAGACCGGGTATTCCTTTTTTGTATAATATCTCGACCACGCCTGTACCTATAGTACCCCAGCCGATAACCGCTACCTTCTTCGTGTCCGCCATAACAAGCACTCCTTGTAATAAGATTCAAGCAGCCTAATATTATCGCTACAGGCAGGTGAGTGTCAATCACTCCTTCCCTTTGCTTCCCTGGGAGTATATTTTTCGGCGGCTTTTACAAGCAGCGCCAGACTCATCAGGAAATCATCATGGCCCTGCGCCGGGTCGACATAGAAGTTCATCGTCTGGTTGGCACGATACCGACTCCTGGCTTTCTCCATTTCCGTCCAGAAGCGACTGTACTCTTCAGAACCGTCACCGGTGTACATTTTAACACTGCCGGAATTAACAGCCGCCAGGAGGATGTAACCGAGTTCCGACTTCGATCCTGCAGTAAAGGTAAAAGGAACAATCCTGGATCCAAGGGACTTCCGCAGAAACGAGTATACGGGCTGCCCGACTCCCGTGGAATCAACTACTACTCTCCGGCATTTCCATACACCCTTGATTATGTCAATTATCTGACTATATAAGTCACTGTGTTTTTTACCTGTCCAGCAATAATGTTCCACTATTCTGATCACGGGCTGCTTTTGAAAATCATTACATCGTGAAAAATCCAGTTCACCGATAGTGATTACCGTGGAATCCTGACGCGGGTTTTTTGCTGACAGTCTCTCTTCGTCCCCTTCTTCCGCTTCACCGGCAAGATCAATTCCGGCAACGTACATTTTCCCATTTTCAGGGCTGTATTTTCTCACATGTTTGCCCTGGAGCTGCGCTCTCTGCTGGGCGGACAGGAAGCCTCCTCCGGTGCGGACCGGCATAAGTCGATACTGAGTCATGAATAACGGGTGGTCTTCACCCAGACGGGCTTTTTCGCTTTCGACATAGGTTAAATAATCAGGATTGTACTTCGCTACCTCCTGCCAGTCGTAACGAAAGCACCGTTTTATACCATCCTTTTTTTCAAGTTCATAAGCAGCTTGTTTCGTTTCTTCAAGCAGCGTCGTATCATCCCAGGTAGTACCGTAGAGGACGGTCGTGGTATTGGTAGTCGCACCCATGGGTTTGAATTCTTTGGTATATTTCTCGATACTCACGTCCTGGGCTTCATCTACCTCCAGGAGTAAGTCAGCCGTATGTCCTACCACATTGGCCGATTTATCAGCGGAGAGGAATAAAGCCCGTGCGTATCCCAGCCTGATGATATAGCCTTTTTCCGATGTCCAGCCGTGCCCCGCATCATTCAACCTTTCTTTCAACCTGTTCATGGAAATGACAGCCTGAGGTATTAAAGTGGGCGAACATTTCACGAGGGTATGCGATCCGGCTATGGAAAGCGTCAGGAGAAGAAGCTCGATCTGGGCTGAAAGCTCGTTCTTGCCGCCCTGTCGGGCGATCTCCACGCAAAAAGTAAGGCCTTTTCCGGATTGTACGCTGTCGACAATAGAAGCGGCTGCTTCTATCTGGTATGGGCGTAACCGCTGTACATGTGGTTTATCTGACTCTTTCATACTTGTTACAGAAATCTGGAACCGATTTTAATGCCCAGCGGCAGTGCCACGTCCCTGAGAACGGTATATATTGCTGTTTTCATTGATTTAGGATCTTTTCTGTCTACGTCGCTTTTGATAAGCATCAGCCTGATGAGTGTATTAGTGGCCTGGGAAATAAGTCTTATGTTCTCCGGATCGCGTTCCAGCAGCGATATCATCTTAACTCTCAGCAGCGCAATCTCCTCGTCGATACCTTCCACGAAGATAGCCTGATCGAAGGCTGCCTGTTCTTTTTCGTCCAGGACCTTTGAATAAAATCCGTGTTTCCTCGCGTTCTGGTTTCCCTTCGGAGCACCTCTTTGCTTTTTCGTTTCTTCCTTTTTCATCAATCCCTGCCATCCTTTATCGATAGTGCCTGATGCATGTCTCTGTTATTGCGATAATAGCACATTTGTTCTAACTGTAACTATAGAATCATGTCGCCGGTTCCGGCTTTCTCTTGTGTTGCTAATAATCCCTGACCGTTATAAAATAAGCCTAATCAAAATGAACGTATCCAGACAGCTTTTCAATCTGCAGGAAGTCGATCAGGAACTCGCGTCGAATGAACAGGCTTACGCCCGTATATCCGCGCAACTGGGTGAAAGTAAAGACGTGATGAATACCCGGGTAAAACTGGAAGCTGAAACCGGACAGCTCGAAGAGATAACCCATACCCAGCACACGGTCGAATGGGAAATAGAAGATCTCTCGGCGAAACTCTCCAAATTCGAACAAGAACTATACAGCGGAAAAACAACCAGTCCCAAGGAATTGACCAACCTTCAGCAGGAGATTGAAAGCCTGAAGAACAACCGGGGAAAACTGGAAGACCAGGACCTGGAAATAATGGAGACTATCGAGAGATTTAATACCACGATATCGGACCTCCGAAGTAACCTGGAAAAACTGGAAATGGAGTGGCAGGAGCAACAAAAACGCTTTATTTCCGAATTGAAGGAAATAGAAAATATCATTTTCGGTCTTAAAGAAAAACGAGAGTTACTGGCAACTGAGGTAGACCCAAAGATACTGACAGTATATGAAGAACTAAAAAAACAGAAAGGTACATCCGTAGCGAAGGTTGAGCAGGGTATCTGCCGCGGCTGCCGGATATTACTACCTGTCAATGAACTCCAGCAGGTAAGAAGCGGCAGTATGGTGAGATGCAGCAGCTGCGGACGTATCCTTTTCCTGGCTTAACAAATTGAGTAAAAAAGCGCTTATTTTCACCGACGGCGGGGCTGAACCCAATCCCGGACCCGGGGCAATAGGTGTAGTAATTCAGAACCAGCAGGGTGAAACCGTCGCCACTATCTCACGGGCGGTAGGGAGAGTTACCAATAACCAGGCTGAATACATGGCGGTCATCGCCGCCCTGGAAAAAGCCGCTTCACTCGGGTACGACGAAGTGGAAATGCGCGCCGACTCCGAACTTGTCGTCAGGCAGATAAACGGCAGGTACAGGGTGAAAAACGCCGACCTGAAACCACTCTACACAAAGGCTACGGAACTCAAAAATCGGTTAAAAAACTTTTCTATTACCCACATTCCCAGGAATCTGAACAAAGAAGCCGACAGACTTGCCGGAGAAGCCCTAAGATAGCTGTTATTATATCTCGGCGGTAATTATATTCTTCCAGAGAATCCAATATTGACGATTATCTTTATGTATAGTATCATCTGGACAATCCCCGCATTTCCAGTACCGGATGTGTTTTCATACGGACATTGGAGAAGATACTATGCCGATATGGTTAACTGTCGTACTTATCGTCTTGCTGGTTATTCTGGCTGTAGCGTATGTTATGTCCAGGCGTCGGTAACCGTATAATAGCCTTTAGTCACTTGACACCCATATGGCTAATGGATACAATATCCTTTGTGCGATCGTATGCCGAGGTAGCTCAGGCGGTAGAGCACTTGACTGAAAATCAAGGTGTCACCAGTTCGATTCTGGTCCTCGGCACCATGAAAATGAATAGAGGTATCCCCGAGCGGAAGTAGTTCAGTGGCTAGAACGCCTCCTTGCCAAGGAGGAGGTCGCGAGTTCGAATCTCGTCTTCCGCTCCATCTATTTAGCTTATTATATCTTCAGAATATTATTCACGAGTACCTGAACAGGTGCGAATCTCATTTCCAATTATAGTATTATCTGGTTTTCATGAATGACTGATGTCCTTTAAATTATTCCTGTTTACGCGTATAATAAACTCGTGTATAGCGTTAAAGAAGCCGCTGAAAAACTTGGGCTGGATACCAGCCAAGTCAGAAGATTACTGGCTGAAGGGAAGATTAGTGGAGTAAAACTTGCCAGAGATTGGATAGTACTTAATCTCAATTATAAACGTAAAAGGAAACCTGGTGGAGGAAGGAAGAAAAAATGAAAAAGTATCGATGCACAGTATGCGGATATATCTATGAACCTGAGAATGGAGACCTTGCAGGCGGTATTCCTCCCGGAACACCATTTGAAAAACTCCCTAATAACTGGATTTGCCCTGTCTGTGGCAGTCCGAAAGATAAATTTGAAGAAGTAGAATAAAGGAGAGAAGATATGAAAAAGCACTTGCTGTATTATCCTCTTATTATTGTTGGTATAGGGATATTGTTAGGACTCCTTGGCTGGTTCTCTGAATCATCAACGTTAAGATGGGTTGCACCCGCCTTTGGCTTGGCTCTTATAGCGGTAGCTTTGGGTTCAAACAGCTTGATAATAGCATTTAATACAGAGAAAAAAGCAACTGAATTGGGTACTGCTCTAGCTAGGATTGAAGATCTGGCAGATGAACTGCGAAAAGAATTAGGTGAAACGAAAAATCCGGGTGCACAGATAATTCCCACATTAGAGGCATTTTCAAATTACTACCTAGACTACCTGAACAAACCAAAAGGGGAGGATAAAGATAAAGAAGATTAGCCAGGGTAAGATAGCCAAATACCTTGGTACCAGTAACAGTTACCTGTCAATGTTGTTATCTGGGCAAAAGAAGGTGACTTCCAAACTAGAAGCCAAGTTAGAAACGTATCGTTTAAAATTACCTGAAATTTTTAAGCACAAACTAAGCCTTGCCAGGGAGGAGGTCGCGAGTTCGAATCTCGTCTTCCGCTCCATCCTTTTCCACTCCGGCGAGTCATCACGAGACTTTGCGACAATAGCCGAATTCTTACTTGTCATTGCGAGACTCGGCGTCAACAGCCGAGACGTGGCAATCTACATAAATCCGTCTCCGCGTTTGCTTTGACACCCCCACTTTGCTACTATTGAAGTATGAGACTGCGTGCTTTCGAACTCGACGAACCTGTACCGGACTTAAAAGATACCCACGCCATCGCCATGCTTAAACCATGGGTAGATGTCGGAGGAGTCGGTTCTATTATCGTCTCCTGGATGGAAAATCAGCTGGGAGTAAAAGACCTGGCTAAACTTGCCAGGCCGGGCGATTTCTTTGACTTCACCCGTCATCGTCCTACCAGCTTCCTTTCCGCAGGCCGTCGCAGGATGACTATACCGAATACATATATTACGTACAGCAAACAGCAATCAGCGAACGATTTCATGTTCCTGCGATTGCTTGAACCGCATCATCATGGCGAAGAATACGTAGAATCCGTCCTCGATCTCATGCAGAAGTTCGGCGTAAAACGATACACCATTGTCGGCAGCATGCACGACTTCGTTCCCCATTCGAGACCGCTGACCGTTACGGGAGAAGCAACCGGTGAAGGTGCCAGTAAACACCTTGCAGAAAATGGTGTTACGTTCATAGAGTACAAAGGACCAACATCGATCTGCTTTCTCATATCCCAGAAAGCTCCCGATATGGGAATGGAGGCAATGAGTCTGATTGCCCATCTGCCGCAATATACCCAGATGCAGGAAGATTTTAACGGTGCCGTGAGACTGATGCGTATCCTGTCTTCCATCTACAACATTCCGGTCGACCAGTCGATTGAAAATAACGCACAACGGCAGATGGAACAGATAAATACCGCGCTGGACAGTAATCCGCAACTGAAAACCATCGTTAAACAGCTTGAAAACCGTTATGATAACCGAAGCGAGAATACCGAAGACCATCCCGCGACCGAACTCTCACCCGAGGTGCAAAATTTCCTTGCCGAGATGGACAGACGCTTCCGCGAAGATCCCCAGTAACCTTCCCCGCTTTGATTCCACTGCAGCCACCACAATCATATTGCTCTGCCTTATAGCTATATATTAATATTAGGCGTCATTTCGATATACGTGCGAGGAGGACCTGATGGATTTAAGACTAACCGATAAAATAGCGATGGTAACGGGAACCGGAAGCCAGGTCGGTTTCGGCAGGGGCATAGCTCTTAAGCTAGCTGAAGAAGGCTGTGATGTCATCTGTGCCGATATCGATCTTCCCGGAGCGGAGAAAACCGCCGACGCAGTGAGAGCACTGGGAAGAAAATCAATCGGCCTTCAGGTAGATATTACCGACAGAGCATCGGTCGATTCTGCGGTCTCCCTGGCAATTAAAGAATTCGACCACATAGATATTCTGGTAAACTGCGCCGGACGTGCCAGCGGGATCCGTCCTTTTACAGAAACAACCCAGGAGACATGGGATCTGGATATCAACATAAATCTCAGGGGCACCATGAACATGACACAGGCGCTCCTCCCTCACATGCTGGAACGTGGTTACGGCAAAATAGTGAATTTCTCTACTCACGCAGCTCATCAGCCTTCAGGACTTGCCGGCGCCGCCGTGTATATCGCGGCAAAGTCCGGCACCGTCATGTTCAGTAAGACGCTCGCCAGCGAGGTAGGACACAAGGGCATTAATATCAATATCATCGCCCCCGGTCCGGGAAATACCAACTTTCATAGAACGGGCGGTGATCCGAATATGATCGACCTTGTAGAGAACCTGGATAAAGCCGGCAGGACTACCACGCCTGAGGATATCGGCAACACCGTAGCCTGGCTTGTTTCCGATGTGGCAAATAAATTGTCCGGTCAGGTACTGGAGGTTGCCGCGCCTTCAGGCGACAATCGGGATCAGTAATGTCATTCGCACCCTCTTTTTTCATTCCCGCGACTAGCCTGTGTTATAACAACCAGACCGATTGCTTATCATGTAAAGTACATATGAAATTAAAGATTAGGGATTCGAAGTTTCGGGGAAGTTCATCGACGGGTTACATCCGCCGGGCGGATTCCACCCGTCCTACACGAGGCTAATACGTAAATTGTAGGGTGGGTAGAGTCCCGATGACCTGTTTATCAAGTGTAAAGAAAAAATGTCGGGACGTAACCCACCGAAAGATAATCCGTTCAGTTATCCCCAACCGGTATCGAGGATTTTTCCCGTGATGCCACAGCCTGGAAAGCGGGAATCTATACCATTATTTCAACAAGGGATCATTTAACAACTTTGAGAATATCGAATGGATTCATTAAATCCTGAATTCCCGCTCTATCACAGCTTCTTCCTCTTGTGGGAAATGTAGTCGACCAGCATATATTCACCCAGCTTGTCCGGGCTGGTGTAGAAAATCCTGCCTTTGTTAAGGCGTGTCATCCGGGTAATAAACTCGCCCCGGAATTCACTCCTGGATCCTCTGCCGCGTCCGCTGCGGAAGCCACGACCGAATCCGCCACCGTAGGGATCGGCTTCCAGCATGAAGGTATTAATAGTTATCCCTTTCCGGGTACAGAATCGGACTTCCCTGAGCGTCATCTGGAGAGTGCGGATTGAGGGCGGTATCTGGAAATAAAGCTGGTTTTCATCGAAATGCGCCGTTGGTTCGCCGTCTGATACCAGGATAATCTGCTTATTACTGCTTCTTTCCCTGTCCAGAAGTTTCCTGGCAACATAAAGTCCGTGCTGGAGATTAGTGTACGGATCGAATTCATCCCAGCTCATGTAGGTCAGGTCTTCCTTCTTAAGTTCCCTGGCATAGCTTGAAAAACCGACGATATGAAGGCTGTCCTTAGGATACTGGCTCCTGATAAGCCCGTCCAGTGCCAGAGTCACCCGTTTCGCCGCCTCGAAATTACCGCGCATCGGCATCGAAAGACTCATATCGAGCAGCAGAACGGTAGCAGACCGTGTCGCCTCCTCGGTACGGTATATCTCGAAATCATCGGTACTCAGCCTGACAGGTATAGTTCCCGGCTCGCGGTACACCGAGTTCATTATCGTTTTTTGCAGGTGCAGATTGAAATCGTCGCCGAACTCATATGGCTTTGTTTCTTCTATTCGTTCACCGCCGCTGCCGCGCATATTCAGCTTATGGCCACCGATGCGGTCTTTTTTAAGGTGATCGAAGACATCCCGCAGAGCCTGCTGACCTATCTTTCTCATTCCGCGTGGTGTGAGCTCGTATTTCCCGCCTTCCCACCGTATGTATCCGGCTTCTTCGAGTGCTTTCGTAATATTCTTTAAATGGTCAAGATCATCGGCTGCTTCATCACCAAGCAGTTCTCTCATCAATTGTTCATCGACGTTTTCGATAGTCCTGTCGAACCTGGAGTCTTTGAGTTGCGACTCGAGCCTGTCCATCTTCTGGAGTTCTTCCATCAGTTTCATTGCCTCGTTGTATGACAGCGACTCGTCACCGGAGAACGGATATTGCTGCTTAAGCCTGTCGCTGGGATACAGTCTCTCCAGGTAGGCGGAAAGTTTGGCAAGTTCAAACTGGGTACTATCATCCACCATCGATTGAAGCAGGTTCTGCAGCTCAGCCCTGTCTTCGGGAGAGAGACTGTTCATCAGAGACTCCGCCTGGGCTATCTGCTGCTGCATGCGTTCTATGAGTTCGTCCAGGTTTTGAGGAGGATTCGGGCCGAAAAAATCACCGAATTCACGCATAAAACCTTCGAAGTCCGGTTCTTCACCATTCATCCTCCTCTCAAGCATCTGGTTCAGGGCTTCAACCATGTGCCGCATCCTGGCAAGAGATTCAGGATCGAGATTCTTTACCCGGTCTACCAGGTCTCGGCCGAACGACTGCATGGCCTGTTTTTTCAGCCTATCCAGCAGTTCCTGGAACTGCCGGCGTGCGTCTTCGTCTATAAATTCGTAATCGGTAAGCTCCTTGATGCGACCGCCGACATCCGGTGGCAGACTATCGAGTTTCTCAAGGTTCTGCTCAGCCCTGTCTTCCAGGCTTTTCAGCAACCGCTGTCTTACTTCGGAATCGAGTCCGCTGTCTTCATCATCAGCCTTGTTCCTGGTATCATCCAGCTTTTTCTCGATTCCTTCTCGTTCGGTCTTGATGATGGAATCCAGCTTTTCACGGATATCATCCATCACCGAATCGAGGTTGAACTTGCTGAGTTGTTCCTGTTTTCTCTGGCGAAGCTGTTCAAGGAGGTCTTGGATGCTGGGCATCTGCCTCCCCTGCCCGTTCCGGAGACCTCTCTGCTGCATAAGTCTCAGCGAGTATGACAGATCTCCGTAAGACATCAGGTTGCTTCCCAGCTCATCCATCAGGTCGTCGGCGCTTAGTTCGCTGGGTTCCTGGCTTCCGTCCCACTCCGAATAACGGTAAATGATCATGCTACTGCCTGTAGACTGTTTTCCCGCCGCTCCTGGACTTGTTCAGTCTCTTGTTTATATGGAGTCCTTCCAGTAAGAACTCGACCGCGGCGGCTACTATCTCAGGCTTCTCCGAATCGGTTATCGTTTTCAGTACATCGGTAACGCCGATCATTTCCTTGATATTGCCGATGTAGCTTTTTGCACTCATCATATCGGATACTTCCACGCTGAAGCCTTCGCTGAACTGCGCGACAATGTCCTCCAGTTCATTCACCATGAAATACCTGTTAAAAATACCGGCGACCGCTTTCCTTGTCAGATCACCTATCACTTTTTCTTCGCGGGTATCTTCGAAACTCTCCAGTTCTATCTTACCGCTCGTGGAAGCCTGGATATACGGTAGATCGCTGACACGGGGTACGGCCAGTTTCTCACCCACCGTTACCGCGCGCCGTATCGAGTTGCTGATTATCGTCTCATAATTTGCTATGGAGGTCCTTACACTCACCCCTGAACGCTGGTTGATATCGGGGCTCCTGCGGGCCAGGTGGGTAATCTCCGCGATTATCTCCTTCATGTAGTCCGGAACGTACACCTCGAAATCGTCTCCTTCGAATCGCTTCCGTTCCGCTTCCACGATCGTAATCTCATCTTCGGTGGTAACCGGATAGTGAGTTTTTATCTGGGCTCCGTACCTGTCCTTCAGAGGGGTGATAATCCTGCCGCGGTTCGTATAGTCTTCCGGATTCGCGCTCGCAACCAGAAGAATATCGAGAGGAAGCCTGACGCGGTATCCCCTTATCTGAACGTCCCTCTCTTCCATCAGGTTGAATAGGCCTACCTGCAGCCTTTCCGTGAGGTCGGGCAACTCGTTGATACAGAAGATCCCCCGGTTTGTTCGCGGTATCAGGCCGTAATATATCGTCATTTCATCGGAAAGATATCTTCCTTCTGCCACCTTTATCGGATCGACGTCGCCTATAAGATCGGCGATGGAAATATCGGGCGTGGCCAGTTTCTCGCCGTAGCGCTCTTCCCGTGCCAGCCAGTCGATCTCTACGTCATCGCCTTTCTCCGCTACTTTCTCACGGCATTCTGTGCATATCGGTGCCAACGGATCATCATTTATTTCACAGCCCTTGATTACCGGTATCTCTTCATTGAGCAGGTTTACCATGTTGCGCATGATCCTCGACTTCGCCTGCCCCCGTTCGCCGAGAAAGATAATATCCTGACCGGAAATAATCGCGTTCAGAATCTGAGGGATTACCGTGTCACTGAACCCGATAATCCCCGGGAAAAGGTCTTTTTTCTGCTTTATCATCTCTATCAGGTTGTGTCTCATCTCTTCCCTGATAGATTTCCTCTCATATCCTGATTTCTTTAACTCACCAATCGTTGCAGCTTTTTTCTTTTTCGCCATACTACCTCACCCAAACCTGAATTTTCTTTTACAGAATCTACTTTGATTTTATCACAGAGCAGATTCGATAATAAAACCGGGCAACTAGCAGTCATTACGAAGCCGTTTTACACAACTTGCTGAAAGATGCTATAATAGCGAACTGTGAACTGGATAATGTCCAGTTCATTTTTTTATTAGGGATGTGAGTGAGTATGACGGCACAGCAGTTTGGCGTGGAAGTAGTGGATAAGAACGGCAGATCACTCGGTAAGATTGATTATATTATCCGGGATACATGGAGTGGTGACATTAAAAAATACATAGTATACAGGAAACCTCCGGATGAAGACATATCTTTTTCACCCGATGATATATCCGAGACAACGGAAAGTACCATAAAACTAAATATAATCGTAGAATAAGCAATCATAAATCGATGATAAAATCACCGTAATGGTAAAACGGGGCAGCTGAATAGCTGCCCCTCAATTTTTACATTATAGTTATTCATTAGTTTTGACATTGCTTTTTCAAATATTTGTATGCATTCCCGAAAATATTCCACATGAAGAGATTACCGGCGCAAAAATTCCATTTTTCACTACCTTGTAACGGTTTTGTAATACTTATGTAAGGTTAACTCACCATTATTAATCAATTGTTAATTGTAGCAGCGTAGACTGAGGACACAGGAAGAATAATAATGGTGAAGAAATTTATATCAATAATCGCAACTTTAATTTTCACAGCCTGTCTCTTTGCTGTGATATCTCCAAGCCCTGCTTCAGCGGATCCCGCCTGGTGGGATATTTCCTGGACCTGTAGAAAATCCATAACAATTACCGAGTTATCAGGATCTGCGCTGACAGATTATCAGGTTAAAATTGACCTGAGTTATGAACCTGCGATGCAGGCAGATTTTCGTGATGTAAGGTTTATAGATAGTGATAATGCGACGTTACTGCCTCACTGGTGTGAAAGTTATGTTCCTTCTACCTCGGCCACATTCTGGGTCAAAGTACCCTCCTTACCTGCCTCAAGCCTTGTGACTATCTCCATGTACTATGGGAATCCCGCTGCGAGCAGTGCCGTTGATGGATGGAATACATTTGAATTCTTTGATGACTTTTCGGCTGGTTTGGGCCAATGGACAATCGATACGGAAAATACAGACACAGTATATATATCCGCGAGTGCTGGCAATCCTTCTCCGAGTCTAAGACATGATCCGGATTCCAGCCAAACTAAAAACAGCTATTTTGACACGAGACTCATTACGAATAATTACAAAATGCTTGACGGCATAATCGAATATGAGGTTTATCTTGCGGGTACTCAAAGAATAATCCACCAACTGGGCTGGAGAGTACAAAGTCTTAATTTCGAAAACGGTTATTGCTGGCGTTTACAGACAGCAGCTGCTGACGGAGGACATTTACGATTTACCGGAAAGGCATCATGGTCACCTTTTGGTACACCCTTCAATAGTGTTTCAGCTGATACGTGGCACAGCGTTAAGGAAGTAGTATCGGGTTCAACTTACACCGGGTATGTCGATGGTGGCAGTGCTTATTCCGGCACTGACAGCATAAAGCAGACAGAAGATTACCTGGTATCGCATGTCCACGGTGTGAGTCTAAATGCAAGCAGTTATGTCCTGGTAGATAACATCAGAGTTCGTAAATATGCTAACCCGGAACCTTCCTGTTCAACAGGAGTAGAGGAAGTCCTTATACCACCGGCGGTAACCTCCTATGATGCCGGTAATATAGACATCGATGCGGCTCGCCTTAATGGTACCCTTGATGACCTAGGTACAGCCACATCGGCAGAGGTTTCCTTCGAGTGGGATGTTAATCCGGGTGCCCCCTACTCCAATGAGACCACTCCGGAGACGTTGAATGCCACCGGTAACTTCAGCTTCGACCTGTCTTCACTGACTCCAAATACCACTTACTATTTCAGGGCTAAGGCAGTCGGTCTTGGTACCGGCTATGGCGCCGAGAAGAGCGTTACTACATTGACCTTACCCACGGTAATCACCAGTGACGCCGGTAATATTGGTATCGATGCGGCTCAACTTAACGGTAGCCTTGATGACTTTGGTACAGCCACATCGGCAGATATTTCCTTCGAGTGGAGCGTTACCTCGGGTAGCCCTTATGCCAATGAGACCACTCCGGAGACAGTGAATGTCACCGGGAACTTCAGCTTCGACCTGTCTTCACTGACTCCAAACACCACTTACTACTTCAGGGCCAAGGCAGTCGGTGACGGTACCAGCTACGGTATTGAGAAGAGTTTTACTACGTTAACCTTACCAACGGTAACTACAAAAGATGCCGGCAATATCGGTATCGATACGGCCCAACTTAACGGTACCCTTGATGACCTTGGCACAGCCGCGTCGGCAGACGTCTCCTTTGAGTGGGGTGTTAACTCAGGTGGCCCCTATCCTAATGAGACCACTCCGGAGACGGTGAATGTCACCGGAAACTTCAGCTTCGACCTGCCTTCACTGACTCCAGGCACTACGTACTACTTCAGAGCCAAGGCAGTCGGTGACGGCACCGGCTATGGCGTTGAGAAGAGTTTTACAACGTTAACCTTGGCAACGGTAACCACCAGAGACGCCACTAATATAGGTATCGATGCGGCTCGATTTAACGGCAGCCTGGATGACCTTGGCACAGCCGCGTCGGCAGACATCTCCTTTGAGTGGGGCGTTACTCCGGGTGGACCCTACCCCAATGAGACCACTCCGGAGACGGTAAATGTTACCGGAACCTTTTGGTTCGACCTGTCTCCACTGACTCAAAGTACCACGTACTACTTCAGGGTTAAGGCAGTCGGTGACGGCACTGGCTATGGCGTTGAGAAAAGTTTTACGACAAATACATATTACGTAGAATATGTTGATACCCCTCACGTGTATTACTTGGATATAAACGCTCTTGGACTCGAGAACAGCTTTAACATTGATTCGACTGGAAAATTACTTGAGAAAATAGACATAACATGTTCGGACGGAACGATCAATATTTATATAGCGAAGGGCACTATAGTAAGAGATGAACAGGGTAAGCCACTACGCACTCTGGAAATATGCGCCGCTGAATCTCCATCGGGACTACCGGGCGGAACATGTCAACTTGGATCAGCCTGCACCTTTCTTCCCGGCGGGACTACATTTGATCCGCCGATGACGATAACCTGGAGATATGATCCGGATACTTTATCGTATGAAATTAACGAAGAAGAATTATTCATGGCTTATTTTGATGAAAGTATCGGGAGATGGATTAGTCTTGATGGGGTAGTTGATACCCTGAATAAGACCATTACCGCAGAGGTCAGCCATTTTACTACATTCGCCCTCCTGGGTATTGAGTCTAAACCGTCTTCCTTCACCGTTTATAATCTGATGATAACCCCCGCTACGGCCAATCCGGATGAAAATATAACGGTTAGCGTATCTGTTGCCAACACCGGGGATTTCACCGGTAGTTATAACGTTGCGCTTGAGATCGATGATGAGGTTATTGACACTAAGCAGGTCATCCTGCCTGGTGGGGAAAGCGAAGCTATTGTGTTTGAGTTATCAAAGGATATTATCGGCATCCATTCAGTAGATGTTAACGGTCTTTCAGGTTCATTCGTGGTCGAAGCGGTAGAGGTTAAATTAGCAGGGGTTAAAACAGTTCAACAAACCACCTCGTCTTCGGCACCGACTTCACCCGAGCCATCCACCGTATCAAATCCAACGACGCCAAAAGACTATAGATGGCTGCTTATCTCCAGTATTACCCTGGCGCTACTGTTAGGTTTGGTGTTATATTTTCTTGTTATCAGGCCAAGAATGGTGTGAAAAAACTGATAATAAAGAGTAAAGAGGAGTCATTTCAACTCCTCTTTTTTGTATGACTTGTAATAGTTTTATATTGAGTGCAATAATATATCGAATGGGCAGTTAGCTCAGCTGATCAGAGCACTCGGTTCACATCCGAGTAAGTTACTAAATGTACATTGGTGCTTAAGAGAATTGTTACTCATTGTTGTGACGGTTCCGGTAGAGTAATAATTCAGATTTTGTCACCATTACGTCCATGTAATTATTCGATATTTGACATCTTCTATTTGATAAACTGGACTTCCTCATTGATATAATATTAACGAAAAATCTCAACTGCTGTTTAAAAAGGCGGAATCATATGGCTAAGAGACTACGTATACACTGCAGAAATATTAGTTGGACTGTTGTTATCTTATTTTTCTCGATGATTTCACTCATGGTCGGATGTGGAAACAAGGGAGGAGACAGTATCACTGACCAGATCCTGCTTCTTCCCGTGCAACTTGTAGCTTCTACCGAGACAACTCACTATGAGATCCCGGGGCAGACCGTACGGATGGGTGTTTATTGTATTAGTGCTGCTGAGCGTCCGGACAAACCAGTGTATGTATGGGATATTTCCCTCGATGGAGTCTTCATCGAATCTATCGTTCAAGATAGCGAGAAATCGACTGCGCCTGAAACTGAACCTGAAGAAGAATTGCCTGAAATGTTCTGGCCTAACGGAGTTCATCTAAATTACGAACTAAGTAAATCAGGAACCTATACTTTTGATGTTAAACTATATGAATATGAGGCGTATAATATAAATAAAACAGACGCGATACTATATTCTTCTTACACTCACACGGTGTACTGCGAACCGATAAAGATGAGTATAGAGGTTACTCCGGAATCGACCGCAAGACATTACGATTTCAAGGCAGTTGTCGCGAATCCCAAATTCGTTCCAGCTTATTACAATTCTTCCTGGCAGTTTATTAATCAGTCCACCGGTCTGCCGGATAAAGGAATAACAACCAATATTTCCGGGGAAGGTGCTATTGGGGAATCAGGGATTCATGAAGTAACCCACGTTTTTCCTGGAACCGGATCGTATCTCGTCGTGTTCATGTTAGAGGATGACTTTGATTATTTTGCACGCGGCGAAATAATGGTCGAGATCAGCAGTGACTTTACCATTACTGTCCCGTCAGAACCACTCAGAACTAGTGAGGAATACACATTCTATGCATGGACTGATACTCCGGAGACCCTTCCCGATGACGTGTACTATGTCTGGGACTTCGGAGACGGTCCAGAGCTAACGATACCTTTCAATAATGAGTGCACTCACATCTTCACCGACGCCGGTCCATATGCCATCCATGTTGGAGTATTCAAGCCTGGTGATGCGGCTGATATGCCCATCGGTTCTGCTATTGCAACTGTAAAAGTGACGGAGGAAAAGGAACCTACGAACTTCTTAGACTCACTGCAGCAGACAAACTGGATTGAAATTGGTCTAGTATGCCCTGTCACAACCGCCTATGGCACTAATCCTGCTTTGATCTCGGAATGGGGAGGTTATATCTCGGAATGGGGAGTTGACGACTTGCTTGGGGAAATTCAATGGGAGGGATCCCACTTTTCAGTTACATGGTCAAGCAATCGACATTCTGAGATTATTTCAGGGAACGTGCGACAGGATGGAAACGATCTCTACGTTTCATTGAAAGCTCGGCACGAAGAAGAGAGAAGTACGGAAAATTTGTTTTGGGAAATTGAAATTTCTGAACTGCCGTTGTCAACAGATAGATTGGTTAAATACGGAGAAAATCGTTTTGAAGCTAGAATGCTTGACTCAGATGTTCCGCAATACGTTACCTATTTTGGGAACAGAGATTTAGTATCCGTGGATTGGACATCCAAACTACAATTAAACGTGGTCTTTGATAAAAAAACACCTTGAAGTCACTAATTTAGAAGAGAACCCGATAATCTCAATTCATTAAGAACAAAATCGAAGTTTATCCCATAAACACAAACGTTACCAAGCTGCCAAGAACGATAAAAAGTCATGCAACCCCTTAATTCTTGACAGATGGTGGATATTCCGGTGCGGCGGAGCCGCAGTTCCGGTGGGGGGTGAGCCAGTGTTCCAGTCCTGCGGAGCCACCGTTCCGGTCATGG